>CAJYHS010000040.1 GCA_913774715.1 uncultured Siphonobacter sp. | reverse complement strand
TACTTCAACCCGAAAAGATACCCATGACAAAGCCTTTGATCTTAGTTGTAGAAGACGATAGAGACTACCGAGATTTACTTGAAAGAGGACATAAAAAAAGTAATATCTCCTGTGAATTCAAATGTGTAGAGACCGCAGAAAGTGCTTTGGAGTTTTTAGAAACCAATACGTTTACACCTAACATCATTCTGTTGGATTATGACTTGCCAGGAATGAACGGGTTTGATATGATGGAAGAGCTAAAAAAATCTCAGTGGAAGGCCATCCCTATCCTGATGTTTTCCGTTCATAATCGACCTCAACTGATTGAAGAGGCTTACCAAAGAGGAGTGAACGCCTTTATCCCTAAACCAGAAGGTTATGGTTCGATCATAGAACTGTGGCATACCATCTGTTCATTTTGGGGAAGCCACGTGGATTTACCAGTGCTTCACTAAATCATCAGGGAAGCGTTATGCCGATTAAAAGGAGGGATCTATCTTTTTATCAAGCCTTATCTCTACCTTACTTTAAATGCCGATTTTGATGTAAAGTTTACATAAACACAACGTTTATCTAAAAGGCGAATACGCATACTATCTTAACCTACTAATTCCGTGCGTAGATAATTGATCTTTGAAGGTACGCAGCGGCTCAACCCATCTATTTCTGAAAACGAACGGCTGATGTAACTATATAGTATACCTTGATTTGGTGTATTTACTAGTCAGCGTTTTCTTTTGAATCAAAGAGGGTTTATGCATTTCTACATACTTTAAATAATAGTGAATTACCTATTGAAGTATTCATCCAGTAAAGCTGCTTTCAGGGGTCATCTAATTTCACGTTAGTAAATCTTTCCAGTATTTCTGCATTGATTTTGATGACACAATAAGTCATTGTCTGCTTTTTACGCATTATTGAAATAAAGATTAGAAACGATAATAAGTTTGCAAATAATCGAATGTTTCTTTGTACCTGGTTATTTAACCCAGAAATCCTTTCTAATACCTTTTATCCCGCATGAGTAAGTTAGTAGCCCTACTTTTCCTGACACATTTTTTTGTAAAAAGTCAGGATATTCCAGTATCACTTCGAACCTTTAAAGGCAATTAACCTAAATTCCCTATTGATACAGTGGTTTCCGTCCCCCTAAACGATGCCTTTGAAAAGACCTTGGAAGGATACCAGTTAAGTGGCCTCCCAACGGAATACATTGACCTTACCAATGGGATTATTGCTACAGGATTTACACATTTTATCGACGTTATACATTCGAGCAAAAACGGAAATTGATGAGCAGTGTAGCATACGTAGTAGTAGAAAGAGATCCGGTTTATACACCAAGTATTGTCATGGGATTATTCGAAACCAGTCTTGCGGCGTTAGATGATACACAAACTCGTATTGTTATTAGTCTTAAAGAAACCGATGCCCGCTAGGTTAGTAACAGTAATGATTTTGACAAACCACTGAAAGTGCAGTCTACGGGCGTATTTGAGAAGTCGATTATTCAAAGAATCGCTACTAAGTAATGCATCTAATTATCAAATTCGGTTATACAGAAATTATACAAACATTTTCTAATTAGTGAAGCTATGAAGCGATTGATTTTATTCCTGCTTATGAGTGCTGTTTTTTCGGGCTGTACAAAAACCGAGTCCATTCAGCCCGGTACGGATACTCCGTCTGATACAAATCAGCAACGTTTGAAAACGATCGTTACCAATAGTAATACAATAACGGTCTATATCTTACGCTTTATGGATGGGTATAAGTTGGATCAAATTGAAATCCAGGGCGGCAAGACGAGTATGTTTACGGATAGTAATTTCATATTCATAAACGGTAGTTACTATAACCTGGATTCCTTAATCAAGTATGAACATCGTACTAATCCAGATACCTTGTACCTATATTTTGGGTAATAAACGGATTGTGCTTTCGAACAGGTTACCTCAATCGAACAGATCAGTTTCATAGCACTAGTATGAAATGATGTACTAAAACTCACTTATGGCAAGAGGGTAATCATCGACTGCACTGATGGTGTATAGTTATATGAAAAAAGAATTAATTCCTTTGCATTCTGTCTGTTTATCATAGTATTTATTTCTGTAAATCAGTATGTTATGGAATATGCGATTGGATAGAATTAGCTAACCAACTTCAATAAAATGCTAAAAAGATTACGTCATCAGGCTTTTCTGAAAAGTTCAAACCCTAGTAAGGCAGGCCTGAATGGCAGGTAACGCTTGGCGTTTCAAATGGATGCTCAGATGAACCGCTGTGGGGCTAGAGTCAGGAATCTGCTCATATACGCTACACTCAGAATCAGCTTTGTTTGAATCAAATGCACTACCTTTGGTAAGGGTTTAAGGATTGCAATAGGAGCATACTTTTAAAATCTTGAATCCGTAATGGTTTACAATAGTTTACATTTTTATTCTCGTCTTTTGATGAAGCTATTTTATAATCTGGTACTAAGCGGTGCCTGTATGTTTCTGGTTACGGGATGCCGTTTAAAACCAATAACACCAGATCATTCAGATAAAACTTTATTTCCTCAATCAACTTTGGGATATCCAACGGTTATTAGTAACCAGGACGAAAGCATAGCAACGGAATTTCTGCTGGAAAAACTTCAGTTTACGCTTTCTTACCAGACTACCCGGGGCATTTCCCGTTGGGCCAGCTGGCATGTACAGGCGAGTGATTTAGGAAATTTTACCGCTGAAAATACCTACCTGATTGACGATGCACTACCTCTTAATTTTGCCCGTATTCGGCCTACTGATTACAATAATACCGGTTTTGATCGGGGGCAGTTATGTCCAGCAGGGGACCGTAGCAGTACAGAAAATGATAATTCAACCACTTTCGTCATGACAAATATTATTCCGCAGGCACCTGCTTTAAAACAGGGCTTGTGGAAAGATGTAGAAGATTACTGCCGTACGAAAGTAAAGTCAGGTTGGGAAGCCTATATATATGCAGGAAGTTTTGGTGATGGAGGCAAAGGAACTTCAGGCGAGGCAAGTTCCATTGCTGGCGGTAAAATCAGCGTACCCCGCCGCTTTTGGAAAGTCGTTCTCATGCTACCCACCGGTGAAAATGATCTGGATCGGATTACTAAGGAAAACGTGGAGGTATTTGCAATCAATATGCCTAATAGCCAGGATCAGACTACCAAAGACTGGAAACAGTATAAAGTTAGTGTACGTGAGGTGGAGGGCTTAACCGGACTGAATTTTTTCTCTAAATTATCGCAGGATTTACAGGATCAGCTTGAAAATTAAATTCATTGAAAATAGTGGTTTCTGAAAACAACAAAAAGTAGAAAGTTTGCGTTACCATATCATAAGTTCAATTAGAAAAGTGGCGGCTTTAATGATTGAACAGAAGAAAGGCCTACTCCTCATTATGGATAGGCCTTTTGTTTTTAAAATGGGTATGATCTACTCTTTTAAATTAAAGTATTCTTCAATAGTGGACCGAGTGATATAAACCAGTCATACTACTAAAGAAGAGTAAATAAATACTGGATATCAGAAGATATGCTTATGTAATAAATTCTTAATTGAAAAGTATTAGCATATCATCAATAACCCAGGTTTCAATGTAAGTAATTGACTTAGGTAACTATTTAAGTATAAATATAGGTATCCTATAGAGAAGAATTACCGAGCTTAAAAGAATGTTTAACAATATTGTATAAATTTCAGTTTTAATTCTATATTTGATAATATAGGCCATAAAAAATTCCAGACATAAGTTACGTCTGGAATTCGCTAATCCGCTAATAAATAAAAATTTAGGCTCAAAGTTAAGCATTCAAGTCCTTACTTAAAAATCCTTATCTATTTCTTGGGTAAGGATTTTTAAGTATAAATACTTATATAAAGAGTTGGTTGAGAGAACTTTGTATAAACATTGGTTTATTTTTACTCAACTTGTGGCGTTTTTTTTAATAATCGATAGTAATATATTGTGATTTAATAAAAAAAATAAGAGAAAACAGACCTTTTAAAACCTAAGTACATTAGCTCATTATTCCTTTCTAATTATTTTTTTATTCCTTTTCATAACTGCGGAATTTAGATAAACCCCGGTTTCCTACTCGAAGAAACTAGGTATATATCTATCTGATTATTCAAACGCAGAGAGTAGTAAAAAATTATTTTCTGAGGCATAGCCTCAGAAAAATAGACCCTATAAATGACAAATAAGATGAACAACTAGGTTCTTTGGCGGGTTATCCCTGATATATTCTGGCATATTGGTCAGGCCGATGCAGTCAAATAGTAAGTTTGCATAGCATCGGTTCATCTGCTCACCATTCCAATCTATCAGATGATTGCTACACAACTATTACTCTTAATTCCAAATGCCTTATTTGGAGCCCCAAAAATTCCGCTGGACAATCTTTCCGAATTGGAAAAAGCAGCTCCGAACCTGATTCTCTGGGCCGTGCCCGTGATGATTTTCTTTACCGCTCTGGAAATGATTATCTCGTATTTTCAGGAAAATCCTTACTACGACAAGAGCGAAACCATTGGTTCCGTATTAACGGGATTAGGTTCGTTAGTGGTCGGGGCAACGCTGAAATTCAGCCTCTTGTTTGCCGTGGTCTGGATTTACAATCAGTTACCCTGGCGGATGTCGCTCAACTGGTGGACGTTCATTCCCTGTTACGTCATCTTCGACTTATGCAGTTACTGGGCTCATCGCGTTTCGCACGAACAACGCTTCTGGTGGGCTACGCACGTAGTCCATCATTCCGGCGAGCGGTATAACCTGAGCGTATCCTTCCGTTTGAGCTGGATTCAGAATCTTAAAACGGTTTTCTTTTTGCCCGTCGCTCTGCTTGGTTTTCATCCCATTATTTTCTTTACGACTAACCAGATTGCCGTGTTATTTCAATTCTGGGTTCACACCGAGTACATTCGTAAAATGCCGCGTTGGATAGAGTATATTTTTGCAACGCCTTCCAATCACCGCGTGCATCACGGTTCACAGCCGAAGTATATTGACAAAAACTTTGGTGCTACCTTCATTTTCTGGGATCGTATCTTTGGCACGTATCAACACGAAGACGAGCCGCCGGTATATGGCATTACTACGAACATTAGTCAGAAAGCAAATCCGTTGATGATCAACTTTCATGAGGTAAATGATATTATTGCCGATGTGAAAAAAGCCAAAGGATTACGCAAAAAGCTCTTCTACATTTTCGGGAGTCCTATTGCCATTGATAGGGAGAAAAAACGAAAAGCCACCGAACTGGATGTGATGGCTGAAGTGAAAAAGGAAAGAGCGTAGAACTGAAGTAAACGGATACTTAAATCCCCCAACGAAACATCGTTTGGGGATTTTTCTTTTAGAGCATCTTTTATCTCATAAAAGGGCTGTTCGGGCACAGAATCACGTATTCTATTTCCAAATTCCGTATCTTGCCAATCGTCTCAAACTAATACACCCATTGTGAAAAAACTGTTTACGACCCTTTTGCTGAGTAGTCTGGCCCTCATGGCTCAGGCTCAGCAAACGCCCTCGTGGCTGCGTTATCCTTCGATTTCGCCTGACGGCAAAACAATTGTATTTACCTACAAAGGAAACCTCTGGAAAGTAGCTTCGACGGGCGGCGTAGCCACGCCTTTAACCTCCCATGAGGCCCATGATTTCATGCCGGTCTGGTCACGCGATGGGAAGTCTATCGCCTTTGCTTCCGACCGTTACGGGAACTTCGACGTATTTGTGATGAGTCTGGACGGGGGGGAACCCCGCCGCATTACCTCACACTCGGCCGCTGAGTATCCCTACGATTTTACGCCCGACGGCAAGAAAGTCATCTTTGGTTCGGCTCGTCTGGATTTAGCCAGTAACCGCCAGTTTCCCACGGCTTCACAGCCCGAGTTATACCAGGTTGCAACGCAGGGAGGTCGGGTTGAGCAGATTTTCACTACGCCCGCCGAAGACGTGAAGTTTAACAAGGACGGTAGTAAGCTGGTCTACCACGATAAAAAAGGCGGTGAAAACGCCTGGCGGAAACACCACGTCTCGTCAATTGCCCGTGATTTATGGGTATATGACGCGAAAGCAGGAAAGCACACCAAGATCACCAGCTTCGCCGGAGAAGATCGGAATCCCATTTTTGCCGACGGTGACAAAAGTCTGGTATACTTGAGTGAAGGCAATGGTTCATTTAACGTATACAAACTGTCGTTAGATAACCCATCGCAGCCTCAGGCCCTTACTTCGTTTAAGAAACACCCCGTCCGTTTTCTGAGTCAGGCTCAGAACGGAACGTTAAGTTTTAGTTACGATGGCGATCTGTACATAATGGCTCCCGGCGGAAAGCCGCAGAAACTGAGTGTAAGCATTGCTTCGGATTCCCGCAGTAATAACGAGAAAGTAATGCCCGTGAGCGGCGGTATTCGCGGCATGGCCGTTTCACCCAGTGGGAAGGAAGTAGCTTTCTTGTTCCGGGGAGAAGTGTTCGTGAGTTCGCTGGAAGGTGGCATTACTAAACGCATCACCAACACGCCCGAGCAGGAAACCGACGTAAGTTTTTCACCCGATGGCAAATCTCTATTGTACGCGTCGGAACGCGGCAATAGCTGGAAAATCTACGAAACGCGTATCGTCCGTAAAGAAGAGCCCTATTTCTACGCTTCGACGCTGATCAAGGAAACGCCGATTATTGACAATACGAAAGAGAACTACGAGCCGGAATATTCGCCCGATGGTAAGGAGATTGCCTTCATCGAAAACCGCATGACGCTCAAGGTATACAACATTGCCTCGAAGCAAACGCGTAGCATTCTGACGGATAAGGAGTTGTTCTCCATGCGGGATAACGATCAGTATTTTCAGTGGAGTCCCGACAGCAAGTGGTTTTTATTTGATTACGCCATGCCGGGCATCGCCGCCGGAGAAGTGGGTATCGTGGAAGCCAGCGGTAAAGGCAAGGTGCGTAACCTGACCGAAAGCGGTTTTCAGGATTACCGGGCCAAGTGGGTCATGGATGGCAAAGCCATGCTTTGGTTCAGTAACCGCGACGGTTTACGGGCGGCAGCCATGAGTGGCGGCAGTACCTCTGATGTATACGCTATGTTCTTTACGCAGGATGCCTTCGAGAAATTCAAACTGTCGAAGCAGGAAGCGGCTTTGCAAAAAGAAATTGACGAGAAAAACGCCAAGTCGGATACGACTAACAAGAAGAAAGATCCGAAAGTAGCGAAGAAAGACAGCGTGAAAAACGTGCTGATTGAGTGGGAGGGACTGTCGGACCGCAAATCGAAACTGACCATTCACTCGTCATCACTGGCGGATGCTCTCATCAGCAAGGACGGCGAAACGCTTTATTACCTGGCTCGCTTCGAGAAAGGTTTTAACCTGTGGTCAACCAACCTGCGTACCAAGGAAACCAAAATGCTGTTACCGCTCAATTCCGGCGGCGGCTCGATGGTTTGGGATAAGGACCAGAAAAACATCTTCCTGAATACCGACGGTCGCATCGTGAAAATTGATCCGGCATCGGCTAAACAGGAAGGCATTAATGTAGGTGGGGAAATGATGTTGGACACGAAGGCTGAGCGTCTGTTCATGTTCGAGCACGTGTGGCGTCGCACCAAGGAGACGTTTTATACGGGCGGTTACCACGGCATTAACTGGGACAGCTATAAGCCCGATTACGAAAAGTACCTGCCGCACATCAGCAACAACTACGAGTTTTCGGAAATGCTGAGTGAGTTACTGGGTGAGTTGAACGTCTCGCACAGTGGTTCGTCTTACGGTAGCTTCAATGCCAACGCCGATCAGACGGCTTCGCTGGGCATTTTCTATGATCCGAACTTTACCGGCACCGGTGTGAAGATTGATGAAGTGATCGCGAACGGTCCACTGGCGAAGGCCAATCTGAATGTGAAAGCAGGTATGATTATCGAGGCCATCGACGGCGAAACCATTACGCCTGAGCGGGATCTGCCGTATTACCTGAACCGCAAAGCGGGCAAAAACACGCTGTTAACGATTCTGGACGGCAAGGAACGCCGCGAAATCATTGTGAAGCCGGTTTCAGCGGGTGAAGAAAGCGGACTGTTGTACCGTCGCTGGGTGAAACGTAATCAGGACGAAGTAGAGCGATTGAGTAAAGGCCAGCTGGGTTACGTGCACATTCCGGGCATGAACGACGGAGCGTACCGCATGACCTACGAAGAAGTAATGGGCAAGTTTGCCGACAAGAAAGCCATTGTGATTGATACCCGTTTCAACGGTGGTGGGGACTTAGTAGCCGATCTGGCGATGTTCCTCTCGGGCAAGAAGTTCATGGACTACACCACGGACACCCGCAGCAACGGCTACGAGCCCAACTTCCGCTGGACGAAGCCGAGCATTTCACTGGCCAACGAAGCGAACTATTCCGACGGTCACTGTTACGCTTTTACCGTGCAGGAAATGAAGCTGGGTAAGCTGGTAGGCCAGCCCGTACCGGGCACCTGTACCTTCGCGGGTTGGGAATCCCTACAGGACAACAGCGTTCGCTGGGGCGTACCGCCACTAGGCGTAAAAGCCATGAACGGCAAATACCTCGAAAACTGGCAAACCGAACCCGATATTAAAGTCTGGAACGACTACGAGCAGGTGAGTAAAGGCAAAGATCAGCAGTTGGAGAAGGCGGTGGAGGTGTTGTTGGGTGAGGTGAAGTAAATTATTTGATTGGATTTGTGGCCCCAGTTCCTTTGGAATTGGGGCTTTTTGTTTAGATGAAATAAATATTTAAATTGATAACCTTTTCATATAATGGGTATTTATATACAACTTAATCAGTTTACTGGTCACCCATTACTATCTTAATTCATAAATAATGAATTAACCCTTTACACTTGAAAAAATGAGCAACAACTTACAAAAACTTTATTCTTTAAGAAAAAATTTTTCAATAATTGGATTAACAGGTAGAACAGGAAGTGGCTGCTCAGAAACAGCCTTAAAACTTTCCAAAGGATTTTATGATTTAAAAAATATTAGAGACATTGATGTTTTTAATAGTTCTCCGTCAGTCTTTTCAAAAAAGATAGAGATAGTTAAAACTTTTTCTGAAAAAAACTGGAAAGAGTATAGAATAATTGAGTATAAAAAGGTATTGCTTTTTATATTATTACCTAAACTTTATTCTAATCCTAAAAATGAACTTTTAAAAGATTATTACAAAGATAAATTAAAAGAAGATCCTGATCTTAGTTTGATTTCGTCTATAAAGACAAAAATACAGAGTTATATTCATAAATATGATAATTTAATAAAAAAAATAATAGAATTAGGAGATTTAAGTATAGTGAAAAATATTGATGAGCTTAAAATAATAAATGATATTTTTTGGGGTGAAGATTTTAATAAATTGGCAAGTTTAATAGATGAAGTTCTAGTCAAAAATGGATTGACTAGAAGAGTAATGTTATTGCATCACGTTGCCGCTAATTTTAGGCGTTCAGGTCAACCATTTATGACTAATGATGCAAATATTAATAATATCTATAATATAGCAAGTGTAATTAATCGTATAATTAAAGCTACAAAACAACAATCAGATACAAACGAATGCCATATAGTAATTGACTCGCTTAGGAATTCTTTAGAAATTAATTTTTTCAAGGAGAGATATTCAGCTTTTTACTTAGTAGCAGTAAAAAATGACAGGAGAAGAGCAAAATTGATGACTAAATATCCTATTGTTGATCAAGTCCAAGATATTATAACTATTGATAGATTATTAGAAATGGATGATGTTGAATATAAATCATCCGATTTTCAAAAAGGTATTTTTTATTCGCCAGATGTTCAAAATTGTATTCAAATTGCAGATTATCATATTAATAATAATTATCATGATGATGATTTCGCTACCACTACAAAATATCAATCATTTTATTCTTTAGATGAACAGCTGATTAAACTACAAAGCTTGATACAACAACCTGGTATTATTACTCCTGATCCTCCGGAAAGAGTAATGCAACTTGCTTATACCGCAAAATTGAATTCTGGTTGTATATCAAGACAAGTAGGTGCAGTAGTAACTGATAAAGAATTTTCTACTAAAGCAATAGGCTGGAATGATGTTCCTAAGGGAGCCTTGCCATGCAGTTTAAGAAATGTAAAAAATATATTTAACGAAAAAAAAAGTTTTGGATTTACAGATTTTGAATTAGGTAAAGGTTTAAAAGAAACAGAAAACCTTGAAAATTTAATGATTCAGGAGCAAGAAGTTGATAATGAATCTAAAGAATATAATAGCTTTATAAAGGCTAATTATAACGAATTAAGTATACCTACTGAAAAACTTGAAGGCAGAAATTGTCCTTATTGTTTTAAAACTGCATATAATACTTTCTCTGGAGAAAAAAATCAAGTCCATACTAGATCATTGCACGCTGAGGAAAATGCAATGATGCAAATTTCAAAATATGGTGGTCAGGGTTTAAAAAATGGATTTCTTTTTACTACTGCTAGTCCTTGCGAATTGTGTGCAAAGAAAGCTTATCAGTTAGGAATAGAGACAATATATTTTATTGATCCTTATCCTGGAATCTCGAGAAACCATATTTTGAAAAGTAATAAAGATAAAGATCCTAAAATGGTTTTATTTTCAGGAGCTGTGGGTAGAGCATATCATAAGTTATATGAACCATTTATGGCTCAAAAAGATGAACTTACCTTATTAACAGACTTCAAACTAGAATCACCTAATCATTTAAAGACAAAGCAAATAAAATCTATAATATCGGATGGCTTCAATAATGATCCAGAGTTGAGTAAAAAATTAGATGATTTACTTAAGGATAATGCCACAAGTTTTGATAAACTTATTGATATTATTAAAAAGGGGTTATCTGATTGAAAAATACCCCCTCCATATTCCAAGTGTCAAGCTCGCATAGAGGCACTCGGAACAGGCAAATGAAGTATTGCTTGAAATTGCAGGAATACTGGCCTGAATACATCACTGAAAAAGCTTTAGTAACGCATAAACCGACTATGAAAAGAACCATTTACAATCCCGCACTAAAAGAAACCATTGTATTCACGACTACTTCTGAAGAAACTTCGGGTGCGTATTCTGAACTGGAGATTTCTCTGGAGCCCGGTGGCGGTAACCCCATGCATTACCACAAAGCATATACGGAACTGTTTACCGCTCAGGAAGGAGTATTAGGCATGGAATTGAAGAACGGGAAGAAGATATATTTGAACCCGGGCGAATCGTATTTAGTAAAAAGAGGAGAAAATCATCGTTTCTTCAATCAAAATGACCATCCCATCACGTTCACCAACAAAGTAGTTCCGGGTTCCACTGGTTTGGAAAATACGCTAAGAATTCTCTGCGGATTAGCTCAGGATGGACAGTATTCGAAAGCGAACATTCCCAGTAATCTCTATCATATGGGCATATGTGCGGTGATGAGCGACATGCGGTTGACGGGTTTGGCCGGACTCATTACTACGCCATTGGTTAAAGTTCTTGCTCACCTAGGACATAGGAAAGGTATGGAAGCAGCTTTGATTAATAAGTATTGTGTTTAATTAGAAGTAATGATATAACTGCTCGAAGGGACAGGCTCTCGGACCGGCACTTGGAATTACGTATAAAGACAGTTACCGTCGTCACTCATACGTAAACTTTTGTGCATAAGGCAGTATGGAATTATTAATTGACCAAACAGAAAACTATGAAATCCATTTATTATAACTTACTCGTTATACTAGTAGTACTTACAAGTTTTTCAAAAGCATCAAAGCCAAACGACCCAATTCCCGAACACGAAACTTTTAAAATTCACTCTAAACAAGTTGGAGAAGAAAGAACTATTAATATCTGGACACCAGTAAATTACAAAACAAACGCTGACTCATTGCCTGTCATGTATATGGCAGACGGAGGAATAGAAGAAGACTTTCCTCACGTGGCAAATACGTTGGCTAAACTGATACAGGAGAATAAAATAAAACCTTTAATTCTGGTAGGAATTGAAAATACCCAACGAAGAAGAGATTTGACAGGTTTTACCGAAGTAACAAAAGATAAAGAAATTGCCCCAGTGGTTGGAGGTTCAGAAAAATTTAGGGCTTTCATCAAAGAAGAATTGTTCCCCGAAATAAATAAACGATATAGAACCACATCTGAAAAAAGCATCATTGGCGAATCTTTATCAGGACTTTTCGTTGTAGAGACCTTTTTTCTTACGCCCGACATGTTCGATAATTACATTTCGTTTGACCCTTCTCTTTGGTGGAATGATCATTACTTAGTGAAAAATTCAGAAAAATATTTAGCCCATTTTCCTAAGACAAAGAAAAGAATTTGGTTTGCAGGCTCCAATACGGAAGGCATTTCAGAATATACAGATGACCTGGCAGAAATCTTCAAGAAAGAAAATCCGGTAACCATACAATGGAATTACTCACCCGAGCCCAAAGAACAACATAATACAATTTTTAGAGCCACCAAAGAAAAAGCAATCAGTTGGACATTGAATAAAAACTGAACGTACAATCTTAACTGTCATAAGTATTAAACTCGTAGATTGTCACTCGGAACAGCCTTGATAATTCAATCCGTATCTTTATCTTTCTTTCCGGAAGTCATTCCGTTCAAATTCAGCGTTAAAAATGATCTCATGAATACTTCAGCCACGCACGATCAGAGGATCGCTACGATGACTTTCTCGTCGGTGTATCCGCATTACGTAACGAAAGTGGAAAAGAAAGGCCGTACCCAAGAAGAATTGCATCAGGTCATTGGATGGCTCACGGGTTTTGATGACCAGAAAATTCAGGAGCTGATTCATGAAAAGGTATCCTTTGAATCTTTCTTTGAACAGGCGAACCTGAATCCCCACGCTCATCTGATTACCGGAACTATTTGTGGCTACCGGATTCAAGACATTGAAAACCCGCTGACCCGTCAGGTTCGGTATCTGGATAAACTCGTAGACGAACTGGCGAAAGGTCGGGCGATGGAAAAGATTTTGCGGAAAAGCTAAGTAAGACCACCAGCGGTTTCAAGTGTTTACCTCACAGAGCATCACTCGGAACAAAGCTTATTATTGCATTTACTCCTGCAAATTCCTTTCTTTAAGAATGGAACTTAGAAAAGCAGACCTTACCGAATTACCTATCCTCTGGGAAATCATTCAACAGGCTATTGAGCAACGAAAACAGGACGGCAGTGAGCAATGGCAACAGGGTTACCCCAACGAGCAAACCATTGAAGAAGACATTGTGAACGGGTGGGGGTATGTGCTGGTGGAAAACACTCGGGTCATCGCTTACGCTGCCATTATCATCGGAGATGAACCCGCCTATGAGGAAATCCAAGGCCAATGGTTAACCGACGGGGATTACGTAGTTATTCATCGCGTGGCTACGTCGAATGCCGTGAAAGGTCGGGGAGTCGCTACGCAGTTGTTCCGAATGATTGAAGAGCTGGCTCTTGCCCATCACGTGTTTAGTATCAAAGTAGATACCAATTTTGATAACGTTCCCATGCTTAAAATTCTGGAACGGCTCGGCTATACCTATTGCGGCGAGGTATTCTTCATCGGGGCCAATCGCATGGCTTTTGAGAAGGTGCTTCTTCAGAGTTAAATAATCCTTACTTACCTTACCTATCATCCATGAAATATTTATACTTAACCTCCTTGTTAATAATTTCAGCCCTGGCGTTTGGTCAAAAATCATATACATTAAAGGAATACGATAATGGCGATGCTATTCCAGAAGGCAAGACTCTTATCTATGGTAATTTCGTCCAACGATTAGGATTTAGTAGCGGAGGATTTCCCCAGGCAGTAGTAATCGCTGATTATAACAGTAAAAAATTATTTTCTTTGAAAGTAAAGTCAACTTTCGCTAGTTCTAAGCAGAACATTTTTATGTATTTCATCCAGCCGGGAACCTATATCATTGTTGCGTATCAATGGACTCAAAGCAAATGGTACGGGGGAGAAAGTCATATGGAATACATTTTCAAAGATATAGACATGGAAAAAATGACAGATAAAAAGTTTGAAGAGATAAAAGCTACCCAAAAAATTGAAAGATTTACCTTTACTGTAAAGCCTGACGTAATAAATTACCTTGGTACTTGGCATTTTGATACGGGGCAGGTGTATTTCACGGATGATAAAGTGGATTTCGATAGTAAAATTCAGCAGCGATATAATAAGCTGAGCTTAAACGAAGCTGTTGCCAATTTGCCCAATTAAATACTAATATCTCTATCTGTTTCAAGTCTTAAATCTGTAAGGTTTGCCTTGGAACTTTTGATAAAAGACAGTTTGTGATTTTTATCAATCCTACACTGATCTCTTCCAGCTTTCCGAGTAAAGCTTTTCATAATACTTGAGGCAGATGGGAGATAGCTAGTTTATTTTTTTTGTTAAAGTACTTTGAAATTCAAAGTGAATGCTTTTACCTTTGAGATGTCAATTCTAACAGGATGGGGCAGGGATGGGTGGGACCACTCATTTGCCGAGTATCATCCAGCATTTCTGTAAATCTCAACCTTCCGAATTATGGGCCTGATTGCTATCGTTTCATTATTTCTGTTACTGCTGGGAATTCCAGTGTATTACGGATTCCGTTACCTGATGAACAAACTCGACTGGGAAGACCGAAAACGGGAGTGGGTTCTCTGGACCTTAACCCTTGGGTCGACGCCCGTACTTTTGGTGACTCTGGTGTTAGGCTTTTTCATCTATATAAACTATTATCCTCAGCGGGAATTTGACAAAACCGCCTGGGAGGCAGATCCTCACAAACGTTATGAGTTAATGGATGATCTGATCACCCATAAAAAGCTTATGGGAAAGTCGAAAGCAGAGGTTAGGCAGTTACTGGGGGAGGGAAGTAGTGGATACGCCATTGACGAATGGTCCTATTACACGGGTATGAAACCAGGTTTTTCCTTTGGACCCACCGTTTTGGTAATCAGGTATAAAGACGGAAAAGTAAATGACGTCGGAAGTTACGTGGATTAACTACCCTCATACGTGAAGAAGAAAACAAAAAAGCCGTTCATTTTTGAACGGCTTTTTCTGTAGTAGCGGGAACAGGACTCGAACCTGTGACCTTTGGGTTATGAGCCCAACGAGCTGCCAACTGCTCCATCCCGCGGTGTTTGTTGATACAAATATAGCAGGTTTTCTTTAAAGTAGACAATTATTTTTTATATTTATTTATAAACTATTGATTATTAATTCATTAGTTGTTGAAATAATTCTTTTTCGTTTGAAATGACTACTAAAATTTGGTAACAATACGCTTGTGTGTAGAAATCTATACATTCAAATAAAGATTGATAAAATTTAATTATAGTATGAAAAAATAGTATATAAAATAGGTTGTTCTGGAGGGGACTTTTGTACCCAAACCAAATACAACCTACTTCATGAAGTTTGTACCACTAGCTGCTCTCCTTACATTATCGCTCGCTCATAGTGCCTGTACCGACCATGTGAATCCTGAAACCCCATCCCGCTTACTGGCTTTTCCCGAAGCGGAAGGTTTTGGTAAATATGCCACCGGGGGCCGGGGGGGTAAAGTCGTAGAAGTAACCAATTTGAATGACTCCGGCCAAGGAAGTTTCCGGGAAGCATTCAAGGCCTTTCCCGATGAACCCATTACCATTGTCTTTCGAGTAGGAGGAACCATTGAATTGCTCTCGGAAATCAAGGTCAATCGCTCCAACTTCACGATTGCCGGACAAACTGCTCCCGGTGATGGGATTTGTCTGAAAGGACATTCCTTTATTATCAACGGAGCACGGCTAGCGAGCCGGGGAGGGAATCATGGAAACATTATCGTTCGTTACCTGCGTTCACGTCCGGGAGGTGATAATCCCAAAGGGATTTATGGTTTCGATATGGAAAATTGCCATAACGTCATTGTGGACCATTGTTCGTTTAGCTGGGCTAATGAAGAATGTGCCGCCATGTATGATACGAAGAATACCACCGTGCAGTGGAGCATCGTGAGTGAAGGCCTGTACAATGCCGGTCACGCTAAAGGAACGCGTTCGTACGGCGGTGTCTGGGGTGGACAATACGCTACCTATCATCATAATCTGATTGCCCACCAGAATAGCCGGACCATTCGTTTCAACGGAGCCCGGGCCCATGATACTACCGCAGTAATTGATTACCGAAATAACGTGATTTACAATTGGGGGAACAACAATGCCTGTGCCGGTGGAAGTGTGAATATTCCGGGTGGAAAATCAGAGATTAACCTGGTAAATAATTATTACAAACCCGGTCCGGCGGCTCCTAATACGTTAAAATTCATGCGATGTGATTATGACATGAGTGGTCAGTATGGCGTAGGCAAATGGCATTTATCGGGTAATGTCATGGAAGGCCGGGCCGATTTTACCAGCGATAACTGGCTGGGACTGGATGCTTCCAATATCCCGGAGGACGACCGTTCCCAGATAAAAGTGACGAGTCCTTTCAAGGTAACCGATATCAGACAGGAGACCGCTAGTCAGGCTTTTGAGTCCGTATTACTGAAATCTGGGGCGACTTTGCCCAAACGGGATGTTGTGGATGCCCGCGTGGTCAATGAAACGCGTTTGGGTACGGCAACGGGGATGGGTAGCTTTGGCAAAGCCGGGGTCATTGATAACCCCAGTGTGGTAGGCGGCTGGCCCGTCTATAATTCAGCAGCAGCTCCACTCGATACGGATCATGATGGGATGCCTGATGTCTGGGAAAAAGCTAACGGGCTTGATCCGGCTAACCCGGAGGATCGAAATAAGGTGCATCAGAGCGGTTATACCATGTTGGAAGTATACCTGAACAGTTTATAGAATGAGTCGAAAGGTAATCCCCGCAATTACTTTTTTGCGGGGATTTTTGTTTGATAAGGGGCCCAATGTTCGTTGAGAAACCGAATGCTTTTCAGCAAAGCGTAAGACTAAATCAATATATTAGCCCGGCCATTTCGTATAACCCTTTTAGAAATCAAGCATGAAAACGCACAGCACAAACTACGTTGATACATTCATTGAAGTCTCTGAAGACACGAAAGTTAGTCAGGGGACCGTACCGTCCTCCAAAGCTGACAGGAAAACGGTTGCGGAAATGCAATACGAACTGATCGCCAATCACCCCTATGCCTATACTTCGGACGACGTATTGTTTCAGGTTTATGTCCAAAGAAATGATCTGGCCGAGTCGGAATATGAAGTGGCTAGAAAACAGTTTTTCTCCAAAGGTCAACCCTGCTTTCGGGCTTCTCCCTTATCTAAAAGCTACGGTTTTGGTGTGCATCACGATAAAGAGGGGAAGATTGCTCTTTACGGAATGGAATCGCCAGAATATGAAACATTTCTATCGGACGAAACCATTAAGAAAGTAAGAGCCATGCGATCCAGCAAGTAAATCCGGCCTTTGTTACGTGATAGCCTATACTAATTTCAGGACATAATAAGCCACTGGCGGCTGCATTTCTTTCATGGCCTGAAAGCTAAAGCCGTGTTTGGTTAGTACCCGAACGGAGCCAATATTATCCAGATTAACGACGCCCAGGAGTTCCTCAATCGTGCCTAGCTGACGGGCATAATCCACCAGTACCTGCATAATTTCAGAAGCATAACCTTTACCCCAGTAAGAGGGATCAAGGGCGTAGCCCACTTCGGTGCTTCCATTTTCGTAAGGAACCAGTTTCCCCAGTCCGATGAAAGCCCCGCTTGCCTTTTCAGTTACAGCCAGGAAACCTCTGTTTTCATAGCCTTGATCGGCGGCTAAGGCCGTCTGGAATCGGTCGGACGCTTCCGATGGATTAAGGCCTTTTCCGGTAATAAACTCCATGACATTATCCTGAGCAACCAATTGATGGTAAAGCTCCGCATGATGATTTTGAAACTTGTCAAACAGCAGTCGGTCCGATTCCAGATGCATAGGTTTTGGTTTTCTGACAAGGTAGACAATGATTTATTTTCTTTCCAGAAGTGCCAGGGTAATAGTTAATGCTGGAGCATGGGCTGATGCCATGGTTTTGCTCTGGGGACAGAGCTAAAATTAAACCGCTTGACCAGTAGAGGTAAGGTTAACCCCTGTACAATCAGCGTAAAAAGAACGACTACAAAGGTGATGAAGATGATGGATTTACGCATGGGGAAAGCCTGGTCGTTCAGTAAGGTCAGGGGCATGGAGACGGCGGTGGCTAGAGACACTACTCCCCGCATCCCTGCCCAGCCTACGATGAATAATTCACGGTTGGAGGGTGATTTTCCTTCAGTAACCAAACCGGATTTGAAGGGCGAATAGGCTAGAAAAAACAGCCAGCCGATGCGAATGATCATCAGGGCAAGGCTGATGAGAATCCCATAGACGGTCAGGGAAAACAGAAGCTCATGGGGAATTTTCGTCAAAAGGATGGGGAGTTGTAAGCCAATGAGAATGAAAACGAACCCATTCAGAAAGAAGCCCACCATTTCCCAGAAGCTATCGTTAAGAGCTCTTCCCGGCGTTGAAAATAACTCAGGAGCGAGCGATGAAACGTATAATCCCGTCGTGACTACGGCTAATACGCCGGAAACGTGCAGATGTTCGGCGACGAGATACACGATGAAAGGAATCATCAGGTTCAGCGTGGTTTCTACCGATGCGTTCCCCCGGATACGCTTCATCAAAAGAACAAATCCAAAGCCTGCGGCGAGCCCGATGAGTAGGCCACCCACCGAAACCAGTATAAAATCAAGTCCGGCTTTCCAGAGTACAAAAGAAGAACTGCTCACTGCCGAGATGGCATATTTGTAGGCAATTAGGGCGGAAGCATCATTAATGAGACTTTCGCCTTCGAGAATGTGGCTAAGCCGCTTGGGAAGACCTAATCCTTTAAGCGTACTGGTGGCGGCAACGGCATCGGGAGGGGAAATAATGGCTCCCAGCACGAAGGCTAGCGGCCAGTCAAAACCCGGAATGAACGAGTGAGCGATGGCCGCAATAACGGTCGTAGTCAGGAAAACCAGTCCGACGGCTAACCAGGAAATGGGTTTTCGGTTGGATTTTAAATCTTTCCAGGAAATTTTCCAGCTTGCTTCATATAATAAAGGCGGCAGAAAAATCAAAAAAGCCACCTCGGGCGATAATTTAATCCAGGGCAGGTG
>CAJYHS010000039.1 GCA_913774715.1 uncultured Siphonobacter sp. | reverse complement strand
CGTGGAGCATGAGGTTTCAGATCAGGACGAACTTCAGTAATGGCCTTCTTCATTTCATTCAGGATATGAAGACGACCTGCTTTTGCCTGAAGTAATGCTTCTGCTACTACTTCATAGGATAAGCCATCAATTTTCATGTCCATCTGGCAAGCGGTAATACCTTTTTCGGTACCCGTAACCTTGAAGTCCATATCTCCTAAATGATCTTCATCACCCAGGATATCAGATAATACGGCATACTTACCTGTTTCTGGATCAGAGATTAATCCCATGGCGATTCCTGAAACGGGAGCTTTGATTTTCACCCCAGCATCCATCAGTGCCAGCGTACCTGCACAGACTGTAGCCATAGAAGAAGAACCATTTGATTCCAGAATATCAGAAACGATACGAATCGTATAAGGATTTTCTGAATCAGCAGGCATCACTTTCTTGATGGCACGCATGGCAAGATTACCATGTCCTACTTCCCGGCGACCAGGGCCACGGTTCGGTTTCACTTCACCCGTTGAAAAACCGGGGAAGTTATAGTGCAACATAAATTTATTGTATCCAGAGAATAAAGCCTGATCTACGATCTGCTCATCCATCTTGGTTCCCAGAGTCGCCGTTGTAATTGACTGCGTTTCTCCCCGGGTAAAAACTGCCGAACCGTGAGCACGGGGCAGGTAATCTACTTCACACCAAATGGGGCGGATTTCGTCTAATTTACGACCATCCAAACGTCGACGCTCATTTAATACCAGATTACGGGAAGCGTCTTTTTCAATGTCGTGGAAATAGACTCCTACTAAGGACAGATCAATGGTATCTTCTTCCGTTAAGGTATCCAGGTATTCCTGACGAACGGCTTTAAATCCTTCTTTACGAATGGATTTATTAGCGTTGCCCTGTGCAGCAACAGCATACACCTTATCGTAGTAGTTACTATATAAAAACTTCTTCAGTTCGAGATCGTGCGTTTCGTGATTGTACGTACGTTTCGCAGTCTTTCCAACTTCTGCTTCTAACTCTTTCTGAATAGCACACTGTAATTTAATAGCATCGTGAGCCGTTTTGAGTGCCGTTAACATATCTTCTTCCGATACTTCGTTGCACTCTCCTTCCACCATCAAAATGTCATTACTATTTCCAGCAACGATCAAATCCAGTTCCGCACGGTCCAGCATAGAGGTAGGCGGATTGATTAAATACAATCCGTCAATTTTGGCTACACGTACTTCTGAGATTGGACCATTGAAAGGAATATCAGATACCATCAACGCAGCGGATGCAGCTAAACCAGCTAAGGCATCGGGCAATACTTCAGGATCAGCAGAGATCATCATGATGTTTACTTGAACATCGGCGTGAAAATCTCCAGGAAATGTTGGACGCAAAGCACGGTCAACCAGACGGCTTACCAGAATTTCATAATCAGAGAGACGACCTTCCCGGCGTTGGAAGCTTCCAGGAATCTTACCAGCTGATGCGAATTTCTCCTGATAATCTACCGATAAAGGCAGGAAGTCTGTACCTGGACGTGCCTCTGGAGCGGCTACTGCCGTGGCTAATAACATCGTATCGCCCATGCGAACTACGACTGAACCATCAGCTTGTTTAGCCAATTTACCTGTCTCGATGGAAATAATGCGACCATCGGGAAGGCTGATTTTTTTGGTTACAACGTTCATATGTTTTCGTTTAGACCGCTTTTGAGACCGCTCTCCACTAAGCGAGGGACCGCTGTGTAGCTCATCCTAGAGGAGGAACCGCTTTCAAGAGGTTAACCAGAAATAGTTCTTCTGGTTTACTGTATTTGCACTTCCAGTGCGATCTTTTTTAGTAAGAGTAAAAAAGTGCCAAGAAGTAACCTGCTCGTCGAAGAAATATTTTCAGGACAAACGCAAAACAAGTCAGGGAATTCACAAAAGGAATTCCCTGACTTGATAATCATCCGATTATTTACGGAGACCTAATTCAGCAATAATTGCACGGTAACGATTGATATCTTTTTTATGCAGATAGTCGAGTAGACGACGACGTTTACCTACTAATTTCAAAAGACCTGCTTGAGTAGCGTAATCTTTTTTGTGTACTTTCAAGTGGCTCGTTAATGAGCTAATCCGGTACGTAAACAGAGCAATTTGCGATTCAGCCGAACCTGTGTCGGTTGCTGACTTGGCATGCCCCTGCGATTCAAAAATTTCTTTTTTCTTGTCGGCAGTCAGATACATGTGATGCAGCTAATTTAATTGTGAATCGCAAAAATACGCCGATTTTATAGAAAAAACACTATACTACTTCGCTTTTTTTCTTAAAAAGTGCGACCTGTGTTTTCCAGCGGATCACTTTTTCTTTCAAACGGCCCAAAGCAATACGATATACGTCAGCTTCAAACAGTCGGGAATCATTCAGGGCTTTAATTAGGAAGTAAACGCCAAATCCGAATAAAACCAGATTCGACATCCAGGCCGCCAGTGGCACCCACATGGTTCCCTCTTTGGCATACTTATCTCCCTGAATGGTCAGAACGTACATAAGAATGAAGAAAATAATGGCCACTAAAACCGGCAACCCAAAACCTCCCTTCTTGATAATAGATCCCAGCGGTGCACCAATCAGGAACATCACCAAACAGGAAATGGCCGTGGTGAATTTATGATTCCACTCCAGTTCGTTCTTATAAATATTCTTTCGGCGATCATACATCAACAAATCATCCGTTTCGATCGATGTCAATCGGGACTTGGCCGAACTTAGGGCACTAGACGTTATATCCGTCTGTTTGACTATAGGAAGTTTCTCTTTCGCAATAATCAGCGAATCAACCCATCCACCAGGCATGTGTGCTGCCGTTTCGCTTAAAGGCTGCAGATGATAGGAATAATATTGCCGGGCCATCGACACCAACCCTTTAATGGCCAATTGATAGTTGTTTTTCAGTGAATCTCCATCCTGCGAAAGCTGTCCTATGGATTTCATGATGGCATGGTTCTTAAACTGATCTTCATCAGTCGTAGTCTTCTGGAAGGCTCGCATACTAATAAACTTCTTTGTATGCGTGAATGTGTTTTTGGCAAAGTCAGTTGTGTTGCCATCGCCAGAAGATTTATCAACGTCTTCTACGTAATCCGTTCCATTAAACAGCTCAAAAACCAGATAACTTCCCCCGAGAATGGTGGACGTGCGAGCGGAGTCAGCTACGGTAACGTGACGGTTCCCATTGCTCTCCGCGTGATCGTAGATCAACACGTTTTTTAGCGAGCCATCTTCATACTTGTGTGAAATCTTGATACTGTATCCCGGCAAGTCGTTATTAAAAACCCCCTCTTTGAAACTCAGTGTCGCCTTGGTCGTCTTTATGTCCCAAAGCATACTGTAGCCCTTGAGGTTAGCCCAAGGTTGCACCGTATTGTTAAACCAGAGAATAAAGCCGGTAATAAATACCATCACTACTGAAACGGGCCGGATTACTCTTCCCAAAGAAATGCCAGCACTTTTAACAGCTGTCAACTCAGAGAATTCGCCCAGGTTCCCAAAGCACATCAACGAAGACAGCAGGACTGCCAAAGGCATGGATACGGGTACGACCATTAAACTGAAGTAGAAAAACAGTTTACCGTACACATCCAAGCCTACGTCACGTCCTGCGATTTCGTCGAAATAAAGAAGAATAAAACGAGTTAGAAATATGAACTCGGTAACAGCAAACGTCACAATGAAGGGACCCCAGAAGGCCTTCAGCACTAATTTATCTAATTTCTTCATGGCAGATTGTGTCAATCGGACTCAAGTATAACTACAAGAACAACGAAAACCGTCATACTTACCACCGATTTAACAACTCCTAACATTTACCCTCCAACAACTTCCCGTAAACTATCCATCAATCCATCCCAAAGTGCCTTCAGGTCCTCTTCATCATCGTTATCTGAATAATCAGTAATTTTGAGAAAGGTTGAATTGGTAAGGTCGCTTTGCTCCAGACGAAACTCCATGTAGTTATGCTCGGTTTCCCCTTCTTCAGGAAGAAAATCGTATTTGATACTTTTGTTCTGACGTAAAGAGGCAATCTTGGCAGGATGATTCTCTCCATCCCATTCAAAAATCATGGACTGATTTGACCCTACATTCACTTTGCTTGCAAACCATTGTTGGAGCCCGGAAGCCGTGCTAACATAGGGAAAGAGCATCTTTGGAGAGGCCCGGAGTTCGTATTCGGTAACAAATTTGTACTTAGTCATAATTTTTTTCGTCAATGACGCCTCCAGTTAAATTACTCAAAATCAACAAAATATTCAATTACTCAAATGGGTCATTGAAAGAATTCTCGATTTTTTTTTCACAAGGTATAGCTTTTCGCTCAAAAATCATATACTTTTGCACCACAAAATAACGGCGGGGTAGCTCAGATGGTTAGAGCGTCGGATTCATAACCCGGAGGTCACGAGTTCGATTCTCGTCCCCGCTACAAAAGAAAAAGCAGGCTGCTAGCCTGCTTTTTTGCGTTATGGACACTTCAAAGTGAGTAATTATCCGTTCATAACAAGGCTTGTAACTTGCTAAGTCCTTGCTAAAAGTTGTCTTCACGACTCCCTGTTCAGCTATTCTTTTCCAGACAATTCTCAGATTTCCCCATTACATTCACGGCACACAATTTTTACCATTTGTTATGCTATTTGCCATGAATTATAAAACAAATCACTGGAAGCGACTGATTCATTAATCAGAACAAAAAATAAGAAATGTAATCTGCCATATTGACTGTCTAGTTTACATCCCTCCTAAAAGGGGAAGTTAGGCTTTTATTTTCCTATTAAGCACTATTTCAGAATAATCAATGCAATATCTTGAATATTAATTCTTTAAGGATCACTTCTTCCGTTATAGTTCCACCTTCTACCCCTTTTGAATAGGCATCTGCTTGTCTCAGATATTTAATCACCTGGGCCGTTTTGTCCAAACTATAGTTACGTACGCCGGCCAGGTAATCTTTCACGAAAAAAGGGTTTACACCCAGCTCAGAAGCCAGATTCCGTTCACTTTTATCAGCGATGGAATGGACTAGTAATAGCTTGCTAAAAAAGTTATAGAGAATGATTAGGGTAGGCTGAATGGGGTTATCCTTTGGATTTTTTGCGAAGTGATAAGCAATGCGGTTGGCTCGTTCAGTATTCCGTTGAATGAGAGCTTTCTGTAATTCGAAATTATTATACTCTCGGCTTACCCCTACAAAGCGTTCGACAGTCTCAGCCTGGATGGCCTCGTCTGCTTTCAAGTTTAAAATGATCTTCTCCAGTTCGTTCGCAATTCGCTTCAGATCATTGCCAATAAACTCAGTTAACATTTGTAACGCCTTGGGGCTAATCTTCACTCCTTTGTCGTGGCAATAGGAAGCGATCCAGTCTGGTATCTTATTGTCATATAGCTTTTTAGAAGAGAAATAAACCCCTTTTTTATCCGCTGATTTTACCCAGGCCTTGCGTTCATCGACAGTAGACTTAAAACAAAGAACCAGGATCGTAGAATCAAGCGGATTAACAATGTAATCTTCCAGAAATCGAACCGTATCCTTGGAATCCAAGCCCTGCATATCCTGAGCTTCTTTCACCAGAACCAGTTGCCGGTCCGAAAGCATTGGGTACCGCTTGGCATGGCTCAGTAAGGTGGCTAGATTAGTGTCTTTTCCATAAAGAACAAACTGGTTGAAATCACGAGCCGAAAGATTCAGGGCATTTTCTTCCAGATAACTGGAAATCTGATCAATGTAAAAGGGTTCATCTCCCGCCAAAAGGTAAATGGGAGCAAATTGATTCTTCTTTAAATCTTTCCAAACCGCTTCAAACGTCTGGGGCATATATTTACTTAATTAGAAGGGATTCCTGAAGAAATTGCTGGCACCGGTTTTGCAAATCGGGCCAGAACTCTTCAAAATCAGTTTTAAAAAAATCATATTCATCCGACAATTGTCCGATGCTTCGCTCAATACCGGCTGCGGGAGGAAACCGAATACCAATGCCTTTAAGCGACCATTCGATTCCGGCCAAAGTGGCATATCCACTAAACCAGTCTCTAGTTGTCATAGAGCGTATGGTACTTTGCATTACCTCAGGTAAGACGGGTTGATAGTGTAAAACAGCCTGATAAAAGTTTTTGGCGTATACAGGTAAAGCCAAAGAACCGTAAGTATTCCACTCACGGGCCAGCACATAATCATAAAACATATCGACCAAAATGCCTGATAATAGCCCGTATTCATCTACCAGGCGATCTTTACTTCGACGAGTGACGTGATGATGATCCGTAAAGTCATCAATAATGCGATGGAGCCGCACACCGATCAGCATATCACTTGAGATTCCCTCGGGGTGATAGTTTTCGAGCCGGCCTTTGACGAATTCACCCAGCAAATTCCCAACCTGCACGTCTTGATTGCCGCCCGAAAGTACAGTATGTGCCAGAAAATTCATGAGCAAACAGTAATTTAGTCCGATCTACTTTATATTGGAATGGTTATTTAACCAACAAGGTTCAGTTTAAACGCCAACCGTATCACTTTAAACTGTCTTATTTTTCATGCCGGCGTATGGAAGTACGTTTGCAAAAAACCAAGCTCATGGAAATTACAAAAAACAAGGTAGTGCTCCTAACGTACGACTTATCAATCAAAGGCCCCGATGAAGAAGACTTCGAGTTGGTAGAAGCCATTGGCGAGGAAGAACCCATGGGTTACATTCACGGCCTGAGCGGATATCCCGAACGCTTTGAACTAAGCCTGGAAGGATTGAAACCAGGTGATACCTTTGATTTCTCCATTTCTCCCGACGAAGGATACGGCCAACGTGATCCTGAGGCGGTCGTTGACTTACCTCTTGATGTGTTCCGGGTAAACGGTGAAGTTGATCAGGAAATACTTCAGGTTGGTAACGTTTTACCAATGACTAACGAAGAAGGCCAGCAAATGAATGGCCGTATCGTTGAAGTTACCAATGATGCCGTCTGGATGGATTTTAATCACCCCTTAGCTGAAATGCAATTACATTTCAAAGGTAAGATCTTGGACGTTCGCGAAGCTACTCCTACTGAATTAAGCCACGGCCACGTACACGGCGAAGGCGGCGTTCATCACTAAGAATACTGATATTCGCAATAAAAAAGCCAGCAATGAACATGATTCGTTGCTGGCTTTTTTTATCAGGATACCATCGTTGGTACATATTCTTCTACTTTCACGCCGAACTTCCTGAGAAACTCCACTCCTTCGTCTACACCAATACCTTTATACTTGGCGTAAGAATCTTTGAAAATAACCCGGGTAATACCCATTGAATAGATAATCCGGGCACAGGCGATGCAGGGTGACAGCGTTACATAAATCGTTGCTCCTTCAATACTTGCTCCTAGTTTCGCCGCGTAAAGTATAGCATTTTGCTCGGCGTGCAAGGCTAGCGAGCAACTTCCTTTTGAGTCACGGGGACAACCTACTTCGGGAAACTCCTCATCGCAGTTATGTGTTCCCGCCGGAGGGCCGTTGTAACCAATGGAAATAATTCGGGTGTCTTTCGTTAATACGGCACCAACCTGAGCTTTGATACAATGTGATCGCTTAGCCAGGTTAATAGCCAGGTCCATAAAGATATCGTCGAAATGGGGCTTCATGAAATGTGTTGACAATCAGATCAAATGAGCTAACACGCGAGATATTCTCCCGATACTTATCTCATTTCGTTGTTTTTGTTCGTTTACTTTTGCCGAAAGTTCCGATAATAAAACGACGTACGCTTACTTAATCTATGAAATTATTTCATCTGATAGGCCTGCTGGCTCTATTTTCCTGTACCGCTCAAGCCCAAATCGACTCGACTCAAACCGCTTCTTCTGCTGAATTAGTACAACCCCAGTTACGGCCCAGCCCCGTAGCAATGGCCCAATACAAGACAGATAATTGTTATATGAAATTAACCTACGGCCAACCCATGCGGAAAGGCCGGGCCATTTTCGGAAAGCTGGAGCCCTATGGAAAACTATGGCGAACCGGAGCAAATGAAGCCACGGAGCTGACTTTAACCAAAGACGTCAGAATCGCTGGCCAGCCGGTACGTTCAGGCACGTATACTTTATTCAGCATCCCGAATGAAAATTCCTGGACGATCATTCTGAATACCGACCTCGGTCAGTGGGGAGCTTTCAATTACAAGCCCGAACACGATTATGTTCGGGTGGATGTTCCCGCTGGTAAGAATAGTCAGCTTTACGAAGCCCTTACCTTTAAATTTGAAGAAACCCATGAAGGAGCGGTCCTAAATCTGATGTGGGATGATGTCAAAGTACAGATTCCAATGGCTTTCACTAAGTAACTAACAAAAAAGACCTTTCGATTGAAAGGTCTTTTTTAGTATCAGGCTTTGGGTCGCAACCAATCAGGTCGATTCGTTACTACGTTCGCTTTTAACTCGTTTAGAATGGAATACAGTCCGAAATAGGTTCGGTTTACATATAATCCGTGCTGACTACCACGGGCCACCTTTGAATTACGAATTTCCTCGATGCGTTGTAACTTATCGGCAAAGGCATATACTTCTTCGAAATAAGCATCATCCCCAAAATCAAAGGTTTCATCCTTAAAGGGACGGCCCAACAGGTGAATCATCTGAACGAAAAGACCCGAGAATAATTCTTTCTCATGATCGGTATCCGTTGGATACAGAAATTCGAGATTATAGAAAATCGTCTCCGTCTTCTGCTGGTCAGCGACGGTGTCAGGATTAATCAGAGCAAAGTAATTCTCATAATAAAACTGAGGGATATCCTTGATACAACCAAAGTCAATCACGCCTGTAGTTCCATCGGCACGAAATAGAAAGTTACCGGGATGCGGATCTGCATGCACTTGCTTTAAGGTGTGAATCTGGAAATCATAAAAATCCCACA
Source organism: uncultured Siphonobacter sp. (assembly GCA_913774715.1). Taxonomy (GTDB): domain Bacteria; phylum Bacteroidota; class Bacteroidia; order Cytophagales; family Spirosomataceae; genus Siphonobacter. The sequence continues at coordinate 2,990 of CAJYHS010000039.1, read as the reverse complement.
AAGTCTGGCCAATGCGATCACGCACTTCCTGACTGGGATTAGTTTCCAGAAACTCGCTCATGTGTTTGCCATCCAGCCAGTCCATCGTTAAAATACGGCGGGCTGACAGTTCCGGATAATATTTTGGAAAAACCAATCCATCAATGTGAGCACAAGCCTGAGTAATTTCATTACCCCGTCTTAACTCCAGCTCGTAGTCGGTTTCTTCCAATAAACGAAGCTCTACCTCCGCGGTATAGCGATCTACATCTTTCTCATTCAAACCAAACAGCGTTTTAGCCATTGGCTTCACCATCTTCAGGTCCGAGCTAATACTATCCGCCACGCCTGGGTACTGTACTTTAACGGCCAGAGTCTTCCCGTCTTTCGTCGCTTTATGTACCTGACCGATCGAGGCCGCTGCAGTCGCTTCCATTTCAAACGTATCATACATCTGTTTAGGCGACTTTCCGAAGAACTTCTGAAAGGTTTTTGTGACTAAAGGTGCCGACAAAGGCGGTGCCGAATACTGGGATAACTGAAAACGCTCGGAGTATTGTTTGGGCAATAAGTTACGATCCATCGAAAGCATTTGGGCGACTTTCAATGCCGAGCCTTTAAGTTGGCTCAGGGATTCATAAATATCAATGGCGTTATCTTCATGAAGCTCATCGCGGCTTAAATCCGGGTTGACGAGTTTCTTGACATTATGCTTTAAATAATTCCCACCAATTTTCACACCCGTCTTCACAAACTGGGTAGCCCGAGCTACTTTCGAGGTAGGAATGGATTGTTGTGATTTCATACGATCAATGCTAGTTCAACTTAGCGATTTTGATACACGAACTTAGCCAGATCCAAAGCCGAGTCCAAAGCCGAAGCTCCTAACAGGTCAAATGCCATGTTAACGGCCTTCTCAATGGCAGTATCCGTTTTCTCGAAACCTTTGGAAGTATCCTTGCTCCAAAAGTCCAGTAACCAGAGCGTCTGAAGCCAGAACGCATCCGGATATTTATTCTCAATCAATCGGCGGGATTGTACTTCCCGACTCTCCCGCCCTTCGGCCATGAGATCCTTTACAAACTTTTCAAACTGATACTTGAATTCAGCTAAGGCGGATGGCGTACGAAGCGAACGTTGCTTTCGTGATTCCTCAACGCTGCGAATCACAAAACTGCGGTTGCTCGTCAGTGTTTCAATCCAGGTATAATAAAAAGCCAGTAACTTTTCCCGAACGGAATACGTTTCATATACCTCATCATTACGAAGACGAGCCAGCGTATCTTCGAAAAAACCCAGCCAAACACTGCTTTCGATTTGTTCAAAAGAGTTATAATACTCGTAGAAATCAGCTTCCTTGATCTTGAGCTTTTTAGCAAAAGCAAAAACAGTCGGTGGTTGCTGACCATGCTCTAACAGATATTCGATATACGAATCTTTAATCCTGGTTAATGAAGTTGCCATAGGTACGGGGTAAGATATCTGACTACTACAACGAGAAAGCACTCGCTGTAGTTCTCAAATTTTAGAGAATCATTCAGGAATCAATTGATTATTTCCGGCAAGTAACAAATGAATAGGAAAGAGCCATGAAGCAGAAGGATGAACGGCAAAGGTTTTTATCACGAAAGCACGCTTTCGCGTGCTTTCGTGATTAGATAGTGCTTAGCTAAGTTTTCGTCTCAGCCATTTACGAACCGGCTCATCATACCATTTCAAACTGACATAAGCCAGAATGATACTCCCCACCAGAATTAACACCCCATAGGGCCATGCCTCTGCAATGGTTATTCCTTTATGGTTACTGATCCAGGCTACGTAAAAATATACAAAGGGATAATGGACCAGATATAAGGGATAAGAGATATCTCCCAGAAATTTACAGATTCGTTGTTCCATTTCTGATTGTATACTGCCGCTGGCTCCCAGATATACAATGAGTGGAAAAATAATAATGATGCACACGGATTCGAAAATTCCATTCATCCAAAGATGCTCGGCACCTCCGATACGAGGCATATAGAGGACAAGGGCAACGAGCAGGCTGCAACCTAAAAAGGCATGCTTTATTTGGGTGGGTCGGGTGATTCGGGAAAGCAGTAACCCGGCAAAGAACGGATACATCGTCCGGGTAAGTCCCACACGCACCTGTTCCACATTCAGAGTCCACCCTCCACTCACATCCCCATTGGGACTGGTAATAGCTAAATGGGCCAATGCTATCGCGGCCATCCCCACAAAAAGGCTCAGTGAAGTGTTGGATAATTTCCTGATACCAATGGCGTATAAGAAATTGGCAATGTATTCAAAGAATAGGGACCAGCCTACACTATTGAGTGGATGCATTTCCTGCCAACCCCGGATATCAAGTGACAAGGGTACGGGTAGAATGGTATAGCCAATAAACAATACCAGTAGCATTTTCCACAAGGGAACCGTATGAATGAGGGGCCAGATAGTGGAGTCCGTAAAGTAGAATCCGATAGCCCCAAGTGTCATTCCTAGCACTACCATTGGCTGAAGCCGTTCAATCCTACGCCTGAAGAATGTTCCGATAGTCATTTTATGCCAGCGATCATCATAGGCATACCCGATTACGTAGCCGGATAATAGAAAGAAGAAGTCAACGGCTAAATAACCGTGGTTAACCAAAATATCCAGATGCCCCGTTCCTAAAGCCTCAGTGAGGTGAAAGGTCACTACAATGATGGCTGCAACACCACGTAACCCATCTAAGATAGGATAATGCGGTTTTGCCGAAAGGCTGTTACTCATTGATAAAATTTAGGTTTAGAGAAAAAGACGAATACTGAAATTTCATGCAAATAATTACATTCCTGAGTATATTCTAAATATCAATTAATGAAGAACAATGATAATTTAGGATGGCGGCGAGAAGCAGATACCCGCACAAAGGACATAAAAAAAGAAGCATCCTGATTGAGGATGCTTCTTTAGTGATTCCGCTGGGATTCGAACCCAGGACCCATACATTAAAAGTGTATTGCTCT
>CAJYHS010000038.1 GCA_913774715.1 uncultured Siphonobacter sp. | reverse complement strand
CATCCCAGGGCTCCATCAGAGCTGCATGGTATTCGTAGAAAGCTTTACGCTGCTCGTCCATCTCGGTGTTGCCGTCCCAGGCTTCGGGAATCAGCATCATCATTACGTGAGGTAAGGAACGACCCGCGAGGTAAAGTAACTCAATGGCATTATCCAGATTCGCCGAATCCGACTGCCCGGCAGGACAGAGGGCTTCGCGAATGATTTTCAGTTCTTCATCCGAAAAAGCGTCTGACTTAAACAGGGCTGAAGTTGCCTTGAACCAGCTTACGTTCCCTTTTACGGTGTTAATCTCGCCGTTGTGAGCGATAAAACGGAAGGGCTGAGCCAACTTCCATTCAGGGAATGTATTGGTAGAGAAACGGCTGTGAACGATAGCAAATGCTGACGTTACCGATTCGTTCTGTAAATCCAGGAAATAAGGCAGGGTTTGCATCGTCGTGAGCATACCCTTGTAAATGATCGTACGGCTGGAAAGTGACGAGAAATAAAACTTCTCGTTAACGCCACGCACGGCTTCGTTAACCACGCGGGTAACTAACTGACGAAATACATACAGCTTACGTTCGAAATCCAGATCACCAGTCAGGTGAGCGGGTTTGCGAATGAATAACTGCTCCATCTGAGGCTCGGAATCACCTGAATCGGCACCCTGAATGTCCGTGTTGTTGACGGGAACAATGCGGTAACCTAAAATCTCAAGTCCTAACTCAAGAGCTTGACGGTGAATAACTTCCTTGCATTCTTTGCGTACAGCGTCATCTTTGGGGAAGAAGGTCATCCCAACCCCATAATCGCCGGAAGCGGGAAGACTGATGCCTTCCTTCGCACATACTTTCAGGAAAAACTCGTGAGGAATCTGTAACAGGATACCCGCTCCGTCGCCGGAGTTTGGATCACAGCCGCAGGCACCCCGGTGATCCATGCGTTCCAGAATCTGGATGGCATCGCGAACCGTGCGGTGCGATTTACGGCCTTTCATATTGGCAATAAAGCCAATGCCACAGGCATCGTGCTCAAATTCAGGGCGATAGAGGCCCAGTGGTTGCTGGTTAGGCTGGTTTGACATATCCCTAACGGTTTGCTCGGTAAAAATTCAAAAATCGGTAATGCAATTAGGAAAAATAGGTCAGAAGAAAACCTGTGTAGAACTATAGAGGACAACAGATTCTAAACTGGTCTGCTAAGATAGTGCAAAAAATAATTGGTAAAAAATAGGGTTAGCCATAGAAAATTTGGATTATTTCTAAAGTACAGAAATAATGAAATTTTCAGTTAGGATTATCATATTATTAACAAAAGGTCAAAATCGTTAAAAAATTGATAATTGCGTTTATAGGTTTTTAATTTAGATAATCAATTATTCAAAAATCAAAAATGACTATTTTGAGGTTTCAGATTTAATGAAAATTAAAATAAAAATGACAAAAACCCCGATTTAATGTTTCATTAAGCTTCTAAGTAAGTTTTTTTTAAAAAAATCTATCTTTTGTATATAAAATCTCTTCGCATACGTAACAAAACGTAAGCCAATGAGTTCATCTCAGAAATTTTAAAGGGGACTCTATAAAAAAAAGACACGATCTTCGTGGCCATGTCTTTTTTCGTAGAATATTATTTGGGGGATTTGTATTACTTCAAACGCTCTTCGTCTTCTTTGGCCCCTGCCCCTTTCTCTGCCTGTTTTTTAGTAATCTGAAGGTTGAACTGATTGAATTTCCAGTCAGCGGTATATTCCATCATCCCAATTTCGCTGGCACTGACTTTCGTATCTGTAAACACAAAGTTCTTTAAAATGGATTGACTCAGCCCCGTTGCCGCAAAAGCGGTTTTGGCATTAGTTACTATAACGTTTTTTACGTAAATGTCTTTCGCGTAAGGGGTTCCTCTTTCAGCGGGAGTTACTTTCTGTAGCATCGCTTTCCAGTGCGGAGGAATGGTTTCGTAGGTATAACCCGCTGGCAAAGTTGAATAACTATAAGCTGGATACCAGTTCAGGTTAAACTGAAAGGCGGTGTTCAGCGAATCCATCTGAGAGTTTTCAAAATGAATATCTTCGATGGTGCCGCCCCGCGTGGTGGCCGACTTAATCCGCAAGCCATTATCGGTGTGTTTAGCGGTTAGCTCGGTGGCTAGTATGTGACGAATACCGCCGGAAGTTTCGCTACCCAGGGTAACGAGTCCGGCCCCGCGACGAGCGATGCACTTACGAATAACTACGTATTCGGTTGGTTTATTAACCCGAAGTCCATCCCAGTCCCGCCCGGATTTCAGACAGAAGTTATCGTCGTTGCAATCGATGTCGCAGTTTTGTACTAAGACCCAGGTCGAAGAATCAACATCGACACCATCCGTGCTGGGGCCGCTGCCGTCTTCGTTATTCCGAATCGTAATTCCATCAACCGTTAGTTGCGTTGAGTATAACAATTGAACCGTCCAAAAACCAGCGTTTTTGAAGGTAATGCCTTTTAGGGTAATATCGCTGGAATTTTGTACCAGAAAGGTACGTACCCGTTTTACGTCGTAATCTACAATCCAGCGAAGACCTTTTTCATCATATTCTTTTCGGGTTTTCCAGTATAAGTCCCAGTTGAATTTACCGCGAGCATTAACCGTTCCAGAGCCCGTTACTGCCGCGTTTTTGACGTTCAAGACATTAAATAAAGCCGCTGGCCACTTCATCTCAATTCCGGCCACACGGGTGTCAATGTCGGGATAGTCTTCCAGTTTTTCGCTACCCAGAATAAGAACGTCCTTATCGATTTTCAGGTGGACATTCGCTTTGATAAATAAAGCTCCCGTAACATAGCTACCTGCTTGAAAACTAACGGTACCACCGCCCTTCTGAGCACACAGATCAATGGCTTTCTGGATGGCTTTGGTATTCAGTGTTTTCCCATCACCTTTGGCTCCGTAAGCGTTAACACTATATTCTTTTGTGGCTGAAGGGAATTGTTTGGCTCCCACTTTATCTGCCCAGGAAAGATCCTGAGCCTGAATCAAAAAGCTGAAGCTGATGAATAAGGCAGTGAGAATTAATGATTTCATTTGATTGGTAAAGCTGAAAATCAGGAGATGTAAGAACCGTCAACCTATGCAAGGGCATGCGAAGCTGACTTAAGGAAAACGACAAAAAAGAGCCGTCTCCCTTAAGTTTCTGCAGAATATTTCTAAAACAGAAGGATTAAAAAATCTGATGCTCGTTACTGGTCAAATGGGTTCCTATTTCGTAGGTTTTACCTTCTTCTGCCAGCATGGATTGAGGAAATACTTCCAGTGCGTCCAGCAAAATCTGGGTTACCTCTCGGTACCGGGAAGAAAAATGGCCTAATAATAACTGTCCTGCCTGAGCATCCTTAGCAACCTGAGCGGCCTGTCCAGCCGTAGAGTGATTGGTACGCAAGGCTCGTTCGTGCAGGTCGTTCGCAAACGTGGCTTCGTGGTATAATACATCAACGTTTTTGACAACTTCTGCTAACTCGGGTAGATATAAGGTGTCTGAACAGAACGCATAACTCCGGGTAGGGGCCGGGGGAGTAGTTAATACTTCGAAGCTGTATTTAACCTTACCATCAGCCTCATAAACGTCTTTTCCTGACTTGAGCTGCACTAGTTCTTCCGGTGACGCATTGGGTGGAACCATGCTCCGTATGAGGTTTCGCTTTTTAGGTTTTTCCCGGAACAGAAATCCGGTACATGGAATCCGATGCTTTAGTGGAATCGTCTCAACGGTGAGGTATTCGTTCTCGAAAATATGTTCCTGCTGGTGCGGATTTGTAGCATGAAATTCGAGTGGATACGTAAGCCGGGTATCGGAATATTTGAAATGCGTGGTAATAATATCGTCCAGTCCATGCGGTCCGTAAATAACCAGTGGTTCCTGCCGTTGGGCGAGGCTCATGCTGGTTAACAAGCCAAATAATCCGAAGTAATGATCCCCATGCAGATGGGAAATAAAGATCGTATAAAGCCGGCTCAGCCGCATTTTGTGCCGAAGCAATTGTAACTGCGTACCTTCTCCGCAATCCACCAGAAAATGCTCGTTTTCGTAAGTAATCCATTGAGCTGTGGGGTTTCGGTGAAGCGTTGGTGTAGCAGAACCCGTTCCTAATATAGTAACCTGAAATTGCAAAGCTTATTCCTTTCGTTTGTATTGGGAAGGACAAGAAAAGAATTATTCCTGAATCAAAAAAGCCGACCCTGGGGCCGGCTTTTAATTAATATTCTTCGTCCTTACTGCTGGAACTACCTTCTTCGTCAGCACTTCCACCGTAATCGTATTCGTCATCTTCTTCTTCCCGAAATTCGCCTTCCAGCTCATTCATGAATACGGCATCGACGGCTTCTTCAACGGTAGGTAAAAGGGTCATATCGCGAATTTTAGCCCCGTCCAGTTCTTCTGTTAGATCTTCATCTTTCGTAACGATAACAAATAGTCCGCCATCCCGCAGACACAGTTCGTTGGCTTTACGAAGAACTGAAAACCCGTCCTGCTCAATGTTTTGAACCTGAGTTAAATCGAGAATCATATTCGTATATCCTTCTTTCCAAAGCGAGGCAACGCTTTTGGAAAGAGCTTGCGAAGTCTCAGTATCAATCGTAGCCTGTGGGATGTCAATTAATACGTACTGCTGATTCTTTTCAATTTTTAAATCCATCGTTCTTATATGGTTTTTAGTTGATGGTTATTGGTTGTCAGATAAAAATCCTGTAGAAATTCACTTTTCAAACAACTAGCAACGAATAACTAACAACGACTTATGCTCGTGAAGCTAATAACTGGTTAACATTGGTCTCAATACGGGCCAGCGGATTAGGGTCAGGCGTAGGAATAAAGGTTTCACCCGCTACTTTTTCAAATAACTCGATGTAGCGTTGAGAGATCTGGTTGATCCATGCTTCAGACATTTCGGGGACCGTTTGTCCTTCCTGCCCCTGGAATCCATTCGCAATCAGCCATTCACGAACAAATTCTTTAGAAAGTTGTCGTTGAGCTTCACCCGTTGCCTGACGCTCGGCATAACCTTCTGCGTAAAAATAACGGCTGGAGTCAGGCGTATGAATTTCGTCAATCAGGTAAATCTCTGTACCACGCTTGCCAAATTCATACTTGGTATCAACCAAAATTAGTCCCTGGTCGGCGGCCATTTGCGTGCCGCGTTCAAATAAAGCCAGCGTATATTGCTCCAGCTGCGTATATTCTTCTTCAGAGATCAGGCCTTTGCTCAGAATTTCTTCCCGTGAAATATCTTCATCGTGACCTTCGTGGGCCTTCGTCGTTGGAGTAATAATGGGTTGAGGAAGGCGATCGTTCTCCTTTAGTCCTTCGGGTAAAGTAACGCCGCATAATACCCGCTTGCCGGAACGATAGGTACGCCAGGCGTGTCCGGCGAGATATCCGCGAACGACCATTTCAACGGGATAAGCTTCGCAACGCCAGCCGAAACTAGCGTTTGGATCGGGAACTTCCAGTAACCAGTTAGGGACGATATCAGCCGTCGCCCGCAGAAAGTGAGCTGCTAACTGATTCAATACCTGTCCTTTATAAGGAATGGGATGAGGTAGAATTACGTCAAAGGCAGAAATCCGGTCGGAAGCAATGGCCAGTAAGTAATCCTCAAAAAAATATACGTCACGAACCTTGCCATGATACAGGCCGGTCTGACCGGGAAATTGAAAATCAGTACGGGAGATAGGCATGAACCTGAAAATAAGTTACAGGTCGCGAAATTAACCAGTAGAGCGTCAAATGCCAACTTTGGAAACTGAAACAGGGTGATTACTGATGGATAGATTTAAAGAAATAAAAAAGCAATCACCATTTTTCTTTGGTTTCGACGGTGTTTTCAGGTTTGTGTGGATGTTGCTGAATGTATTGAATTTCTTGGTTGCGGGAAGATTCCAGGAGGCGGGTAGCTTGTTCTTCCGTCAGATTATACTGAGTAAGGGATTTTAGAATCTGCTCTTTCCGGGTAGAAACTTTTACCTCTGCAGACTGGCTGGGCGGAGGTGGTGTTTCAGAAGATTTCGGTGATTCTGGCGGCGGACTTCCCGGTGGCGAGGTCAGGTGTTTTCGACGAACCAGCTCATAATTAAAACGAGCCTGATCATTATCCGGGTTACGAACCAGTGCTTCCTGAAACTGACCTTCAGCCTGAAGAGTGTCCCCCGAAAAACATAGTAAAACGCCGAGTTGATTCAATGCCGTTGAAGCGATGCCTGCGTCTGAAACACGAGCCAGTCGACGGTATTGAGTAATGGCGAGAGCCGTATCTTTTTTAGCAAAGGCGGCATGAGCCAAATTCAGAATGACATCCGGGTCAGGAACGAGTTGCGTGCGTTCCAGGTATTCGTAATACGCCAGAGCCTGATCGTAATCCTTTTCCCGATAAGCGGTTTCGGCAATGGTTTTAGCCTGATTTCGCTGAATAATCTGGTTAGGCCAGCCCAGTGTTGTCAGCCAGATGGCGATTTTCAGCCAAAATATATTCATAAATTATAGTTCTTATAACCGGAACGTTCGAACAGTAATCATTATGTCAAAGCTCAGTAAAATTAAGGCTAGAATTACAAAGTAATAGTACCGATTGGACGTAATGGCTACTTTACGCTGGTCGATGAGTCGTCCGGCAATTTGCTGAATACTCTGACTCAATTGTGGAAAGTCATTCCGAACCGATGTGATTTCGAAGTAGGCTCCCCCCGCTTCACTGGCAATTTTTTCCAGCGATTCGGACTGTAACATCGTTCGTACGAAATTTCCGTCCTCATCTTTTACATAACTCTCATTGGACGGAATCCGGCTGCCTTCTCTGGTCCCTATGCCCAGGCAGAGAAGGTGAATACCTTGTCGGCGAATGGCTCGGAGTGTTTTAGTATCAACCTCACTGAAATCCTCACCGTCGCTGATAAGTAAAATGACTTTGGAGGCATTAGACCGAACATCTGTCGACTGTTTATCCAGGGCCATTTGCAGGGCGGGTTGAAAAGCCGTTCCCTGATCCGTCAGCATTTGGGTATTGAGGGATTCAATGAAAATGGTCAGGGCGTTTCGATCGAAGGTAAGCGGGCATTGTAAGTAAGTACCGGAAGAAAAAACAATCATCCCGAAACGGTCGCTGGGGTAAGTAGTGATGAGGCGATTTAGTTCAAACTTGATGCGTTGCAGTCGGGAAGGCTGTACATCAGGAGCATCCATACTGCGGGAAACGTCTACAACGAGAAAAATATCTTTGCCGACTGCCTGGAGTTCACGTTCGGGATCACCGAAAGAAGGCTCCAGCAAACCGATAATAAGAGCACCCATGGCGGTAGACCGGAGAAAAAACTTCAGAGCTACCGAGCGGGCGGAGGTTTTTAATTGATGAGCGTACCAAAAAGTTCTACCTAAATAAATGAGGTAAAAAAGTGCGAATAACGCAATGAAAATCAGTTCAGTTCGGCTCCAATCGCGGTTAAAAATCATAGGGTGGTAAGCAGTAAAAAATGCAAAAAACGTATTTTTTTTCAAGAAAAGCTTGCGTTCGGCGATTTTATAACCCTATATTTGCAGACCGAAACGGAACAGGAGAGGTGCCTGAGTGGCCGAAAGGAGCAGTTTGCTAAACTGTCGTACGCCTAAAGCGTACCGCGGGTTCGAATCCCGCCCTCTCCGCAGTCTTCTGTCAGTTCAATAAGTACAAGAGTTTTCGGGGTGTAGCGTAGCCCGGTATCGCGTCTGCTTTGGGAGCAGAAGGTCGTCAGTTCGAATCTGGCCACCCCGACACGAAAACATTGACCAGTACCAGTTCCAGAATTCTGAGAACCATTGCTGAAACCGGCTGAGTCTGGTCCCATAGCTCAACCGGATAGAGCAACTGCCTTCTAAGCAGTAGGTTGCAGGTTCGAGTCCTGCTGGGATCACGAAGTGAAAAAAATACCCTCTGAAAGGGCTCCAAACGAAGGTTTGGAGCCCTTTCGTGCTTTAAAATCACTTCAAAATTTTTTCTCGCGTATAGGGTACTTCAAAATCACTTCAAAATGAAAACGTTCGTCGGGCTGCGTTTCAACCACCAATTCACCAAGAAGAATGGTTGCTCAGCTTTGCATCTGCTTATAGGCATAGGAACTGAATTCAAGAAGCTGCCAATCAACTTGGAATGGCCACCCGAATTGGTGGACGAAGCCCAGGGAAGACTTTTGAAACGTTCGAAGGAAGATCCGGATGTAAATGATTTTAATCTCATCATCAAAACTGAGATGGGTAAGTTCAACGAAATCTTCAAAGTATTTCGGCTCACCGACCGGGTGCTAACCATGGAGGCTGCTCTTCAGGAGTATCAGAACTATGATCACAAGACTGATTTTCTGGAATACTACGAGCAAAAGATCAAAATGAGAGATCGCCAGGGCGTTCTTACTGGAGGCTCGCCCCGTACTCAGCGAACTGCACTCAGCTCACTGAAAGAATTCATGAATGGCCAGCTCTTGCCTGTGGCTCAATTAACTCCTGATTTTATCCGGCGGTACGAAGTATTCCTCAAAGGGAAGAAAAAGCACGATGGTAAAAAGCTTTCAGGCAATACCATCGTCAGATACCTCAGGACACTGAAGACTTACATTTTCTTAGCCATCGAAGATGGAATCGCTCATTCCAACCCATTTCTTCAGGGCAGAAAATCCGAACGGGTCAAACTCAAAGAATCGGGAGGAAAGGTTATATCCCTTACTCCGGAAGAATACCAGGCAATTGAGAAATTTTATCGTCATACGCCAGGCTTATCCATTCGGCGGCGTGTATGGCTCCTTCGTTTTTTACTCGCCTGTGAGACAGATTTGCGGATTTCAGATATTAAGACGATTGCCGATAGCCCGCAACTATCACAATTTTTCGTAGCTCAGGGAAAAATCGAGATCCAGCCTCAGAAGACCAAGGCCGTCTCCAAGGTCTGGGTATCGATACCTATTTCTTCTTTAGCTGGAGAGCATATTCTCGAACTGGCCCGGTTGACGGCCATCATGAAGTTTAACCGGAAAGCGGCAAGCGATCAGAAAGGAAATGACTATCTCAAACAGGTAGCCACTGCCCTGGGCATTGATAAGAACATTCACTTTCACATCGGACGGCACACCTTTGCTACTAATTATCTGCGTGCCGGCGGCCAGGTTCAAAACCTTCAGAACCTGCTGGGTCATTCCAACATCAGCTCGACGATGAAATACGTGCACGTCAACGAAGACGATAAAAAATCCGAAGTTGACCAGCTCATGAATTTTATGCAGAATAAAATGAAGCCAGCAACTCCGGAAAAATCTGTAATTCTGTAAATATGTAATCAGACCTTTTGCCAGGTGATATTAGCCACGGGGCTCATACCGCTCAGCGTAAAGCTGACCTCCAGCTGTGCCGGCAGATATTTAAGGCCTCCGAATTGCTTAATCTCATACCACTCCCAACTGGCCAGATCATTTTCTGAGAGGGCCGTTGGGAGTTTTACTGAAAAGGTATTCTGTAAATACAGATAGTATCGATACCAAAACTTCTGGTATAGCCCTTGATACCCGTTCCATTCTAATTTGTAATTTCCTTCCTGACTGTCAAGTGTGAAAGCGGGTTGCAACGTATTCTGATCCTCGATA
>CAJYHS010000037.1 GCA_913774715.1 uncultured Siphonobacter sp. | reverse complement strand
ACAGTGGTTATCAAAGCTCTTGAAAAGGGCAGGTATTCCATTGAGGGTGAACAGAAAAGTATCCAGAATTCTGATTATGTCAACATTGCTGGCAGCTTTACAGTGCAAGGCCATGAGTTACTTTTTGACGGAAAAATTGTCTCTCAAGTTAGCTCCCTCAATGCTGGAAAACCCTGCGTGAGAACTGGACCTCAGGTATTTAAAGCCTCCGGAACCAGAAAATACTGGCGTTTAAGACAAATGTTGAATTGCGACGGAGAAACGACTGATTATATCGATATTTTCTTTTAAAACGGGTATACATATAGAACAATGACTTCATCCCCTTTGATTGAATGCAGTGGCACTTGCCTAACGTTTTTACGCTTTAGGGCTACCTAAGTATTAGACTTGGAAATCATCAAATCGTAGTGTTGACAGCAAAAGGATAGGCTGGAGTGAACCTATCCTCTTGCTGTCAATAGCTTTTATTTTAAGTACTTAGTTAACCGACTGTTATCTGCACTAAGCTACTTACATGGACCCGTCATCATCATCTCTGTTCTTGGTCACAATACCCTTTGTACTAACTTAGTAACCTAACGTCTTACCATCCATAATTCTGAACCAGTTCGCGATTGATATCCAACTCCGTCAGGGGAATCGGCATCAGGTAATGGCGGGTTTGGAATACGCGGGTTTGTAGAGGAACCGCTTTATAAAATACGGCTAATCCTGCTTCCTGGCTGTTAACGTCCAATCCCGTACTTTTTAATTCTTCAGCTGAGGGACGGGAATTTAACCCGTGTACGGGACCATTGTCAACCGTCTCAGCAATCTTCCAGCGACGTACATCCCAGAAGCGATGGGCTTCAAAGGCAAACTCAACGCGTTTTTCATTTTGAACTCGTTTACGAAATCCTTCCAGTGTCTGATCGGATGCTAAGACAGGTAGTGGCGGCATGGATACCCGGGCTCTAACCATGTTAATAGCCTGGAAAGCTTCTGCGGTGGGCCTGCCATTGTATTCATTAAGGGCTTCAGCGTAGGCTAGATAAAACTCGGCTAGTCTAAAGATAGGGTAGTTGCGGCGAGCATCGGGGGACGTATTCCAGTTCCCAATGTCGACGGCTGGATCACACCATTTCCGAACGGTATAGCCACTAATAGAAGTCGTTCCTCCCCCCTGCATAGGCCATCCATTAGAACCGTTTGCCTGCCCATTGCCCCACCAGGCTAATCGAATAGGGACTTTCGTTCGAGCGGCGGCCCACATGCTGTTTTGAAAGGAAACGGTGGCGTATAAACGAGGATCCCGGTCTTTGTAGCGATTGGATATATTAGTCAGCTGCACGGTGCTGGTCGTACCGTCAGCTCCCACCATTGTACCCGACCAGGTTCCCGTGGTAAGATAGCCTGAGCCAGGATCCGTGATTGGCTTTCCATTTTTCATTTCGTAGCTATCGACAAGTTCCTGAAGGGGACTATAATTAGACCATCCGCGAAAAGCTCCTCCGTAAGGCAGGTGCTGCTGTTCGATCATCTTCGTGTTTGGATGATTATAGGGCAGAATAGTCTCCTGCCAGTCACGCGTATAGAACAGTTTTTCATAATTATTAATGGGATCACTGGAGGTGAAAAGTTTATAATCCAGATCCAGCACCTTTTTAGCGGCTTCGGCGGCCCGAAGCCATTTTTCTTTTGAATACGCTTGTGAAAACAGAGGCTTGCCATCTTTATTGACCACTCCGGCATAGGTAGTATTGCCATTGAATAATGGGCTTGCCGCATAGAGCAGGGTGCGGGCAGCCAGGGCCAGAGCGGCTCCTTTATTAGCCCGGCCCAGTTCGGCATCAGGATGATGTTCCGGGAGTTGTTCTGCTACCTCGGTACATTCCTTCACGATAAATTCTACCACTTCTTCTGCGGAGTTGCGGGCTACACTGTATTGACCCTGATCCGTATAATCCAGTGAGCGGGTGATTAAAGGTACAGCTCCATAACGTTTAAAAAGTTCAAAGTAAAACATGGCCCTGAGAAAACGGGCTTCAGTTGTGTACTGAGGAATCAGGACGGCGTATTTGGAACTTTGCTCGGCTGGAATGGGTACGCTGCCAATTTTTTCCAGAAAAATATTAGCCTTACGAATATCCTGATAACGCTCTACCCAGTTGCCCAGTGGGTTGTTTCCGGAGTTCCAGGCTCCGAGGTTATATTGTTCAGAGCCTGAGCCTGCATACCAATGAAAGATAGCTTCATCTGTAGCACAGGCCTGATCACTAATGTACTCGCCATTACCATCCAGCCCCGTAGGTAACTTGCTGTAGATGTGGGCTAAAACGTTATTAACAGTATTGATATTAGTCCATACTTTGTCTTCTGTCGCTAATTCTGAAGGGACTACATCAAGGAATTTAGAGCAGGAGCCCAGACTGACTGTTACGATCAGCAGTGTAAATTTCAGGTATTTCGTTATCATAGATTTAGTGCTTAAAGTCCGATCGTTAACCCGCCATTGAAAACCTTCTGCTGAGGATAATTCCGGGAATCATTGGGTATCTCGGGATCAAAGATTTTCAGCTTATCCCAAGTAATGAGGTTGAGGCCATTGACAAAGAGGCGGGCCGTTTTTATACCTACTTTCTGAAGTAACGATTTAGGCAGAGAGAAGCCTATCTCCACGTTTTTCAGGCGGAGGTAATTCCGTGAAGTCATCCAGTAAGTAGAGATCTGATTGTTATTGACGTTGGCTGAAGAGGAGAGGCGGGGGTACTTGGCATCACGATGGTCAGGCGTCCAGTAATTACCTTTTACATCCGCCATCACGCCTACATCGCCGCTGAAGGGCCAAACGGCATCGCCAGTCAGCCAGACATTCCCTCCTAAAGCTCCCTGAAATAACACACTTACATCAATCAGGCTGGTATTGAATCCGAAAGCGAAACCACCCATGGTTGTCGGCATGGTCAGCTTGCCGTTATAAGCTCGATCCAGTTCATTGATGACGTTATCTCCGTTCATATCCTTATACTTGATATCTCCCGGAATAATGCGTCCAAATTGAGACTGATCAGGGCTATTATCAATATCTTCCTGACTCTGGAACAGACCCAGGGCAATCATGGAATATTGCTCATTAATACTCCGTCCGGTCCGCTTGATGTACGGTCGGCTTTCATAACTGGGCTCATCCATCTGCAAAATCTTGTTCTGAGCGTAGGATACATTCGCTTTAACGAAATAGTTGATGTTTCTGAAACGCTTCCGTAACTGGGCTTCCAGCTCAAAACCTTTGTTTTGTACTAAGCCAAGGTTCAGATAAGGTAAGCTGGTAATGCCCAGAGTAGCAGGGACGGTGCCGGGCTGAGCCAGGATGTTGCTTCGTCGTTCATAAAAGGCATCTGCGGTAAAGGTTACGGCATCGTTGAATAATCCCAGATCCAGGCCCAGGTTATACTTAAGAGCTTTTTCCCAGGTAACATTGGTAGCTCCGAGCATATCTTCGGCAGCCCCACCGTAGCCAACTCCGTTGTAGTCCCTGCCAAACTGGTAGCCTCCGGCATTCAAAGACCAGGTACTTTGGTAAAGAAACCGCCGCTGGCCGATTTTATCATTTCCCACGGTTCCTACAGACCCCCGCCACTTAAGCAGACTCACGAAAGGTACGTTACTCTTCATGAAGGCTTCATTGGACATAATCCATCCGGCAGACATGGAAGGAAAGAGGTCGTAGCGTTTCCCTTTAGGGAAATTTTCAGAACCATTGTAGCCAAAATTGATCTCTGCGAAGTACGTATCATTATAAGCATAGGTTCCCCGGCCTACAAATCCATTGTATTTGAAGGGTAAGCCTCCAATAGCGTCTCCTGAGCCCACCTGGTCGAAGTAGCTTTGCTGGTTGTAAAGGAGCATTCCCGTAATGGCGTGTTTCTGAGCAAAAATCCGGCTGTAATTAGCATACAGTTCAACCCAGGTCCGGCGATTACTGTTAGAGGAAACGTCATAACTGAGGGTATTGGTCCCTTCCCAAATTCGGCGGTAGGTTCCTTTGGAGAGATCCGTTTCGTTTTCGTCAGCCAGTGAGTACTGATAAGTCCATAAATTTTTAACCCGGCGAACATTCCGGTAACTGTAGGAGTCAAAGGACAGACGTCCCCGTAAGCTTAGCCCCTGGGTAATAAAGGGTAGCTGCAACGTAAACCCGGAGGTAGCCTGCAAGGTATTTTCAAAGTTTCTCTGATAACCTCCCTGCGTCATCCGGCCATAGGGATTGACAGCTTTTGAGTCAAGTCCGGAGATACTGCCGTCTGGGTTAGTCATAGGATACAGCCAGGGCTGCATTGCCTGCAAAGAGCCGAAAATATCACCTGCACCGATCGGAGGGAAGTTATTATCGCGGATGATACTTCCCAGGTTCAGTTCCATCATCAGGTATTTATTGATATCCAGGTCAATGTTCGAGCGAAAATTATAGCGAGTAGAACGGGCCTGCATATCATAATCTTTAATCTGATCCGCAAAGTTGTACAGACCATTTGACGCAGATACGATAAGGAAACAAAGTGACGAACCGAATTTGTACCCCCGGAAACATTAATATTTGCCTGCATCATTGATGCGGAGGGTCTGATCATTTCCTTCAGCCAGTTCACATTTGGATATAAGTATTGATAAGACGGCTTGCTACGATCCCGGAATTTATTCAGGTATTCATCGGTATACATAGCTGAGTTTTTTCCATCATTCATCAAAGCCGTACGGTACAGAGACAAGCCATCGTAGGAATCCAGGTATTCAGGCAGGCGGGTAGGCATTTGGATGCCCTCTTGTACGGTAGCGGTAATACTGGAGCGTCCTTCTGTTCCGCGTCGGGTAGTTACCAGTACCACTCCATTAGCACCCCTTACTCCATAAACAGCAGTAGAGGCAGCATCTTTTAAGATGGATACGGTAGCTACTTCATTAGCATCAATGCTACCAAATGAACGTTCTACTCCATCAACCAGAATGAGCGGGCTCTGACTTCCACTGAATGTTGCCATCCCCCGAATCCAGAGTTGAGCCCCATCATATCCCGGTTCTCCACTGGTCTGTAAGGTAGTGAGTCCGGGCAGCCTTCCCGCAAGAGCGTTGCTAAGGTTGGCGACAGGACTTTGAGTTAATTCCTTGGTTCCTACCGATGAAATTGCCCCCGTAACGGCCAGCTTTTTCTGGGATCCGAAACCAACCACGACTACTTCACTAAGGTCCTGCTGCTTGTCTTTGAGCGTGATAATCATTCGTTTGCCAGGAAGCACTCCAATTTCGGTAGGGACAAAGCCAATGGCACTGATCTGAAGAGTATCCTCTCGATTGCCTTTTAGCGTAAAATCACCATTTGCATCAGAAATGACACCCCGGGTGCTGCCTTTGATCCGAATAGTAGCTCCAACTACCGGAGCTTTGGCATCAGATATGATATGGCCGCTGACTTCTGTATTCTGAGCAGAAACGAAACCAACGCTTCCCCATAATATCAAGGCATAGATGAGTACATTTTTCATTCATTTGAATAGATTTAAGGTGATACAGGTACGCTTGGCCGGAAAGGCCGGTGGAAACTGATTAGGCAATACGTTACCGGACACATTTAGGAGTGTAAATGCGGATGTAACCAGACAATATCTTCTCAATCCGTCTGAAGGCCTTCGACGGGTGAGTTAAAATAAGCAAATAGTCTACCCATCTCGACTAGGGACAAGAGCGAGCCAGACTTGTATCAATAAGGGAAGACGTACTAGTCAGTAGTAATCGCATACAGGCTAAAGAAAGATAGAGATGCGGCGGATAGCCTGTATGCTTACGGCATTCAGATGCCCATTGAGAGCCATGTGCCTAGTTTACTGGTCATTGGAAAACTATCTTCATAGGCATAAAAGAAACATAAGGTTGTGCTAAATAGATTAGGTAAATGATATGCTGACGGAAATTACAGCGTTAACGTATACCAAATGTAAAAGCGTAAGGGATCTTTTGATGGATAGACTTTTTATGACTTTTGATACAATTTTAACTTTTTGATCATTTGTTACATTCGAACAGTATAGAGCGTCAATAGTGTAGGAATTAACCGTTAACCACACAGGATCGATGGCCTGTCTTAGTTAGATAGGAGTCCCTTTTCTCAGGTTTCATTCAAGTTAATACTTCTCTTCAGACATGTGAAAGCTAAAGAGCTTTAGCTGCTTTTCAAGTAATCAGGCTATCTCGTTTCTCAATAAGGTAAGGATATGAAATACGAAAACCGGGATGTTTCATTAGTTGTAGTTAATGCATAAAGCATTTTTCTTTCTCAGGTATTATTTCACCTGACTTCAACTTATAAAACTCTATCCTGAACTCACTTTACAAAACTTATCCTACTGTCGGGGATAAGAAAGAATGATCTGCTTTATACTAACTTATATTAATATACGTCAAGTATGTCTATTTTAATTATATTCTATGAATTAGTTATAAAAAGTTGTAAATAAAATCTCTGATAAGTTGCATAATTACCCTTATGTTAAATAGGACACAATCATAAAGATGATTTTCTTAGTAAAAGTCGGCCTTTACTCCTACTCTACCAGGTCATACCTCATCCATTTAAGCCCTCACCTACCTTGCCCAGCAAAGTAATCAAATGTCCGTTGAGCTAATGCTTTTAATTCCTGACCTAAAGCGGGTGGTTCGATAATCTGGACTGCACCTGCAAAGGTTAACAACCAACTTGCCATGTACGGCAGTGAACCAACTAAGAAATTAATTTTCATGGTATGGTCATCAAGGATTTCTTCATTGATCCATCCGTATTGATGCTTGGTGTCCTGAAAAAGCTGACTCAGCGAAGGTATTAGCTCCGATGGGCTGAAATGCAACACCACCTTTTCTTTAGATCTGCGAATCTCCTCTCCAGCCCAATACTGCTGCAGGGTTTCGGTTCGAGTTTTATAGGTCTCATTCCTGAGTACTAAATCCTGAATGCGATCCAGTCGAAAATCACGGAAGTTTTGCCTCAATCGGCAAAAAGCAATGACATGCCAGTGCTGACTCAAATAAAGGCCGATGGGTTCAATTTCACGAGAGGTGGTCTCTCCCGATTCCGCAGCCCGGTAGATTATACGCACTACTTGACTAGCTGGAATAGCGGTTACCAGCTGCTGATAAACATTAGGCCGATGTACGGATGTTTTTACCTGAATAAAAGGCTCAATGCTTTCCAGATGGTCGCGGTCGCTCCGGCGTAAAGCGGCCCGCAATTTATCCATAGCCGTTCCGTAACGCTCAGATGTTGCAGGATCTGTAAACTGGACGGTCAATTTCTCTGCGGTTAACAAAGCAATGGCTTCGTCCCGGGTAAACAATACGGGAGGCAGGCGATACCCTTCTAACAAAGTATATCCTTTCCCTTCTTCCGTAACTATAGGAATTCCGGCCGCTTCCAGCGTTCGAATATCCCGGTAAATCGTTCGGGTACTCACTGAAAAACGTTCCGCCAATTCGCTGGCCGTCAGAAGGCGTTTGGTTTGCAAAAGGGTTACTAAAGCCATTAACCGGGAAAGCCGATTGATTTCAGGGTCGTTCATAAGTTACTAACTCGTGCAGGGTTTGGGTTTACGATGCTGATCCATTTGTTCGATCATTTCGTCAATGCGGCTTTGGCGGGTTTCAGCCCGTTTGGCAAATACGAGCCATTGAAGAATAGCCCGCTTATCGGTTTTACTTAAACTTAGAAAATACTGGTGGGCATGGGGTCGGCTTTCCAGAGCCCTGGCTAGATCAGCAGGAATAATGCCTTCTTCCACTTCATCCAAGATGGTCCAGGAGCCATTATTTTTAGCGGCTTCCATGCATTGCAAGCCGGCGGGTTTCATTAAACCCAACTCCTGAAGTCGCTCAATTTTCTCTTTATTCACCTTGGACCAGGTACTTTTCTGCTTTCTCCGACAAAAAAATTGTATGTAATAGTCGTCATTGACGGGCTTCCGCTGACTATCAATCCAGCCGAAACAAAGGGCTTCATCTACTGCTTCGCTCCAGCTTATACTTGGCACGCCCGTTTTCTTTTTATAACAGACTAGCCAGATGGATTGGCGGGTATTATGGTGTTTTTCCAGCCATTGCCGCCAGTCTCCTCTGCTTTTTGGATAAAATGTTTCAAGCTCCTGCTCTTTCATAGCTATTGGGTTTCATTGTTATCCTGGCAAAGAAAACAGAACGTAGTGACAGCCTTATGTCAGGAGTATCTCAAAATTTGATGAAAGAAAAAATTATCAATTGTTTTTTTTATTTACTTTGTTTCACAAAGTACTTTTTACCATCAATCATTCTACACTACTGCAAAACCATGACACACCCTAATTCAATGATCCCCTTCTCCTTTCATGTAGCGTCCTTAACCAAGGGCGTAGTGATCAGAGGACTGATTGCCCTGGTTCTCATTAGTTTATTTTTGCTTGGAGCCAGTAATCCCCATCCTGCCTGGGGAGAATTCTGGATGATTAAACCTCTGATTGTGGTCCCCTTGGCTGGAGCGGCCGGAGGAGCTTTCTTTTCGTTCGTTGATCCCTTTCACTATCGAAGTACCTGGAAAAAAGCACTTGCTCTGCTGGTTTGCTTGCTGGTATTCATGATTGGCTTGTGGCTGGGTACTGTGTTAGGTTTGAATGGCACCTACTGGAACTAGTTTCTCGTTCATATATAATCCATTTCCCTCTATTTCATCTATCGCTAAAGAATCCTGAGACGGTTAAATACCCTTCAGGATTCTTTGTTTTTAAGGGTACTGAAGATTGATTGACGGTTACGAATCAGTCAGGTTTGCATCCGATTGAGGAGCGTTTTTAGTCGGATGGGTAACAAAAGTCTTAGCCAGCCAGGTGACGAATTTACTTTTGCATCAATCAAAAGATATAATCCCGTGAAACACTTCCCATCTCTTAAAAATTATACGCTCACGGCTCTGCTATTTCTGATCCTGATTAGCCTGGCGGGTTGCACCTCTTCCGCCGAAACTCAAACGGAACAGGCCGCGGCTCCTCAGAAACGTAGCGTCATTACCTTACAGGATAGCTCCGTAACGCTTCACAAAGAATATCCCGCCCGGATTGAGGGAAAAGTTAATGTTGACATTCGCCCGCAGGCGGAAGGTTACCTGGAAAAGATCTACATCGAAGAAGGAGCCTTTGTAAAAGCAGGCCAGCCTCTTTTTAAAATCGCGGATGCTCCCTACCGGGAGGCTTTGCATACAGCTCAGGCCAACCTCGGGGCAGCTCAGGCTGACCTGAAAAAAGCATCCCTTGAAGTTGAAAAGTTCCGGGAACTCAGTCAGAGTCACGTTACTTCCGAGTTTCAGTTGAAAACAGCGAATGCGGCTTATGAAACGGCCAAAGCAAACGTGGCTCTTCAGGAAGCTGCCGTGGCTACTGCTCGCATCAATCTGGGTTTCACCCTGGTTAAAGCTCCGGTGAGCGGCTTTATTGGTCGAATTCCCAAGCGAATTGGTAACCTGGCCAGCAAAGGAGATACAGAACCCATGACTACTCTTTCGGACATTAGTCAGGTATACGCTTACTTTTCGATGACGGAGCAGGATTTCCTTCAACTTAGCCGTCAATCCGACCAGTCATTAACCAAAACATTAACGCAGCTACCTGCCGTTCAATTAATTCTGGCGGATGGTAAACCTTTCGAACATTCGGGAAAAGTGCAAATGGTCGACGGTAAATTCGATACCGGAACCAGTAGTATCAGTGTACGTGCCGCCTTTGCTAACCCCCGGAATTTACTCCGGTCGGGCAACACCGGTCGTATTATATTACCCGAAACCCGCGAAAATGTCATGCTGATTCCCGTTCAGGGCGTTACCGACATTCAGGATAAGCTTTACGTGTTCCGCCTCAACAAAGAAAACCGTACCGAGCGTGTAGCCATTACCGTTAATGGTAAAAGTGGCGATAACTATGTACTGGAGAAGGGTTTAAATCCCGGTGACCGGATCATCGCCAAAGACGCAGCTCTGGTAACGGAAGGTGAGCAGGTAGCTCAGTAACTAATGGTCTTCAGGTAAGTGTAGTCAGTAACTCTGGCGATTTCCCTTTTGTTATGCTAAAAAATATTATACATAGGCCTGTACTGGCCACCGTTATTTCCATTGTACTGGTTCTGCTCGGGTTAATCTCCCTGAGCCGTCTCCCAGTAATGCAATTCCCCGATATTGCTCCCCCCACAATTTATGTAGCGGGGCTCTATCCCGGTGGTAACAGCGAAAGTGTTACCCGTTCCGTAATCACTCCCCTGGAAGAGTCGATCAATGGCGTGGAGAATATGCAGTATATTAAGTCTACCGCCGGAAGCGATGGTTCTTTTTCTATTCAGGTGATATTTAATCAGGGAACTGACCCGGATCAGGCGGCGGTAAACGTTCAAAACCGGGTGGCTCAGGTAAATAGCCAGATTCCGGCGGAAGTAATTCGGGCGGGGATTACGACTACCAAACAACAGAACAGTAATATCATGTTCTTCAATTTGTTGAGTCGTGATTCTTCCAAATTCGATGAGCTTTTCCTTCAGAATTACGCCAAAATCAACCTCGTTCCTGCTTTAAAACGGATCAAAGGCATAGGTAACGTTCAGCTTTTTGGAAGTAAGGATTACGCCATGCGAATTTGGCTCAATCCCCAGAAACTGACGGTGAATAATCTGGTTCCGCAGGATATTGAAACCGCCATTTCCAATAGCAGTCTGGAAGCCTCTCCCGGAAAACTCGGGGAAGAATCGAAAGCCCCGCTGCAATACATCGTAAAGTATAAAGGAAAGCTCAACCAACCCGAAGAATTTGAGCAGATCATTCTGAAAGCTAAACCCGATGGCTCCCTCTTACGCCTGCGTGATGTCGCCCGCATTGAGTTTGGTTCGGCCTTTTACGACAGTGATAACTACGAAAACGGAAAACCAGCCGTAACGTTGGCCATTCAGCAGGTGAGCGGATCGAACGCTAATGAAATTGAAATTGCCGTTCGGAAATCGCTGGAAGAGAGTAAGAAAAATTTCCCGAAAGGTGTTGAGTACGATATTATTCAAAGTGTGAAAGAACGGCTGGATCAATCCATTGATCAGGTAAAGAGTACATTGATTGAAGCATTCATTCTGGTTTTCATTGTCGTGTTCCTGTTCTTGCAGGACTGGCGATCCACGCTTATTCCTGCCATTGCCGTTCCGGTAGCCATTGTAGGTACCTTTTTCTTCCTTCAAATCATCGGGTTTTCCATTAACGTATTAACCCTTTTCGCCCTGGTGTTAGCTATAGGTATTGTGGTGGATGATGCGATTGTGGTGGTGGAAGCCGTGCACGCGAAGATGGAAAATGAAAACATGGAACCGGAAGAAGCTACCGTTTCAGCCATGCAGGAAATCACCGGAGCGATTCTGTCCATTACCATGGTTATGGCGGCGGTATTCCTCCCGGTCGGTTTCATGAGCGGTCCGGCGGGCGTTTTTTATAAGCAGTTTGCCTTCACGCTGGCCAGTGCCATTTTAATCTCCGCGGTGAACGCTCTGACGCTCAGTCCGGCTTTGTGTGCACTCTTTTTGAAGAATACGCACGGAGAAAAGCCGAGTCAGGGATTCAAGCAGCGTTTTGTCACGGCTTTCAATACGGGTTTTGATAACCTGACGTCGAAGTATGTTCGCAGCATTCGCTTTCTGATCGATAAAAAATGGATTGGCCTTGGAGCTTTGGCTGTGGTAGCAGGTTTTGCCTTTTTCCTGATGAATCGGGCCCCGAAAGACTTCGTTCCTAATGAAGATGACCGCTTTGTCATTTACTCCCTGGCCCTGGCTCCGGGTAATAACCTGAAATTCACAACCAATGTCATTCGCCGCATTGATCAGGCTCTTGAAAAAATGCCCGAGGTGGAATCGGTTACCAGCATTTCGGGCTTTAACCTGCTCAGTAACAGTGCAGGTCCTTCCTATGGCGTTGGGTTCATCCGCTTGAAAGCCATCAAAGATCGTGGTGAAATTAGCGACATGGATGAAATTATTGAAGCCATGACCGAACGGCTCACGAGTGTTAAAGAAGGTGAACTCAGCTTATTCCGTTCGCCTCCGGTGGAAGGTTTTGGCAGTGTGAACGGGTCGGAACTGGTGTTGCAGGATAAAACCGGCGGCAGTCTGGAATCTTTCAATGAAAGAGCCCAGCAGATCATTGGAGCTCTCAACCAGGACCCTGCCATTGGCATGGCCTTCACGACATTCCGCAGCGATTTTCCCCAATTCGAAGTGGAAGTAGATGAGGATAAAGCCTTCCAGTTAGGTACTACGCCTCGCGATGTAATGACAACTTTGCAGTTATTCTACGGGGGAGCCCAGTCCAGTGACTTTGTACGTTTCGGTAAATTCTACCGGGTTAACGTAAAAGCGGAAGGCCTGTATCGCATGGATGAGGAATCCTTGAATCAGGTCTTTGTGAAAAATGCCAATGGCGAAATGATCCCGATTGGTAACCTCGTTAAGTTACATAAAGTATACGGCCCAGAGGTGATCAACCGCTACAACCTCTTTAGCAGTATTACCGTAAACATCATGGCCAAAGACGGTTTCAGTAATAGCCAGAGCATGGACGCGACCGAGAAGATTCTGAGTGAAAAACTTCCTTCGGGGTATGGATACGAGTGGAGCGGATTGAGCCGGGAGGAAAAAGAGTCCAGCGGACAGATGGTACTTATTTTCGGCATGTGTGTGGTGTTTACCTATTTCCTGCTGGCGGCTCAGTATGAGAGTTACCTTTTACCCTTAGCGGTTATCTTCTCAATTCCAACCGGACTTTTAGGCGTTTATCTAGCCATCGGTATGGCGGGCATTACTAACAACATTTACGTACAGATCGGCCTTATCATGCTGATTGGGTTACTGGCGAAGAACGCCATTCTGATTGTTGAATTTGCTCTGAAAGCCCGGCAGTCCGGCATGGAAATCGTTGAGGCCGCTCTGGAAGGAGCTCAGCAACGCTTCCGTCCGATCCTGATGACTTCACTGGCTTTTGTGGCAGGTCTGGTTCCGCTGATGTTCGCTACGGGGGCTTCGGCAGTAGGGAACCGTTCGATCAGTACGAGTGCGGCGGGAGGTATGATTACCGGCGTGTTGCTAGGCTTGCTGATTATTCCGCTACTGTTCGTCATTTTCCAGACTATTCAGGAAAAAATAGGTCGCAAGCGTAAAAAACCAAGTCATTTTTAAAGCCAGATTATCTATAGATGAGGAATAGGACTGGCTCGCTTACCCGAGAGTCAGCCCTACGCCAAACCTAAGACTACTACTCAAATGAAAGCTATTTATTCCATCCTTGTGGGGTTTTGCCTGCTTACGTCCTGCAAAGTAACCAGGGATTATAAACGTCCAGATGTACATCAACCTGAGCAGTTTCGCAGTGCCCAGATAGTGGATACGACGCTTCGCACCTTACCCACCATTCAGGATTTTTTTGCCAATGCCACGCTTCGCAACCTCATTGATACCGCCCTGCTGTATAATAACGACCTGCGGATCGCGATTAAAAATATTGAGTATGCTCAGGCAACGATGAGGCAGGTAAAACTCAACTACCTCCCTGATTTAAATGCTCAGTTACAGGCTAGCCGCAACCGAACCGCTCGCAATAGTTTTGCTGGATTAGGAAACGAAGCCTTCATTGGAACCCTGAATGTGAATGACTTTAACCTTAACCTGGGACTGAATTGGGAAGTGGATCTGTGGGGCCGGGTAAAACGTCAGAAAGAAGAAGCTCTGGCGGGTTTACTTCAAAATGAAGAGCTGAAACGCGGCGTTCAAACCAGACTAGTAGCCGATGTAGCCAATGGGTATTACAATCTGCTAATGCTCGATGAACAACTTAGAATTGCCGTTCATAGTCAGGAATTGAGTGACAGCACGGTCATGATTACCAATGCCCAATACCGGGTAGGCGAGGCCACTCAGCTGGCTATTCAGCAGGCAAAAGCTCAACTGGAAGAAACCAGGCAACTCATTCCTCAGATTGAACAAAGTATTATTCAACAGGAGAATGCTTTAAGTCTGCTCTGCGGAAAGTACGCGAAAGGGATTACCCGTCGAGCACAGCCCGGTCAGGAATTTATGCTCGATACCCAGAAAGGGTATTCCGTAGAAGTGCTGGCAGCCCGTCCAGATATTCACGCGGCGGAATACCAGTTAAGAGCAGCCAATGCCCGACTTGGCATTGCCGAGATTGGCTTATACCCTCGCCTGCTCATTACTGGTCAAAGTGGATTAACTTCCTTCCAGGCTTCCAACTGGCTTAATGTTCCCGGTTCATTTTTCTGGAATATTGCCGGGGGATTAACCCAACCTATCTTTCAGCGGAGGCAGTTAAAAACGCAGATTGAGCAGGCCCGAATCGATCAGGAAAAAGCGGCCATCAATTTTCAGCAGGCTGTATTGTCAGGTTACGCTGAAGTATCAAACGCCCTGATTGCCAACCAGAAGATCGAAGAGCAGATTCTGCACGCGACCAATCGTCGGAAGGCTCTGGAAGAAGGAATTGGTTCGACGGAATTATTATTTAAAAATGGAATGGCCAACTACCTGGAAATTATCACGGCTCAAAGTAACTTTCTACAATCCCGGCTGAATGTTACCCAACTGGAACGCGAAAAAGCAAATGCAACCATTGAGCTCTACCGGGCTTTAGGCGGAGGCTGGCGTTAATCATCTATCCGATTCTGTATGCCCGCATTTCACGTAAATCTTGATCGTCGATCGTACCGTCGGTACATCCGCTTAGCCATGACTCCCCTCGTGGTGGTGGCTATCCATTTGCTGTATTACCTTATCAATCCGGATAATCGGCTTTGGACGCTTGGCGGTATTCTGACGTGTAAAGAATGGGTAACGGACTTAACCATTACATTCATTTTCAGTTGGTTGATTATTGAAGTCAGCATTGGTATTGCCAGTGGGCTGGAACGCTGGCTTCCCTGGGTTAATTCACCCCTGGCTCGTTTTGTAAGTCAGACGGTGTTAACACTCGGAGCCAGCATTGGGTTACTCATGATTCAGGATCAGATTTATACCTGGTTATATCCCGGAACACCCACGCCTCAGGAAGAACTGGAATCCTGGCAATTTCTGATTGTTAACCTCATTGTGGCCCTGATGATCAGCACCTTTCATACGGGTTATTTTTTACTGAGCCGCATCAAACAAAGTCTGGAAGAAGCCGCGGAGTTGAAAGTTAAAACGCTGGAATTAAAAGGCGTAGCTCTTCAGGCCGAACTTCAGTCTTTAAAGCTGCAACTGGATCCGCATTTTCTCTTCAATAATTTCAGCACCTTATCCGAACTGATTCTGGAAGATACCAGCAAAGCCACGCTGTTTCTGGATAAATTGTCGAAGGTGTATCGGTATATGATTCAGAATACCAAACAGGATTTAGTGCCATTAAAAGACGAAATTGCCTTCGTGAAGGCGTACCAATATTTAATTCAGATTCGACACGGTGAGCAGGTCCAGATTTGTTTTGACATTGATCCTGAGCTATTGACGAAATGGATTCCTCCCATTGCCATTCAGTTGCTGATTGAAAATGCCATTAAACACAATCGGGCTACCTATGCTGAACCCCTGAAAATCCAGATTTATGATCTGGGAAATCGACTTTGTGTTTCCAACAATTTACAGCCCTTTCCCACCCCTTTACCTTCTACGGGACTAGGGCTGGAGAATATTAAAAACCGATACCGCATTTTGTCCTGCGAAGTCCCCTTTCAGGGATCTGATTCAAAATTATTCTGGGTAGAGTTACCACTATTTGATTATTCTAAACCCTAATTCTCAGATGTTAGCCTTAATCATTACTGCATGAGCTCCTTATCCCTACTCATTATCGAAGATGAAAAGCCCAATGCCAATCGTCTGTTGAGATTGCTGCAAATGATCCGACCGAATCATGAAGTTTTAGCAGTATTAGGAACGGTGAATGAAAGTATTGACTGGCTAAAGACGCATTCGCAGCCCCAGCTGATTTTTATGGATATTCGGCTGGCGGATGGCATTTGTTTTGATATTTTTTCCCACATAACCGTTAGCAGTCCTATCATCTTTACTACGGCTTATGACGAGTATATGATGTCGGCTTTTAAAGTGAATAGCATCGATTATTTACTAAAACCCATTGATACCGACGAACTAACGCAGGCTCTGGATAAATTTGATCGCTTACATACTTCACCTCAGCCATCGGAAGCATCGGTCTTGTATACTGAATTGCTTGATTTATACCGAAAGCAGACTAAACCCTATCGGCAACGGTTTTTGCTTCCTTACCGGGACGGTTATACGACGGTGAGTGTTCAGGATATTGAATACTTTTTCTCGGAGTCAAAAATCACCTTCGCTTACCTGAAAACGGGCGAACAAACCATGATTCCTTATACGCTGGAAGAACTGGAAGTAGAGCTGGATCCACTGAGTTTTTTCCGGGCCAATCGTCAGTATATCATTCAGGTTCATTGCATCCAAAGCATCCATAACTACTTCAATGGGAAGCTTAAGGTAATGGCAGGCAGACAGGAGCCTGTAGAAATCATTATCAGCAAAGAAAAAGCTCCTTCATTTAAGCAATGGCTAAATCAATAATCAAAAGAAGCTTCTCAACGTTGAGAAGCTTCTTTTGATTAATCGTATTCTATTACCTGCCTGCTCAGGGAATAAGACCCAAAACAACCCAGGCCTCCTTTAATATTAGTAGGTATTAACGAAGGTTCGGCGAAGGGGTTATCTGTATTCCATTCCCTTACTACATTTTGGTAGCTGAAGTAAGCCTCATCGATGTGTAATAATAAAAGACTGATTTTAAGGGAACTAACTCTGCCCGACCGGTTCCACTCGCTAGGTTTAGGATTGAGATACCCTAATGGAGCAATACTACTGGCCATCTCCCTACCATTATTCATTTTATCGGAGTAATAAGGCACATTATCGAAAGTCAGGTAATTGGTTATGGAAAAAGTAGTGTCTCTGGGTAAAGTACTCGTCCCCGTAGCTGCAAGATACCTGTAATCAACCTTACCCTCCATGCGGTAATAGTTCGTTTCATTAGCCGGATCATTCCAGAAGCCTCTTACGGTAGGCTCTCTCTTTACATAATTCCCATAATAAGACCGAATTACGGAGTCCACCTGAATACGCTGAAGCGGAATGGCTCGCGGGACGGTCGTCTGAGCCGTAACGGACATTCCATCCGGCATGCGTACTTCCAGGGTATATGTTTTACCGGCTTCTATAGGAAATTCCTGAGCATTCAGCCGATGCTGAGAAGACACCGGATCGAAAGGAATGGCCCTTGAATGTAGACCATCACTAATAATGACACTGGCTTTGGGGTTACTTACTGCGGAGGTATTCGGAAAATCATCTTCAACGCCTAATACGTTACGAGACAAACCTACCAGGGCCGTCAAAACGGTATCCTGAGGCGAGATAAAGCAGTGTACAACCAGTTTTCTACCCGTTTGAGGAATCCGGTCAGGCGAGACTTCCTGAATAAGTGGTTTACAACCCGCAAGCAGGCCAACCAAAATGAGTAATAATGATATATTTTTCATAGCAGATGGAAGGTTACCTTAGAATTTAAACATATAGCTAAAGGAGGGAATAATCGGAAAGATCGAATAGCGATTCAGAACGGTCTTCGCCTTTCCATGGTCAGGACTTCCCTCATCTTCGATCTTTTTATCAGTCAATAAATAGATAAATGGATTTCTTCGGTCGTATAAGTTGTAGACACTGAATTCCCAGGTTCGTTCGTGGTGTTTTTTCTTTTTATGGAACTGAATACCCAAGTCAAAGCGGTGATATGCTTCGGCCCGGAAGCTGTTTTTATCGCCATAATCCTCTACCTGTTTTCCATAATCGAAAAGTCCATTCAGGTAATGGCGGGTGCCTGATTTATCGTAGGTGGTATAGGTTCCTAGCGGCATCGACAGGGCGTTACCAGTACCATACACCCAGTTTGCCGAAAGGGTAATCCGGGGACTTAGTTCATACACCCCAACCAGCGAAATATCGTGACGACGATCATAGCGGGGATAGAACTTTTTGCCGCCATTTAATTCATTAAACTGCCATTGAGTCCAGGATAAGGTATACCCTGCCCAACCCGAAAACCGGCCTACTTTCTTTTGCAGTAATGCTTCAAGCCCATACGACCAGCCTTTACCCGTAGTTACATTATTCTGCCAGTCAACCATTTGTATCGTATTCGGTGAATCAAAGGTATCAATGGGTAAGAAGCTGGCTCCTTCTTTATAGCTGATGATATTCTTCATCCGCTTGTAATACCCCTCCAGCGTAAACGTCAGGCCCAGATTCGTTATGTCTTTCGCAAAGCCGGCCGCTACCTGCTCCGATTGCTGCGGTTTCACCCGGTCCGTAGTAGGAACCCACAGATCGGTTGGCAATCCGATACCCGTATTAGAAAGCATATG
>CAJYHS010000036.1 GCA_913774715.1 uncultured Siphonobacter sp. | reverse complement strand
CTTACCCATTGATCCGGCTAATCCGCCCGCTTCCATGTTTCAACAGTCGGCAGGATTAGTGGGTTATAAACTCTTTGGGCTGGTCATGTGGTGTGCGGCGATTACTTCGGTAACGGGCTCGGCTTATACCTCCGTTTCTTTTGTTCGAACCTTACATTCATCTTTATTGAGTCGTTCCACGCCGCTTACGCTGGGTTTCATCCTGCTTTCTACCCTCGTTTTTTTAATGGCTGGTAATCCCATTACGCTTCTGGTCGTAGCAGGAGCCGTAAATGGAATGATTTTACCATTATCCCTGCTCATTATGCTCGTAGTAGCCCATCGCCCAGAACTAGTGGGTACCTATAAGCATCCTGTACTTTTGACAATTATTGGAATTCTTGTGGTGGGCATCATGGGATGGATGGCCGTCCGCACAATCATACTATTTTGATCCTTCATAAAAAAGCCGCTCCCTTTCGAGTGAGCGGCCTTTTTTATACTAACGAATCGTTTGATCGGTTCGTTTAGGTAATTGTGAATGTGTATTCCAGAAATCAAAAACCGTATTCCATATATTCAGGAAATCTCCGCGGTTTTCGGGTTTACCGACAAAAGCATTTACGCCAAGCGTATAAGCTTCTTCAATGATTTCCTTCTTGTGAAACTGTGAAAACATAACTACGGGCAGATGCTTCCATTTATCAGATTTCCTGATCTGTTGTAGTAACTGCATTCCACCGATACCTGGAAGCTGATAATCAAGTAACATCAAACTCGGATGAGTAGGTAAATCATCCAGATAAAACAGGGCCTGTTCCGCATCTTCGGCAAATAATACATTACACAGCTGAGTGCTTTTTTGATAACTCCAGTTCATAATAAACCGATGCTCAGCATCATCCTCAACAACCATTAACAAAGGTTTGTCTGCCATCTCAATTCTTTTTGAAAATAAAGCAGGAACAATTAGCTATTCCCGCGAGGGTAACTGGATCATTTGAGTCCAGTAGGAATACACCTGCTCCCAAATTTCCGAAAGCCGCTGAAAATTTTGCGGCTTTACTACATAACTGTTTGCCCCTAGTTCATAGGCCTTACGAACCATTGCTTCGTTTGAAGAGGTCGTAAACATGATTACAGGTAATGCCTTAAACTGAAGCGTGGATTTCAGTTTCTCTAATAATTCCATGCCATTTAATCGGGGCATATTGATATCAAGCAGTAAAAGAGAAGGATCCACATTTCCTTCGTTTAATAATTGCCAGGCATGCTCTCCATCATTGGCAAAAAACAATTCACCCTTATAATCACCCTCATTAAATGCAATCTGTAGTAATTCTCTGTCATCTTCATCGTCCTCGACAATTAAAATGACTAATGGTTTTGAATACGTTGGCAAGGGTTGTATATAAGAATATTATTCGTTTGAGGGCAAATCTACACCTATTAAGTCAAAATGTAAATGTAATGGTTTGCGAATATAACTCGTAAATATGAGTAACATTATCCATACAAGTTCCCATTATTGCCAATAGCATACGCAGGCAGGCTTCTGCTAGGGTCACTCATTTGCTATAGGATTATGGTTTATTGAAACCTCAAGTCGGCTCTCAGGGGTTATCTTTTCATAATCAGCTCATGAAGTTTTACTAAAATCACGATCCATAGCCTTGAAAAGCCCTCTCTTCCTTTTATTTTAGTCCATTCATTTCGCAGAAGTACCGACCTATTTTTGAAATCTTTATGTCTACCACTTCATTTCTGATTGCGTTTTTCTTCATTAACTACGTCCGCAAGGCCATACAATCGGAAAGTAAATATCCAGAACTGGATCGGCTTATTGTCTCCGCCCGTTATTTCACAGTCGGGTTATTCGCCATGATGTTTATTTTCGATGAAATCGCGATTTTCAGATTCATCTGGCCTAGCTATCTGATATTTCTAGTGTGGGTTAGCCATGAAAGAGACGAATTAGAACCCGTTCGGTCAACTTCGCTTTCACTACTTCCTTACGCTGCCATTACGCTTTTGGGGGAAATTATTCGGTTTGTTGCGAAAGATTTTTACCAACAATTCGACGATTTTTTTGAAGCGGGAAAATTCTTTGCCTTCGTTTGGGTATTCATATTGTGGCTTAATAATCGTAAACAGGAAAAAGCCCTCGAAGCAGAACGGTTAAAACTTGAGAAACAGGAAGAATTAGGCCGAATTACGGAAGAACAGCGAAGTCAGCTTGAAGTACTGGTAACGGAAAGAACAGCTGAGTTACGATTACAGAAAGAAGAACTTGAAAAAGCTCTCGATCACTTAAAAGCCACTCAGAATCAGCTCATTCACGCTGAGAAAATGGCTTCATTGGGAGAACTAACCGCCGGAATTGCTCACGAAATTCAAAACCCACTCAACTTCGTTAATAACTTTTCAGAAGTCAGCGTCGAGCTAGTGGAAGAGTTAAAAGAGGAATCTCAAAAGCCGGAACAGGATACTGAACTCATTCATGAACTGCTAACGGATATCCAACAGAACCTCCAGAAAATTCAGCACCACGGAAAGCGGGCCGATAGCATTGTAAAAGGCATGCTTCAGCATTCCCGCACCTCCTCGGGTCAAAAAGAAAATGTGGATCTCAATGCCATGGCCGATGAATACCTGCGGCTGGCGTATCACGGCCTGCGAGCCAAGGATAAAGCGTTCAATGCTAAAATGGTACCTGAGCTAGACCCCACCTTAGGAAAAGTTAATGTGCTGCCTCAGGATTTGGGTCGGGTGTTACTGAATATGCTAACGAATGCTTTTTACGCCGTCTCGGAGAAAAAACGGCAACAGCCGCAAGGCTATGATCCAACGGTATGGATCGTTACCCAAAGTCGTCCAGGTCAGGTAGTCATTCGCATTCGGGATAATGGAACGGGGATGCCTGAAAGCGTCAAACAAAAGATTTTTCAACCCTTTTTCACCACCAAGCCTACTGGACAGGGAACGGGACTCGGCCTTTCATTGAGTTACGATATCATTACCAAAGGCCACGGAGGTACGCTCGAAGTAGTAACCCAGGAAGGTGCTTTTACAGAATTCATTATTCGCCTGCCCCGTTAACCGGCAGAAAATGTATACCCATGAATATTTTAGTTGTTGATGATGAGAGAGACGTTCAAACCCTGTTTGAACAACGTTTTCGCCGGGAAATCAGAAGTGGAGAGTTTCAGTTCTTCTTCACGTTTTCGGGTGAAGAAGCATTAAGCTGCCTTGAAAAAGAAGATTCCGAGATTGTTCTGATTCTTTCGGATATTAATATGCCCGGCATGAGCGGACTCGAACTCCTGCAGTCCATTCGCCAAACCCATCCCCATTCTCCACCGGTAGTGATGATGATTACGGCCTACGGGGATGACGAAACGCATGCACAGGCTCTACAGTTGGGAGCAAACGATTTTTTGACAAAACCTCTGAATTTTGGGGAGTTAAAGGACAAACTCAAAGAGACGTTATGAAGGCAAAGATATTGGTAGTGGACGATGAAGCCGATCTGGAGGTTCTGATTAAACAAAAATTCCGCCGTCAGATTCGAGAAGGCAAATACGAGTTTCTGTTTGCCGAGAACGGCATTCAGGCTCTCCAGCAATTACAGGAACATCAGGATATTGATATTGTGCTGAGCGATATTAATATGCCGGAAATGGATGGGTT
Organism: uncultured Siphonobacter sp.; assembly: GCA_913774715.1. Taxonomy (GTDB): domain Bacteria; phylum Bacteroidota; class Bacteroidia; order Cytophagales; family Spirosomataceae; genus Siphonobacter. Next base: position 5,085 of record CAJYHS010000036.1, on the reverse strand, counting down.
GACGCTTCTGGTGAAAATGAACGAAGCCAATCCCTTAGTGAAAGCTGTTATCGTTTCGGCCTACGGCGACATGGAAAATATCCGGGTAGCCATGAACCGGGGAGCTTTTGATTTTCTCTGTAAACCCGTTGATTTTGAAGATCTGGAAGTAACCATGCTGAAAACCCTGCGGCATGTCGAACAGCTTCGCCAGACCTTAAAGGCCATCAAGGAAAATGATATTCTACGCATGTATGTAGATGAAAACGTGCTTCAGTTCATGACCCGTTCGGAGTTTGAGGCCTCGTTAACCGCCAATGAAACCATTGAAGGAACCGTAGTTTTCGTGGATATTTGTGGTTTCACCGCCATTACCGAACGAGAACCTGCCGATGTGGTTGTGCAGCTAATTAATTCTTATTTTGAAGTAATCGTTAAAGCCATCATTGCTCAGGGCGGTTACGTGGATAAGTTTATTGGGGATGCGGTAATGGCCGTTTTTCGCGGAGATTTCCATTTGGATCGGGCCATTGAAGCTTCCCTTTTGGTACGCTCAATGCTTTCAGAAATTGAAGATACCTTACCGGATCAGACCTTTCTTCCGCAGGTAGCCATTGGAATTAATTCCGGTGAAATGATCTCGGGTAACATTGGTTCTGCTTCGCTAAAACGGTTGGATTATACCGTCATTGGAGATACCGTGAATCTGGCTCAGCGGTTGCAGTCAGCGGCAAAACCCGGACAGATTCTGATTACCGAAGACGTATATGAGCAGGTTAAGGAATCGTTTCAGGGTCAGCCTTTGGGACAAGTAACCCTCAAAAACAAAGCGTTACCGATACAGATTGTCGAAGTGATTGCGTAATGTACCCATACTAATCTCTTTCAACCATGAACCTTGTACAGGCGGAAAGCTTCATTATCAATTTGTTAGCTGAGCAGCTACCTTCAAATCTGTATTACCATGGCCTGCATCATACCCTGGATGTGGTTAATGCCAGTGCGTGGCTGGCCCGTGAGGAAGGCATTACGGATGAAGAGTCATTAACCTTGTTGAAAACGGCGGCCCTGTTTCATGACTGTGGATTTATGTACACCTATCTAAATCACGAGGAAGCTGGTTGCGAAGTAGCGGAGCAATGTTTACCAACGTTTGGTTATACGCCAGAACAGATTGCCAACGTTTGCGGGATGATTCGGGCGACTAAAGTTCCTCAACAACCTCAAACTCATTTGGAAGAAATTCTCTGCGATGCCGATTTAGATTACCTCGGTCGACCCGGTTTTGAAAGCATCTCGGAAACGCTTCATCAGGAGTTACTCGCCTGGCATTTTATGAAACCGGAAGATCACTGGGGAAAGAAACAGATTGACTTCCTACGGGAACACCAATACTGGACCCAGACTGCTCTTGCTCAGCGGCAACCCGCTAAGCAAGAACAACTGGATTTACTTATTCAGCAGCAATCGACTTCGACTGAGCCGTAACTACTTCGTTTTGATGGCGAATTCGCTGGCATAATACCCGCATGACGTTGCGTAATACTTCACCGCGTTCTTCCATTAAATCATAAAAATCTTCCTGATCAATTCGGAACAGTGTGGCCGCTGTTTGAGCGATAACGGTCGCCGAACGAGGTTCGGCATCGAGCAGAGCCAGTTCACCAAAAATGTCACCGCGACCCATTTCGGCTAGTAAGGTCTCTTCGTCATAAATTTCTACTTCCCCCGAAAGAATCACGAACATACTATCTCCTAACTCGCCTTTACGGATGATGGTATCTCCCGCCGCTACGTGCACCTGCTTCATAATCGGAATGATGCTGGCTAAGACGTTCTCGGCGGTGCTGGCAAAGAGAGGCGTGTTTTTTAAAATCTGCACCAACTCCAGTGAAGAATGGGAGGACGAAGCATGACTATGCATAATGGAAGTATTTTTTTCAATCGAAGCAATGGTTAACTCGGCACTTTCCGAGAGAATGGCAACCGGATGATTCACGTAAGCCGTTACCAGTTGCGTTTCACCCACCCAGGAATTCCATCGACGCAGGGCTACGCTTACGGTCCATTCGGTAAAAACCTGCGTTCCTTCTTTTAGTATAAAAGCGACTGAATCGGCCATGGACTCCGCATATACGGATGTCCGGGCTTCCAGCTGAGCTCTAAATAAGGTGTAAACCGGACGAGGCACCAGGTTTTCCAGCATTTCCAGAGCATTAGCACTGCGTTCCTGAGAGGCGTGATTCAGTCCACTCTGCACCTGCGTAACGATTTCAGGATTATAGATACGGCCTAAAATTCGTAAGATCCGTTTCAAAATACGGTCCGTTTCATATCCCATGGCGGTTTGCCATTCGGGATCCATAGCAGCATACTGACCTGCCTGGATTCGCTCGGCTAATCGGATTTCGTCGGTCAATACGATTTCAAATAACTCCCGCTGACACGCTGAAACGGGAAAATGCCGAAGGGCATACAAAGCTGTTTCTCGTAGCGAACGATCCGCATGACGAGCCATACTCACTAGTAACTGCTCACTTTTCGGCGATTGAATCCCTCCTAACAACTGAGCGATCATGCGTTGCTGATCGACAGAAATTCTGGTTAAGGACTGTACCGAATCAAGTGTTATTTCACCTTGCTGACGCAGGCTTCGCAGGGCTGCCCGTCCGTACTGCCGACTGGCTAATAATTCAAGCAAATACTGGGTTAAGGTCTGATTATGCAAAGAGCCCGCTGCTCGTATAGCTGCTTTGACCGTTTCTGAATCCTCCGTTTTCAGGCTATTCTCAACGAACGAATCATATTCTTTTAACGACAAATCCTGAATTAACTCCAAAGCCAGCGGTTGCGTTTCCGGGACACTTATCCAGCTTTCCAATTGTTGACGGGCTGTGGTGTCTTTGGGGTCAGCTTCTAATCGGCCCCGCAGAGCTCCCTTCTGAATATCCAGATCCTGAACCGTTAACAAAAAAGAAATTTCTCTGGACTGACGAGCGATCAACTGAGCGGCTTTTTCCCGAATTTGCGGATGCGGATCATCCAGTAAATTATTCAACGGCCAGTTACTGGGTGTTGATTTTGTCGCTAATAATTCCAGAACGTGGAAACGAACGCTGGCATCCGGGTGATGCAATAAGGGTAATGCTTTCTCCTCTAAACGTTCCGGCTGATTTTTATGAAACCAGTCCAGAGCTTTTTCCACTCGCGGAGCCGAACGACTCGTTAAGTCCTGCTCGGCCGCTAGTGCAATTTCTCCGGGTAACGCCACTTCATCACCGGGCAAAAACCGACGCGACAAAGCTTCCCCCAAGGTCTGTAAATAGAATCGGTATGCCCGTAACACGAACAGTACCATAAGTACTGGAAAGGCCAGCCAAATCCAGGTAACGGTCGCTTCGGGGATAACCAGGATTCGACTCAACCAGAGGAATAAACCTGCTAATCCTAAGCCTAAAGGTTCATAAAGTCCCTTGGCCAGAGTATGTCCCATCAGCCGCTGATGCGGAGTCAGGGGTTGGAATAATACCAGAAATACCGCGTCAAACAAAGATCGACGGATCACTTCCACGGTTAAGTACAATAAGCAGGCACCAATCAGAAAGGTCGTTTCTTCGTGAGAAACGGTCCGGGCAATAGCTAAGCCCAGGAAGCCTAATAAAGCCGCCAGAGGTAATACCAGTAGGGAGTTCTTGATTCCTAATCGATCCAGGGCTCGGCGGGAAATCAATAATTTTACCAACATGGCCAGCACATAAGTACCCGCTAGCCAGAAACTTACGTAAGCAATTAATTCCGATTCATAGTGAAAGCGGTGTTTTACGTCCATGAAAAAATTGTACTCTACTTTGGTCGCAAAACATGCTACCAGCAGAATACTCAAACTCATGAAAAATACCAGTTCGCTTCCCCCGAACAGCTGTTGAATGAACCGAGGCTGTGGTCTACGGCGAGCCGTATGTCTTTCTTTCGTGCGAATGGCATGCGAGCGTAAAGTCAACTGCAACGTAGCCAGTGCTCCCAAAAAAGCACCCAGCGAAACGCCCAGTAAAGAAAGTAAATCCGCATGAGCGTGTACCAGGGCCGCTAATACCGCACCTAAAGCCTTGGCGGGCATATCACCCGAACTAATAATGCTGAACAATCGCTTGCCCTGGCGGGTATCAAAAACAAGGGCAGAAACTCCCCAGAACTCCAGACTGGTCAATAAGTAAATGATCCGATAGCCGATCATAATCCCAATGGCCGCCAGCACGGAATGCCCGAGCCAGACCACCAGCATTACCAATACGGTCATCACGGCCACCACCGCCAGTACGCGTACGGCCACTTTGCTAAGTCCTAGGTGATGTTCATAGTGGGCGTAAATTTTGCCAACCAGAATCATTCCCAGAGCTGAGGCGATATAAGCGAGGGGTAAATTTGCTTCAGGATCGTTTTCCAGCAGAATGGCATTAGCTGCCACGTATAGTTGGATCGTACCAATCCCTAGTAAAAAGTGATGGAGAAAAAAGAGCCAGACGGTACGGGTTTCTTCAGGATGTATTCCTAAATAACGTCGGAAGCCATCGGTAGTAGGCATTGTAAAACAGTTAATTGAGCGTTTTAAAGGTATAAGTATAGCTCTTTTTCCTGACCTGAGCACGTTCAAAAATAAATCTTGTTTATCACAGAATCCCTTAGCCGTGACTTAATTGCCGTAACTTCCGAAGTTTTATTACTTCATTTCTCTACTTCTTAACTGCGTTGTGCTCTGGTTTTCAAAGCCTGAACGCCCATTGAATCAATCGAATGATCAAAACCTGGATAGCCGTTTGCCTGAGCTGGGTAAGTATTACTTTTTTTCAGGAAAGCTCTTTTCCCAAGGCCGAAATTTCCAACGGCCTCATTAAAGCCCGCCTCTATTTGCCTGATGCGGAAATGGGTTATTACCGGGCCCAGCGATTCGACTGGTCGGGAGTGATTGGCAATCTGGAATACAAAGGTCACACCTATTTCGGTCCCTGGCGGGATACGCATGATCCTTTCAGTAACGATGGCATCAGCGGTCCCGTAGAGGAATTCATGCCGATCGGTTATACCGAAGCTAAACCGGGCGACACCTTC
>CAJYHS010000035.1 GCA_913774715.1 uncultured Siphonobacter sp. | reverse complement strand
ACTAGCCATTAGTAAAGCGATGTAGAGACGCGACTTCATCGCGTCTGGCCGGAGACAAGACTCATTTAAACGTAAGGGTATTACCTTGTCTGAACACAAACAAAGCATGCTGTTTTCGCTAATCCGTGTATTCGACGCGGATTAGCGAAAACCCCTAGAAATACCTGATTTTACATTCCACCGCCACCGACGGAGGCTTAACTTCAAATTTGAAATCATTAAAGGTCGGTTTGCTCATTCCAGATAAGTAAAAATTAGAAAAACCAACGCCTTCTTTCGGAATGCCGAGCATATTCTTTTCCATTTTTCCGCTGTTATTTTCATCATCCACTAAGGCCAATCCATACGTCCCGACGGGAACATCCAACGTGACTTTCAGTACTCCTTTACTGACAGCAGACTTAGGGAATTTTTGTCGGGAAACGGGTTTCTCGTCTTTAAAACCCTGCTGGTCTTTAAAGACCGCAATGATAATCTGACCCTGGGTGGATTTGATGTTACTGACGGTAACATTCACGGTTTGAGCCTGGACTGTAATGGCCGATACTCCCGAGAGAATACTGAAAAAAAGGCCAGAAAATACGTAGCGGAAAGGAAGCATAATGATCTTTAAGTATACAAGTAGTGAGAAGGAACTTAACATTCGTGTATATAACGGAGAACCTTCCGGGATAGTTATTAAAAAGAATGACTTAACTGGTTTTACCAGCAGTTCTAAGAAGCTTTAGTAAATAAAAATCAGGTATTTACAGTAATACCGTGCTCAGTTTCAACTATCAGTAGCTGGAATGACTATTTATCGGTAGTCATAAGTAAAGTTACTAAAACATCCAACCCTAATAGCTGCTAGAAATGAATACCTACTTTGATCCTGAGGAAAATAAAAATGCTCCGTATGTAATGAGTCGCAAAGGTTTTTTACAAACGGCTGGAATCATGGCCGTCGGTGCGGCGGGTGGTATAGCGGCGGCCTGTGAATCGAAAGGGCAAAATCCCTCTTATCCCGTCGCTACCAGTAGTCAATATACCGGAGCGGGTGGCCAGCATGTTCCTTCTTCGCCCGCATTCTCACCACCAGCCAAAATACCGGGAGATTTTTCTAAACCCATTGAATTAGAGGAATGGAAATCAGATGCGGATCGTAAATCTGCTCCCGTTCCTAACCCTTTGCCGAGCGATCAACGTATAGGATATGCCGTGGTTGGGTTGGGTCACCTTTCCCTGGAAGAAATTCTACCGTCTTTAGTAGCCTGCAAAAAATCGAAGATTGCCGCTCTGGTCAGTGGTAATCCCGAGAAGATGAAGCGGGTAGCTCAGCAATACGGCGTTAAACCAGAAAGCTGTTATAGCTACGAAACGTACGATAAACTGAAAGATAACCCGGAAGTTCAGGTCATTTATATCGTGCTGCCCAATTCCATGCATGCGGAGTATACCATTCGGGGGGCTCAGGCGGGTAAGCACATTTTATGCGAAAAACCCATGGCTAACTCTGCCGCTGAATGTCAGGCCATGATCGACGCCTGCAAAAAAGCGAACCGCAAATTGATGATTGCTTACCGTATTCAATATGAGCCATTTAATTTATACATCCGGGAAAAAATACAGGCCAATGAATTCGGAAAGCCTAAATTTATTGATGCCTATAACTGTCAGTCTTCCGCGAATCCCCAGCATTGGCGGCATATTAAAGCCCTCGCGGGTGGCGGTGCCTTACCCGACATTGGCTTGTATTGCCTGAATACGACGCGGTTTATTCTGGGAGAGGAACCCACGGAGGTTTACGCTACCGTATACAGCGATCCCGCAAATCCATTGTTTAAAGAAGTGGAAGAGTTTTGCTCCTGGCAGATGAAGTTTCCGAGTGGAGTGATGGCCAATTGTGCCACCCATTACAACGTCCATGATTCCCGAAAATACCGGGTAATGACGGAACGAGGCTGGTATGAGCTGGAAAACGCTTATGCCTATACGGGACAAAAGTTGATGACGTCCCGAGCAGATGGCGAGATTGTTCGGCAGGAAAATGTGAGTATCATGCCTAAAGACCAGTTCGGGGCGGAAATGGATTATTTTTCTGAGTGTATCATTGAAGATCGGCCCCCCTACTCAACGGGAGAAGAGGGCTTGCAGGATCAGCGGATTATGGAGGCTATCTACCAGTCGGCCCGCGAAAAACGTCCAGTAAAGTTGGCTCTGATTGAAAAAAAGGATCCCTTCCGTGGACCTCGATCGTTTAATCAGAAAGCTTAGTTTTGATGGAATGATATGAGTGCATTCTTAGTTCAACCCTAAGGATGCATTTTCATTTTTAAAAGGATATCGGCTACGGCTGGAATCCAGCGATCTATTATCAAGTATAAATGTATGGAAAGTTTTCGGCAAGCCGTTCTCTCGTATTACCCCGTTAGTGAAGATAGTTTGAGTGCTTTTGAATCCATTTTACGACCTAAATTTATTCCGAAACACAGTTTTTATCTGCACCAGGGAGATATTCCGCGAACCATCGCTTTCATTGAAAGGGGACTGTTTTCTTATTTTTATACTGCTGAAAATGGCGATGCGGTGATCAAGAAATTCTTTCCCGAGCATTATTTTATTTCTTCAACGGCGGCCATGCTGAGTGGAACCCCCAGCCTATTTAGCATCTATGCGTTGGAAGGAACTCAGGTCTTCGAATATGAATCGGCGGCCTTTCGTCAGCTGATGAATCAGCATACCGATATTGCCCATTTTCAGATCCGATACCTCGAAAAAAATTGGGTCATCGATAAGGAAGAGCGGGAGTTAACGCTCAAGTATAAACCTGCCAAAGAGCATTATCTGGAATTTATCGACCAATATCCGTCGCTTCAAAATCGACTCAAACAACATGAAATTGCTTCGTACCTGGGGATTACGCCAACACAACTGAGTCGGATAAAAAAAGAACTAAAGCCTCAACATATGTAAATGTTTTATTACGATTTATCCAGGAATTTTGCCCTGAACTTTACAAGTAAGGGCATGAAAACACGTTTAAAAGTCGCACTATTTCTGATTATAGGGTTAACTTATACCAAGGCTTCGGCGGCTATCCTGGATACACTGGAAGTATTCAGTGCCGCTATGAAGAAGTCAGTTAAAACCATTGTCATTACGCCTCAATCAGCTCAAGCTGCTCATCGAGTACCCAGTGTATTCGTTTTGCATGGGTATAGTGGGAATCCCGGGCGAACGATTCGACAGGATATTCCAACCTTAGTTGAGCGGGCGGACGAGTATGGAATGCTCATCGTCATTCCCGATGGAGGGTTTGACAGCTGGTATTTGAACAGTCCGAAGGTTTCTTCCATTCAATATGCTACGTTTATCGGTCAGGAGTTACCAGATTACGTAGACCAACATTATCCGACATTGTCAAACCGTGCACACCGGGCCATTTGTGGCTGGAGCATGGGCGGACACGGGGCTTTAACCATTGGTATTCAGTACCCTAAGCAATACGGAGCGGTAGGCAGTATGTGCGGGGCGGTTGATTTTCGACCTTACGGGAAAGCGTACGGAATTTCCAAAGCTCTGGGGGATAAAACATCAGATTGGGATGCCTATACGGTCATGACTCAGGCGGGTCAATTCTCGTCTACTCAGCAGAAAATTATGATCGATTGCGGTACCGAAGACCCCTTCATTCAGAATAACCGTAAGCTGCACGAGTTATTGTTGCAACAAAAGATTGCTCACGATTACACGGAACGTCCCGGTGATCATAGCTGGCATTACTGGTCGAAAGCGGCTGAGTATCAATTACTTTATTTTCATTTATTTTTTAAATCATCTCCCGAAACTCTTGGAAAAAATTAAAGGAAGTATTCTGGTGGCTTTGGGTGCTGCCAGTTACGGGGTATTAGCAACATTTGTGAACCTTGCTCATCACCAGGGATACACGACGGCAGAAATCACGTTTGCTCAGTTTGTAATTGGATTTTTAACCTTAACAGTACTTCAGCTTTTTCAGAAAAAACAGAACGTAATTGCTGTTCAAAAATCTGGTAATAGCCGATTGAAATTGATACTGGCGGGCACTTCGCTGGGACTAACCAGCACGTTTTATTACCTGACAGTTCAATACCTGCCCGTTTCAGTTTGTATTATTCTGTTGATGCAATCCATCTGGATGGGACTGGTTCTGGAATGCATTCTTAACCGAGCCTGGCCAACCGTCCGACAAATGATCATTACCCTGATGGTGTTGGCCGGAACCATGCTGGCAACCAACCTGATTCAAACGGAAGTATTCTTTAGTGGAAAAGGGTTAATGTTCGGATTACTTGCCGCAATGAGTTATACCGTTTCGATGTATTCATCCAATAAGGTAGCTCCACAACTGGCGGCCATTACCCGGAGTATGTATCTGGTGTTAGGTGGTCTGCTAGCGATTATTATATTTTGGAATACCAGTTTGATTGATTCTTTCCGATGGTCGGTACTATGGCCCTGGGGTGGATTTCTGGCCCTTTTTGGTACCATCATTCCGCCCTTACTCTTCACTCGCGGTATGCCCATGACGGGTATTGCTTTGGGTAGTATTCTGGGTTCCGTTGAAATTCCGGTTTCCATTCTGTGTGCTCACCTGATTCTGCATGAGAAGGTAGTAGGTATTCAATGGGTAGGAGTTGGACTCATCATTACCGCTGTCTTTGCCCTGAATGTCCATTTTAAAAGAAGGAAAGTTTTAGCCTAATGTCACTACAAGAGTCTGATTGCATCATTAGGCTCTTGTATTTTTTTGATTATTATAACGTTTTTGTTGCGTTATGTATAGACATGAATTTGATTTGACCTGGAGAGTTTAAACCTGATTTTTACGAAATTGAGCAGGAGACTTGCCAACGGTTTTGCTGAACAATCGTGTGAAGTATTTACAATCTTCATATCCCAGTCCATAGGCAATTTCCTTGATGCTTTGACTTGTATAAAACAAACGACGCTGAGCTTCGTGGATGATTTCCTGCTGGATGAAATAGGTCGAAGAAAAGCCAGTGATCGATTTTACCGTATCATTCAAATAACTGACGGTAATGTTCATTTTTGAAGCATAGTCAGCTGGTTTCTTTAACTGTACAAAATGCTCTTTCACCAGTTTTTGAAAGGTTTTGGAAATCTCAACGCTCCGCATCGAATAGGCCTGAATTCGTTTTTCCTCCTGAGTCTGGAAAATACGGGCGGCCTGATAAAAGAAGGCATTGAGCAGATGTTGCAGAAGGGGGGTCTGAGAATGATCCGTTCGGGCCTGATTGACAGCAGTGTTCATTAGTCTGAATAAGCTGACAAACCATTCCAGTTGATTTGGATCCAATTCCATTAATACAATTCTTGAAAAAGCCTGATCGATGCTATTTCGGGCAGGTTGGTCAATCAGGGCTGGGTCAAGGGCGATCATCCATCCGTAAGCTTCTTTTACGCACTCTAAATGATGCACCTGCCCCGGACAGGAGATTAATAAACTGGATTTTTGAACACTAATGTTCTGAAAATCAATGCTAAAATTGATATATCCCTGCTCCATAACAAAGCAGCAGTAGTGATCGTGGCGGTGAGGAATCATTACTTTTTCTTTTTGGAAAGCATCTATTTCTTCGAAAGAAAAAGATTTGATTTCAACACCCGGCCAGCTCTCAATGAGCGAATAAATTTCAATGTTTTCCTGAGCCATAGTTTGATCAGGACCAGAATCCGTGGGTATGGATTTTAGCGTGTACCTGCGGAATGGTCTTCAGTTTCTTACGAATGCTTTGCACCATAGGAATGTTCCCAGCAATATAAATACTGCTGAACGCACTTAACGTGATGGTACGGCACCATGCTTCCATCGTATCTATCGTATTTCCTAAAGATGGGGTAATGAATTCAAATTCAGGATATTTTGCTTGAAAGATAGGCTCATGAGCATCATGCATGAGCAGGCAGCCCTGTAGGGGATGGACCGTGGAATCGGTCAACTGCCGTAAACTTAGAAAATGACCCAAAGCACTGCCGTCACCCAGGCAGAGAATCTTACCTTCTCTACCAGGTATGGGTGCCGCATGAGCGGGACCAATCAATACGTCGTCCCCTTCCTGTAGATTCTGAGCCCAGCGGCTTCCCGCTCCATTATGTCCCGTTTCGACGTACATCGTGCATTCTCTGGTTTCTGCGTTCCATTCAGCTGGTGTATAGTCGCGGTATTCCAGTTCGGCGACCTTGCATTTGAATCGCTTAATACTGTCCCACTTTTCCATAGCTACTGTAGGAGCATGAATCACAATTTCATGCATGGGAGATGATTCCCAGGCCCGAACGCGAAGGACGGTTGCGGGATTGAACATCTTATCCACTAGTGTAGCGGCGGCCTTCTTAAGAATATTTGCCATTTCAGTTAATTTTTGACAAAACTAGCTCCCCAAGATCAGCC
>CAJYHS010000034.1 GCA_913774715.1 uncultured Siphonobacter sp. | reverse complement strand
GCACGGGTGAGATTATTAAGGGAAAAGTAACGCTGGGTTCACTCCGCGTTCGTCAGGATTACTTAATTGCCAACGGGTTAGTAGGCGAGTACGAAGGGGATAAACCCAGTAAAGAAGCCGAAGAAATGGCTCTGGCTCGTTTGCGTCAGTTAGGAGCTCACGAAACAGGCCACACGCTGGGCTTACCTCACAACTACGCGTCTAACCATAACGATCGGGCTTCGGTCATGGATTATCCGCATCCACTGGTTCGCATTATGGGTCAGAATAAATTAAGTCTGGCCGATGCCTATACCAAGGAAATTGGTGGCTGGGATAAAGTAGCCATCAACTACGCTTACCGCGAGTTTAAAACGAAAGAAGAAGAAAAAGCGGGACTGAAGAAAATCATTGATGATTACATCGCCAAAGGTTTTCTGTTTCTGAGCGATCAGGACGGCCGCCCCGAAGGATCGGCTCACCCCATTACACACTTGTGGGACAATGGTAAAAACTCGGTGGAAGAACTCAACCGCGTCATGCAGGTTCGCCGGATTGCCCTGAATAATTTCAGCGAAAAGAAAATTCCCATGAATGCTCCAATGGCTACGCTGGAAGAAGCACTCGTGCCGATTTATCTGTTCCATCGCTACCAGATCGAGGCAGCCAGTAAAGTAGTAGGCGGCGTGTTTTATACCTATGCCGCCCGTGGCGACAAGCAAAAAGTGATGGAATACGTGTCGGGAGACGAGCAACGCAAAGCTCTCGATGCTTTGATGGCAACGCTCAAGCCCGAAGAACTGGTATTGCCCGCCAATGTTGTGAAGTTGATTCCGCCTCGTCCGTACGGATTTAATGAAAATTTCCGCGAAGTATTCAAAGATCGCACGGGCTTAACCTTCGATCCACTGGCCCCCGCCGAAGCAGCTTCCAATATGACGCTGCGTTTTGTACTACAACACGAACGGGCGGCTCGCCTGATTGGCAATCACTCCATTGATTCGTCTTTACCCGACTTCAGTGAAGTGGTAGATAAAGTAGTAGGAGCAACTTGGAAAGCTTCCGTTCAGGAAGGGTATGCCGGCGAGGTGCAACGCGTAGTAAATGCGGCCGTACTGGATCGCCTGTTGCAGTTATCGGCCAATAAAGATGCTGCCAGTCAAGTGCGGGCGGTAGCCTTACTGAAGCTGAAAGAATTGAAGGATTGGCTCGAAAAGTCAGCTATATCAGCTAAGGATGTCAACCAGAAAGCTCAATACCTCTTTGCGGTTTCACAGATTCAGCAATTCGAAGCAAGCCCCGAAACGGTCATTATTACGCCTCCTTCCAAAGAACCAGACGGAGCACCCATTGGTAGCTTCGATGAGTTCAGCTGCGAATGGTAATACTTTAGTGGCCTGCTGATAGTTGTTCGTGTTGATAAAAATGACTAATGGTTGATGGATGGGTTATTAGTGATTTGTAAAAGTTACTGATAATGAATTCATCAACCATGTCTTGTTAATAACGAATCATTCGCTGCCAGCAAAAGCTAACAGCAAGTAACAACTACAAACATATCTTAACCAAAATATCCATGAAATTATCACTACTCTGCGGACTGGCCCTGTTGGGATTGAGTCTGGGTAATGCGGAAGCTCAGAGCAAAAAGAAAGCTCCCGAGACATCGGCTAATCTGCTGATTCCAGCCAAAAAACTGGAATCCCTGAAGCAGGAGTTACTGGTGGAAATTGATAAGATGAAAGAATTTTCCGCCGAAATGAATGACATGGTTTTCAGTTTCGGAGAACTGGGTTTTCAGGAACACGAAACCTCTAAATACCTGACCGGGATTTTAGAGAAAAACGGCTTTACCATTCAACGCGGCATTGGCGGCATTCCCACGGCCTGGACGGCCACCTGGGGTACGGGCAAACCCAAAATTGCCGTAGGCTCCGATATTGATTGTATTCCCAAGGCTTCTCAAAAACCTGGCGTAGCTTACCACGATCCCATTATTGAGGGAGCTCCCGGTCACGGCGAAGGACATAACTCGGGAAACCCTTTGAATATTACCGCCATTCTGGCTCTCAAGAAAATCATGGAGCGGGAGAAAATTTCGGGTACGCTCATGCTCTGGCCGGGTGTTGCTGAAGAGCAGGTAGGAACGAAAGCCTATTACATCCGGGATGGATACTTCAAAGACGTAGATGCCTGTATTTTCACGCACGTCGGTAATAACCTCGGGGTAACGTATGGGGATGTAGGTAACAACGGGTTGGTTTCGGTGAAGTTTAACTTCGAAGGGGCCGCTGCTCACGCTGCTGGTGCTCCCTGGCGGGGCCGTAGTGCCTTAGATGCGGTAGAGTTGATGAACATCGGCTGGAACTTCAAACGCGAACACTTATTACCCACTCAACGCTCACATTATGTGATTGTGGACGGAGGAGATCAACCCAATGTGGTTCCTTCCAAAGCTTCAGTCTGGTATTATTTCCGGGAACGGAGCTACGACAAAATCAAGCAGCTCTTTGATTACGGCGTAAAAATGGCCGAGGGAGCTTCGATTATGACGGATACCAAATACACCTACGAAATTCTGGGTTCGGCCTGGCCGGGTCACTTTAACAAACCCATGGCGGAAGTAACCTTCCAAAACATCAAGCGGGTAGGGTTACCTACCTGGTCGACAGAAGATCAGACGCTGGCTAAAGCCATTCAGGAAGAGTTAATGTCACCGGAGAAAAATGGTTTAGCTACAAAAATCGATAGTACGATTGAGCCTCCCGTGGTTTCACTGGGCGGCGGCTCGGATGATATTGCGGACATTGCCTGGTCCATGCCCACGATTGTATTGCGTTATCCTTCCAACATTCCGGGCTTACCCGGTCACCACTGGGCCAATGCCATTTCGATGGCTACCCCCATTGCTCATAAAGGCGTAACGGCCGGAGCGAAGGTGGAAGCCATGACGATTCTGGATTTGCTGGTGAATCCGGATTTAATCAAAAAATCCTGGGATTACTATACCAACGTTCAGACCAAAGACATGAAATACGAGCCGCTGGTTCGGGAGACGGATAAACCTGCCGTCCACCTGAACACGGAAATCATGGCTGAGTATCGGGAAGAAATGAAGAAGTATTATTACGATCCAGGCAAGTATAAATCGTATTTGGAGCAGTTAGGTATTAAATATCCTACGGTTCGCTCCAAAGAAGAAAAACAGAAGGCCGAAAAGGCAGGTAAAGAATAATTAACGTAAAGTCATAAAAAAGGAGCCTAATCATTAGGCTCCTTTTTTATGACTTTGAACATCTGATTTTTAGCTATTTATAAACTATTTAAAAATATATTGTTTAAAATTAAATTGTGTACGATATATTTGTGACATCAAACCGACATGGAACACTTAAAACTAGATAATCAGCTTTGCTTTCCGCTTTACGCGGCTTCCCGACTCGTGACATCGGTGTATCGTCCCATGTTGGAAGCTTTGTCGCTGACGTACCCGCAATACCTGGTTTTACTGGTTTTGTGGGAAAAGGAATCCGTAACAGTGAAAGAGTTAGGGGAGAAGCTTTGGCTGGATAGTGGAACGCTTACTCCTTTGCTCAAACGCATGCAGGAGAAGGAGCTAGTGGTTCGGACGCGGAATAAAGCGGATGAACGAGTAGTGAACGTAACCCTGACCGAGGCTGGACAACAACTTAAAAACAAAGCTTCTGATATTCCCAGTCAGTTAATCAGCTGCATGAATATGGAAATTGAGCAGGCCGTACAGTTACGCGATCAGCTTCAGGCTTTGTTAGAAAACAATTCGAATTACTTTCAATCAAAAACATAATTGCCATGGAAAAATTGTATACAGCCCAGGCTACTGCCACGGGCGGCCGTAACGGTCAGGTAAAATCAAGTGACGGGGTTCTGGACCTCGAAGTACGTATTCCCAAAGAAATGGGTGGTTCCGGTGGAGCTTATACCAATCCGGAGCAGTTATTTGCAGCGGGTTATGCGGCCTGTTTCGACAGTGCCCTGAGTATGATTATCCGTACCGAAAAAGTAAAAACGGGAACAACTACCGTGACGGCTGAAGTAAGTATCGGCAAAAACGATGCGGGTGGATTTGGTCTGGCCGTTACGCTGGACGTAAACGTTCCGGGGGTGGATCAGGCTACGGCAGAAGCACTGGTAGCGAAAGCCCATCAGGTTTGCCCCTACTCTAATGCGACCCGTAATAATGTAGAAGTGACCTTACAGGTAACTGCCAGTTAATAAATACGTTTAGTGTTTTGAGTTAATATTCCCCAAAGAGAAATCCTCTGGCAATCCACAATTGGCTTGCCAGAGGATTTTATGTTTCAGCGAGCGATTATTCGGGTTGTAGTAACTCTATGGCCCGGTTGGCTACCGTTTCCGGAGTGATCCAGTTCAGACAGGCCAGATCTCCGCGGGCACAGGGTTTGTTGCCAAAAACCGAGCAGGGGCGGCAGCTTAGCTCTTCCGTCGGAATTTGCACGATATTCTTTTCCGATTGCATCCAGGGACCAAAGCCGGCAAACGGATGCGTCGCTCCCCAGATGGAAAGCACCGGAACGCCATTCAGGGCAGCCAGGTGCATATTACCGGAATCCATGCAGATCATCAGATCCAGTCGATGAATAAGGTTCAGTTCCGCCCGGAAAGATAATTTTCCCGCCACGAGCAGGGCTTGTGGAAACGCTTTTTCCAGCGTCTGTAGCTGAGCGATTTCGTCCTCACCGCCGCCAAAAAGAAAAATGCGAACGTTTCGGTGCTGCGTAATCAGTTCCAGCATCTGCTGCATGCGGTCAAAAGGCCACATTTTTTGTTGATGCTGAGCAAAAGGAGCCAGTCCAATCCACTGAACATTAGTAGATTTATCAGCAACACCCTGATCTATCAGATACCGTTCCAGCTCGTCCTGAGCCCCTAAGGCAAAATAGGGTGGTGCCGCAATCTGGGCCCGATACCCCGCTTTTTCGAAGGTTTGCTGATACCTTTCAACGCTGTGAGGCAACTGCTTTAATACTTTATGTTCGGGACGCGTAAGGGCTTTCTTATCCGATCGGCCTTTATCAATTGTAGTCGAGCGAATCCCGGAAAAAGCGAAGAAGGACTTGAGAACGGATGTCCTCAGGTTCTGATGCGTATCAATCACATACTCAATCTCGCCCGATTGCTTCAGATCCCGGTAAAGCTGGTAAAGGCCCTTCAGACCTTTGTGACGACCCTGCAAATCGGCAGGGAAAACCCTTACCCCCGCCATTCCTTCAAAAAAAGCCGCCAGCCTGGGTCGGGTAACGACGGTTAACTGTCGGTCAGGATAGTGCTGAGCAATCGCCTGGACCGCAGGAGCCAGCAGGGCGACGTCGCCCATCGCTGAAAACCGGAAAATGATTAATTGCTTCATTCGGGAGCTATCCGCCTGACTCGTGGCTTAGGGCTTCAGCTTTGATGATTACTTCCTGAAATTATTTCTGCTGGTATAATACGGGGTTCAGAGCCGGATCATTATACATCTTCATCTGACGGTATACCTTCATGTAACGATTACCTTCCCGAATATCTTCCGAAAGTTCATCAAAGCAGGTGGCTAAATCTTGTTCCTGTTCGAGTAATAGCTGAAGTTTCGTTTTCGCTTTCGCCAGGTGTTCTTCTGAAGCATCCGACCGTTCGGACTGTTCACGGAAGTGGTAAATTTTAAGCTGAAGAATCGACATCCGATCCAGTAACCAGGCGGGAGTTTCGGAGTTCAGCCGGGCGGTAGGCTTACGGGAAATGTCCCCGAAATAAGTTATAAACCAATCGTCCATTTTCTCCACCATATCCGTGCGATCCTGATTAGAAGCATCAATGCGGCGTTTAATTCCGACTAGCTCAGCAGGATTAATGTTCGGGTCGCGAATCAGATCTTCCAGGTGCCACTGAACTGTATCAATCCAGTTTTTATGATAGAGGTACGATTCAATCGTTCCTGAATCGTAGGGGTTATTCAAAGGAGTATCAACGTGATCCGTACGGTGGTAATCATGTATACTCTGACGGAAAATATCGTTAGCTAAGGAAGCATTCATGCAGTAAAACTTTCCACAAAAATATTGAAAAGAACTCACTACTAACACATAATAGCGGGAGATCGACACGAAAACGTCAGATTCCATTTATTTTCAGACGTTTTCTGCTCTTAATCAGAAGAAAATTGCTGATGAATTTTACCGAACGACCCACTAACAGAAACGGACCAGATTTCTCCAGTCCATTTCTTCTATTTTTTAGCTTTCTTGTACAGGGGTACCGTACTGCAGGG
Source organism: uncultured Siphonobacter sp. (assembly GCA_913774715.1). Taxonomy (GTDB): domain Bacteria; phylum Bacteroidota; class Bacteroidia; order Cytophagales; family Spirosomataceae; genus Siphonobacter. The sequence goes on along the minus strand of CAJYHS010000034.1, from coordinate 7,370 downwards.
CTCGCCAAACATGAGCGTTTGCACCACAGGGCGAAGCTTTCTGGTAATTTCTACGTAAGCTGAAATCGGAACGGGATAAGTACTGCAACCTTTTACTACGACACGGGCCCCCTCATATTCCTGGGGATCGATCCGACTCAAGGCATCCTGAAATAAACGATCTTCCAGAGCCTGTAAATCCCCAAAAACAAACTGATGAGCGTAAGGCTCCAACTGCACGGCCAGGAGCATATACGCCCAGGTAGGAACGATGGCATCGGCCGAGCAAATGATGGCTACGTTTTTATCCGTATACTGACTCCAGTCATGATTTTTCAGGAATTCGCGGAAATCCTTTTCTCTCAAAATGGCTTCCATGAAAAGGTTATCTTTCAGGTCATAAATGACGCGATCTCCCTGATGGTAATATTCTTCCAGATCCAGGCTCTTGATGCCCGAATTAGCTACGCGATTGATGATTTCCGGCGTTTCCATCTGACCTTGGGACGATTATAATTTGGGTTTGGGCTTCGTACCCATGAATTCTTTTAAATAGTAAGGCTCGAACGTAACGAGATCTTCAAATTGACGCCGTATAAAGGTATCTCCCGCTAAACGACCCACGGTTTTAGCCGAAGGATAAATCAATTGGGATGGGAACAAAGCATTAGCGTGTTGGGCTAATGTCGGTTTACATTTCGCCGCCCCATCTCCAAAGAAGACAACGGGTCGTTCGTTTAAAAGTTCCTCGAAGCTATGTTCGTCGATGATTTCAGCGGAGGTAGCCTGCCGATTTTCCAGCGTTCCGGCCTGATACTGGGCACAGTATACTTCCATGCGGCGAGCATCAATCATCGGGCATAGTACGTAGGATTCCGGATAAAAATGCTGCAATTGAGCCGCCATAGCCTGTAAGGTATCAATGGCCAGCAGAGGCTTGTCCAGGGCGAAGCACAGGCCCTTGGCGGTCGAAACGCCAATGCGTAAACCGGTATAAGAACCGGGGCCTTTCGCTACGGCAAGTGCATCAAGATCAGACAGCGTAAAGCCGGCCTGCTTGACTATATTTTCGAGCAAAGTAGTGAGCATAGATGAATGCGTCTTTTCAGTAAGCAATTCATAACATCCCAATAATTCGTTGTTCTCATGAAGAGCAACCGAACACACCTGCGTTGACGTATCTAAAGAAAGAATAAGCATGCTGCAAAATTACAGTAGGTTGCGACTTGAACGTAACCTGAACCAAGAAAGAAATATAGCTTTCAGGTAAATCAGGTGAGGGGTACGGGATAGCAATTGGTAAGTACCCATTCGGGAGAATTTATAATTTTTCCGATAAACAGTGTTTTTACATAGATTATGTATTGCGTTTTGGTAGTTATTAGGCGAACTATTTGGTTTTAAAATAGATCGACCCATTTTTTGATAAGTAGTTTTGTCTACTAACTATTGTTTAGTGATTTTACATTTTTGTAAAAAAAATTAGGATAGAAGCGTAGCAAATTGAGAAAAAACTTGTAACGTTGCAGAACAAATGACACAGTTTGAGGCGAGAATCCTGCACGGAATATCAAGCCACCTTTTTCAAAGGCAAATTGTACTATTCATTTGAGTATAAAGCTGATTTGATCGCCTGAAAGGCATTCATAATAATCTCACTCGATCTCGCTGCGTCTGCAGATCGGGTATAACGTGGGTTGGATAGACGCCGCTCTCCGATTCGGGTTTCTCGGATCGGAGACTTTATTTATACGAGGATCAGATCCTCTCGAAAAGGGCCTTTTCTTGGCGGAAAGGGGCCCTTTTTTTATGCTTCATGTCGGATAATAATTCGTCCTAGGCAAAGCTATTTACTTAAATCTGGTATTTTATGATCACATGGGATGACTTTGAAGCCGTTGAGCTGCGGGTAGGCACTATTCTAAAGGTAGAAGATTTTCCGAAGGCTCGTAAGCCCGCCTATCAGCTACTTATTGATTTTGGGCCGGAACTAGGCCAGAAACGTTCTTCTGCTCAAATAACTGCCCTGTATTCCAAAGAAGAATTAATTGGTAAACAGGTGATTGCTGTTACTAATTTTCCGCCCCGACAGATTGCCAACTTTTTCTCGGAAGTACTGGTGACAGGTTTCGCGGACGAAAATGGTCATATTGTACTGTCTCAGCCAGAACGTATAGTTCCTAACGGTGCACGTTTGATTTAAGTAAAGCAGGGAAAAGGATTGCAAGAATCGTCCTTGTTAAAATAATGCCTCGACAGATAAAATCCTTTCGTATGAAGAAAACGATTGTTTTATGCCTCAGCATGGGACTTCTGGCTTTTGCCAGTTTGGCCCAAACTAAAGAAGAAACGGCCGTAGCCGCCGCCGTAGAGCAACTCAAAACGGCCATGATTAAAGGTGATAAAGCAGCACTCAATGCCATCGCTAATAATCAATTGAACTACGGCCATTCTAGCGGCTTAGTGGAAGATAAAGCTGCTTTCGTTGATAATTTGACGAATGGAAATTCTGTTTTTAAATCGATTACCCTGAGTGAGCAAACCATTACCATTGTGGGTAATACGGCCCTGGTAAGACACATTCTTTCTGGAGAAACGGCTAATAAAGGACAGGCTGGTCAAGTGAAGATTGGTGTATTACTGACCTGGATTAAAGAAAAGGGGAAATGGGTATTACTGGGTCGCCAGGCTTATAAGGTTAGTTAAGGATCGCTATAGATATTCCTTACTAGAAAAGGCTCTGAAACTTATTTTCAGAGCCTTTTTGTTTTAAAAATAGTAACTGAAGTAAAACGAATAACTATCAACCAGTAACTACTGATTACAACACACCCATTTTACCCGTCTGGTAATCCGTAATGGCCTGCTGGATTTCTTCGTACGTGTTCATCACAAAAGGTCCGTGCGATACGACGGGTTCGTTTAAAGGTTCCGCAGAACCCATGAGAATGCGGGAATCGCTGGTGGCTTCCACGGTAATTTCATCACCTTCGTTAGTAAATTGTACTAACGAGCGGTTGGTGACTTCCCGGCCATTTACAATGATTGAACCATGAAGCAGGTAAAATAAAATGTTGTGTTGAGCGGGAATTTGTCGGGTAAAAGAACCGCCCGTTTGCAGGCTTACATTAGCGAGAGAAATGTCGATGAGCGGATGGATAGGGCCTTTCTCGCCTTCCCACTCGCCAGAAACAACCGCTATGGAGCCATTATGAATACTAACTACGGGAATTTCATTTTCCTGTAAACCCGTGTAATGGGGTTTCACCATTTTATAACGAGCCGGTAAATTCGTCCAAAGCTGGATTAACTCCACAGGGCCACCCGATTCGAGGAATTCATCTGAGGATTCTTCGGCGTGAACCAGTCCACTGCCCGTGGTCATCCATTGAACACCCCCTTTTTTTATTGTACTGGCAAAACCACTGCTGTCCCGGTGCTGAACATCGCCTTCATAAATGAAAGTGACCGTTTCGAAACCCCGGTGGGGGTGAGGCGAAAAAGGAAGGCCGTTGTTATGAGGTGGAAACACTTGAGGCCCGTGATGATGAAGTAATAAAAAAGGATCAATCTGATTAAGTCCTGCCGCAGGCAAGGGCTGATGCATCGTCAGCGGACCCATGGGTCGAGGCTGAGGATGAATGATTTTATGGATGGATCGTAAAGCCATAGTTAAAATATATGTATATACATATATATCGAATTTTGATGGTTTTTAGTTCAAATGGTTAAGCTTATTTTGTAAGTAGGGTAACGCTAATCAGTCAGTCATGTAGATGGGAAAAGTTTTTGCTTATCAAATTTCTGCTCACTCGGCAGAGCTGAGCGACTGTACTCTAGGTAGAGAGAGACGCGACTTCATCGCGTCTGGGTAGAGGTTACTTTTGTTACAATTGGAATGTTCTCCATTTCCCGGCAAGACGCGATGAAGTCGCGTCTCTACATCAAAAAAGAAATACGTTCGCTCCCAATCGCTTTTTCGGATTTGTAAACCTAATGTAGATCTATAGGAGATTCAGAAAATAAAAGAAAAAAGGCGACTCTCAGAGTCGCCTTTTTTCTTTTATTTTTTCAGTGCATTCCACAAAATTTCCGCTGGGTGCAGGGCTTTTCGGCCCGTTCCGTCGTGAATCTGGTGGCGGCAACTGGTACCAGCCGCGGCAATGATGACTTCTTCGGGCTGTTTTCGAATCGTTGGGAATAATACCAGTTCACCAATTTTCATCGAAACGTCAAAGTGTTCGGCTTCGTAACCGAAACTACCCGCCATACCACAGCAACCCGAAGGAATCAATTGTACCTCGTAGTTGGCAGGTAAGGACAGGATTTTCTTACTTGGCACGAGCGAACTCATCGCTTTCTGCTGGCAGTGCCCATGCAGTTTAATGAGTCGTTTTTCGTTTGTGAACTGGTCGGCTTTGATGCGTTTCGCATCCAGCTCCTGAGCCAGAAACTCTTCGAACGTATACACATGAGAGGCAATGGCCTTAGCATCGTCCACCAGATCGTCATCCACCAGATCAGGGTATTCATCCCGGAAGGTAAGAATCGCAGAAGGTTCAACACCGACCAGAGGCGTTTCTTGGGTAATCAGCGTGCGAAGCAGGCGAACGTTACGGTTGGCTACTTCCTTGGCCATTTTCAGTAAACCTTTCGATAGCTGAGGCCGTCCCGATTGCATATTTTCGCCGGGAAGCATCACGTTATAACCCAGTCGTTCAAAGAGTTGTACGACTTTCTTCCCTACTTCAACGTCATTATAATTAGTGAATTCGTCCGCGAACAAATAGAAACTCCGGCCTTGCGAGTTTTTCGATTTTCCTTCTTTATTCCACCAGTTGGTAAAGGTCTGTTTGGCTAGTAAGGGCATCGTCCGGTCGGGGTGAAAGCCTACCATCCGGTTGGCGACGCGTCTCAGGGCAGGGGTATCAAAAATGCCGTTATAGGCCCATGGAGCCAAACTCGCCAGCTTATTAAGGGAGGTAAAGTTCGCCACCAGTCGGGAACGCAGCGGAATACCTTTTTCTTCATAGTAATGCTGCAAAAACTCCATTTTGAGTTTTGCCATGTCCACATTAGAAGGGCATTCAGCCTTACAGCCTTTACAAAGCAGACACAAATCCAGAACCTCCTTGATCTCTTCGTGAGCAAAGCGATTGGTTTGCGTGGAGTTGGTCAAAAATTCCCGGAGAATATTGGCCCGTGCCCGCGTGGTTTCCTTTTCATTCCGCGTAGCCATGAAGCTAGGACACATCGTGCCGCCGCTTAACTCGGTCTTGCGACAATCACCGGAGCCATTACACTGCTCGGCGTGTTGCAGGATATCCTGATTCTGATAGCGGAAAAACGTTTTGAATTCCGGTGTTTGCTGACCGGGTTCGTATCGCAGGAAGGTATCCATGGGTGGCGTATCCACTACCTTTCCGGGGTTGAAAATGTTCTCGGGATCCCACATCCGCTTTACTTCTTTCATTAAAGCGTAATTTTTCTCACCCACCATCCAGGAAATAAACTCACCCCGCAGACGACCGTCTCCATGTTCACCCGAAAGCGAACCGTCGTATTTCTTGACCAGTCGGGCAATCTCTTCGGCAATTAACCGAAATTGCTGATTTCCTTCTTTGGTTTTGAGGTTAATAATGGGCCGCAGGTGAATCTCCCCCGAACCCGCGTGAGCGTAATGCACGGCACTCATGTTATTCTGAGTCAGAATTTCATTGAAATCCCGAATGAAATCGGGTAGATCATGAATATCCACCGTGGTATCCTCAATCACGGCTACGGCTTTTTCATCGCCGGGCAGGTTGGATAACAAACCTAACCCAGCCTTACGTAAAGTCCAGATTTTACCGGTATCCGCTCCAAAAAGGATAGGGAAGTGGTAACCCAGATGAGCCGCCTTCATTTCCGCTTCCATTCGGGCGGCTACTTCCAGCACTTCTTCCTGCGTTTCCCGACGGAATTCCACGACCAGAATGGCTCCCGGATCACCCTGTACGAAGAAACGGTTTTTACTCTGTTCGATATTTTCCTTCGTACATTCTAGAATGTAGTGATCAATCAGCTCACTGGCTGAAGGCTTGTACTGCATGGCGATAATGTTCGCCCGCAGAGCTTCGTCTACCGAATGAAAGTGCACGCAAACCAGTCCGGCTTCCTTGGGAGGAAGTGGGTTAATGTGCAGTTTGATTTCCGTTAGAAAACAGAGCGTTCCTTCCGAACCCGCAATCAGCTGGCAGAAGTTGAAATCCATGCCGCCGGGCGTGAAAGGCTCACAATTCAGGAGCATATCCAGAGCATAACCCGTATTCCGGCGTTCGATGCTGGGTTTAGGGAAGTTCTTGCGAATCTCCTGCTGATTATCTGGATTCGAAAGAATATCGAAAGTCTGCCGGTAAATGTTCGCTTCCAGTGAATTGGAAACGCCCTCAACCGCATTACTTTTCTTCAATAAAGACTGAATGAACGGGCTTTGAGAAGCGTTAGACTTAAAGGTAGCTTCCGAGCCGTCGGCCAGAAGGGCTTTAACTTCCATCACGTGCTCCCGCGTAGAACCGTAAACCACGGAATTAGAACCGCAGGAATTATTACCCACCATTCCGCCAATCATGGCCCGGTTGGCCGTGGAGGTTTCGGGTCCGAACAAAAATCCGTAGGGTTTCAGAAAAAGGTTCAACTCATCGCGAACGACACCGGGCTGCACCCGAACCCAGCCTTCCTGCGGATTGATTTCCAGAATTTTAGTAAAGTATTTGGAAACGTCTACTACGATACCTGCTCCAACGACCTGACCAGCCAGAGAGGTTCCGGCAGTACGGGGAATGAGCGAGGTACGATGCTGACGGGCAAAAGCGATAAGGGTTTGTAGATCTTCCTTCGTTTTGGGAAGGGCCACCGCTGCTGGAAATTCCCGGTACGCTGAAGCATCAGTAGCGTAAAGCGTACGCATGGTTTCGTCGTAATAGAATTCGCCTTCGAGTTGGGTGGCAAGGTCACGGAGAGCTTCGGTCGGAACTGAGGACTTCGTAATTAATCGATCCGTTGCTGTAGTCATGATTCGTTTTATTGCTTCGGGGCTACAAAGGTAAACGATCGACTGAATAGTTTACAGTATTACCATTTTCAGTTTTTGCTTTTTACAAAAGATTATTCGGAGAGAGCTTTAAACCAAAAGTTGCTTTGGAATAAATGACTGCACAAGAGGAAGTAAACAAAAAAAGTCCCGAGGCCTAGGGCCCGGGACTTTCATAGAGGAGTAGCAGCATACTTACCTTGGTTTACGAGTTTTCATGCGACTAGTTAATCGTTACCAGACGAGCAGGCTGATCGGTGCTGAGCACAAAATCTTTGACAAGCTTGGTTTCGCCATCCGTTACTTCGATGGTATAGGT
>CAJYHS010000033.1 GCA_913774715.1 uncultured Siphonobacter sp. | reverse complement strand
CGTCAATCTCCTTCGCATAAATCATGCTGAAAGGAAAATGATACTGCTCCATTAGCCAGCGAACCCAACCCGAAGGCATCGAGCCGCCATAGGTATCCCAGAGGGCAATTCGCAGCGGTTTCATTTTTTCCATCGCAGCGGTTGGCTTCTTGCTCATGGCCATGACCTGTAAACCGAAATCTTTGGATGCTTTTTCAAAAGTAGATTTGGCTTTGGCCGAAGCTGGAACGTAAAAGTTACCCATTTCCGGACCGGAAGTCACGCGGAATACCTCAAGGCCTTCTTTCTGTAAATCGTTAACGGCAATAAACGCGTCGTTGATTTTCGTATTAATCATGTAACCTGCTGATCCAGCAGTCACTTTACTTACCGGAATCTGAATTTCTCCGTAAGGAATGCGTTGAAAGGGACCGTCAAAACTATCCAGCATTCGGTCAAATTTCACGCCCATCTGGAATGCCAAGGTCCAGCCAGCAGCATCGTAAGGACGAATCGGAGGGCCGCCGGGATACTGGAAGTCATTCGGGTAATCCTGCGGTTCGAACATATCAATGATGTGCGGACGGAAGGCCTGAGCTGTTTTCACGACGTAGGAGCCCGCCGGGTATTTTTTTCCGGCAATGGTAAAATCAGCCGAAGCTTTATCTACGGCAATCCCCGTACGAATCAGGGCATTAACAAACTTGGTAGCGGTCGCAAAATCCTCCTGATCCGAAGGAATAATAAAGCCGCGAGGATCGCGAAGAATGGGGGCGTGAAAGAGGCTGTCGTAATACTTGATGGGAAGTCCGCCGCCACGGGAAGCCCACATATCGGAAACAATCGAGCTGGCGGGGCCACCCATCCGTTTACGGGCCTGATCAGAGTTATAGGCCGAAGAAATGGCATCTACCCGTTTCGGGTAGGGCGTCCAGTAATCCTTACTTCCGCGATCAATGGAGTTTTTACCCATCGAGTAAATATTATACAGCAGGTGATCACTGTTTCGCGAAGCATAATCAAGGACGGCAAAATTCAGCGAAACCGAGTAGTCAATGGATTGCTTGAAATGCCATTTCTGCGGCATAACCGGGTTCGGCGTATTGTTATTCGGAATCAGACGGGCGGGAACGAGGGGAATTTCTTCCGGCGTTGGACCACCGATGATTTCCGTCAACAGACCAATCATGTTGTGAAAGTGCGTTGTTGTACGAAGTCCGCCGTTATACCAGGTTGAGAAGCTGGAGCCATTCAGACGGGTAAAGCCGGGTTTATTTTCTTCATTCAGTCGGTTATACATCGCGGCACCCAAGGCATCAATTCCCGTAACCATCATGGGATCAAATACATAATTAAAAGGGTCGCGATACGGCGGCCCGGCCAGTACCGAACCCAGCGGCCCGCGTTGGTGGTGGTTATACATGATCTGCGGAATCCAGTCGACGAACAATTGCTGAGCCACGTTTCGGGTTTCTTTCATGTTGAGCATGTAATAATCCCGGTTGTTATCGTGGCCTACGTATTTTTGATACAACCGGGGAATGCTTTCCATTTTCCGGTCTTTTTCGTTTTTGTCCTTCATGTACCAATTACCCACCAGTTCCTGGCCATCGGGATTAATGTGGTTGAAAAGAATCACGACATTATCCAGAATCCGTTTGGTTTCCGCATCTTTTCGGGTAACGACCTGATACAGCGTTTCGATGAGCTGGTGAGTGGCCACCATTTCCGTCGAGTGAATGCCGCCGTCAATCCAGACAATGGCTTTTCCTTCAGCCGCCATCGCTTTCGCCTGCTGATCTGTCAGCCCTTCCGCCCGGGCCAATTTCGTAGAAATTTCCTTATAACGAGCAAGCTTCTTGTGGTTTTCGGGCGAGGTAACAATCATCATTACCTGATCGCGGCCTTCTTCCGTTTTACCAATGATCTGCATCTTCACCAGATCCGGCACGGCTTTCTCAATTTTTTTGAAATAAGCCTCCGTTTGCGTGTAGTTAGCCAGGTGATAATCATCCCCAATGGCAAAACCGAAGTGCTCTTTTGGAGTCGGTACTTGTGCCCAGGCCAGGTGAAGGCTGAAGCAGCTTACCAGAAAAATCAGACGCTTGAACATAGGATGGTTTATTAGTAAATGTGTACGGATACTGAGATACTTGGTCGTAGTTAATGGATGCTATTATTGATTTTTGAATCGAACGCCAATGCGACAGGTACAGGGTTCGCCGCGAGATTCATCACAGGCATTATCCTGAAACTGAACAATGCGGCGACCATTTTCCAGGTTAATGGCGAACTTGAAAAGGAAGTAATCATTCACCGCAACACTACTCAGGTTTGTCCCGGTTAACTGTGCCAGCTGAGCCGCCGTAAATGTGTAAGTTTTCGGAAACTGCGTAACATTTTCATAGAATTTGTCCGTCGCCAGAATCCGGCTGGGTAAAGGAAACTGACGTTCGGTGGGGTGAACCGCCGCCAGGGAAAGCGTGATGGGATACGCCGGAGAACTGCTTTCTTTTTTGTTGAAGCTCACGTACACGTCAATGGAGGTGACCTTCGTACTATTTTTTCCATCATCGTAATAATCCAGCGTCCATTCAAACTGTTGCGTCGTTGCGTAATTGGGGTCTTTCATGTTAAAGAAAGAAACCTTGGCCGTCTGTACAGTCGGCAACGCCGATTTTTCAATATTGAGCGTTGCCTTGGGCGTAGGAATAGTAAAGTAGTTTTCCCAGTCGTAATCGACGGTCTTGCAGGAAGTCACAGCCGCCAGTGTGGTCAATACCGAATAAATGAAGTATTTTTTCATAAGTCCATTCAGATCAAAAGCTTAGTACTTATTTATCCCAGAATACGGGAGTAATCTGCTGAGCCCGCTGCACCTGTTCCCGGTTGGCAATCATGGTTTCGTTCGAAGTCATCTCCGTTTCTGAGTAGTAAAACCGGTAAGGAAAGGTATCCAGTGGAGACACCAGATCTTCCAGTCGCGGCTGACCCGTCCGGCGGTAATCATTGTAGGCTTCCACGCCGTTACCGTAGAGAGCAATCCATTTTTGCATCATCAGCAAGTTGAACTTTCCCGTGGCGTCGGCGGCGTCGTATTGTTGGCCCAGCCGACTCACAAAAGCAGTAATCGTCGCGGCGGGCATGGCGTTACCTTTATTATTCGCCGAGAGGGTACTGACGCTGTTCATTTGAGCCGTTACGGCATCGAGTAATAACTTCCGGGCATCTTCGCCCGTACCCAACGTCAGGGCAGCTTCCGCCCGAATGAATAATACCATAGCGTTAGTAATGAG
>CAJYHS010000032.1 GCA_913774715.1 uncultured Siphonobacter sp. | reverse complement strand
AACCCATTCAATCACGAATCGAATACCGATAAAAAAGAGAATATCCATCAAGGAAATCAATTTCGGTAACTATGTCAGGCTGGCATGATAATGTAATAGTACCGCAGCAGAAAGATTATATCACTGATCTACGCAACTTTCTCGCTCATGAGTATTACTTCCAAAGATTCGTTATCAAATCCTATTCTGCTCATTGGTGGTTCCGGTATTGTTGGCCGCTGGACGGCTCGTTTCCTTCGGGAAAAATACCCTCAGGTGCCCTTATTAATTGGTGGTCGCAATGAGGCGAAAGCTCAGGAAATGGCCGCTGAAATAGGTTATGCGGAAGGCGTAAAAATCGACTTGACCGCCGAGGATCTCAATTTAGGAGACCGCCCCATAAGTGCCGTTGCCATCTTTTTTACGGATGATCGAACGGCGGTGCTTCGTTTTGCTCAGTCACGCGGAGTACCTTATCTCAGTATTTCTCCCGCTATTAATGAGATTGGACCCGACCTAGCAGCTTTTATACAGGCTCCTGGAGCGGCCCCAGTAGTGCTGGGCACTGAATGGCTGGTTGGAGCTACTACTATTCCTGCCCTGGAATTCGCGAAAGAATTTAAACGGGTTGAGGATATTACCATCGGTGCTCTGCTGGATGAGGAAGACTCTGGCGGTCCGGCTGCGTATGCGGACTTAGAACGTCAGACCAAAACCTTACCCTCAGCTCTGATCCGCCGCGAAGGCGTGTTTAAGTGGTGTACCGGTGAAGAGGTAACTAGCAGGCTATATGCTGTAGATGGCAGAGAAATGGAGGCGACGCGTTTAACCATCAACGATGTGGTTGCTTTAGCTACGGAAACCAGGGCTCCCAATGTTCAATTCAATTTGGCCATTGGAGAAACGTCTACGCGTCGTCAGGGCAAGCCTATGTCGACAGAAATTATGATCGAACTCTCCGGGGAAAGTCACGAGGGACAACCGTTACGTACTCGCCATGCAGTCGTACATCCGCAGGGTCAGATGCCACTGACTGGCTTTGGCGTGGCTATGTTGCTGGAAAGACTGACCGGACTGGATGGGCAACCTGCCACACCTGCCGGACTTTATTTTCCTTATCAACTTCTGGAGTCGGAGACCTACTTAACCCGTCTGAAACAAATGGGTGGTACGATTCTAAAACTTGAAATATAGGTAAGGTCAGGGCTGGTTAAACCGCTTTAAGATGCAGCAAAGACTCAGCGTAATCACTTTAGGTACGGAGAATCTGTCCCTTATGAGAGGTTTTACTCCGATATGTTAGGCTGGCAAACGACAGCAGAAAATAAAGACATCATTTATTATCAAATGAATGGCATTCTGTTCAGTCTTTTTGACCGGAAAGGACTGGCCTCCGGAGCTGGAGTGTCCGATCAGGGCGAAGGATTTCATTCCTTCACTTTCGCATACAATGTTAATTCCCGATCAGAAGTGGATGAATTGTTTGACGAGATGAAAGCCAAAGGCGTGGAGGTATTAAAAGAACCACAGGATACACCTTTCGGCAGTTACTTCTTCTATTTTGCTGACCCCGAAGGAAATGTACTTGAAGTAGCCTATAATCCCTATATACCTCTGGATAATGAAGGGAATACGATTACTCATTACCATATAGATGACGTATAAGAAGAGATTCGGTTAGAATACGAATAGAGGCTTCTCAAATCCAGGAAAGCCTCTATTCGTACAGAGTGATCGGCTACTTTACTGAAGAGATACTACTACTGGATGAAAGTTTTACCAGGAATGACTCCGTCGCTTTATTCAGCATTGCTGAACCTATCCGGATCGGTACGAGTTAGAAGACCAGACGAATCAAGTAATTAGAAATATCGTTATTCCTCTTTCATCAATATCACCATGAGTAACCATACGATAGCTTATTCTATTTTAGAACTAGCTCTTACACCAGAAGGCAGTACGATTAAAGAGACGCTGAATAATTCGTTAGTAGTAGCTAAAGAAGCTGAATCCTTACAATATACCCGCTATTGGTTTGCTGAACATCATAACTCGGATCACATCGGTAGTACTGCTCCCTCCCTCCTGATTGGTTATGTGGCCGAAAATACCAGCACGCTTCGCGTAGGGTCAGGGGGTATTATGCTTCCCAATCATTCCCCTCTGATTATAGCCGAACAGTTCGGAACACTGGCTCATCTCTATCCGGATCGCATTGATTTGGGATTAGGCAGAGCTCCGGGGACGGACAGGCCAACCGCACAGGCCATTCGATCCGATTTCATGGAGGCGGCTCAGTACTTTCCGGAGGAAGTCGCCAAAATTCAGCAGTATTTTTCAAGCGATAATCAGTTTTCAAAAGTAAGAGCTCCCATCGCTGAAGGTACGGATGTACCCCTTTACATTTTAGGGTCTAGTACGGATAGTGCTCATCTTGCGGCTAAAAAGGGATTGCCCTATGCGTTTGCCAGTCATTTTGCCTCTACGCATTTATTGAACGCCTTGGCTATCTACCGGAGAGAATTTCAGGCTTCTGAAGTGTTAAGTGAGCCATATACCATAGCGGGGGTTAATGTTCTGATTGCAGATACGGATGAAGAAGCCGAACGGCTTTTTACTACCCTGATCCGAATGTTTCTGGGCGTATTGACGGGTTCCAAACAAGCCCTGCAACCGCCAACGGAAATGACGGAAGAGTTAAGGGAATTGCTGAATCACCCCACTCTGAATCAAATGCTGAAGTATTCTTTCGTGGGCAGTAAAGCAACGGTAAAAAAGCAGATTAAAGGATTTTTAGAAGAAACCCAGGTCAACGAGCTTATCGCCGTATCGACTTCATACGCTTTGGAAGATCGACTGAAATCGATCACTCTATTTGCCGAAGTAATGCGGGAAATCAATGAAGAGAAGGGCCAGGTAGTCTTGTAAGTTACTGGCTACCTGACTGGTTTATAGATCACTAAATGAAAACGGGCCTTGGTATATCAAGGCCCGTTTTCATTTAATATCAAAAAGCGTGGGCTCACAGGGGATATGCTGTTTCACTTTTAGCTTCTGACAACACGAAAAAGGTTTGTACGGTGGTGATATTAGGCAGGTTGGCCAGTTTGTAGCGGTAGAACTGGTGATATGCATCAATGTCCGTAGCGACTACCCGAAGAATGAAATCGAACGTGCCGGTCATTTGAAAGCATTCCATGACTTCCGGAAACTGGATGACCTCTTCTTCAAAACTCTGAAGCGTCTCTGTCGCGTGATTATTGAGCAACACGTGACAAAATGCCATGAGATTTCGGTTGATCATTTTTCTGTCCAGCAGAGCGACCGTACGCTTGATATATCCGCTCTCCTTTAGTTTCCGGATCCGCTCATGCACCGCCGCAATCGACTTATGAATCTGATGGGCAATTTCTTTGTTAGAGAGCTCCGCATTCTTCTGAAGCAGCCTCAGAATTTCAATATCAGTAGGATCTAAAAGGGTCATAAATGTCAGGTGAAAAATTTGCGGAAATACTGATTTTTACCAGTTAAAATCCGAATTATTTTCAGAATTTTTCATTAATTCCGTAAATATTATTGAAAATAAGGTCAGGTATTGAATAATATCTTACGGCTGTCGAATTTTATTGAAATATTCAGTCAAATGGACCGATTCCCAGACACTACTCCTGAGATTTCTCAAAAATTGGAACATAAATTCCGGAATTTATGGCATCTGGTAGGTAATACTCCCATGCTCGAGTTGAAATACCTTTACAAAGGTGTTCCGGGTAGAATTTTTGTCAAATGTGAACATTATAACCTGACCGGCAGCATTAAGGACCGAATGGCTCTTTACATTCTTCAGAAAGCTTATGAGCAGGAGCTTATCAGACCAGGAGACTGTATCGTAGAAGCCACCAGTGGAAATACCGGAATTGCTTTTTCGGCCATTGGTAAAGCTCTGGGCCATCCCGTTACCATCATCATGCCCAACTGGCTGAGTAAAGAGCGAATGGATATCATCAGAAGTCTGGATGCTGACATTCAATTGGTTAGTAAAGAAGAAGGAGGTTTCCTGGGTAGTATCCGAAAAGCGGAAGAAATGAAGGCTTCTTCTGAGCATTGCTTTTTACCCTGCCAGTTTGAAAATACCTGGAATGCTGAAGCACACGAACAGACCACAGGTCCCGAAATCTGGAAACAGTTGGCAAGTAAAGGTCTGAAGCCTGATGCTTTAGTTGCGGGTGTAGGTACGGGAGGTACCGTTATGGGAACGGGTAGGTACTTGCGTTCCATGAACCCTGACTTGAAAGTACACCCGCTTGAACCAGCTGAAAGCCCAACTTTAACGACAGGTTATAAAGTAGGTAGCCACCGTATTCAGGGTATTTCTGATGAATTCATTCCAGCATTGGTAGCTCTGGATCAACTCGATGAGGTGGTCCAAGCCCATGACGGTGATGCCATTATTATGGCTCAGAAGCTATCCGCTCAACTAGGCCTGGCCGTAGGGATATCTTCGGGGGCGAATGTAATTGGAGCAATTCAGTTGCAACAGCAATTAGGCAGTGATTCAGTAGTAGTGACGCTGTTGTCAGACAGTAACAAAAAGTATCTGAGTACCGATCTGGTCAGACAAGAACCTGTGCAGCCCGGATACGTATCAACGGATACTACCTTTACAGATTATACGTCAATAGCAAGACTCGCTACTTCATTTATGCAATAACTGGTTATACATCCGTTACTCATACTGGTATGTGAGAAATGTAACGGACTATAAGGGCGGGTATTGGTTAAAAGCCAGTGTAGCCCTCCACTTCCAATAATGAAATTAAAAAAGAGTCTGCCGTAGGTGTTCATCTCCTACGGCAGACTCTTTTTTCGTGGGTTGCATTACTGATAATTCACTCGATAAATTACCCCATTGGTATCATCCGATACGAGTAAGGAACCGTCTTTGTGAACGGCAACCCCTACGGGACGGGCGAAATGAGAACGGTTATTATCTACCAGAAAGCCAGTGAGGAAGTCATCAATTCGGGTAGGCTTGCCATTTTCAAAATGCATTCTCACAATCTTATACCCCGAAGGCTGACTCCGGTTCCAGCTTCCCCGCATGGCTACAAAGGCATCACCCTGGTATTCCATTGGAAATTTATTACCCGTGTAAAAAGCCATTTGCATCGGAGCTGCGTGAGCCTGATACAGTAAACTGGGCAGGATGGAAAGTTGCAGGAATTGCTGATACGTCGTATCTGAAGGCGGACGGCTTCCCGGGTTATATTTTCCTTCACCGTAAATGTAAGGCCAGCCGTAATGAGCCGATTCCTTAATCAGGTTTACTTCTTCTTTTTGATCATCATCGCCTAACCAGTCAATGCCGTGATCCATGCCCCAGAATTCTTTGGTTTGCGGATGCCATCCAAAGCCGATGGTATTCCGTAGACCTTTGGCAAAGATTTTCATGTTCGAGCCATCGGCATTCATTTGCACCATGGTAGCGTTCATGGTATTAGGTTCCGGGCAGGAGTTACAGGTACTACCAATAGAAACATACAACTTCCCGTCGGGGCCAAATGCCAGGGTCCGGTTTGGGTGCTGACCGCCATCTGGTAAGTTATCCTTGATAAGTTTAGGTTCACTTAGGCCCCCGTCAGCCGCAATATCGGCTACGAAAAGCTGAGTAACTGTGGCAATGTACATTTTCGAGCCGTTAATGGCCAGACCGTGAGCCTGTTTCAGCGTAGCAACCGTGCGTTTAAGGTCAGAAACGCCATCGTTATTAGAATCGTTAAGTAGCATCACTACACCCGCCTGGCGATCCGAAGCATATACGTGACCTTTGTCGTCCACGGCCAGAATTCGGGGCATTCCCAAGTCCTGAGCGAAGATGCTAACCGAGAATCCGGAAGGAACTTTTAACTGTTGAACGCGTTCGGGCGAGGCCGAAACCAGAGCAGGTCTGAAAACATATCCGTTAATCTGGGCAGAGGTTGGATCCTCATCCGTTTCCGGAATCATGGCATCCCAAAAGCCACCGCCCCGGTTGCATCCGGTCATCATTAAAGACACCAGTGCCGTACCAAGTAAATAAGTTAAATTTTTTTTCATAGAGCGTTTACGTGAGTGAGAAAGGATTGATTACTGAAAAAGCACTTATACCTAAAGGAAAACCCAGCCCTGTTTGAAACCTGATCAGTAGCCCGCTCAGTTAATAATTCAACTCCTGCGGGATAATTATAGAAGAGGTGCTTTAATAAGTATAAATGCTTACGAAGCTACAGCGTTGGTTATCAAATAGAAATAAAAGAATTATTCCCAGTGATATAGGGGAATCCTAACCTCGTCTCTCATCTGTAGCTGATGAGAAAAGGGGGATTAACGGCCTTTCTGGGAAGGGGCTGTGTTGACTTCTTACCCGGTGTTTCATTCTGGTTAGGTAAATCCTCAGTTTGGTTACATGATCCCTGAGCCAGTTGTCAACCTTTGCAAAAACAAAACACAGACATGAACATCGTACTCACGGGATCAATTGGAACCATCGGTAAGCCCCTCACAAAAGAACTGGTTCGGAAAGGCCATATCGTAACAGTTATCAGCAGCAAGCCCGAACGGCAATCCGCTATCGAGGCCTTAGGTGCTCAGGCGGCTATTGGCTCATTTCTGGATGCCGATTTTTTAATTAAAACATTTGCTGGTGCCGACGTGGTCTATTTGATGGAAGCTTGGGAAGGAATAGGCAGCATTTTTGATAAAGACGTTGACTTTGTGGCGGCCTTCGAAAAAATCGGCACCAATTATAAAACGGCCGTGGACAAGTCCGGTGTTAAGCAGGTGATTCACCTCAGCAGCATAGGTGCTCACACCGACCAGGGCACGGGAAGTCTTTACTTACATAATAGAGTTGAAAATATCCTTCAGCAATTACCCCCGGAGGTCTCTATTAAATTTATGAGGCCAGTTGGCTTTTATACCAATTTGTACCGCTACATGGATTCCATACAAACGCAGCGTACCATCCGGCAAAGTTACGGAGGAGATCAAAAGGAACCCTGGGTATCTCCTTTGGACATAGCCGCTACCATCGCGGAGGAAATGGAGAAGCCCTTTGCAGGCAGAACCGTACACTACCTGGCTAGCGATGAAGCTTCACCCAACGAAATAGCCCGAATGCTGGGAGACGCGATTGGATTACCAGACTTAACCTGGACGGTCGTATCTGATGAGCAAATGCTGAGGGGCCTCCTGGCGGCAGGTATGAACGAATGGATCGCCCAGGGCTTTGTGGCCATGCAGGCCGCCCAGAGAAGCGGTACGTTGTATGAAGATTTTTATCGTCATAAACCCACATTAGGAAAAATCAAACTCGCCGAGTTTGCTAAAGAATTCGCTCAGGTATATCACACTTCAACTAACTAATCGATGAAAAAGGCACTCATTACTGGAGCTAATAAGGGAATTGGTTTTGAAACCGCCCGTCAGTTGCTTCAACAGGGATATTACGTTTATCTGGGAAGTCGTAGTCAGGAAAATGGTCAGGCTGCGGTAGACAGGTTACACGCGGAAGGATGGGTTGAGGTTGAGGCAGTGACGTTAGATGTTACTGACGCCGACTCCGTATCGGCAGCCCGGCAGGAAATAGGTAATAAAACGGATTATTTGGATGTACTGATCAATAACGCCGGTATTAACGGGGGGATGCCTCAATCATCCCTGGAGGCCAGCGTTGACCAATATAAGCGGGTATTTGAAACCAACCTGTATGGCGTAGTACGCGTAACGCAGGCCTTTATTGATCTGCTCAAGAAGTCGCCCGAGCCTCGGATCGTGAATGTGTCTTCCAGCGGTAGTTCGCTTACCTTGCAGAGTGATCCCACCTGGAAATACTACTCGCATAAAGCCGCTTTGTATCCTGCCTCTAAAGCGGCATTGAATATGTATACCATCGACCTGGCTTATCAGCTGAAAGATACGCCCTTCAAAGTAAATGCCGTTTGCCCGGGCTTTGTTGCTACTGACTTTAATAACCATCGCGGCACGGGTAGTGTTGAAGAAGCGGGGACTCGTATCGCCAAATATGCGATGATAGGCCCAGAAGGCCCAACCGGAAAATTTATTGCCGAAGAGTATAACCCCCAGACGGGCGAAACTCCCTGGTAAATGTACTTTTGAACAACAAATTCCAAACACCCGATGAAAAAGGACGGAAATACATTGCATAAAGTAGATTCATTAACTCATTTTCATCGGATGTTTGGGCTTGAGAAGCCTAAACATCCGTTAATCAGCTTTATCAACATTGAACAGATGGACTATGAGCCAGCCGCTTTATCCGGCTCATTGGTGCTTAATTTTTATAAAATTGCTTATAAAGAAAACCTCTGTGGCAAAGCCCGTTACGGACAGAACTATTACGATTTCAACGAAGGTGGATTAGTGTTCACTGCCCCCGGTCAGGTGTTTGAAAGTCCCGATGGTCGGGCTACTTCAGGTTATATGTTACTGATTCACCCTGATTTCCTTCTTTCCTATGACATTGCCAAAAAGATAAAGCAGTACGGCTTTTTTTCCTACGCTGCCAACGAAGCCCTTCATGTATCTGAATCAGAAAAAGCGATGATCATGACCGTATTCAAGATCATGGATGATGAGCTGAACAGCCGGATTGATCAGTTTAGTCAGGATGTTATTATTTCTCAGGTCGAACTGTTATTAACGTACAGTAATCGTTTCTACAATCGGCAATTCATTACCCGGAAATCGGTCAATCATGAGCTACTGCAAAAGTTGGAAGAAATTCTGGATGGCTATTTTACCCATGAACTCACATTGAAGCAGGGCATTCCTACGGTTCAGTACTTGTCCGATCAACTGCATCTATCCCCGAGTTATTTAAGCGACATGCTCCGCACACTGACCGGGCAAAATACCCAGCATCTGATTCATCATAAGCTGGTTGAAAAAGCCAAGGAGCTGTTATCCACTTCTTCGCTATCCGTTGCTCAGGTTGCCTATCAGTTAGGTTTTGAACATCCTCAATCTTTTAGCCGTTTGTTTAAACTAAAAACTACTTACTCTCCGCTGGAATTCAGACAGTCCTTTAATTAGATTCATGGAGTTAAAATGACGATCCTTTAGACTTTGGCCTTTATGATAGAGTTCCGTAAAAAGACGATCAAGCCGACGGGTACCCGTTTGAGCCATTGTCTGCCAACAAGTTAGAATTGTAAGCAGAGGAAATAATTTTTCATGCTCAATCAGATCAGAGGTTTAATAACTAAAACAATTGTCTAAACAAAAAGACAATAACTAGATATTTAGTTATTGTCTTTTGGAAATGGTTAATCTGTCGTATATATAAGAAAGGATTGCTTTAGTTAAAGAATAGTGTTGGCAGTTGTAGAACGGTTGGTATCCGATCAGTGTAGGTTGACTTTGTTGCGTCTGCTTTTTAAAAAAGTAAAGATTGATGCCTGATAACCAGATTGTCAAGTTTATAAGATTGAGTTAAGTAGCGAGCTGTGGACCTTCCTTGTAATTAATCGCTCAGTAAGCTGATATAGTTTACTTTAAGCTCTTTTAGTAAGTGCATTTCCCCTCTTATTTGCCGGTAGATGATTATACTTAATATGCAAAGAAACAGGACCCCTGATATTATAATGTACCAATAAAAACCTATACTCACTCCTGCCTTCACGTAAGGTAAGAGAAGAATAAATCCCCATACGTAACATCCCAGACTAATGGGTGTTACTATCCACTGAATACCTCGTCTGATTCGGTGAAAATAACTGGTGCGAGTTAAGCAGGTAAGCAAATCAGTAGTCACATTAGTGCTTTTAAACAGACGGTAACTCCCATACTCTACGCCGATTCTGAATAGAAGCGGGGTAATCATCAGTAAGCTACTGACTAAGACGGTTGAGTTAGTTGCCGAGCCATATTTCCAAAAGTACGCGGCCAAAACGAGAACGGTTACCGAAAGCGTGAGCATCGTTCCGCGGTGAATAGCGATCATGCGACGATGACTTTGCTCCGCTTTCGCCATGATAAGCTCCGCAGGAGGGGGCGAATCCGGGTTCGATTGCTGATGCCAAAGGGCCTGGATTTGATCAAAGTTCTTCATGTTTGAATCAGTTTAGCCAATCGTTTCTTGATCCGATGAATCTTTACTCGCAGTAACCCTTCTGAAATGCCCACAATAGTGGCAATCTCATCGTAAGGTAATCCATCGAGGACCAGCAGGATGATCAGACGGGCTGTGTGGTCTAATTGATAAATTCCAGCATACATTTTCTGTAACCGATCATCCGTAGTTAACTCCTGGTTTTCTTCCCATTCATCCGCTCGTTCCGGAAGCTGCTCTGTTTGACGTTCCCGGGTAGTGGAAGCCTTTCTTAACTGAAGCAGACACGTATTTACTGTTACCTTGTAAATCCAGGTACTAATGGAAGCCTCTTGCCGGAACTGGGCACGATGTTGCCATACTTTCATGAACACTTCCTGCGTCAGATCAGTTGCCGTAGCCTGGTCTCCATTGACATAACCCTTGCATAGTCGGAACACTTTGGGAAAATGACTTTTATAAATCCGGGTGAATTCGTCTTCTTGTAGGGACATTCGTTACTGGAGATTCTCTTTAATCTTGGTAATAAACCAGGTAGGTTGATCATACATAATAAAGTGAGCCGACGATTCAGCGTATTCAATGTGTTTGTCTCGTAGTCTGGCGAGTTGCTGATTCCA
>CAJYHS010000031.1 GCA_913774715.1 uncultured Siphonobacter sp. | reverse complement strand
GGTCCGGCTTCGATCTCGTTCACAGACGGTAAAATCATCGGTGCTACCCTGGATCGTAATGGTCTGCGTCCGAGCCGCTTCTGGGTGTTGGATGACGATACCGTTATCCTTTCTTCGGAAGCCGGGGTTCTGGACATTGATCAGTCAAAAGTAGTTTCGAAAGGCCGTCTGCAACCCGGTCGTATGTTCGTCGTGGACATGGAGCAGGGCCGCATTATTCCTGACGAAGAACTGAAATCAGAAATTTGTGCGTCTCAGCCTTATCAGAAATGGCTGAACAAGTACAAAATCACGCTGAACGATCTACCCGAGCCCAAAACGGAGTGGAATACCCCTTACGATAAAGATCTGGTTACCAAACAACAGGTGTTCGGAATGACGACAGAAGACGTTCGGATCATTCTGACCCAGATGGTTGAGACCGGTAAGGAAGCTCTCGGTTCCATGGGTGTAGATACGCCTCTGGCCATCCTTTCCGATCAAAGCCAGCACCTGAGCCATTACTTCAAGCAATTGTTTGCTCAGGTAACCAACCCTCCTATTGACCCCATCCGTGAGCGTACGATCATGTCGCTGATGAGTTATGTAGGAGGTTATGGTAATATTCTGACGGAATCTCCCGAACACTGCAAGGTGCTTGAGCTGCGTCAGCCAGTCCTGAATAACACCGAACTTGAAAAAATTCGGAACATTGATACGCGTCACTTCACGAACAAAACGGTTTACATCACCTTCCGGGCCAATGGCGGCGAAGGTGCTCTGAAAAAAGCCCTGAAACGTATCTGCGAAGACGTGGAATACGCCGTGAATGACGATTACCAGATCATTACGCTGTCAGATCGTGGCGTTGACTCCAACCACGCTCCGATCCCATCCTTACTTGCTACCTCAGCCGTACATCAGCATCTGATTCGCAAAGGATTACGGGCGAAAGTCGGTCTGATCGTAGAAGCCGGAGACGTATGGGAAACGCATCACTTCGCTACCCTGATTGGTTTCGGTGCGGCGGCAGTGAACCCTTACATTGCTTTTGAAACCATCTCGAACATGCGGGACAAAAATCTCGTCTCGGTTCCTTACGATTTCGATAAGCTCTGTGCTAATTACACCAAGGCGGTGAACGGTGAATTGCTGAAGATTTTCTCTAAAATGGGAATCTCCACGCTTCAGAGTTACCAGGGTGCTCAGATTTTCGAAGCACTGGGTATTTCTAAAGATGTAGTGGATGAATACTTCACGGGCACGGTAACCCGCATTGGCGGTCTGAACATTGAAGGCATCCAGACGGAAGTATTAATCCGTCACCACCAGGCTTTCCCTGAAGTGCACGTGGGTAACCCTCGTCTGGAAGTGGGTGGTTTCTACCAGTGGAAACACCGGGGTGAATTCCACTTATTCAATCCCGAGACGGTTCATGCCTTGCAACAGTCGACGAAGAAAAACGATTTCGAGTTATTCAAAAAATACACTAAAGCCATTGACGATCAGACGCAGAAAACCGCTACGTTACGCGGTCTGCTCGATCTGAAATTTCTGCCTCAGACGGAGTGGCTGAAGGATGAAGAAGTAGAGCCCATCGAAAGCATCATGACGCGTTTCGCTTCAGGAGCCATGTCCTTTGGTTCGATTTCATGGGAAGCTCACTCTACCCTGGCGATTGCGATGAACCGCATTGGCGGAAAATCCAATACGGGTGAAGGCGGTGAAGATCCGAAACGTTTCTATACGGTATTCGAAAACGGTGATTCCATGAACTCTGCCATTAAGCAGGTAGCTTCTGGCCGTTTTGGAGTAACGATGGAATACCTGACGAACGCCAAAGAATTACAGATTAAAATGGCTCAGGGAGCAAAACCTGGTGAAGGTGGACAGTTACCCGGCCATAAGGTAGATGCCTGGATTGGTAAGACCCGTCACTCTACGCCCGGCGTAGGTCTGATCTCGCCTCCTCCTCACCACGACATTTACTCGATTGAAGATTTAGCTCAGCTCATTTTTGACCTGAAAAATGCGAACCGTCAGGCTCGTATCTCGGTCAAACTAGTGTCTGAAGCGGGTGTAGGTACCGTGGCTACGGGTGTAGCGAAAGCTCACGCCGATCACATTCTGATCGCCGGACACGATGGTGGTACAGGAGCTTCTCCCCTGTCGTCGATTCGTCACGCGGGTCTGCCCTGGGAGCTTGGCTTAGCCGAAACGCACCAGACGCTGGTTCGCAACCGCCTACGTGGACGGGTAACGATCCAGACGGACGGTCAGCTGAAAACGGGTCGTGACATTGCGATTGCTGCGTTGCTAGGAGCCGAAGAATTTGGTGTTGCTACGGCTGCTCTGGTAACGATGGGTTGTATCATGATGCGGAAGTGTCACCTGAATACCTGTCCTGTTGGGGTAGCCACGCAGAATCCTGAACTCCGGGCCTTGTTTACCGGCAACGCTGATCACGTCGTTAATCTGTTCCAATTCCTGGCTACTGAACTTCGTGAGTACATGCGTAAGCTTGGTTTCCGCACGATTCCTGAAATGGTAGGTCACGTCGAGCGACTGAAAATGCGGGAAGGCGTTCAGAGCTGGAAAGCAAAAACGGTTAACCTGAAGTCGATCCTTTACCGCGATCCGATGTACGATACCGAACCGATGGTGAAAGTAGAAGAGCAGGATCACGGCCTGGACGTTCAGCTGGACTGGGCGATGATCGAGTCTGCGAAAGCCGCTCTTGAGAATCAGGAAAAAGTAACGGGTGAATTCAATATCATCAACGTGAATCGCACCGTGGGCACCATGCTCTCGAACGAGATTACGAAGAAATACAAAGCCAAAGGATTACCTGCCGGAACGATCCATTACAAATTCCGTGGAACGGCCGGACAAAGTTTCGGTGCGTTCGCTACGAACGGCATGAAGCTGGAACTCGAAGGAGATGCCAATGACTACGTAGGAAAAGGCCTTTGCGGAACGGAACTGATCATTTATCCCGACCGTAACATCCGCCCTGACTTCATTCCTTCGCAAAACAGCATCGTTGGTAACGTTTGTTTCTATGGAGCTACGTCAGGTGAAGCCTACATTCGCGGGATGGCTGGCGAGCGTTTCTGCGTTCGTAACTCCGGTGCGAAAGTAGTCGTAGAAGGAATCGGCGATCACGGTTGTGAATACATGACGGGTGGTCTGGTGATTATTCTGGGTAATACGGGTCGGAACTTCGGTGCCGGTATGAGTGGTGGAGTAGCTTACGTTTGGGACAAAAACGGAGACTTCGCCGAGAAGGTTAACCCTGAGATGATTACGCTGGAGAAATTGACCAGCGAAGACCACAGCATCCTGCGGATGTACGTAGACAAGCACCTCGCTTCTACGCAATCCAAAGTGGCGGCTACGGTTCTGGATAGCTGGGATACCATTGCCGATCAGTTTGTGAAAGTAATGCCAACCGATTTCAAAAATGCTCTGGCTAACAAGGGTATTACCCTCAGCGATCAGATTGCGAATAAAGAAATCGTGTACGGTGACTTCGTAGCTGACGTGCTGGCTAAATAATTCGGACGGAGGGGGTCCAGCAACGGATCCTCTCTTCTCCTCCCCTGATTTACTTTTCCAAATTGATCATTCCTTACTGCCCCGGCAGTGATTATAAGATAAGACAATGGGCAAACCAACTGGTTTTCTGGAATTTACGCGTGAAGTACCCACCAAGCGTCCGGTTGCTGAGCGTAAACTTGATTACAAGGAAATTGATATTGATCTGTCGTTTGAGCAGGTGCAAACGCACAACGCAGCCCGCTGTATGGACTGCGGAATTCCTTTCTGTCACAACGGCTGTCCGCTGGGAAACATTATTCCTGAATTCAACGACGCGGTGTATGAAGGAAACTGGGCATTAGCGTACGAGATCCTGAGTTCAACGAATAATTTCCCGGAATTTACGGGCCGCATCTGCCCCGCTCCCTGCGAATCGTCCTGCGTACTGGGTATCAACAAACCCGCTGTTACGATTGAATACATCGAGAAATCGATCATCGAATATGCCTTTTTACACAATCTGGTTAAACCTATCATTATCGATGAGAAAGACCGTTCAGGTAAATCGGTAGCGGTAGTAGGCGGTGGCCCGGCAGGTCTGGCAGCGGCAGCTCAGCTCAATAAGGCGGGTCACTGGGTAACCGTTTACGAACGGGCCGATCAGGTAGGTGGTTTATTACGTTACGGCATCCCCGATTTCAAACTGGAGAAATGGACGATCGACCGCCGCGTAGAAGTAATGAAAGCCGAAGGTATTGTCTTCAAAACGGGTGTTAACGTTGGTGAAGATATTTCCGGTTCGGAGTTGCTGGATCAATATGATTTAGTATTACTCTCGGGTGGCTCAACAGTCGCTCGTGGTATTAACAAAACTTGGGATGGCAAGGATGTCATTGGCTGGGATACGTACCTGAACAAAGGGGTTCACCCAGCGATGGAATTCCTGAGCCAGCAGAACAAACGGGTGGCTAATCTTGACCGCGTGTACGATCATCGCGGAGCAAAATATCAGAATGGCGAGTTACTGGCCACGGGTAAAAAAGTAGTAGTCATCGGTGGTGGTGATACGGGTTCTGACTGTATCGGCACTTCTAACCGTCATAGTGCGGCGAAAGTAACGCAGGTAGAAGTAATGCCCGAACCTCCGAAAGATCGTCACCCCGGCACGCCTTGGCCACTATGGCCCAACATGAAGCGTACCAGTACGTCTCACGACGAAGGTTGTGACCGCCACTGGAGCATTTCAGTGAAGGAATTCATCGGTGATGGCGAGAAGTTAACGCACTTACGTATTGCCGACATCGTTCTTACGGTGGTTGACGGAAAAGCTCAAAACGTCGAGCAAAACGAACGCGTTATTGAATGCGATCTGGCTCTGATTGCAGCGGGTTTCTTACACCCTCAACGCGAAGGATTATTAGCTCAACTGGCAGAAAATGGTCTGGAGTTCGATCCTCGCGGGAACGTTCTTTCTGAAGATTATCAGACGGGCATTGATAAAGTATTCGTAGCGGGAGATATGCGTCGCGGACAATCACTGGTGGTATGGGCCATTTCCGAAGGTCGCGAAGCAGCACGGGCAGCGGATTGTTACCTTAATGGCGGCACTTCGAAACTCGAAGCCAAAGCGAAGTCCATGTTCTCAGTAGTGTAGGTTTCTGAGATTTCATCATAAAGTAAAAGCGGTTACCGGAGAGATCTGGTAACCGCTTTTACTTTTATCCTATGGATAGTATTTAAACGAAGAACCTTACCTATACCTGGTCACACTTTTCGTTGGAAATTCACCAGTATTCTACTGATAATCAATGAAAAGTAATAAAAAATAATCTACCCTAGACTCGATAAATGGACATCTCTACAAAGGATTTTCTTTCCAACGCAGAGACGTCCATTTATGGCGTCTCAGCCGGGAAATGTAAACAATCGGAAGGAAATAAAAACGCCTTTTACCCAGACGCCATAAAAGGACGTCTCTACATGAACCTGAAAGGTAATTAAACCAACCTGCTCATCCCAACCTAGCATCAGTAATGTTTACATCAACTATAATACCGGAGCGGCAGGTTGCCGCGTGAAGATCCTTTTTGACTGCACGTAAGGGACCGTGGCAATAGCCAACATCGTTACTCCAATCAGTGCCGCAATCACCAAGTAATAATCCATTGAAAAGAGTAACTGCGTCTGCAAGTCTACCGTTTGTCCCAGTAGTTTGTTTGCCATTAATCCAGCCTGATCGCCGGGAATTCCCTGATGCACCAGGCTTTGCTTGTACTGCGATAATCGTTGGGTCGTATATGGATTGATGGTCGTAACGGAATCCTGTAAACGGTGGTAGTGAATGCTCTTGGAAAATAACCGGGTAACATTCAAAAGGGCCATACTCAGGCTAAACCCCGTGTAACGAACCAATATTCCTACGGCGGAAGCCGAGCTACTGAGGGGTGCCGGAACGGAGGAAACGTAATAATTAATAATCGGAACCATTAAAGTAGCCGATCCCAGCCCTTGCAAAAACAGAGGAATTACATAATAGACAGGCTCCGCCGTATTGGAAAAAAGGCTGTACATCCACACGTGAAAGATGCCTAAAAAGGCAAAACCCGTGAGCAGAATCAGGCGTAGACTCTTCTTCTGCAATACAAAACGGGAAACTACAAATGATCCCACCACAATACCACCCAGATTCACCAGCATCAGCTCGGCTACGTGAATCGGATCCATTTTTAAGGCTGTTCCGAAATAAGAAGACGTCAAACTCAGAGCTCCCCGGCACACGTAAAAAACCAGCAGAATCACTAACCCCAGTCGAAACGAAGTATTGTTGAATACCTCCAGACTGATGTAAGGTCGTTTTAATGCCCTCTGCCGCAGGACGAACAAGAGCAGTAAAGAGACATTCAAAAGCAGACAAAAGATTATTCTGGGTGAATCCAGCCAGTTTTCCTGCTGCCCGTATACCATCATGTACGCCCAACTGATCAGGGCGGGTACTAACAAAACGAAGCTAATCCATTCTACCTGTACCAATGGAATACGGCGTTTGAGACGAACGTTATTCATGATTCCAAGCAACAGTAAGGCACCGGGAATCTGAAGGTAAATCATCATCTTAAACAGTACATTGAACTCTACGTAATGTAAAGCCCAGGATACAAAGACGGTAGACAGGGGAGCCGAGGCCAATAACATGCCATAAAAAACGGTATACCCCATTACCCGAATCCGCTCGGAAGTCATGCGGGAAAAGATCAGATTCATCGACGTTGCAATGACTCCGCTGATACAGATTCCCTGCATAAAACGCAGTACATATAAATAAGCAGGTTCGCGGACGAAATACAGCAGCAGGTTTAGACCAATGGTCAGACAAAGGCCGATCAGAAAATAGTGTTTAGCCATAAAGTAACTCACCAGCCGCTGTTCCAGGGAGAAAAAGCTGGCAAGTGCTACGTAATACACCAGCACCGAAAACTGTACATCAGCGGGTTCGATTCCATAAAAACCAACCGTTTCGATAATATTCCCCGCAAAAATGCCCAGCAGAAACATAGCCGGCATGATGACAGTGAAGATGGTGCCGCGAATGAGCCACTCCGGTACCCAGCTTTTAAAAATGGGCATTTTCTCGTTCATCTCAGGCTCCTTTCTTGAGGGTTACCACCGCGTTCATGCCGGCCCGTAGCTCATGGGTTCTCTTCAAATCATCGGTTAGTTTGATACGAACAGGCACCCGCTGAATGATTTTTACGAAGTTACCCGTCGCATTATCGGGCGGTAATAGAGAAAACCGGGAACCAGTTGCGGCTGACAGAGATACGATTTCTCCGTGAAACACTTCGCCGGGAAAAGCATCGGTTTCGATGTCTACGGTCTGCCCCAGGTGCATGTGCCGAATCTGAGTTTCCTTGTAGTTCGCTACGACCCACTTCCCTTCTTCAGAATCCACCATAAACGCCAGTGTCTGCCCCGCCTGAACCAGCTGCCCTTTCTGAATGGACTTCTTACCCATTTTACCATCGTAAGGAGCGGTAATTACGGAGTATGAGATTTTCAGGTTAATCTCATCCAGCACCGCCTGTCGACGTTTGATTTCGGCCAGAGCTACGGCTTTCTGAGCCGTAATATCATCCGTCCTT
>CAJYHS010000030.1 GCA_913774715.1 uncultured Siphonobacter sp. | reverse complement strand
CGGCCCAGGTGAGACATCAGGATAACCGAACCGCCGTCGTTAAGGATTTTTTGAATCGTCGGAATGGTTGCTTTGATACGGGTATCATCGGTGATTTCGTAACGGTCATTCAGGGGAACGTTGAAATCAACGCGGACAAGAGCCTTTTTTCCGGCGAAATTGTACTGGTTCAGCGTCTTCATCAGTAAGAATCAGAAGTTTAAATGAGTAATGATTTGACAACTCGTATAATATATGTTGATGAGTCAGTCGAGAAAGGAACAAAATTATACATTCGGCCAAACTTCCCTAAACTTCACCCTTTTTTAGGTGTTAAGTGATATTTTAGACTTGATAAGTACTATTTTATGGGTTAGTATTTTCCTTTTGCGAAGGGAAACGACCCGACTTACGCTCATCTTTGTTATAACGGCAGAACCGGAAAAGGGTTTAATGCTCTATATTTGCCCCCGTTCTTTGTAACGCCCGTCAATCGGATGGTTGGTTTCATTAGCGGATCTTCGCTGCTAAAGGAATGAAAAAGGAATCGTGTGAAAATCACGAGCAGACGTGCTACTGTAAGTATCCGTTTCGAGTACCGAAACAAGTGCATCCCAGATTTCCCATTGTTCCCTGAGGAATGAGAAGGGGGGAGCCGCATGATATAAGCCAGGAGACTTGCCAGCCTTCTCAATGGTCATACCTTCACGCATAGGGTCTGATTCACGCATTGATTTTACAAATTTCTGATTCCTCAACTCTGCTCACTGCTGGTCCCGAAACTGGCAGGGTTACGGTTGTGCCTGAATCGTTCTGATTTTGAAACCATCGAAGTCGGACCAGGAAAGCTATACCCTTATCGCAGAGGCATTAACTCCGTCATTCGCGTGAACGGATGACGGCTTGTACGTTAATTAATGCGGAATCAATGATTCGTAACAATTCACCGTTTTTGGCGGGTTGGGTGTTTCGAAGGCGTTTTGATAAACCCTTTTTAACACAAAAACACATGGTTACTCACAACCTGGGCTACCCCCGCGTGGGCAGCAAACGCGAACTGAAATGGGCCTGCGAACAATTTTGGGCAGGAAAGATTTCGAAAGACGAACTGCTGTGGGCGGGTCGGCAAATTCGCCGGCAAAACTGGCAAACGCAACTACAGGCCGGGGTGCAATGGATTCCCTCCAATGACTTTTCCTTTTACGATCAGGTGCTGGATACTGCTTTAATGGTGGGAGCCGTGCCCGAAAGGTATCAGGCGGTTATTGATGGAAAAAACAATCGGGAACTGGAGATTTACTTCGCCATGGCTCGCGGAATCCAGAAGGCCGAGCTGGACATAAAGGCGATGGAAATGACGAAGTGGTTTGATACCAACTACCACTACATCGTTCCCGAATTTTTGAAAGATCAGCAGTTTAAACGGTATTCCGACAAGGTTATTCACGACTTTGAAGATGCCAAGCAGATGGGTATTCTTACCAAGCCCGTCATTCTGGGGCCGGTTTCATTTCTGTTATTGGGTAAGGAAAAAGAAGAAGGCTTCCACCG
Source organism: uncultured Siphonobacter sp. (assembly GCA_913774715.1). Classification (GTDB taxonomy): domain Bacteria; phylum Bacteroidota; class Bacteroidia; order Cytophagales; family Spirosomataceae; genus Siphonobacter. The sequence continues at coordinate 7,210 of CAJYHS010000030.1, read as the reverse complement.
CATGGATCTGCTCAGCCGCTTATTACCCGTTTATATCGACGTGCTACGGGAATTAAGTTACCGGGGAGCCACCTGGGTACAGCTCGACGAACCCTGCCTCACGCTTGATTTGTCCGCCAATGAAAAAATCGCTTTTCAGCAGGCGTATCAGGCTATTCAGAAAGCCTTACCTCAGGTTCAGCTTCTGGTGGCGACTTACTTCGAAAAACTAGGTGACAATCAGTCTTTGGCCCTGCAATTACCCGTTTCTGCTTTACATATTGACCTGGTGCGTGGGCAGGGACAATTACCCTCCATTCTGGCGGATGATGCATTCATTAACTCGACTAAAATCCTCTCGCTTGGCGTAGTGGACGGACGTAATGTCTGGAAGAATGATTTCAGCCAGTCGCTGGAATTACTCAATGAAGCGATTGCAAAACTGGGTAAAGCCCGCGTTTGGTTAGCTCCGTCGTGCTCCTTATTACATACTCCTCACGACCTGGATTTAGAGAAAAACGAAGCGGTATTAACGCCGGAAATCAAAAACTGGATGGCATTTGCTAAACAGAAATTGCAGGAAGTAACCACGCTGGGTCAGTTAATAGAAGGAGAGAATCTGGAGTTACTGGCTCACAATCAGCAAGCCATCGAAAGCCGTCGAATCAGCCCATTGATTCATAAACCAACCGTAAAAGCCCGCGTTCAGGCGGTTGAACTGAAGGATTTCGAGCGAAATCAGGCGTTTCCGATTCGTCAGAAAATGCAGCAGGAAAGCCTTCAGTTACCGCTCTTTCCTACCACGACCATTGGTTCATTTCCCCAAACGGAAGAAGTGCGGCAATGGCGGGCGAAGTACAAAAAAGGCGATGTTACGAAAGCCGCATACGAAGCTTTCGTCGAAGCAGAAATTGAAAAAGCCATTCGCTGGCAGGAGGAAGTGGGCCTGGACGTGTTAGTTCACGGTGAATTCGAGCGAAACGACATGGTTGAATATTTTGGCGAACAGCTTTCGGGTTATGTGTTTACTCAATTGGGCTGGGTACAGAGTTACGGAAGCCGTTGCGTAAAACCGCCCATTATTTACGGAGATGTCGAACGATCTGAAGCCATGACGGTTCGCTGGACGACGTTTGCTCAATCCAAAACGGCTCAATTAATGAAAGGTATGTTGACGGGTCCGGTAACGATTCTGCAATGGTCGTTTGTGCGGGATGACCAGCCGCGTCGGGATACGGCTTTTCAGATCGCTTTGGCTATTCGGGATGAAGTGCTGGATCTGGAAAAAGCAGGCATCAAAATCATTCAGATTGACGAGCCCGCCATTCGTGAAGGCTTACCCTTGCGTAAAGCCGATTGGGGAACTTACCTGACCTGGGCCGTAGATGCATTTCGACTCAGTGCAGCCGGGGTTACCGACCAGACGCAGATTCATACGCATATGTGTTACTCGGAATTCAATGACATGATTGAGGCCATCGCCCGCATGGATGCCGACGTGATTACTATTGAGACGTCACGCTCTCAAATGGAGTTACTCGATGCTTTTTCGACGTTCCAGTATCCGAATGAAATCGGGCCGGGGGTGTATGACATCCATTCGCCCCGTGTACCGAGCGTGGAAGAAATGGCACATTTGCTGGAAAAAGCACTTCGAACCATTCCAGCTCGTAACTTGTGGGTCAATCCCGATTGCGGCTTAAAAACCCGCCACTGGGCCGAAACCGATCAGGCTCTACGTAATATGGTCGCTGCTGCTAAACAGTTGCAGCAAACCGTGAAAGCGTAGGAGTTTAGCGTTTTGGGTTTGGCGTTTTGAGTTAATGTTGCATTGAACTCTAAACGCTAAACCCAAAACTCAAAACCATTTTCCATGTCACTCGAAGAAAAAATTAAGGCGGCGGAAACCCGCGTATTTAAAGCCGTTTTTCCGCATACAACTAATCATTACGATACCTTATACGGCGGAATGGCCATGCAATGGATGGACGAAATTGCCTTCATTACTGCGACTCGTTTATCCCGAAAACCGATGGTAACGGTCTCCAGCGACCGCATTGATTTCCGTCAGGCGATTCAGGCGGGGATGCTCGTAGAACTGATCGGAAACGTCGTACACGTAGGCAACACTAGTATGCGGGTGAACGTGGAGATTTACGTAGAAAGCATGTACGCCGAAGGCCGCGAATTAGCCATACACGGAACCTTCACCTTCGTAGCCATCGATGAAAATAAGAAACCCATTCGAATCCTGGATTAGTTGTCAGTTTGCTGTTTACCGTTTTCAATTTTCTGACAATAAATACAGGTTAATCACAGGGTTGATAATGGGAAACGCAACGTCACTCTGTGCAACTCTGTAGTTAATCTAAACTGAAAATCAAAAACCGAAAACGGTTAACTAAAATGAGTAAGCACGCCATGGAAGGCTGTCCGCGTTGTGGGCGGTTATTTACCTGTAAACTCAATGCAAGTTTGAAGTGCGACTGCAACCAGATTGTATTAACCCCGTCGGAGATGCAATACATTCGCGATATTTCGACGATGGATTATGACAGCGGTTGTTTATGTCTGACCTGTTTGCAGGAGTTACAGCAGGAGGCAAGAGCATTCGCATAAGTTTCCAGAAAAGAAGTAAAGCTTGCCGTTGCCAACGTGGCCCGGCCAGCTTTTTCGCTGGCAGCAATCCGTAAGAATAACAGCAAATCAGCCTCTGAAGTATCATCAAACAAATGAATATCAGCGAGAAGACAGCTGGACCACGCTAAAAGCGATCTACAGAAACCAATAGCAAATCAAACTTTTTCCCGATAAAAAGACTTATCATAGCTCTAAGCCACGTAGCTATTTATGTCTGAACGTCTGGAACTTCCACCCAAATATTACCTCGAGTATTTTACGTATTTACTTGCCTTCGTGCGTCGGTTTTACCTGGAGTTGTTAACTGACGATGAAAAAGAATTTCTTCAGGATTTTGATCAGCTGAGCGAGAATGCTCAGTGCCTTTTCATCCGGTTTACGAATCGCAGGGTGTCTTTTTTTCGGGTTCGGAAAATCAGGTATCCTGAAATTGATAACTGGGCCGAGGCTTTGCTTGAACTGGAAAATAAAGGTTTTGTCGCCCGCTTGTCTGACTATCATCAGAATCGGGCGGGGGAGATTCTGGATGCGTTCAGTAAGCCGGAAGTATTGAGTTTTGCCAAACAATTGACCCTGGATACCAAAGGGAAAGCCAGTCTCAAGAAAGACGAGGTAACTGACTGGTTGTTAGAATCCATACCTTTTCCGGACCTGGCAAGTTATATTAGCCAGAGTGAACCCGTAGTTAAGGTTAACTATGAAGCTCAGACGATGCTCTTTAAGTTTCTGTTTTTTGGAAACCGGCACGCTGATATGAGCGAATTCGTGGTGCGTGACCTGGGTCATATTCGCTTTGAACGCTTTGATGAAGATCGGTTTGTGCCGCATTTTACGTCGCGGGAAGAAGTCGAAGACCGTCTGAAAGTGTCATTGGCGGCGGAAGATTTTCATCTCATGAAAACCGCCGAAACCGATCCGCTGGAGATCAATACCTGGTTTCTGGATTGGCATGAAAATAACATTCCCTTCGCTGAAATTGCCCAACCTTCGCTAGATCGCCTGATTCTGAAAATCGCAGGTTTTATGGAACGCCAGAAAAAACTGGAAGAAGCTCTGGTGCTGTTTCGGATGACTACGGCACCGCCTTCGCGGGAGCGGCAGGTTCGTTTATTAATGAAACTGAAAGACCCGGAAGCGGCCACCGCATTAGCAGAAGAAATGTTAATTAATCCTCGTAACGCGGATGAGCAGTTCTTTTCGATTGATTTTCAAAACCAGCAGGCTACGCAGGGGCAGAAAAAACGGGCTCGTAAATCGACGACGGAATGGTTGTTGAAATCAGAAAGTGTGACGATTGACGTTAGCTGGAGGTATCGGGTAGAGGAGGGCGTTGCCGAACATTTCCGGGAGCAGGGCAAACAGGCGGTGCATACCGAAAACTTTCTATTTGATGGCCTCTTTGGGCTACTGTTCTGGGATATCATTTTTGATGCTGGAAGTTCGGCTATTCATCACCCTTTGCAACGTTCTCCGTCGGATATTTATAAACCTACGTTCTTCGAAAAACGCCGTCCTGCTTTGTTAGAACGTCTGGATTTGCTGGAAAACAAGGCGAATACTTTCCTTTTTCTGGAAGCCGTTTTTGAAGAAAAATACGGTATCAGTAATCCGCTTGTGGTTTGGTTTCCGGAGCTATTAACGCTAGTGAAAATTGCGGTAGAAAAGATTCCAGCGGATTTATTGAAGAAGTTACTCATTGAAATGGCTACCAACGTGCGTGAGCATACGCGGGGCTTTCCTGACCTCTTTGTCTGGGATGAAACGGGCTATGATTTCATCGAAGTAAAATCTCCTACCGATCACCTTTCACCGCAACAATTATACTGGTTACGCTTTTTCGAAACGGTAGATATTCATTCCAAAGTGTTACGGGTCATCTGGGGATAGGGTTCGTAGAGACGGTTTGGGTTATGATTTATATTCCTTAATGAGACGCGATGACTTGTAAAAAACCTCCCGAAAGTTTTAAACTTTCGGGAGGTTGAATAAAATATTACTTTCATTTTCCAGCCAGACGTGGTAAAGTTGCGTCTCCGCTTTATCTACCAATTAATACCTATAATTCTTTCAATTCCGTCGCTACCTTTTCTGCCCAACGGGCCTGTTCGGCATGATTAATGCTGTGGCGGGTTTCGGCATCATATAATTCCTGATAGCGATTCATTTCCCGGAACGATTCCAGGAAAATGTACTGGATTCGGCTGTCGTAATCTTCCAGCGGTAACTCTTCTGCTAGTAAGGCTTTCTTGAACCGCTCCGTAATCAGGTGAGTAATATCGAAATGTAGTTGCTCGTGAGCCAATGCATATAAATTTGTAGCAGGCTCGGCTGTCCAGGACGAATTCTGTAGCATAAAAGCCTTTACTGTCATGTCGATAAAAACGGTTCCGTTTTCAACTCTCGTCATGGCATCGTAACCAAAACTGGTATAAATCAGAGCTCCGGTTCTCGGGTTGACTCGCTTAATAGGCCCGCGGAAATCATTCCAGGTTAGTTTACGATTGGGATTGTAAAAGACGGTATCACCCAAACGACCTTTAGGTTCATATTCCCTGAACCGAATCTGAACGCGACGAGCCAGCTTTTCTGTTTTCAGCTCATTGGTTTTGACCCAATTTCCAAATTCCCGAAAGCAGCGTTGCAGCGTTTGCCGAAGTTGAATTTCATAATTCCCATCCATCCCCGCCGAACGGTTATAGTCCGCCCCGGCCTGACATTCCGTTAAAAGAATATAACGTCCTTCCACTTCACGTTCGAAAACCAGATGTAATCGAAAAGTCCCGCGAACCATCTGATTGGATGGTTTTTCACTGAACCAGCACTGCTTCACCTTCACCCGAACAGGGTAATCGCCTTCCTGTTTCGAACTTTGCCTGAGGAGTCGCTGAAAAGTAGCTGGTAACGTCCCGGCCAGACGAAGTGTAGTGCCTGAACCGGAAGGCAGAAGGATAGTGCCGATACCTGAACGATTGGGTCGTTCATCTACAATGTCCTGTATTCTGTACAAATTGGGTAATTGCGGGATAGATTCTGATCGTAACTCTAGGGTTTGCTGAGCCTGTACCGAATGTACTAATCCCGCAACAAAAAATAGGAAGCCGTAAAAGGCAGTTTTTCGTCTCAAGTTCATGGGTTTATGCCCCATCTAACGAAAAAAGTAGTTAAAAAGTGCAATGAAATAATTCAGTTTATGCTTGACTTTATGAGTTGAGGTAACTAGGTTCACTCTTGCTAAGAGCTATTCTGTTTTTCTAAGTTAGTGGGGAATAGAATGGTTTTTTTACGCAAGCCAATATGGTCAAACCCTAAAAATGAGTGTGCGTATGAAACTGCAAGTGCAAACAGTTCATTTCGATGCAGATAGCAAACTGCTCGACTTTGTGCAAGCCAAATTCAACAAATTAGATCAGTTTTATGATCGAATTACAAGTGGCGAAGTATACCTGAAACTAGACAAAGGCGAATCGAGCAAGGTCCAAAATAAAATCGTCGAGTTAAAGATTTATTTACCCGGCGATTCCATCTTCATTAAAGAAAGCGGAACAACCTTCGAAGAAGCTACGGACTTAGTACTTAACGCCGCCAAAACAACGGTGAAAAAATACAAGGAAAAGCTCAAAGATAAAACGGCTCCAAAAGCGGCAGAACTGATCGTAGAGGAAGAAGAAGAAGAATTCTAGTAGCTAGCAATATTTTGAAAAGAGGTCGTTCCCTTGAAGGAGCGACCTCTTTTAATTGTCATCCTGCCTAGTTTTGACCCAGAGCTATGGATATTCCCAAGATTTTAGCTAAATAGCCGTAAGTCTATTGATAATCAGCCTCAAGCTTATGGAAAAACGTACCTTCATCAAATTATCTTCCGTCTTTCTGACGGGTTCGCTTTTCTCGCCTATGACGAGTTGTAATCAAAATAAAAAATCAGAAACTGGGGGTAGTCTGAGCCAGAAACAATACAACTGGGCCAGAAACCTGGAATACAGCACTGAAAATTTCCAGTATCCTGAGTACGCCCGGGATATTCAAGGACTTATCAGGGGAAGTAAAAACCTGAAAATTATTGGTACGCGACACTCCTTTAACCGGATTGCAGATAATCCCAATACCATTGTCTCGCTGGAGAAAATTAAGCCCTTATATATTCTGGATAAAGAGAATCTTACCGTAACTGTTGATGGTAATGTTAAATACGGCGACCTGGCAGAATATCTTCACACGAACGGATACGCCCTTCATAATATGGCATCCTTACCGCATATTTCGGTAGCGGGTTCCTGTGCAACCGCTACGCACGGTTCGGGCGTGAAAAATGCGAATTTGTCCTCAGCCGTGGTTGCTCTGGAGATGATCAATGCGGCGGGCGATGTGGTGAAAGCTTCCAGAAAAGAAACTCCGGAAACTTTTGCCGGAATGGTAGTGGGGTTGGGTGCTTTAGGAGCAGTTACCAAGGTGACGTTGAAAATAGTACCCACCTATAATATTCGTCAGGATGTGTACCAGAATATGCCATTGGCCGAAATTAAAAAACACTTTGACGAAGTAATGTCGGCGGGATACAGTGTGAGTTTGTTTACCACGTATGCCAAGGAAAATA
>CAJYHS010000029.1 GCA_913774715.1 uncultured Siphonobacter sp. | reverse complement strand
CTGGGCGACGGCGAATGGGTAATGAACAACCAGAATATTCCGGTTAAGGCCTACGAAAGGCTACCCAAGTTCTTTAATCCGACGGCTTTTGATGCTAAACGCTGGGTACAGATTGCCAAGAACGCAGGTATGAAATACATTACCTTCACGAGCAAACACCACGATGGTTTTGCGATGTGGCATTCTAAAATTTCGCCCTATAACATCGTGGACGATACGCCCTACCAAAAGGACGTTATCAAAATGCTGGCGGATGAGTGTGAAAAAGAAGGTATCAAGCTTTTCCTGTATCATTCTCACCTTGACTGGCACCATCCCGATTACTTTCCCCGCGGCAAAACCGGCAAGCAAACAGGTCGGCCCGAATCGGGTGACTTTGGCAAGTATCTGACGTATATGGATACGCAGTTAACGGAATTATTGAGTGGTAACTACGGTAAAATCGGCGGGATCTGGTTTGATGGCTGGTGGGATCAGTCGGCTAATGATCCGAATAATCCGCAAAAAACGCTAGTGGACTGGAAATTACGCCGGACGTATGATCTCATTCATAAACTTCAACCTGCTGCTTTGGTTGGTAACAATCACCACGTTGCTCCTTTTGAGGGTGAAGACTTCCAGATGTTCGAGCGGGATCTACCCGGACAGAATCACGCCGGATTTAGCGGTACAAGCACCATCAGCGAGTTACCCCTCGAAACCTGTGAAACCTTAAACGGCGGCTGGGGTTTTGAACTGAAAGACGAGAAGTATAAATCCCCCGCCCAACTCATTCGTTACCTGGCCGGGGCGGCGGGTCGTAATGCCAATTTTTTACTAAACGTAGGGCCGATGCCCAACGGAGAAATCCAGCCTGAATTTGTAGAAAGACTCGAATCCGTCGGTAACTGGCTGAAGAAAAACGGCGAGACAATTTATGGAACGCGGGGTGGTATTGTTCCGCCACAGGAATGGGGCGTCAGCACCAAAAAAGGCGATTCCCGCCATTTTTTTCATATTCTTACGGCCCCCAAAACCTCCTATTTATTTGTGCCTGACTTCAAGGTTAAAGTAACTAGTGTGAATCTTTTCAATGGAGGTAAAACCCTGAAATTCAAGCAACAGCCTGAAGGTCTTTTTATTTACCTCGATGGGGTAACGATGGATCCCTGGGATACGGTTCTGGAAGTTCAAACCAAGTAATCGCATATTTAAGCGGTAAGCCTGCGGAAGAAAGTATACCTTTGAACGAGTATCAAAGGCCCCGCGGCCGATTCTATTTTAAGAAGTATTATCAAACTTGCATATAACGAATGAAACTCTTTCGCTACGTTACTGACGAAGATGTCATTCCCGGCATTGTGATCGACGGGAAATCTTACAGCCTGGAACCTTTTTTCGAAGCTTTAGGTGAAGAAACCGGAGCTTATGACTTCGACGAAATCTTTTTCGAAGAAGAAGGTCTGGCCGTTCTGGAAGATTACCTGGATCAATACGGAACTTCTGAATTACCGGAATTAACGGGCCCCATCGAATACGCTTCCTGCGTGGCTCGTCCTTCCAAAATCATTTGCATTGGCCTGAACTACGCCGATCACGCAAAGGAAACGAACGCTCCTATTCCAGCTGAACCCATCGTTTTCTTTAAGGCAACCACGGCTCTTTGTGGTCCTAACGATGATGTGATCATTCCCCGTAACTCCGTAAAAACCGATTGGGAAGTGGAGTTAGCCGTAGTGATCAGCTCGGAATGCCGGTACGTATCGGAAGAAGAAGCAGAAGATTACATTGCTGGTTATGCCGTAATGAATGATTATTCCGAACGCGAATTCCAGTTAGAGCGTGGCGGTCAGTGGGACAAAGGGAAAGGTTGCGACAACTTCGGCCCGCTGGGTCCTTATCTGGTGACACCTGAAGAAATTGAAGATGTTACCAACCTGCCCATGTGGCTAAAGGTAAACGGCGAAACGTTACAGAACTCCTCTACCACTCAGATGATTTTCAACGTTCCTCAAATCATCAGTTACCTCAGCCAGTTCATGACTTTACTGCCTGGTGACGTTATTTCAACCGGAACACCTCCGGGCGTTGGTCTGGGCTTTAATCCTCCCCGCTATCTCAAAGCAGGTGACATCGTGGAGCTGGGTATTGAAGGCCTCGGCGAACAACGTCAGGTAGCGATTTCCTGGGAAGATGCTTATTAATTTTTACCGATAAGAATCTATTTTTGCGGGGACGTGTTCAGATCGGACACGTCCCTCTTTTTATCATTGACCAGGATGACTATTCCCTTTTACAAATACCAGGGCACGGGCAACGACTTCATTATGATTGATGATCGCGAAGGCCTTTTCCCCGTTGATAAAGAAAAAATTGCTCAGCTCTGCCACCGCCGCTTTGGTATCGGTGCCGACGGGCTGATTTTGCTTCAGAATGACGAGGCCTATGATTTTCGCATGAAATACTTCAACGCCGACGGCGGCGAAGGTTCCATGTGCGGAAACGGCGGCCGGGCGACGGTACGCTTTGCCCACGACCTCGGAGTAATCGGTGACGAAACCCGCTTCATTGCCGTGGACGGCGAACACGAAGCCTCTGTTACTCCCGAACGTATTTCACTGAAAATGAGTAACGTTCAAGGTCTGGAAGAGCATTCGGATTATAGCTTCATGAACACGGGCTCTCCCCACGTTGTGGCATTTACAGAAGATCTGGAAAACTATAAAGTCTATCCTGAAGGGTACGCCATTCGCTATTCGGATGACTGGGTCAAACGGGGCGGCACGAATGTTAACTTCGTCGAGCAACTGGGTGAAGATCAACTCTTTGTTCGGACCTATGAACGCGGAGTGGAAGACGAAACCTATTCCTGCGGAACGGGCGTAACGGCCTGTGCCTTAACGGCTCACGTCAAGCGTGGCGTAGCTAGTCCGGTAAAAGTGAAAGTGCTGGGTGGTAATCTGGAAGTAAGCTTTGAACAAACTGGAGCGGACTCCTTTGAAAACATTTACCTGATTGGTCCCGCCGAGCGAGTGTTTGAAGGAACCGTCGAAGTTTAGATTAGAGTCGGGATTTGTAAGGTTTGAATGCAAAATCAACCGATCCGTTTCTATTGTTAACTTCCCGAAAACTTGAAGCTTTCGGGAAGTTTTGCTATTAACCTCAAACCTTTTATCAAACGCTCAAACCAGATCAAACATACTTAAATCACTTTCACTAAGTGATTTTTCTTGCCTTTGGCGATCAGCAAATACTTGCCTTGTAGTAACTGGAAATCAACAGCCTGATTCGGATCGGCGATTTTGGCTTTATTAACCGAAACCGCATTACCCTGAATGGCCCGTTTGATTTCACCTTTGGAAGGATAGACTTCAGCGGTTGCCAATAAGTCTGTTACGTTTGGAGCAGCTTCGTAATCAGCCAGTGAAATTTCCGTTTGTGGAATGCCTTCGAATACCTGTACAAAGGTCTGCTCGTCGAGCGACTGTAAGGTTTCCAGCGTACCTTTTCCGAATAATACGTCGCTTGCCTGCACGGCCATTTCGTAGGCTTCCGCCGAGTGAACGCGAGTCGTTACGTCTTTAGCGATGGCTTTTTGAAGGATACGTAAGTGCGGAGCTTCTGCGTGCTGAGCTTCGAGGGCCTCAATTTCTTCCTTAGAAAGCAAAGTAAATACCCGAATCAAACGACCACAATCGGCATCGGCCGCATTCAGCCAAAACTGGTAGAATTGGTAAGGGCTGGTTCGTTCAGCGTCCAGCCAAACATTGCCACTTTCCGATTTACCGAATTTCGTTCCATCTGATTTCGTTACTAAAGGTGTCGTTAACGCAAACGCACGACGTTCGGCATCTTCTTCATTACCGCCTTCTTTGCGGCGAATGATTTCGGTACCCGTTGTGATATTCCCCCACTGATCAGAACCACCCATCTGGAGTTTCACTCCCTGGGTTTTATATAAATGATAAAAGTCGTAACCCTGTAATAATTGGTACGAAAATTCCGTGAAAGATATCCCCGTTTCCAGACGTTTCTTTACCGAATCCTTCGACATCATATAATTCACACTCAGGAACTTACCCGCTTCACGCAGAAAACCCAGGAACGAAAAATCCTTAAACCAGTCATAGTTATTAACAATTTCAGCGGCGTTGCTTCCGGTAAAATCCAGGAATTGTTCCAGCTGTTTTTTAATCCCTGCCTGGTTAATGGCCAGCGTTTCTTCTGATAAAAAGCTACGCTCTGCGGCTTTAAACGAGGGATCTCCAATCATACCCGTGGCACCACCCACGAGAGCATAAGGCTTATGACCCGCCCGTTGCAAGTGCACGAGTAACATGATCGTAGCCAGGTTACCAATATGTAAAGACGAAGCCGTAGGATCAAAGCCGATATAAGCCGACGTCTGTTCTTTTTCCAGTTGTTCTTCCGTGCCGGGCATCATGTCCTGCAACATGCCCCGCCAGCGGAGTTCTTCAATAAAATTGATTTTCATTACTTGTATTATTATTCTGCCAGGCAAATGATTAATGTACCAGTTTCCAGAGTCGGGCATACACCTGACCCGCTATTTTCCGAGCATTGAATTTTGCTCGATTAATTCCCATTTTTATCTGGGTTACGGACGAAAGAACCGGTAATTCGTAATGTTCTTTTAAATGCTCTTTTGCCCGACTTTCACAAATTCGATAACTATCTGCTTTACTATAATCCTGGCTTCCCTGACCAATAGGATTGAACGGAGAATGTAGTGCATAATCTTCCAGCACAAAATGCTGAAAACGATGTCCGCGATTGACCATGTCATAAAACCAGCTGGTTCCCAGATCAGCTCCATTCCAGACCCCACCGAAACAACGGCTATCGCCCGCAGGTAACGTATTCCGCCGATAATTTTCCAGATTAACAAGACAGGAATATTCATTCAGTCGGCATTCTGGCAATGGATAAACCCTTCCGGAGCGAATAATTTCCAGGTCAAGTTTCTGACGGGGCGTTGCATGAGCTTCGTGTACTGCAATAGCCTCCGCCTGCGAAGGAACATAGGCTTCCTGCTTACTACCTGAACATTTATTATCCCAGCTAGCCGGACAGGACCAGCACTGACCAATTGATCCGGCTCCGGCTAGTTTATGTTTAGAAAATCCTTTTTCAAACATATCCCCAATCATATCTGCATGAAATAACATGTCATTATGCAGAATGAAGAGGTATTGATTGGTAGATTTTTCCAGGGCATACTGATAAGGCAAACTCCAGCGAAGATTCTCATCCTGCTTTACCTGCTCATATTCCAGCGGGCCTAACTGATAAAACTGATTAGGATAATAAAGCTGAACTTTATAGTTTTTAAGTCCTTCCAGAACAATATAAACACCATTAATATCCCCGTGAGGCTGTTTGCATTCGACACTGATATGAATAGTATCAATATGCTGCCGGCTATACTTTAATAAACTAAGTAAGGATACCAACGTTTGGTAAGGTTTACCAAAATAGACTATTGATACGTCAACCGGAGCCGCCATAAATTAGTTATTCAAATGTTTAGTGGATATTGAGGTAACAACAGCGAGGAATCGCCATAACTTAAAAAACGGTAATTAGTAGCCAAAGCTTCTGCATACATCCGTTTCCAGTCATCACCAATTAATGCAGCAATGAGCAATAATAAGGTAGAACCCGGTTGATGAAAGTTGGTGACTAATCCCTGACAAACCTGAAATTGATACCCCGGAAAAATCATGATCTGCGTTTCACCAACGATTTCCGTACGGTTTTCTATCTTCATCTGTTTCAAAATAGCCTGAAAAGCTTCATCTTTTGAAGGTAATTCGTCCTTAGTATATTCCTGATGAATAAACTGAGTAATATAAAAACCTGAGGAAAGGGATTGATTTATTCCTTTTATTACTTTAACGCCCAGCCAGTACATCGACTCCAGTGAACGCATAGACGTGGTTCCTACGGGTATAATGCGACGGGTAGCTACTAAATGTTCAAGATTTGCCTGAGTAATTACCAGTTGTTCACCATGCATGCGGTGCTCCAGGGCGTTTTCCGTTTTTACGGGCTGAAACGTTCCCGCTCCCACGTGTAACGTCAGAAACTCTCTTCTGATCCCTTTGGCATTCAGGGCAGAGAAAATCCGATCCGTAAAATGCAAACCTGCCGTCGGTGCGGCTACAGCTCCCTGCTTTTCAGAGTAAACGGTTTGATAGGTTTCCAAATCTGACTCTTCGGCTTCGCGTTTGAGGTAAGGCGGCAGTGGAATTTTTCCGATGGCCTGTACCACGTCTACAAATCGCACTTCATTCGTCCAGCTTAATCGCACCAGCGAGTGTTCGGCACTAATGAGTTCGGCAGAAAGTAGAACCGTTTCCTCCTCAACTTTGAGTTCTTTCTCTAATACTTCGCCTAATTTCCAGCGTTTGCGATTACCAATCATGCACTCCCAAATGCAGGAATGTTTTTCCTCCATTATAACTGGGATAACTGTACTGGGTTCTAATGGATGTAAAAGGAATAATTCAATCTGAGCCCCCGTAGCCCGCTGAAAATAAAGCCGGGCCGGGATAACCTTGGTATTATTGAAAACGAGTAAGGTGTCTTTGGGAAGCTCATTAACAATAGAAGGAAAATGCTGATGTGTAATCCTACCTCCACGATATACCAGTAGTTTCGAAGAATCGCGTTCGGCTAGTGGAAACCGGGCAATTTTTTCGTCCGGTAAATCATATTCAAAATCAGCAATGGGAAGATTTTGCATACCAGACTACTCTTTTACAGGGCCAGTTAACAGCAAACGCAGCGGGATATAGACTACCCACATAATCAGCAGAAACGTACCAACACTGATGACCCAGTCAAACTGAGGTAAAGCAACCGTCTGGTCAGTATCGTTAATTAATGCCAAAATGTATACGGATGCTCCCAATAGCACATTGGTAATGGTAGCACCGAAGTTCATCCACTCTGTAATGATGTTGTTTAACTGTTTCCGGTAGAACATCCATTTAACGGCTCCGGGTAATTTGATGAAACCGTCTGGTAACTTCGGAAATAAGCGACTCATCCATAAAAAAAGCATATTAAGCACTAGCATAATGCCGCCAGTTACATAGAAAATTAACTCTTTCGAGTACATTTCTGAGGCTTCTTTGGAAGGGTTAAACGTGAGGAGTACTTCTGAAGGAAGTTTCTGATAAGCCATTAAAATGGCAACGATAAATCCAAGGATGGATACGTATCTAGTAATCTGTGAAGTGAAGTATGCGATAGTCATCTGCTCAATGGGCCTTACCACTTTACCTACTGCTCGTGATGCAGGCGTGGTTTCGGGCCGCAAAGTTACGACGAACTCGCTGATGAGATCGACCTTCCAGGCGAAAACCTTTCAATTAATTACTTTTTCACTGACTTTCACAACACTTACCGACGTCTAAATTTATCTGGATATGAATTCGTCTGGTATCAATCCAGAGGCTGTATGAAAATTAATTGTCAAGACAATTAATTTTAAATTTCTCTTTATGCCCTTTGCTGAAAACCTGTAGATTTGCAAGGAACATTCCCGCAGACGGTTAGGCATGAAGATTTACACCAAAACCGGAGATACCGGTACCACATCACTTATGAGTGGTCGCCGTATTTCAAAAGCAGATTTACGCATTGAAGTGTACGGTACCGTCGATGAGCTTAATAGTTACGTAGGGCTGGTTCGGGATCAACCTGTGAATGAAAGCCGCCGTTCCTTACTTAAGGAAATTCAGGATCGGTTATTCACGATTGGTTCGCATTTAGCCGATGATCCCGAACGTCATTCGCGTAACCCATTACCTGACTTACTCGAACAGGACGTCACTTTACTGGAATTAGCTATTGATGCGATGGAAAAAGAATTACCTCCGTTGCGTCATTTCATACTCCCCGGCGGCCATACGGCTGTTTCGTTTGCTCATGTAGCCCGTACGGTATGTCGGCGAGCAGAGCGTCAGGTAGTTTTGCTAAGTGAAAATGCTCAGGTTGATGACATCATCATTCAATATTTAAACCGTCTTTCCGATTACTTTTTTGTACTTTCCCGAAAAATGACTCAGGAATTGCAGGTTGAAGAAGTAAAATGGATTCCCAGAGTATAACATCGGAACTTAATTCTGCAACAAAACATAACGCGTACATACGTTTCATTCATTTGTAAATTCTTTGGCCCCATGATTGACACACTGCCCATAGACATCCAACAGACCAGTCAAAGCCGGATTGGCGAGTTAAACCTTGATCAACTGGTTTTTGGCCGCACCTTTGCCGATCATATGTTCGTTGCGGACTTTGACGGAAAAGAATGGACTGATTTACGCATCGTGCCTTACGGTGATATGGCCTTCTCTCCTGCCCTGATGCCTCTGCATTATGGTCAGGCTATCTTTGAAGGAATGAAAGCTTATAAATCAGCCGAAGGCGAAGTATTAATTTTTCGTCCTCAGGAAAACGCCGCACGTCTGAATAAGTCAGCACATCGTCTTTGCATGGCTGAAATTCCCGAAGATATTTTCCTGGCTGGTTTATATGAGTTATTAAAGCTCGATTCACAGTGGGTACCTCAGCGTGATAATTACTCTTTGTACGTCCGTCCATTCATGTTCGCTACGGATGAATATATCGGTGTATCCCCTTCTAAAAAATACCGTTTCATCATTTTCAACTGCCCGGTAGGTGCTTATTACTCGAAGCCAGTAAAAGTGAAAGTGGAAACGGAATACGTACGAGCTGCTCCTGGTGGTACGGGTGCCGCAAAATGTGCTGGTAACTATGCCGCTTCACTCTACCCTGCCAAACTGGCTCAGGAAGAAGGTTATGATCAGTTAATCTGGACGGATGGTGCTGAACATAAATACGTAGAAGAAGCCGGCACTATGAACTTCATGTTCGTAATTGATGGGAAGCTGGTTACTCCAGCAGTAAGCGACAGCATTCTGGACGGAATCACTCGTAAGTCCATCGTACAAATCGCGAAGGATTGGGGTATGGAAGTCGAAGAACGCAAAGTTTCTATCGCTGAACTGATTGAAAATCTTGAGAAAGGTCGCCTGGAAGAAGCCTTTGGTGCCGGTACAGCAGCCGTAGTTTCACCCATCTCAACGATTGGTTACGAAGGTAAAAACTTCGAACTTCCCGAGATCAAGGCCGATAGCTTCGCGAACCGCGTCAAAGCCTATCTCGACGATATCAAGTATGGCCGTGTAGAAGATAAACATAACTGGGTTGTTCGTCTCTAATCAGACTTACTTCTGGATTAAATATTCTTAAAAGCCCTCCCTTTGGTGGGCTTTTTTCGTATCTTCCTTAAACCATACCTTACTTCAGTGATGAAATTTATCGCCTTATTTTTCGTGTTATGGCTGAGTACTTTTTCTATAAAAGCCCAGCATTTTCGGCTGGAATTACTGAAATCTTATAACCTAAGCGATTCCGCAGCCCTGCAGAACGATCCGTATTTTGGCGGCCTTTCAGGTATTGAATATGTTCCTAAATTCGGGAAATGGTACATGGTAACCGATGGAGCTGACTCTACCCGACAGAGTTACCTGTTTGAATTTGACTCGCTCTTTTCCACAAAAAGTTATAAACGCTGGAAACTTGACAGTATTCATAGTGCCGAATCCATTCGTTTCGACAAAGCTGATTCTTCATTTTATTTGACGACGGAATTAGGCGAAGGCAAAACGTACGGTTCTTTTGTGAAATTGAAAAAAGACTCTACGATCCAGACGATTTCCCGGTACCAGGATTTTGAGGATAATAAAGGTTTCGAAGCTCTGGCTTTGGATTCAACCCGAGTACTTTGGGGAACCAGTGAATGGCCGCAAATGCCGAATAACCCCTATTGCCAGGTAACGGGTTACCGTCTTACCCAGAGAGACACGCTAATCCGAGCTTTATATCCGCTGGATCGGAATTCCTGTGGATACCCTGATAATGGGATATCAGAATTATTACTGGCTCGTGATCGTCAGTTATTATTTCTGGAACGATGCTGGACTGGCGAACGTGATCAAAGTAATTATTCCATTCGCCTCTTCACTGCCTATCTTCCCAGGATCGACTCAGCAGCAGATCCCAGCATTACTCACTTATTAGAAAAAAAAGAAGTTATTGTCAATTGGGGAGGTGTCCATCTGGATAACATAGAGGGTATGACCTGGGGACCTATCATCAATGGCAGCAAAACGCTGGTATTGGTATCCGATAATAATTTCAACAAATTTGATCGCAAGAAAACACCTGAAAATCGGCAAAAATCTCAATTAGTGGTCATGAAAGTGATTTCCGATTAAAGAGCTAACTAGTTTGACAAGATTTTAGACTTATAAGAATTAGTTTAAAATCTTGTCAAACTCTAGCATACTTTGAACACTTTATTCTGTCGTAGCCTGTTCCCGCTCAATTCGCTGCCAGAATGACTGAATGATTTCCAGACAATCATCAGGCTCTTCCACCATTCCCATATGACCGGCATTTTCCAAGATTAATTGACTGCTATTCGCTGGCAAATTCACCTGTTCCAGGGCTTCTTCGGGTTTTACCGCTTTATCTTTCATCCCAATAATAAACAAAACTGAATACGAAGCTTTTTCCAGCACATGGCGGCGATCAGGACGATCTTTCATTGCACTCATTCCTGCCTTTAAGGCTGCTGGAGGCAATTGAGAAACTGCCTTGCTATGCTCTTCGACTATTCCCGGATTGTTTTCAGCGAATTCATCGCTATACATATTCTTTACAAAATCCTTCAGAAAACCAGCCGCCCCTTTTTCTTCAATAGCTATAATATTCTTATCTCTATTTGCTTTTTTTTCTTCAGAATCAGCATAAGAAGTCGAATGAAATAACCCCAATCCTTTTACAAAATCGGGGTATTTCTCGGCTATTGCCAAGGCAATATAGCCGCCCATTGAATGCCCGATTAGAACGCCACGATTAATGTTTTGTGATTGTAAATCGTTATAAACTGCCTCAGCGTATTCATCTATGGACTGTAAATCTGAACGGGACGCATAGCTTGGCGTTAGCACATTGAGGTTGGGCCAAAACGCTGCCTTTATCGTATCCCATATTTTAGCATCTTCTCCGTATCCATGTAATAAAATCAGTGGTGTTGCCATATTACTATGCATTTATAAATTATATGGAGCTTACATTTCAGAAAATTCTAAAAAAAATGCACCCGGAGAAAGCGTATAGCCTCTTCCGGGTGCAGTTCATGAATTACCTGTTTAGACTATACGCTGTCTAATAAACCGATCAGCAGAATTACTGCACCAATAACCATCATAATCAGACCAATAATCTGTACAACGCCTACTGGGATGATCAGGAAAATTACACCGACTACTAAGAGGATCAAACCAATCTTAACGTTTTGGCTTAACGCGTTAGTTTTGTTGGCTTTCTTAGCTTTGGCAATTTGCTTCTGAACTTTTTTAGTGACCAGTTTGGTCATCATTTTATTGGCTACTACACTCTTCTGAGCCGCATTCAAGTTCTCCGCGTTAGCTTTGTGCTGGATTTTCGCCAGTTTCTTCTGAATCTGTAAAGCTTGTTTTTCGTAAGCAGTACCCTTGGTTTGAGCTACCAATCTTTCAGATGCACTAGCAATCATCTCGGGAGTGACCTTCGGTAAAGCAACAGGCTTTTCTGAAGCAGCAGGCTGATCCGTAGACTTCGCAACAGATACCGAAGCCGCAGCTTCTGGCGTCTGTACTGGAGTTACTTCAGCAGCAACTGATTCATTAACAGGCTGAGGAGTCGCTTTAGCGGCTACCTGATGATCATAGGATGGTGTGGTAGATTTTTGAAACCCGATCGTTGAAGAACGATTACAGGAAGTCAACCATAACATCGACCCGACAGTCGACAACAGTAAGATTTTACGCATAGGGAAAGTTGATTTGAATACGAAAACGGTCATTAAAAACAAATGCCCCGGTCTAAACCAGGGCATTACAATTTAAGTATTCTTAACTATTGTTTATAACATTTCCCAACATGAGGAATTCATTACTCTGATAGACTAAGCACTAGGACACTACAGTAGAAGGTTTTACGCGACCTTTTTCATCATGAAAAACGCCGAACGTTCAAATTTCTCCCGGGCATAACTCAGCGAAATCGTGAACTCATTAATTCCTTCTTCCGAAGGTAATTCAAACATCGCATCCGTCATGATAGCCTCACAAATGGAACGGAGACCCCGAGCACCCAACTTGTATTCATTGGCCTGATCAACAATATACTCTAATACTTCGTCATCAAACTGGAGTTGAATGCCTTCCATGTTAAACAGTTTTTCGTACTGCTTGGTCAGAGCATTCTTAGGCTCCGTAAGGATTTTACGAAGAGTAAACTTATCCAGAGGATCTAAGGAAGTTATAACGGGTAAACGTCCTAACAACTCAGGAATTAAGCCATAAGACTTCAAATCCTGATGATTAACCATCCGTAATAACTGCTGAGATTCCAGTAAACGTGAGGTCGTATCATCTTTTGTAAAGCCAATAGGACGCGTATTCAAACGTTTAGAAATATGACGTTGCACTCCGTCGAAAGCTCCGCCGCAAATAAAGAGAATGTGTTCCGTATTAATGGGAACCAGTTTTTGCTCTGGGTGCTTACGTCCGCCCTGTGGGGGTACATTTACAATGGATCCTTCGAGTAGCTTCAGCAAAGCTTGTTGCACGCCTTCTCCTGATACGTCACGGGTAATGCTGGGATTATCCGATTTCCGGGCAATCTTGTCAATTTCGTCAATGTAAACAATGCCGCGTTCAGCTGCTTCCACATCGTAATCCGCAGCCTGAAGCAGACGGCTCAGAATGCTTTCCACGTCTTCTCCTACGTAGCCAGCCTCAGTAATAACCGTAGCATCTGCAACGGCGAAGGGAACCTGAAGAATTTTAGCGATGGTACGAGCCAGATAGGTTTTACCCGTACCCGTCTCCCCTACCATGATGACATTTGATTTTTCAATGTAAATGTCGTCGTTGGTCTTCTGCTGTTGTAAACGTTTATAATGGTTGTACACGGCCACACTCAGTACTTTCTTAGCATCATCCTGGCCAATAACGTACTGATCCATGAACTTCTTGATTTCCTGTGGCTTAGGTACCTTTAAAATCTGAAACGATTGTTGAGGTTCTTTTTTCTTAATTGGCTGTTTAACCCCTAGTTCCTCCTGCACTAATTCAAACCCCTGCTCAATACAGAAATTACAAATCAGAGCATCCATCCCTGATAATAATAAATCTACATCCTTTTTTTTTCGCCCACAAAACGAGCACGTACTTGCATCCATTCGCATGTCTTTCTCAGAGTGATACTATCTATTTTTTATTCGGCCAGTTTCAACTTTTCTTGGACCATTTAATAATGGGCTGCTCAACGTTTTTATGAACTTTCCAGCTTAACCAGAAAATCAGGAACATAAGTGCCAGATCCGCTACTCCCAGAGCCCATACCGAAGAAAATCCTGCTTTGAAAAGCAATTTATTTGCAAAAATGATGACTGGAAAGTGCATCAGGTAAATGACGTAGGAGGCATCTCCCAGGTGAATCAGCAAATTTGGAACCCGATACGCATGAGAACGATCCGCTTCCACAAATCCCCAGACTATTAATAATGAAGGTATTCCCAGGTTCCAAACGCGAGTCATGTCTCCTCCCGTTCGGGGTGCCAGATAGAAGGCAGCTAAACTTCCAATCAAAATTACTAACCAAAAGTGATTCAAACGGAATCTTTTGTGGAGATAATAAACCGAAACCCCGAAAAGAAATTCCAAATTGATAGGGCTTAGTAAAAAAAAACTCACCGTACCATTTCCCAGAAGCCCTCCCTGAGAAAAAACATAGGCGGTATTGACAAGGGTACCAATGGTCAGAGCCAACAAAATCCAGACGGCATGTCGGGAAAGTAATAATAAGGCAAATAACAGATAGAAGTAAAGCTCGTGTGAAAGAGTCCAGGTAACTGCGTCCAGAGCAACGTGTTCTGGAAACAATGTCAGCGTCTTTAATAAGTTCAGCCAGTCAAAAGAGTACGTATCTGCCACCAATGCCGGTTGTGTTTTTTGAATAACGAGTACTACCAGCAATAAGGGAACCGCAAAAACCCAGTACACGGGAAAAACCCTATAAAACCGCTTCGCCAGGTACGGTCTTAACTCCTCTGGCTTATCGATGTACTTGGTACTCGTATGAGCTATAATAAACCCACTAATAACAAAAAAAAGATCTACTCCGGCATATCCAATATTGAACCAATCGAACAAAAATGTCTGCTGATACGTCCTACTAATATTTTCTGAAATATGATAGAGAGTAACCGCAATCGCCGCTATTCCTCTCAACATTTGAATGGAGTTATAACGAACAACAGCATTACTTACGGTTGAAGGGCTCAATGGGACGGTACTCATTCGTTTTTATTAATGATATAAATTCTCTTGGTTAAGGGGTATTTATTAACGTATATACATTTTACTTAAACGATACTTAATAAAATTTTTACAAAGATATAAAAATCCCCCGACCTCCTGGAGAAGCCGGGGGATTCGTTCGTATCTGACAAGAACCTATTTCTCGCGGTGTAATACTTCATCAATCAAACCATACACTTTTGCTTCATCAGCCCGGAACCATTTGTCACGATCTGAATCAATCTCGATTTGCTCTTTCGTTTGTCCGGTATGATCTGCCAGAATCGTGTATAATTCATCACGCAGCTTAACAATTTCACGAGCGGTGATTTCAATGTCTACCGATTGTCCCTGAGCACCACCACTAGGCTGGTGAATCATGACACGAGCGTGCGGTAAAGCAGAACGTTTACCAGCAGCTCCACCAGCCAGTAATACCGCTCCCATCGATGCTGCCAGGCTCGTACAGATGGTAGCTACATCAGGACGAATGTACTGCATGGTATCATAGATCCCTAAGCCTGCGTACACAGACCCACCGGGTGAGTTAATATACATCATAATATCTCGTTTGGAATCAGCCGATTCGAGGAATAGCATCTGTGCTACTACAATGTTAGCAATGCTATCATCAACGGGAGTTCCAAAGAAGATGATACGGTCGGCCATCAAGCGGGAAAATACGTCTACTTCGCGAAAAGGCATGGGACGCTCTTCGATCACAGCACGGGTCATGTTTTCAACGTGATGACTAGCAGCTCCACCTACCTGTTGCAGGTAACGATCTACTGATAAGCCATTCAGACCACGGTGGTGTACGGCGTATTTACGGAATTCTTCAGCGTTCAACATGTAATTAGCGTTTGTATTGATTTGGGTTCTGATTCTTTGAATTGCCAAAACAGGAATGCACGAATCTGTAAACTGGATTCTAAAAAAACAAATCCACTGAAAAAACTAGTTGTTCTCAATTACAATTTCTGACATTCTGTCCGATCTTTCGGATGGCACAAAGTTGCACCAGTCCTTAAGACAAGTATTGTTGGAATATCCGATAATTCATCGGAATAACTTGAGAAGACCATGAAAGTTCACGAAAAAATACGACAGCTCCGGTTAGAAAAAGGCTATTCTCAGGAAGTAATGGCTGAAGATCTGCATATTTCAGCAACGGCGTACGGAGATATGGAACGTGGTAAAACCGAGTTAACCCTTAGTCGACTTGAGCAGGTTTTACAGATACTGGGCACTACAGCGGACGTATTTTTCAATGCTAGTTCCAGCGAGAAGCTTTCGCTTGAAAATGAAAAGCTACGCATTGAAAACGAAAAGCTGAGACAGGAAAATCAGTACTTGAAAGAAAAATTCGATGACCGAGTATTGTCTGAATTATACCGTATTGGTGCCGCCACCCGCCGTGAGCGAATCGGATTTAAATGATTTGATCCGAGGAGTTGACTTACGTTCAAGCAGTATGCCACCAGATGTTGACTACTAAAAAGGGTTCAATAAAGGTTTTCAAATTTTTCTCACATTCGACCTGTAATGAAAGAAGGTTTGATGCTTCAGAGAGTAACTCTTCAACATCAAACCTTCAAATGCGATGGAAACTTTCAAGCGAAAGTACCTATTACTCAGCTAAACCCGACTTTGCTTTAAAGCTTTCTACGTCAATGGGTTGAGCATTTGTTTTTACCTGAGTCAGGATAAAGTCCATGGTTTTGCCACCGTAAACGCGGTTGAACACGTTCATGTAGTTCTGGCCTTTATTTTCCTGCAGGTAGTTTTGAGCTACCTTCTTGATTACATCACCCATGCCGTTGTCATCACCGTAGATACCAAACTGCTGACGAACCATTGCTTCCGCATACGTATTCACGTCTTCTGCTTCAACTTTGATATCAGCAGCTTCAGCTACTTTGTTACGAATCAGCGTCCAGCGGAGATCACTAGCGAACTTGTCGAAGTCTTTTTCTACTTCTTCTTCAGTAATTTCACCCTGATTGGTTTCCAGTAACCATTGTTTCAGAAATTCGTTAGGAAGTTCGATTTGAACATTCTCTAACAACATTTTCTGAATGTCATCACGTAACAGGAATTCAGCTTCACGCTTGTAATTTTCCTGAATGATGTTCGTCAATTCAGTCTTGAATTCTTCTTCGGAAGAAGCTTTACCAGGACCTAATACTTTATCAAAAAACTCCTGATTCAGTTCAGCTTCCTGATTACGAGTGATGTCTTCGATGGTGAATTCAAATTCTCCAGAAAGATCTTCACGGCTCGTAGCAAGTTTCAGGCCATTGGCATCAGCAAATAATTTCTGAATGTCAAACGTCAGGACTTCGTCTTTTTTCTTACCTAAGAACCAAGCTAAAGCTTCTTCTGTCAGTTTATCCGTTGGAATAGCTGACTTCTCAGTATACTCACCTTGTTTGAAAGTTCCGTATACAAGATCTCCCGCTGTTACTTCTTCCACGTGAGCATGTTCGCCCGTACGTTTTTTCAGATCAGCTAAAGTATCTTCGTATTCTTTTTCGCCCGCCTGGATTTCAAACGCATTTACTTCAGGAAGTTTCGTGAAATCAATGTCGAAATCAGAAGCCAAACCTAAATTGTAAACAAATTCGAATTCTTTCTGGGTATCCCAGTTGATTTCGTTTGCCTTTTCACGATCAGGCATAGGGTCACCTACTACTAATAATTTAGATTCACGCAGGTAATCATTTACTGCTTTGGAAAGCGTCTCGTTCACTTCGTCAACCAGAATGCTTTTTCCATATAAACGCTGAATA
The DNA here is from genome assembly GCA_913774715.1 of uncultured Siphonobacter sp. GTDB lineage: Bacteria > Bacteroidota > Bacteroidia > Cytophagales > Spirosomataceae > Siphonobacter. Next base: position 13,437 of record CAJYHS010000029.1, on the reverse strand, counting down.
ACAGACGCAGGAACCTTGCCAGGACGGAATCCTTTGATGTTAGCCTGTTTCGTGTATTCCTTGATTTTCTTATCTACCTGAGGCTGATAGTCTTCGGGCGTTAACGCGATTTTAAGAGAAGCTTCGGTAGTGCTGCTTTTGTCGAGCGTAATGTTCATGTTGATCTAGAATCGAAATCCGTATCTGAGTCTATTTGCTCTTAAACGTAAGTTCAGATATGATATGAATACGGAAATTAAAGAATACAAATGGACTAAAAATTAAAAAAACCCTCAGAATCAGGGACTCTGAGGGCTAAATCACCTGCTGCACTCAGCATCGGTTTTTTTAATACGTACGGACGGGGGGACTCGAACCCCCACGCCTCGCGACACTAGATCCTAAGTCTAGCACGTCTACCAATTCCGCCACGTCCGTATAACCTGGGATTTTCCGACTCAAAGCTAAATCTTCGACAGACTTTTCTTTGATTTCGGAACGCAAAGGTAAGCTCTTATTTTGCCTTTGTCAACACCTTTTCACACTTTCTTATAATTTTTATTTCTGATGACCAATATTACCATTCTGTTACATATATTAGTTCTATGATGTGTTCTGATTCAGGAACAGCAAATTCCTTTTCCCCCAATCTGAAGAGTTGTTCTTCTTTTAACAAAGACTTAACCCTTCTTCAATCCCATTTGATATCAGGGTACTAATGAGTACAGTGGAACTTACGATTGACCTAGAGGCTGAACGCCAGGAGATACTGAAGCGGTACCGCAAACTTTTGCGGACGGCTAAACCATTTTTAAAGGACAACGATGCCAAATTAATTAAAAAGGCTTTTACGCTGGCCGCCGATGCCCATAAGGATATGCGACGCAAAACGGGTGAACCGTACATTTATCACCCCATTGCCGTTGCCCAGATCTGTGTGGAAGAAATTGGATTAGGGACAACTGCCATTATTTGTGCTCTGATGCACGATGTGGTCGAAGATACCGAAATTACGCTCGATGATATTGAGGCCATGTTTGGAAACAAAGTGGCTAAAATCATTGACGGCTTAACTAAAATCGCGGGTATTTTCGAACAGGGAGCTTCCGCTCAGGCCGAAAATTTCCGTAAGCTGTTACTGACTCTTTCTGAGGATGTTCGGGTAATATTGATTAAACTGGCCGATCGTTTGCATAATATGCGAACGCTCAGCTCCATGAGTCGGGATAAACAGTTAAAAATTGCTTCAGAGACTACTTACCTGTATGCTCCCCTCGCCCACCGGCTAGGACTGTATACGATCAAGACTGAGCTGGAGGATTTGTACCTGAAGTATGCCGAGCCTAAAATCTATAAAGAAATTGCGGCGAAACTCAAGTCGACTAAAACCCGCCGACAACAATTTATTCGGGAATTTATTCGTCCGCTTGAAAAAGACCTTCGGAGTGAGAACATTCCGTTTGTGATTAAAGGACGGCCGAAGTCCATTCACTCGATCTGGAATAAAATTAAAAATCAGGGCAAAAGCTTTGAAGAGATCTATGATCTTTTTGCCATTCGGGTTATTATTGATTCTACACCTGAGCAGGAAAAATCGCTTTGCTGGCGGGCCTATTCCATTGTAACGGATCATTACCGTCCTAATCCCGAACGACTCCGCGACTGGATTTCCAATCCCCGGGCCAACGGGTATGAATCTTTGCATACGACGGTTATGAGTAGCTCTGGCCAGTGGGTAGAAGTACAGGTCCGCTCTCGCCGGATGGATGAAATTGCCGAAAAAGGCTATGCTGCTCACTGGAAATACAAAGGCAATAACACGAACGTCAACGAAGGAATCGATGCCTGGCTCAACCAGGTTCGGGAAGTGCTGGAGCACAACGATAGTTCGGCCATTGAATTCATTAATGATTTCCGGGGCCACCTGTTTCAGGATGAAGTTTTTGTCTTTACTCCCAAAGGAGATCTGAAGGTATTACAGGCCGGTTCCACTGCCCTGGATTTTGCTTATTCCATTCACTCTCAGATTGGATCACGTTGTCTGGGAGCGAAAGTAAATGGTAAACTCGTTGAGATTAGTCATGTACTAAAAAATGGCGACCAAGTAGAAATCCTGACTTCTACCAAGCAATCTCCCCGTGAAGATTGGCTCAAATTTGTTATTACGACGAAAGCACGGGCCAATATCAAAGAAGCACTCAAGGAAATTAACCGTAAGCACGTTAATGAAGGCCGGGAGATTGTTGCGAAAAAGTTAAAGAACCTGGGCCTAGAATTGTCTTTCGACATTACCAACCAGCTCAGAGCCTATTTCAACGCTCGTGACCCAAATGATCTGTACTACCGTTTCGGCAGAGGATTCCTGGGCGTGGATGATGTTAAACGCTGGAAAGTAGCCCGCGATGCCCACAAACGGGCTCAGGAAGCGAAAAATCAACTGAATGGCAATCCGGAAGACAGTAAGTCCATCGTTAAGGAATTAAAGCGGGTACACGGCGACCGACCAGATTCCGACATGCTGCTCATCGGCGAGGATATGGATAAGTTTGACTATACCCTTTCAGCATGCTGTAACCCAATTCCGGGTGATGAGGTATTTGGGTTTGTCACGGTTAATGAAGGAATCAAAATTCACAAAACTACCTGCAAAAATGCCCGTGAGCTGCTTTCGACGCATGGCAATCGCGTGATTAAAGCCAAATGGTCAAGTCAGTTAGTAGCTTTTCTGGCGGGTATCCGCATTAAAGGTACTGACCGTGTGGGTTTGGTAAATGACGTTACGAAAGTCATTTCCAAGGAACACAAGGTAAATATGCGGTCTATTATTGTAGATACGAACGAAGGGGGAATTTTTGACGGGAAAATCAAGTTATACGTTCACGACACCGAGCATTTGAATACGCTCATTAGCAAGCTGAAGAAAGTAAAAGGCGTATTTGAAGTACTGCGTTTTGAATATTCGGAAAATTAAGTCCGTATTCAGACTCCTCACGATTGAATTATTCATCCAAACTACTGATGGAAAAGGCATAATGAATCTAAATTCTTAAGGAGTTTACAATTCTCTAAGATAAAGTCCCAAAATGCCCTTTCTTTGCATTTTATTCTGAAAACAATGCCTCTTAACGAATCGAGTTTTACGACGGTGAGGCAGATCTTCACCGCGTTTCTGGAAAATAAAGGTCTTCGTAAAACCCCCGAACGTTTTGCGATTCTGGAGGAGATTTATTCTCGCGACGACCATTTTGACGTAGAAGAACTCTACGTTTCCATGAAGAACAAAAAGTACCAGGTTTCCAGAGCAACCGTCTACAATACCCTTGATGTATTGGTAGAATGCAACCTCGTAACCAAACACCAGTTCGGTAAAAACCAGGCTCAGTACGAAAAATCATACGGCCGTCGCCAGCACGATCACCTGATCTGCACCGACTGTCACCACGTTACTGAATTCTGCGACCCCCGGGTACAGAATATTCAAAGCATGGTAGGCGACATGATGCAATCGAATATCATGCACCACAGCCTGATCTTTTACGGGTCTTGTACCAAACCGAATTGCGAGAATCGTAAATCAATGCTCACAGGGCAACCGTACGCTCTGACGAACGAATAATACGGGTCAGCACTACATCCGGCTTCACAAACGAAGCCGGATTTTTGTGTTTACTCCCTAAATTTCAAATTGTACAATGAAAGTTGACGTATTGCTGGGCCTTCAATGGGGCGACGAAGGCAAAGGGAAAATTGTGGACGTATTGGCTCCACAATATCAGGTTGTAGCCCGTTTTCAGGGAGGTCCTAATGCCGGGCACACGCTGGAATTCGAAGGAAAAAAGCACGTATTACACCAGATTCCTTCGGGTGTGTTCCGTTCCGAAGTACTGAATATTATTGGAAACGGTCTGGTACTAGATCCTATCGTATTCAAGAAAGAAATTGAAGGTCTGAGCGAAAAGTTTGGTATGGATCTGACCAAGAACCTGCTGATCTCTAAGAAAACCGCCATTATTCTTCCTTCTCACCGTTTGCTTGACGCAGCTTACGAGAAAGCAAAGGGAGACTCTAAAATTGGTTCAACTCTGCGTGGCATTGGTCCTACTTACACGGACAAAGTATCTCGTCAGGGTTTACGCGTAGGTGACGTACTTTCACCGAACTTCCAGGAAAAATACAATCGCCTGGTAGATACGCATAAAATGATTCTGGGTTTTTACAATTTCGAGTATGATCTTGCGGAAGCCGAGCAACAATTCTTCGATTCGATCGAATTCCTGAAGCAATTCAAACTGGAAGAAACGGAATACGTCATTAACCAGGCCATCTCTGAAGGTAAGACGATTCTGGCGGAAGGTGCTCAGGGTTCTTTATTAGATATTGATTTTGGTTCGTATCCCTTCGTAACCAGCTCTACTACCACAACGGCGGGTGTTTGTACAGGTTTAGGCGTGGCTCCTAAGAATGTAGGCGAAGTATACGGAATTTTTAAGGCGTATTGTACTCGCGTAGGAAGTGGTCCTTTCCCAACGGAATTGAACGACGAAATAGGCGAACGCATTCGTCAGGAAGGTCGTGAGTTTGGAGCTACGACTGGTCGTTCCCGCCGGACGGGCTGGCTGGATTTACCTGCCCTCAAGTACGCCATGATGATCAACGGGGTTACGCAATTGATCATGATGAAAGTGGATGTGTTGAATATCTTTGACGAAATCAAGGTTTGTACACATTACCAACTGCCCGACGGCACGGTAACTGAACAGATTCCTCACGATCTGAACGACATCGAAGTAACACCCGTTTACAAAACATTTAAAGGCTGGCAAACGGATCTGAGCAGTTACCACTGCTATGACGAGTTACCCGCTGAACTTTCAGCATACATCAGCTTCCTGGAAGAGGATTTAAAGTTACCCATCAGCTTTATCTCAACCGGCCCCGACCGTGAAGCCATTATTCACCGGGAATCTCAACTGAGTGCGTAAGAGTTTTGGGTTTAGTGTTTTGATTGAGTTAAAAAGAGAAGTCCTTTTCTGAATGATTCAGGAAAGGACTTCTCTTTTTCTGTTAGGTATATTCAAGGTTTTCGCGTTTTCAATGCAAATGAATTTTCATACCCTCTTTCGGGTTTACAACCCGAAAGCTATGTGTTAGGGATTTGTAATCCCTAAGGTAACGCTGACCGCCTCTTACCCAGACGCGATGAAGTCGCGTCTCTACCTGGAATTTGATTGCTATGCCGTGATTGGTCTCCCCATCAACCACTTCAGAATTAGCCGGGGAGACCCCAAGCAGGGCGGGAAACTATTTCTTCCAATAACCCCGAGTTATACCTTCCATCTCAAACGTCTCCCCTATCTTTATGGGTCTTCCCTTTTCAACTCCAAACTCATACAAACAAAAAACCTCGGCAACACCGAGGTCTTTCTGCCTAACCATTAAACATTTCAACTTAAACACTAAAGCCGGAAGGCCTCTTGCTGTTGAAGAGACGATCCGGCTCGGGTGTTACTCTTAGTGCTGAAATGAAAAATATTTCAATTTCAGGATAGTACAGGATACTAGATCACGACGTTCACGATTCGTTTGGGTACTACTACGACCTTTTTGGGAGTCTTGCCTTCAAGCCATTTGATGACTGTTTCGTTCGCTAATACCTCAGCTTCAATCTCTTTCGGATTCGCATCAGCGGGGAAAGTTAAGGTTGTTCTTACCTTACCGTTAATCTGAACGGGATATTCGAAGGAATTCTCTACCAGATACGAAGCGTTGAATTCAGGGAAACTTTGCGTAGTTACCGTTCCGGCCTCATTACCTAAAGCCGCCCATAACTCCTCACTAATGTGCGGAGCAAACGGAGCCAGAATGCGTACAAAGTCAGACAGAATCGCTTTTTTGTGGCATTTCAGCGTAGTTAACTCATTGGCAAGTACCATGAAAGCCGGAACTGACGTATTGAATGAAAGTACTTCAATGTCTTCTCCTACTTTCTTAATGGCCTTGTGTAAAACCTTGAGTTCTTCCGCCGTGGGCTGGTCTTCCGTAACCAGATATTTACCCGTCTGATCTTCGTAGAATAAACGCCAAAGTTTACGCAGGAAATTAAACGTTCCGCTGATTCCGTTGGTATTCCAAGGTTTGGAATCCGTCAATGGGCCCAGGAACATTTCGTACAGACGTAAGGTATCAGCACCATACTTCTCAACAATGTCATCCGGGTTCACTACGTTGAACTTCGACTTTGACATTTTCTCTACTTCCCAGCCACATACGTATTTACCGTCCTCCAGGATAAACACAGCATCGGAAGGAACATCATTACGGGAAGACTTGAATTTCTCAATGTCCAGTACATCCTGATCGACGATGTTCACGTCTACGTGTAAGGGCGTTACTTCATACTGATTTTTCAGGCCCGCACTTACAAACGTTACCGGATTCGATTCTTTCACCCGATACACAAAATTCGAACGGCCCTGAATCATGCCTTGGTTCACCAGTTTCTTCGCAAATTCTTCCTGCTCGGCAACACCAATATCTTTCAGAAATTTGTTCCAGAAACGAGAGTACAATAAGTGGCCCGTCGCGTGCTCCGAACCGCCCACGTATAAATCAACGCCTTTCCAGTACTGAATCGCCTCTTTCGAAGCTAGTTCGTTCTCGTTTTTCGGATCCATATACCGGAACCAATACCAGGACGAACCTGCCCAGCCGGGCATGGTGCTTAATTCGTACTCGTACTCGCCTTTATATTTCCAGTCGGCAGCACGGCCTAGTGGTGGCTCTCCCGATTCGGTAGGCAGATATTTATCAACCGCAGGTAACTCCAGCGGCAAATCGTTTTCGTCCAACAAATAAGGCAGTCCGTTTTTGAAATAAACGGGAACGGGTTCTCCCCAATACCGCTGACGACTAAATACCGCGTCACGCATTCGGTAATTGATTTTACCCTTGCCTAAGCCGCGTTCTTCCAGCCACGCGGTTAAGGTTGCCGTAGCTTCCTTATACCCCATGCCATTTATGATACCAGAGTTAATATAAGCCCCTTCTTTCGTTGCATCGGCCTGCTCTTCAATACCTCTCTGAGCATCCAGGATTGGTACAATGGGTAAGCCAAAGTGACTCGCAAAATTCCAGTCCCGCTGATCGCCGGAAGGTACGCCCATGACGGCCCCCGTTCCATAACCCGCCAGTACGTAATCAGCCAGATAAATAGGGACTTTCTCTTCGTTGAATGGGTTAATGACGTAACTACCCGTAAACACACCGGATACCTTCTTCACCTCCATCATCCGGTCGAGATCCGAGCGGCGTTTGGTGGCGTTTACATATTCTTCAACGGCTTCTTTTTGCTCTGGTGTCGTCAGTCCGGGTACTAACTCATGCTCGGGAGCGATGACCATGAAGCTTACGCCATAAATGGTGTCCACACGAGTGGTGAATACTTCAATAGTCTGGGCTTTACCTTCTACCTGAAACTTCACGCTGGCTCCGTACGAACGACCAATCCAGTTCCGTTGCTGCTCTTTGATCGACTCCGACCAGTCGATGGTTTCTAATCCATCAATCAGTCGGTTGGCATAGGCTGTAATACGCATCATCCACTGACGCATCAACTTTTTCTCGACGGGATAACCACCCCGTTCCGAAACGCCGTCTTTTACTTCATCATTGGCCAGAACGGTTCCTAAAGCTGGGCACCAGTTCACTACGGCATCCGCCAAATAGGTCAGACGGTATTTCAGCGTGATTTCATACTGTTCCGTTTCGCTTTTGGCATTCCATTCTTCCGCCGTAAACGTAGGGACATCTTCATCGCAAACGGCATTTACCGCTTTCGAACCGCCTTTACTAAATGCCTCCGTCAGAGACGAAACAGGCAAGGCTTTGTCCGCGTCTTTATCGTAATAATGATTGAACAACTGCATGAAAATCCACTGCGTCCATTTGTAATAATCAGGGTTGGACGTGCGAACTTCCCGGCTCCAGTCAAAGCTGAATCCGACATTTTTCAACTGCTCAATGTATCGGTTAATATTCTGTTCCGTCGTAATCGCCGGGTGTTGCCCCGTCTGAATGGCGTACTGCTCGGCGGGAAGACCAAAGCTGTCAAAACCCATGGGGTGAAGGACATTATATCCTTTCATCCGCTTATAACGGCTGAAAATATCACTGGCAATGTATCCCAGCGGGTGACCTACGTGCAAGCCAGCTCCGGAAGGATATGGGAACATATCCAGGACGTAATACTTGGGTTTGTCGGTTTGATCCTCAACGCGGTAAGTCTGGTTTTTCTCCCAGAATTCCTGCCATTTTTTCTCGATATCGCGAAAAGCGTACTCCATTTGTTCAGTTATCAGTTGACGATTACCCCTTCGGAAAGAGGTAACAGTTTTCAAGCCGCAAAAGTAGGCAATTTTAAGGGTAGAACCGTGACCCTACTGTGAATGTTAACTCGGATGTGAAAGGATTATCTGAAGTAGAAGCTAAATTTAGGCAACCGTATGCTCCAGATGCGTTAATACGCCTTTGATTTCAGCCATCGTTACGGCATTACCCAATGCCTTTTGAATCTTCTTCAATGACCGCTGATTCGTTTCGGTCACGTACTCGACAATTAGACTGATGTTTCGTCGGCTAAAGACATCGTAGATATCCAGTTTACCCGTACCGATGTACTCGATCAGGTAATCTTCAATGGCTTCCAGATCAAGGCTCAGAGCTATGGCTATTTCCTCCGTATTATTCCCCTCCTGATAAAGTCGTAAAACCTCTTCTTTCGGATTTAACTCATCGACTACAGTAGTCACTTTAACCATGCCATTTTTAGCACAGTACTCCTGAATCATCGCAATAATTTCCTCCCCGAATTCCTTTATTTTGGTTTTGCCAATGCCTTTGATTTGAGCTAATTCATCTAGGGTTACAGGTAACTGCTCGGTAATATCCGTCAGCGATTTATGAGCCAGAATCTGAAACTCCATCGCGTCCTTTTCATAGGCTTTTCGATCCCTCCATTCTTTGATCTGATGATATAAGGCCTGATGTGTATATCCTTTGATGGGTTCCTTACCTTTCGGTAACTGAATCATTCCCTTAAATTCAATATCAGCATTGGCTTTAATCTTCAACAATTCATTGATCTGGAGATTACCAATGGCTGATTCCAACATCTTTTTCCTGATAAATAAAAGACGTTGAAATTTTTCTAACGCTTCATGAAAAGTCTTTTTAGTAGCCTGATTATCCGTCTTTACTTCCAGCTTCTGGCTTTCCAGAAACAGTCCCGTTTCCAGCTTATCGAAAAAATAAGAAGATGCTTTCTGAACGCGTTCGATAACCGCAGATTCTTCCTCGGGAAGATTGGTTTTATTATGGAACAATACCGTTAGCTGCCGAATGAATTTCTCGGAAACGTCCTGTACTTCAACCATCGTCTGCCCCATGCTCTGGATCACCGTCGCATCAAACCAGATTTCAGTTGTCAGGGCTTTTAAAGATTGATACGCGTAAATTAACTCGTTGAATGTGAACAGGTCCTTGATTACCTTTTCCTGGAAACTGATTTTTTCCGACAATAACTGCTGAGGCGTTGGTTTATCTTTCTCCGCCTGTCGGCTATACGCCGATACTACACCATCCGTCCGTACACTTCGACTGCCAATGGGGCTGCTCAATACCATTCCTTCCAGACTTTTACAACGACTCAGTGCCACGTACACCTGACCGTGAGCAAACGAAAGATTCGCGTCAATGATGGCCTTTTCGAAGGTTAATCCCTGGCTTTTATGAATGGTAATCGCCCAGGCCAGCTTTAAGGGGTATTGGGTAAACGTACCCATAACCTGCTCTTCAATTTCCTTAGTTTTCTCGTTTAAAACATATTTAACATTTGTCCACTCAACGGGTTCGACGGCAATTTCGGCGTAATCATCTTTGCCTTTGACATAAATAACGTTATCGACGATACGGGTTACTTTACCAATCTTTCCGTTGAAGTATAGTTTATCCCGGGAAGAATCATTCTTGACGAACATAACCTGAGCATTGATCTTCAGACCCAGCGTTAATTCAGTGGGATACGCATTGGGAAATTCGTCTTTGATCTCCGCATCAAAGGTTTTCAGTGACCCTTTCAACTCGTCCAGCTTGGTCTTGTTAATCTTTTGGGCTGAAGCATTATGCGTTGACAAGGTAATATATCCTTCTTCGTCGGCAGGTTTAAAATCAGGGATATACCTTTGATTTAATAACTCTAAACTTTCCCGATTCAGACGATTTTCCCGAACCTGATTCAATAACTCTACAAAAACGGGTTCTGACTGACGGTAAATGTGCGTTAATTCAATCCGAACAGGATGGGTATTTTGCAAAGCCTTACTACCAAAGAAGTAAATAGTCTGGTAATGGGGTCGTAACAACTCCCACTCTTCATCGCTGATCACCGGTGATAACTGGTGTAAATCTCCAATCATCACCAGCTGGGTTCCACCAAATGGAAGGTTGCGGTTCTTATACTTCCGTAACACTTCGTCGATTCCATCCAATACATCCGCCCGTACCATACTGATTTCATCAATCACCAGTACATCCAGACTTTTAATGAGGTTAATCCGCTCTTTGGTAAATCCCGTCTGCCGCTGATTTTTCCCGTCGGGAATGTAAGGCGTGAAGGGTAACTGAAAGAAAGAGTGAATAGTAACTCCACCCGCATTAATCGCAGCAACGCCCGTAGGAGCAACCACCACCATTCGTTTGAGTAAGTTCTTCTTTAAATTATGCAGAAATGTCGTCTTTCCCGTACCAGCTTTACCGGTTAGAAAAACGTTTTTATTGGTAAAATGTATAAACTCGTTAGCTAACTCCAGGGGACTAAGTTGTTCCATGCGAAACAGAAAATCAAACGTAATAATGAGTATAAAATACTAAATTAATTCACGGGGTTGGAATGTTGCAAACCATTTACGAATCCGTTGAGTTCGCTTCATTTTTCCTTTATTTACCTAAACTCAAAAACTGCCTTTCGCTCGTTACTGTATTTTCTAAAAAGTATGTAACTTACAGACACTCTTTTGCTTACCTATCCTGATCCAGCTTTATATCCATTTCGAAACAACTACGCTTATGGGTAAAACATGGACTTTCTTTTCGTTATTGCTGTTAGTCAGCCAGACACTTCTGGCCAACTCCATCCTGATTCCAATGGATATTCAGCAAACCAATCACCTGAAAGCTTACGGCCTTGCTTATCGGGAACTGAAAGCCGACCGTGAAGTCGACTGGCTGGTGAATTATCGGGGCGGTAGTTTTCTGATGAAATACACCTCAGAGCTGGAACTGGAATGCAAACTTCGCAGTGTTTCGTACGAAGTCATTACAGAATCAGTGGAACAGTCGATGATTCAGTCCATTACTAATCCAGACGTTAATATGGACGTGGTGAAGTTATACAAGGCTGCAAAAATAGTGGTTTATAGCCCGATTAAGGTTAGTAAAGCTAGCTTTGAAGATACCGATGCCGTATTACTGGTCCTGAATTATGCCGAGATTCCTTATGAGGTAGTGTACGATGAAGAAATTCTAAAAGGAGATTTACATTTGTATGACTGGCTTCATCTGCATCACGAGGACTTCACCGGACAGTTTGGCCGCAACCGACGCCGCATGAGTGCGGCTGATCTGGAAGCTCAGAAAGCCATTGCTGAAAAATACAACTTTAAGAAAGTATCACAATTAAAGTTAGAAGTTGCCCGAAATATTAAGGAGTTCTGTGCTGGTGGCGGTTACCTCTTTGCCATGTGCTCGGGTACTGAATCGCTGGATGTAGCTCTGGCGGCGGAAGGCCTGGATATTGTTCCGAGCGTTTTTGACGGTGACGGTATTGATCCGAAGGCTCAACAAAAGCTGGATTTTAGCAAGACCATTGCTTTTCAGGATTTCGAACTGGAGATTTCGGATGAAGATTATCCAGGAATGTCTTTCTCCAGCATTAATGCATCGTCGGGATATGGCTGGGGTGATGATACGTATTTTTCGCTCTTTGACTTCTCCGCCAAATGGGACATTATTCCATCCCTACTTGTTCAGAATCACGAGTCTACCGTTCGGGAGTTTTTTGGTCAGACGAGTGCTTTCAACAAAAAGACACTCAAACCCGGCGTGCTGGTTTTGGGGCAGAGCAGATCTACGTATCGATACGTGTACGGCGAGTTGGGAAAGGGTCAGTTTACCTTTTACAGCGGTCACGATCCAGAAGGACAACGCGGGTTCCATCGAATGCCCACGGACCTGAATCTTCATCCCAACTCCCCTGGGTATCGGCTGATTTTGAATAATGTGTTGTTTCCGTCCGCTCGTAAGAAAAAGCGTAAAACCTAAACGAGTTACTTCTCAACACAAATATCTTGAGAAGTAACTCGGCTGAAGAATCAAGATTCTTTCGAAACTTAACCGTGTCGGGATTATTTAGTAGGTCTAAGGGCAAGACTCGTTTGATCAGAAAAACCTGACTCCACCATTTTATCGGCGAAAAGGTGGCTAAATAGTTCTGTTCCTACCCGATTCAGGTGATTGGCATTGAAAAAATACGCTCTATTCTTAGCAATCGGATGATCGTCAAATTTCCAGAAAGGAATACCCGCTTCATTACATAAGGCATTCAGTTGAGAAAGTAACTGAGAGCGATTGGTATGTAAATCCGTATATTCCTTTAGCAAAGGAGCCTCATAAATAATGAGCTCGATTCCTTTAGCTTTAGTTAAATTAATAAATTCTCGATATGCCTGGAGCTGTTTCTTGGAAACCTTGAGAGCATATCCATTAGGATTTTCCTGCTTTACCACATCAAAAGTGTGATCAAACTTGGTGTATGGCGTTTCAATATACCCGTTTTTGGCTTGCCATTCTCTTCCGCCTCCACTCATCCATAGACCCAACCCAACGACTGCTTCAGGAACCAGTATTGAATTAAAATGAGCGTACTTCAATAAAGGGATATGCCGGGTGCCTACAATTTCCGGGTTTTTCTCTTCAAGCAGAGAACGTCCGATTACTTCATCCAGAAAAGGCACAAAGGAAAAATCGTAAAAGCCCCGTTCGGGCGTTGCCAGATACTCGGGCGTTGCCTCTAAAAACACATACTTTGGTTTAGGACTGTAATGAAGCCACAGTTTCAGCATGGCCAGCTGATGTTCAATATTGTTGCCATTGAGGCCGAAATCATAACAGCTTAAATTGGTCTTCTTCTCCACGATGCGAGGATCCATCATGTAGTCCACTCGAGACGGACCGATAACTAATACATCGAATGATTTATCGCCTGAAGCAGCCATAGCTGGCTTAAAATCGTAATTGTGTCGGATTCCGAAGTCAAGTACTTTTTCAATTCCCCACGCTAGTACGTACAGGGATAGTAAGATGAGACTACTCCCAAATACTATTTTTTTGGTGGACTTTTTCATA
>CAJYHS010000028.1 GCA_913774715.1 uncultured Siphonobacter sp. | reverse complement strand
GCGTACCCGCCTGAGGCTGGAAGGCCGTTTCAGGATCGATGCCGATTTTGGCGGCTGTCCAGAGCATGATGTTTCGGCTATACACGGAGAAGCTGGCGTTTTGCAGACCTAACGAGCGAACGAAGGTCGAGGGGAGTTCATAAGCCAGACTTACTTCACGTAGTTTCAGGAAAGAAGCATCGAAAAGAGCCGCCCGGGCAAAATCCCAGGGGTAATTGTCGGCATAAGGAAGGTATTGCGTCCCACTGGAACCTAAATTTTCGGTATACCCCGTGATGTTTCCACTGGCATCGTACTGAGCAATTACGCCGGGGTTAAAAACACCGCCATATGGATAAACCACACCGCCTGATTCGAAGGGGTAACTTCCGTCAGCAGCCGTGGGGCCGCCTACTACGTGGAAGTTGTTCCCATTCACCCGAATCATCTGATCGGCATTGGCTACCAGATGATTACGAAGAGCATCGCCTGTCAGGCCATTGGGATTAATTACGTTGTTGAGGAATCGGCTCGTTCTGAAATCTGATTCCATATACCGATAGGTCTGGGAGATGAAATTTCCGCCCTGCCGCCAGTCAAAACTCATGTTCAGCGTGAAATGCTTGTAGGAAAGGGACGTTTGCACGCCTAACATGAAGTCGGCGTTGAAGTTACCGATCTTGTTACGCGTGTTCGAAGCACTAACGGCCTGCCAGGAACCATTTTTGTCCAGGATCGGGTAGCCATAATAAGGCGAAGAAGGATCCGTAACCGTTACTAATTCAGCATCATAAATGTCGCCGATCTTTTCTCCTACGTAAGTCCAGGCACCACCCTTGGCATCAGTCCAGAGCGTATAGCTCTGAAGGCCGTCAGAAAGACGCTTGATCTTGGTTATGTTTCGGGTAAAGTTAGTGGTTACATCCCAACGCCAGCCGTTCCGATCAATGGGCGTGCCACCCAGCGAGAGTTCAACGCCGCGACTTTCCAGCAATCCTGCATTGACATTTTTTGAAGAGTATCCTGACGAAGAGGGCAATGTCGTACTAATAATCTGGTTTTTGTTCGAAGAAACATAATACGTACCAGCGAAGCGTAAACGATTATGTAACAAAGCCAGATCCAGACCCGCTTCGGTGGAAGTAGCAATTTCAGGCTTGAGGTTGGGGGTTAATAACGTTGCTGATGTTCCCAGACGCGTTATACCATCCCAGGCACCAGCATTGGCCAACGTATTATAAAGGTTATAGGGATTGGCATCCGTACCTACCTGAGCTACGCCCGCCCGCAGTTTTAGCAGGTTAATAGCCTGTGGCATCGGAACCATTTCATTCACCAGCACACTCAAAGAAGCCGAAGGATAAAAATACGAGCGGCTATCGGACGGCAGCGTACTCGACCAGTCGTTACGACCCGTAATATCCAGATAAATCATGTCCTTGAAGCCAAGGTTAGCCAGGGCATACAGGCTGTTAATGCCCCGCTGGAATCGGCTGCTGGAATAATTAATATTGGCTACGGCAATGTTCTGAACCGTGTACAGGTTAGGCAAAATCAAGCCTGCTTTACTTTTTGAGGAAGTAATCTGATCGGTTCCATTCTGATAACGCACATTACCCCCGGCAGATACGGAAACGTGGAATTGATTCAGGTCTTTCTTATACGTTGCTAAAAAGTCGGCGTTCCGCTCGTAACGGGTCATGTTGGTAATTCCGTAAGCACCTTTAGGTTCGTCCGTATACCCAAAAGGAATTTTCGTTTCCCGCTGCTCGGTGTAGGTATCCAGAGCATAACGGGCCATCAGGCTGAATTCCGGTGTGATTTGCCAATCCATTTTCAGGTTACCGAACATCCGGTCCCGAACAAAACTGTTCTTCACTTCATGAGCCAGGTAATAAGGGTTGTTGTATTCACCCGGAGCCTGCGAAAGTTGCTCGATCCCTTCTTTCCCCGAAACCCAGTAATTCTTTAAGTCACGGATGTCAATGTGGGGGGAAACGGCGTATGCCCATTGCAGGGGATTCGTACCACGGTCTCCCGAAGGACGATTGTTGGAATTATTACGACTAACGTCAATAGTACTGCTCAGTGTCAGATTCTGATGCAGTTTTACGGAAGAGTTCAGACTAAGCGTATTCTTGAATAAATCAGAGCCTGGAATAATTCCCCGGTTGCTCATGTTTGCATACGAAAGTCGGTAACTCATCCGGTCATTGCTGTTAGCGATGGAGATACCATTAGTGGACGTAATACCCGTTTGAACGAAGTTACGGACGTTATCGGGATGAGAAACCAGATCCAACGGAACCAGGTTACCACTGGCATCGCGTGGACTGTTCCACTGAATCGCTTTATATCCTTTATCCAGCTCCGGGCCATTCCCTCCAGCGGATCCTTCATCAATCTGCAGCACACCACCGGGGTAAGGATTGAATTCAGGAGTAAACGGAAAAACACCCGTCGCAAAACGATTATTCCGATTCAAAAAGCGGTAAGGACGATCCAGAACCGTATTCGTGGTTACCGAAATTGACATTTTCTTCGATTTGCTCCCATTTTTCGTCGTGATTAATACCACTCCGTTTCCAGCCCGTGAACCGTACAAAGCCGCCGCACTAGGTCCTTTCAACACCGATACACTTTCAACATCTTCAGGGTTCAAGTCTGAAATGGCATTGCCATAATCCACTTTATTCCCCGAACCCATTTCCGTTACGTTATTCAAAGAGTTGGCCAGAGGAACTCCATCCACCACGAATAAAGGCTGGTTATCATTACTTAAGGACTTTGCCCCCCGGATAACCATGCTGACTGAAGAGCCGGTTGGCCCCGTCTGGCTGATTTGAACCCCCGCTACTTTGCCAGCTAATGAGTTCAACACGTTTTCCTGAGCTACGCGGGTAATGTCTTTGCCCTGCACTTCGCCTACGGAATACCCCAGCGAACGCTTATCCCGCTGAATGCCCAGAGCCGTCACCACTACTTCCTGAAGCGAGGCGTCACTTTCTGCCAGAGCCACGTCTATTACTGTCCTGGTTCCGGCGGCAATTTCCTGCGACTGGTAGCCAATAAAAGAAAAGGTAAGAACCGCCTGATCTGTGGAAGTAGTTAGGGTGTACTGACCCGACTGATTGGTGGTAGTACCGATGGAAGTACCTTTAAGTAACACATTCACCCCGGCGAGGGGAGAGCCGTCTTTAGCCGAAGTTACCTTTCCAGTAATGGTTTGAAAAGGAACATTAGCCCACGACTGAAAGCAAATCCAGGAAGCCATTAGCAGGAATACTACTAAAAACTTTCGGAAAGGGTTAACATTTCTGATTAAAAGCATGGTTTTTTGCCTTAATTTTTAAATCATTTAGGTAATGGGGAAATAGAAAGAGATACAGAATAAGAGGCAGAGGATAACCAGTAGTAACATTGGATTACTACTGATAAACCTGATATAAAAGGGTTAGGAGGTTATGTAGGATTAGTGGCTACATAGAATACTTTTAGTAGTAGCAAAGGGAAGTTTGACGACTACTTATACCCATGCATTCGGTCACGTATAATTTTCTTGCTAACAATAAGATGATTCTTGACTGTATTCTTTGAAATGCCCAGATCATTGGCAATTTCCTGATACGATTTTTTCTCCTGAATATTCAGAAAAAGAATTTCCTTCCGTTTGTCAGAAAGATTGTTCAAGGCATCCCTCAGTTGTTGTAAGGGCAGTTCTTCATCCTCTTCCGGTGATTCAACCGACTCCGCGAGCAGAAACTGCTTTTGTAATAAATCCGACTTTTGAATTTCCTTTAATCGATCCAGCGTTAGATTTTTCACACTGGTGAAGAGGTAAGACTTCAGGTTTAATTCTGTTCTGAGCAAGCTACGTTTCGTCCACATTTTCATGAAAACGTCATGGACAATATTCTCGGCTTCTGCTCGATCTTTAATCAGATCTGAACAGAATTTCAAAACGGACTTGTAGTAATGTTGATACAAACTTGAAAAGACAAAAACTTCCCCCGATGTCGTCTGGAGGGACGCATCTTCTGTAAAGTAATTCATAAAGATGTTAGGTTAATACAACAGACTATTTACTCAAAACTACTCATTGAATAAAATGCTTTATGGGTAATAGCGGGAGGATACTATCAATTTAAATCGGCCTTAATCAGGGATCATTTCATCCTTATTTATTCCGATCTTCCACAAAAGTAGAAGACCTTTTGAAATCATTCTTACGCATTTTGCGTAAAGTTTACCTCATTTTGCGTAAGCTTATAAAACTTCATACTGAGGTAATATTAATTGCGAATAAGCTTCACATTAACCCTATTTTCTACTTAAAGACTAGTCCTTTTCAGGGTTAGTAGCGTATTAGTGGGTACTAAAAGAATGGAATACTATGAATACCTGTAGATTGATATTTTTACTTGTTTTCTGGAGCGGAGTCAGCTTTTCGCAAGTCATCGACAAACCCTTTGAGCAGTGGTTCAGCATTAAGTATTATGGGACTGTCAGCACAGGAGGAGCAATATTCAAAGATCGAAACGAAGTCATTCAGGGCATTTCGGACCATCAGCTTTTTCTACCCACCCAGGGACAGTTTCAACATCCGGGTACGCTGATGCCTGATACGCGTTACCGTTCCATGAAGACCTCTAAGATTCAGGCCATGGGAATCTATCAACAGCAGTTCTGGTATCTGGATGAAAAGACCCTGTGGAGTAATGCCTGGGCGGGGCGAATGGAATTTTCTCATCACCTTCCACAAGCCCATCTATTCGCCGGAGGTCCTGATTTCAGCTTCCTGATTGCAGATGGTACTTCATTGGAATACCTAAAAGATTCACTAACGATCTGGCGTACCAAACTGACCGGAGAAAGCGTAAAAGCCCTTACGTACGCACGGGGCAAATTCTGGATTCTGACTTCGACAAACCTGTACACGCTTCAGGATCAGCAACTACAGAAGTTTTACTCCGGCGAAGGATTTACAAGTCTGGCCCTTAGCGATACGAGTCTATACCTGGGCAGTGATCAAGGCTATTATTACTGGAACACAAAGGCTCTAAAACCTACGAAGCACACTGCTCTTCCCAGCGTTTCCATTACTTCTATCACCTTAATCAACGGACATCCGTGGATGGGAACTACTAAAGGCGTTTTCACGCCCAAACCCGATGGGACGTATGCTTATTTCCAGGGTGAACGCTGGTTACCGGGCGATGAGGTCTTAAGCTTAACGAAGGGGCCTCAGAACACTATTTTGGTTTTGACCACCCAGGGACTGGCTCAGCTACAAAAACGAAAAATTACGCTACAGGATAAAGCTTATTTCTTTGAAAATCAAGTAAGAACCCGCCATATCCGCAATGGTTTCAACGCTTCGCTGGAAGGAATGGATAAAGGTAATCTGGCTACGGGTTACCTCTCGGATGCCGACAATGACGGGCTATGGACTTCCATGTATCTGGGCAGTCAGGCCTTTCGGTATGCTGCCACTCATGAAAAACAGGCTTTGGAAAATTGCCGGGAATCCCTCGATGCTCTGGAACGACTCTATGCGGTTACGCCCATTCCCGGATTTCCGGCCCGCTCATTCGAACGAAGCCGTATCAAATCCCAGCTAGCCGATTCAAAGGTGTGGCAAAACTCCCCTCAACCGGGCTGGGCCTGGAAAGCAACCACCAGTAGCGATGAAGCCATTGGTCACGTTTTCGCTTTTGCTACGACAGCCGAATTAGTTAACGAGCCTAGCCTGCAAAAGAAAGCCATCCACTTACTGGATACCTTAATGAGTCACATCGTGAGTCATGATTTATATCTAGTAGATTATGACGGGAAACCCACCAAGTGGGGCCGCTGGAATCCCGAATACGTCAATTCATTTCCGGTGAATGTAGGCGATCGGAAACTGAATTCTTCGAACATCATAGGCATGCTGCAAACGGCTTATTATTTCACGAAAAAGGAAAAGTACCGGAAAAAAGCGTTTGAGTTACTAAAGAAACACGGCTATCTGGTTAACCTGACCCGTCCCATGAACGAAATTGGCAAGGCTCCCGACAATGCCGATGAACACAGTAAATTACTTTCTGAAGGCTGGAATCACTCGGATGACGAGATGTATTTTCTGGGATATTGGGGTCTTTACCGGTATGCCTTCCATGATACGTTACGTTCTCAGTACCGGACAGCCATTTTGGATCACTGGCAGTCCGAGCGTCCCGAAAAAGATGCTACGTGGAATTTTTTCACGGCATTAACAGGTACTAAAACCTTTGATACTGCGGAATCAATCTGGTATCTACAGCAGTATCCGCTGGATCTGATCGACTGGAGTATTCAAAACAGTCATCGTCAGGATTTACAATTCTTACCCGACAATTTCCGGAAGCAAACCCTCTCGCAGGTATTATCTCCCGCCGAGCGACCCATGCAACGCCACAATCGTAACACATTCATTCTGGATGAAAACGGCGGCAAAGGTCAGAGTGAATTCAGTGCCGGAGATACCTGGTTATTACCCTACTGGATGGGCAGATACCTGGGCATTATCAAAGCTTCCTCGTCTAATCAGTCACTCTTCTTTTCAAATTAACAGAATTTTGAATAGTCCTTTTTATCCCTTTTGCTGTATTACTTCAGGTGTTCACAGGTATTTTCATGCAAAAGCAATCAAGGACAATAGCATTTTTAAGTATAATTCTGATCCTGTGGGGACTACTGGATATGAATAACGACCCTCGCGTACTTGTTTCTGCTCACCGGGGAGCCTCTGGACGGGCCCCTGAAAATACGCTCACCAGCTTTCAGGAAGCGTTACGTCAGGGAGCTGATTATCTGGAAATTGACGTGCGAACCACGCGTGATTCCCAACTGGTCATTCTGCATGACGGCACGTTAGATCGAACGACAATGGCCAGCGGCCAAGTCTCTGATCATACCTGGGAGGAGCTTAAAACCGTTTCAGCGGGAAAAGGCTGGCCGCATTTCAAACAGCCAATTCCTACACTCGATGAAGTATGTAAACTCGTTGCCCGCTGGAATGCCGGACCTCATTCCAAAGCAAAACTGTACGTGGATTGTAAAGCCGTGGAACCTGGGCCTTTATTAACGACCCTGAAACAATATCATCTGGAAAAAGATGCAATTTTTTACGGGATCGACGATTACCTCGTTCGGTTGAGAAGGGAAGATTCCGCTCTTCAGCTGATGCCCGCCTTTCCTAAAACGGGTCACTGGCAGGAAAAAGCCGAACGCCTGAAACCTTACGCTTTCGATGTTTCCGCTGATTTACTAACGCCTCAGTTAGTTAAGGAACTTCACCAACAAAACATTCTGGTTTTTACCGATTTATTAGATCATCACGATACGATTAACTGGTATCAAAAAGCGGTGAGCTGCGGCATTGACTGCATTCAAACCGATCACGTTACTGAACTCCGGAAAGCCCTGGCTCAGATCCCATAACCTGGCATTATGCTAAAAAAAGTTTGCTTTATTACCCTGCTAAGTTTCTCCTTTGCTCAGGCTCAGGAGCACAAGCCCTATACACCAACCGCTTTCCCCGACCGCCTCATCATGGGTTATCAGGGATCCGTGGCGACTTCCCAATCGGTTAACTGGCGGACGGACTCCACCGTGAGCAAATCCGTAGCGGCCATTGTCGAAGCGGATGCTTCACCGGACATGGTGGCCAAGGCTCAGACGATTGATGCTCACACCCAGAAAGTGGTTTTAGAAGGAAAAACGGTGCACTACCATTCGGCCCATTTTAAAAACCTTAAACCCGCCACGCAATATGCCTATCGGGTAGGCGAT
>CAJYHS010000027.1 GCA_913774715.1 uncultured Siphonobacter sp. | reverse complement strand
TACGGTTTAGCCTAAACAGTACAGGTGCTAATAATGTATCTATTACACTAGCTCATCCATGAAATGAATACCCAGATCCTCAAGCAGTATTGTCAGCAATTTGTGTCACTGAATGCTGACGAACTGGCTTTAATAGATTCTTATTTTGTCACAGTGTCAATCCAACGCCATGCGTTTCTCTTGCAGGAAGGGCATATTTGTGATTTCATTGCTTTTGTCAATGAAGGACTTAT
Source organism: uncultured Siphonobacter sp. (assembly GCA_913774715.1). GTDB lineage: Bacteria > Bacteroidota > Bacteroidia > Cytophagales > Spirosomataceae > Siphonobacter. The sequence goes on along the minus strand of CAJYHS010000027.1, from coordinate 13,982 downwards.
CCGCCATTTTCACACCAAAGATGGCGAGGAAAGAACCTGTGATTTTTCCTTTCAGAACCGTTTTCTCACCGATTTTACCAGCTTTACGAATCGGGTTCCCAGCATTTACAGTCTACAGGCTTTACAAGAAACCACTCTTCTGATTATTAAAAAGGAAAACCTGTTGCGATTGTATCAGGAATGTCCCAAATACGAGACTTTCGGGCGACTGATGGCCGAAGGCGTGGCTCAAAGAGCTACCGAAATCGCGATGTCACTGTCGTCGCAGAAACCCGAAGAACGTTATAAAGCCCTCCTGCAAAATCATCCCGATCTATTTCAGAAAGTACAACAGAAATACATTGCCAATTTTTTAGGTATTAGTCCCGAAAGTCTGAGTCGTATTCGCAGGCGAGTGGCTTTACAGGAAAAATCCTAACTTAAGTCAACGTCCGGAGCCCAGCTGAGTGCCGAGTTTTGTGCTATCCTAAAACAGCAAGACACGCATTAAGCACTTCAACGCTCACGCTCATGGCTCCAAGACAGCATTCAACCATTACCCTGGAAAAAGTTAAAAGTTACGTTGATCAGTTACTCGATGTCATCGAAATCATTGACCCTACCTATCTGAAGAGTAAATGGATAGAGGTTGAGCAGGAAGCCCGTCAGATTCCTAATGAACTTCATAAGGTCCGTCTCGGCATTATTTATCACGAAGTAGCATTAAATCTGACCTTCCTTTCTAAATCCAATTACCGGGGTTACGCTCAGAAAAGCTTCGATCTGCTTAGTGAGCTGGTGAAGGATCCCCGCACCACTCCTGAGCTTCTACCTGTGGTTTGTGCCTATCGTGCTTCCGCTTTATCACTGGTAGGTGCTGAAACGAAAAAGATCCGGTTGTTAGGTGAAGCCTTTGTCTTATTTGAAGAGACGATCCGTAAGTATGCAACCGTTTCGTGTGCTCCTGAATTTCTTCGGGGAAGTGTCGCCGAAAATTTACCCTGGTTTTTCTTTCGAAAACGCAGAGCAGCTCAACATGACTTCCAGTCGATCATTGATAAATACCAGAAGAATACGGATTACGCAGATGCAAAAACGATGAGTTTCACTTACTGGGCCTGGGCAAATCAGCACCAGACTAAAAAACACCGGGAGCAATCTCTCCACTATCTGGAGCTGGCGATTCAACTGGACCCCAGCTATCAGGCGGGCCGAGATAAGGCCGAAACGTTGAAGAAAAAACTATCAGGAATTTCCAGATAAATGCAATTACTAAGCTTGGTTAACACCAAGCATTGGTAGTATTCGAGAGGGGGGCACTAGCGATTACTGATCGTTTCAATCAGTACTTCCAAATCCACGGGTTTAGTTAAATGTTGATTAAAGCCCGCGTCTATGGATCGCTGTTTATCAGACCCTTGTCCATATCCTGATAGAGCAATAACACATAAGCTGCTACCTAGCGGATGCTGCCGAATGAGCCGGCAGGTTTCGTAACCATCCATCTCTGGCATACCAATATCGAGTAAAATGATATCAGGATTAACTTCGGACAAAGATTCCAAAGCTGATTTTCCACTATTTCGCGTGTGCACCTCATACCCTTTCAGCTCTAGTAACATCCCTAAAGTGAAGGAAGAATCTGCATTATCATCTACGATCAATATTCGGTTCAATGAGTACATAAGCGTAAAATCGGTGCCGGTTTCTTCTAAATGATCATTGTTATTAAGAACAGGCAGCCAGACCGTGAAGGTACTGCCCTGACCCAACCCCCTACTCTGGGCTTCTACTCTTCCTGCGTGACTTTCTATAATCTGTTTCACGAGCGTAAGCCCTAAACCCAGCCCTCTTTACGAGCGAGCCAATGGTCTACCTGAACAAATAAGGTACTTTTGCAAGGTATGCAAAAGGGTTATGGAGCACTCCAACACCTTCTCTGAAGCTCATAGCGTAGTTTATCACACGAACTCTTCCCAATAGACACTTACAATCAGAACGTATATGGTAAGAAACGAAGAAATAGTGAAAAGGTGTGTACTCTCATCGCCAACTTACGGTAATCAGATGACTGCTTCTGGACCTATTCGTTCCGTAAGCGAATAGGTTATTACCCCATAAAAGCGTGTGGTCTGGTGATCCGGCCAATGAATTAATAGACAATTGACGGGACCAGCAGACCACATGCTGCATGCTACGTTTAATCGCTAAGTCTCTCAGGAAACTTTACATAAATCCATTGGTTGGCTTCTACAAACAAAGATACTTTCAACAATAGACCTACTTGCCTGATCAGGTACCAGTTCAGTCCCTGACGAGCACTCATGGACTTGAGCGATACATCCGCCAAAGCTTTTTTCAAAAGGTATTCGCGGGGTTGTTTTAAGTCAGGGAATCCTGATTCTGAGTATTGAAATGTTACAAACCAGGTTTTTTCTTCGGGAGATAAATCATAGGATAGCGTGATAAATCCTTTGGGTATCTGTTCCATGATAACCCTAAGAAGTCTTTGCATCAAGTTACGTAGCTTATCCCTATCGGTTTCGACCATTAGTTGAGCCGGGCCCTGTATTTGTATCTGATGATTAGAAGGTATCGTCTGTGTTTCATCGATTACCTCCTGAAATACCTGAGCTACATTTACTGAAGTTGAAATCCCTTTTTCTCTACTCAGATCCGAGATTTCCAGCAGTTCGTTCAAGACGAATTGGATGTCTTTTACATTGCGGTTAAGTATTCCAGCAAAAATGTTTCTTTGAGCTTCGTCACTATTAGGAATAGTTAATAAGGTGGCCGCTCCGGTTATCGCCCCTAAATTGCCTCGTGTATCGTGAATGAATGAACGTAAAACCTCCGTTTGAGCTTCATTTAACCCGGGAATCCTTACGGGCCATAAGCGTAAGGATTCCCGAGTCCACTCATTTAATACTTGTGTAATCTTTTGATTGAACATCCAACGTAAATCGGGTTCCCCCGGAATCACTGTAGATTGATATTGTTCCAGTTCGTAGCTAAACACCCCCTGCAAGTAATGCAAGGATTGAACAAAGGATTGCAAAGCATCCGCATCCCTTTTTTCTACGGGAATTATCCGTTGAAGTATCGAAGCCAATGGAACTGGAGTGCCTGAGAGATGCTCTAGCAGGCCTTTTAAAAGATCATCACGCTGAAGATCGTTCATTGAATTATGCCCGCAGCGTTGCTGCCAGGCATCAACTATTACTTTCTGACGGCTAGTTATATACGAAAGTATTTCTTTAAATGCCAGTTGCATGGTTACAAAGAATCTTCTACTGCGGGTAAACCCTCGGTAGTTGATTTATTCGGTAGTACGTAGCCCTTCACTATTCGGGTAAAAGCTGTTCCGGGCTAATTGTACTAAGGGTAAAAGGTATGAATGATTGTGAAAAAATACTGTTGATAATCAACAAGTTTCCTGATTTAAGTGAAGTAATCTTCCTATTTCATGAATCACTTCCTTGATGGGCTGAGATTCGTTAAGGGTATGCAATACATTAGGGTACGAGTCATTATTTTGAAGTGGCTGACCCTCGGTGCGTAGCCAGACATCAGGAATCGACAAATGGACAGCAAGCTGAGCTATGTCTCGGTCATCGCCAATAACCAGAGAGGATTGATTGAGTAAATAAGCCAGGTTACTCCAGGTTAAATTTTCTCGTAAAAGACTGAATGTCGGGGATTTTATATTCTGACAAATTTCCTGAACGTTAGCCCGTTGTGATTCGTTAGCAATAAAAACCACGCTATAGCCATGATCGGCGAGTAAATAGGCAATCATGGTGTAATAACAAATAGGCCAGGCTTTGCCCGCAGCGTCTCCCAGGTGAATACATACGAATAGATGCTGAAACAGCTCTGGGTAAATTTGCGTAATGGCCCGTTTATCGGATTCCGTCCAGGGGAACTCAAATACTTTTTTTCGGGCGTTAATGTCCAGCAGCTTTAGTACATGCGACTGAATCGAGTCTCGTGGAGAGGATTCGGGTGGTGAAAGGTACAGTGCATCTTTATATTGTGATTGACCGCCGTATGAACATCCTATTAAAAGTTTGGGTTTCCATAACTTAATCCAGTGATTGACCAGAGGATCATAGGAATCAATCTGAATGATTACGTCCCATTTCTGCTGCTGCATCGCTTGGGTAAACCAGCTATCGCTGAAATTAGTACTCGAAAGTTTCGCATAACTCGGACAACTCATGTATTCATTTACTTCTCCAGAAAATCTCTTTACGATCTCTCTTGAGTCTTTGGATGAAATCCAGACTAAGGTAGCCTCCGGGAAACTGGATTTAAGGGACTTAAATAAAAAAATATCATTCGGCAAATCAGCCATTGACGCGGTTTTGAATACCCCTATTTTTTTAGGAATATATCCTAAAGTTGAAACAATACTATTCATAATGGTTGGATCGTTAATAATAGAATAGTCAGGAATAGAATTTATTTTCCGGGAATGAACTAAACATGTTAACAACAAATCATTTAGTATAGCTTTAAAGACTGTTTTACTGTAACAAAGTTATATTTCTTTTATTCTAATAAAAGTAACGTAAAATATCCTATTTTATCCCCCTAATATTAGGGGGATAAAATAGGATAAATATACTTATAATGATAGTTTAATTATTAACTAATTTAAATAAATATAAATAGATCTCAGGAGCCGTGTATCTTTACCGCATTAATGCTAACACTCCTTGATATACGTTAACACTATGATTATATCCATCATCGATGATCACACCGTAATTGGAGAATCATTAAAAATTGTTCTCTCAACTTATTATCCAGATTCTACTATAAATTATTACCTGAAAACGGCTCATTTTTTAGAAGATTCTGAACGTGGACAAGTGGATATAATCATATTAGACCTGCTCATGCCTGATCAGGCAGGTTTGGCCTTCATGGAGCAATACCGGCAAGAATTTGCTACTAGCAAGTTCATTATCGTTTCGGCTCTCAGTGATGCCCATATGATTCGTTATACCTTGCGACTGGGAGCGGATGCTTACGTATCCAAAGAGGAATCCCTGATTGAAATCAAACATGCCATTGATAGTGTCATGTCTGATAATCAGTACTTAAGTACAAATATTCGTAAAAGTCTGGTAGACCATATTCTGGTAGATGAAAAGGTTGTTTTTCACCTAACTCCTCGCGAACGCCAGATGCTGAATCAGGTATGCAGCGGACTTACCATCAAAGAAGCGGCCTACAATCTTAAGATTAGTGTTCACACCGCTCAGGAACATTATAAGAACATCATGAAGAAATTCAAAGTAAATCGAACCGCCGATTTAATTGTTTTCGCCATTCGACATGGGTTATATTACGTAAATTAATAAATCATCTTTAACTATATATTGTAAATTTGATAATCAATTAGACCAGTTAGTTTTAAAAGGATACATTTTTATTACTCATAATCGGCCTAATAAATAAACTTCATTAAAGAGTATCCTATGAAAACGTAATTAGTAGACCTTATAATCAAGTAAATCTCAAATTGGGAAAATAATTAATACGTTTTATACTAGTGAATAAAATAGAACAATAGTGTAGATTTTTATTAACACTTCGAGTTCTTTTGAGGCGAAATATGTTCATTTGATTCAGGTACGTTTTTTACGATGTAATTCATAAACAACCTGCTTAATCATTCATGAAAAAGAACGTAAAACCCGTATCAGAGAAAGATTCTCCTGCACTGGAAGAACTATTTATTGATTCATTGAAAGACATTTATTGGGCTGAAAAACACTTGGCTAAGGCCTTACCAAAACTGGCGAAAGCCGGTACTTCTGAAGAACTCAAAGCGGCTTTTGAACAGCATACTGCTGAAACTGAAGTCCATGTCCAACGAATTGAGCAGGTGTTTGAGTTGATGGGTAAAAAAGCGGTTGCCAAAAAATGTGAGGCAATGGAAGGACTGCTCAAAGAAAGTGACAGCATTAAGGATGATACTGAAAAAGGGACTTTCGTTAGAGATTGTAGTCTGATTCTGGCGGCTCAGAAAGTAGAACATTATGAAATTGCCAGTTATGGCGGTTTACGGACCTTGGCTCAGAAATTAGGATTAGACGAAGTAGCTGCTATTCTGCAAACTACCTTGGACGAAGAAGGCACAACGGATAAGAAATTAACTCAGCTGGCCGAAAGCTATGTCAATGAAGAGGCCGCTCAGGAAGCTTAATTTAAAATTCTGTTTTCTAGTATCTCATTAACTCCAACCCACTAAAGAAGAGCGGTGCCATCTGGCATCGCTCTTGTTATTTTATTTATACTCATCGATTGTGCTAAGGTAACGTTAGTTTTTCCAGATCTTTTCGTGCGGGTCCGGTTACTACCCGTCCATCCGGGGAAAATCTGGCCCCGTGGCAAGGGCAATCCCAGCTTTTTTCAGCTGTATTCCAGTTGACAAAGCAATGCGTATGTGGACACACCGGACTTAACGTATGAACTTCACCGGTAGGACTTTTATAAACGGCTACTTTTTTACCCGCTATTTTAGCAACCATTCCCGTATCCAGTGGGACATCCTGAAGTGACGCCAGGTCTTCTACTGATAATCGATCAGCAATGAAATGATAGGCAACATCTGCGTTTTCTTTGACTGCCTCGGGTGTAATAGCCAGCGGTTTTACCCGGCGGGGGTCAAATAAGTCCGCATACAGATTGTCTTTCCCAACGATTGTATCACTCAGAATTTTACCGGCAAGGGTTCCTAAAATCATTCCATTTCCATTGTAACCCGTAGCCGTGAAAATACCTTCCGGACTTCCGGGCATCTTTCCGATATAAGGCAACCCATCTGCCGGCACCAAGTATTGAGACGACCATTGATAAGCGATCTCTTTGACTTGAAAATGCTGGCGTGTATACCTTTCCAGTTCTTCGAAAGCGGCCTGAGGATCGTCGTGCCCCGTTTTGTGATCACTCCCGCCAATCAGTAGATACCGTTGTCCATCAATCACGTGCGATCGGAAGTAATGATACGGATCCTGCATATCATACACCAGAGAATCCGGATACTGTTCGTCCAGCAGTGTTACACCCAATACATAACTTCGGTACGGTGCATTGAGAAAGTGTAATGCATTTACCCCTCCCGGTGGCATATGGGTAGCATAGACAACCGCCTTTGCTTTTAGTACCCTATTCCCGCTCCGGGCTTTATGCAGGGACTCTTCCTGTTCTATGTCTTCAACTCGGGTGTGTTCATGAATTACCCCGCCTAACGCTTCAAATACCTTACGCAACCCATTCAGATATTTCAGCGGATGGAACTGGGCCTGATTCGGAAAATGAATGACTTTAACCGCTGAAATGCGTAAGGGGGAACCTGAAGCTACGTCGGCTTTCACGCCTGCCCGCAAAGCACTTTCATAGAGATCATCGAGTTCTTTTTGCTGAGATCCATCTTCAACTGCTTCCTGGATAGCCCGGGCAAACATCCGGGCGGAGTCTTTGCCGAAATTCTGTTCTACTTCAGCATAGGTGGTATCAGCAAAGGTGTTAATGTGAGCACTAGTGCCGCCCGTGGTTCCATACCCAATGGTGTGCGATTCGGCAATGACCACCCTTTTTCCCTGCTCCTGCAAAGCTACGGCAGCAGTCAAACCCGTGATTCCGGCCCCGACCATTAACACATCGAAAACTTCATCGGAAGTAGTAGTTTCTCGTACAGGGGTACTTTCAGTATGGGATTGCCAAATACTTACATTAGCTCCATCACGGAAAGCAGTTCGGTTTTCAAGCGTACCCTTCTGTTGTTTTTCTGGCTCGTTCATGGTATTTATCACTTGAAAGGTTGGATAATACTTGTTACCTGAATCACTTAGATTTTGCGAAGACCCTCTTTTCAAAACACGGATATTTCACCGCCAATCAGAACCTTACCGTTTCAAACTTCACTCAGTCCTTATTTAGGAGTATAGGTTAACTGCACCACCAACCCCTGACTTCCATCCTTATTGGATCGTCGCCAGCCTACGGCCAGTGGCAGGTGTTCCGTCAGGTATACTTCGGCCCCTATAACGAGCTGCCCATAATCGTGAGCATTACTGGCCCAGTCTCCTAGCAGATGAAATTTCTGATAAAAAATTCCCGCGTCAAACCCCATGTGAAAGCCGACGTTTGGCCCTTCACCTAACAACCGGGCATTACCTGTATACGTCCCCGCCACCACCTGATAGTGGTCTTCGTGAAAATGTCCTTCTACGTTTGCGTAGAAAAAACCTACCCATGACGCCGGCCGACTTCCATTCAGGTTGGCTCCCGTTTGCAAGCCTATTCCTGCCTGCAAATGGTTATTGATTTCAATGACTTTCTGGGCATTGATTAATAGTAAAGGAGCATAGGGAATTTGTGTAGTTGTATCGTTGTGAATCCAGTGATGATCCTGATACATCACATTATAAAGGTTAATCCCGATTTCCCAGTGCTGTCCTAAACCGTAATTGACGGTCGTCATGGAGCGAAATTGTTCCCGATTTACGTCTATTTGCTGCTGAGCCAGGATTTTACGTTGCGGGGTAATGTCCGAGGAAGGGACATTAAAAATAGTTTGCTGGGCATGCAAGCTTAAACTACTTACCCAAAGCAGAAGCCCTATGAATACTTTTCTCATGTCTACCATCAATTACCCGTTTCTGAGTGTGCAGCATCTACGGGTTTGGATTCTGGAGAACCCTTTTGCCGTAAGAAAATGGAAAGCACTACGATGGATAACACGGATAAAAACTCACTCTGCCAGTTTTGGAAAGATTGAAACCAGAACTCGCTCGTTCCCATGAATTCTCTCAGACTTAACACTTCCGCCGATCCTTTCATCTGCTCTTCCGCGTTGTGCTGTTTAACTCCACCGAGAGCATGAAGAATGAATGATAATCCGAAAAGGATAAAAAAGGCCAAACTTAATGAATGCTGATAGAGCTTGAGCACCCAACCGCCCCGACGGACGGGTCCGGGTGCGTTTTTACGCTCAGGATTGGGCTCACGGTCTACTTCTTCGGAAGCATCGGGATCCTTCGACTCGGAAGATCCTCGCTGGTACAAAGACACTGTTAACACCACATACAGTCCCATTTGAAGAAATTCACTTTCCCAATTTTCAAAAACGGACTCAACACAATGACCCGTAAACAGATAATCGGTAAAAGATAAAGCGGACCAATGATATTCCTGCCGTTCCTGGTTATAGTCATTCCAGCCGGTAAGTAAATGGGCCATTAGCGTTAACAAAGTAACACTGAGCAGTACAATAGATAGTCCATTGTACCGAACTATTCTTTTAAAGTTCATCCGAATGAATGTATTAAATTTCAGGAGGTTGAAAAGAGATTATTTAGTAAATCCCCCGTTCCTCATTAAAAAACAATACCAGTTCGGAAGGAATCTGAAATTCATAACGACTATTTGTATACGTTATAATAAAGTACACTCTGACTTAAGCTATACCCTCTCCTGGGTTCAAGGTAACAGAACGGCATTCACTACGTGGATGATTCCATTTTTCTGCATTTGATCGGGTAAGTTAATGACCGCCTGCGTTCCCTTTTTATCAGTGAAAATAAGTTGCTTGTTTTTTTCAACAACCATGACCACTTCGTCGGAAATCGTTTTCAGTCGTGCCACTCCCTTACCTTTTACAATGGCCTGTCTAAGTTGCTTCGTTGTGAATGCTCCCTTAACAATGTGCAGGGACATGACCTTTTTTAGATCAACGGCCTGGTTTTCCTCGAGCAATTTCGAAACGTGGGTGGAACCGTAAAAGGCAGAATCTGATGGAGCAAATACGGTGAAAGGTCCGGGTCCCTGCAAGGGCTGCACTAATCCTACCCCTCGAATGGCAGACATGAACATATAAAACAGGTGAGAATTGTTAATATTCTGAACGATGTCTTTTCCAGGATCCATAGGTACCCGTTTCCGTCCACCCATCTGTCCTGTAGTATCATAGGTAGCCTTCATGGCCCGGGGTCCAGGTTTGGCCATCTGGTTTGCTCTCTGGTCATGTTGCTGACCATACACCATGCCTGTAATGCTCAAAAATAAGAGTATTGTTTTCATGACTAGTTATTAATTTTCAAGTATCAAATGAGTTGGAGGTGGGGTCTGATTTGCAGGTTAACCACATCACTACGCAAAGGCTGAACCAGCACAAAGGCTACGGCTTGGGCAATGTCATCAGCGTGTAACATTTCCAGATCAGCCTGTTTTTGCTTCTGTTCTTCTTCTGAAGCGGGTTGCATCGGCGTGGCTACGGCTCCGGGTTCAATCAGGCTTACTTTAATGCCCAGCGGATTTACTTCTTTCCGAAGACTTTCCGTAAAACCCTGAATTCCCGCCTTGCTGGCTACATAAACCGAGCTGCCCTCTTCCCTGACATCCGCACTCATGGAGCCCATGTAAATGAGGTGACCCCCACCAGCTGATTTCATTCGCTTCAGAGCTTCTTTGCTACACGCCAGATACCCCATAAGGTTGGTTTCGATAATGTATCGCCAGTTTTCTTCCTCCATGATTCCACTGGCCCCCAGTGCTGCATTGTTGATTAGCACATCAATACCACCCAACTGGCTATCTATCTTTTTGAAAATCAGTTCAATGTCTCGCGGCATACTCACATCAGCCACCAGCCCCAACGCTGACTTCCCTGTATGGTTGATCTTTTCTAAGGTTTCATTTAATTCCTTTTCGTGACGCCCCACTAATAGTACGTTGACTCCCTGAGCCGCTAGTAAGACAGCAGTGGCCCGGCCAATGCCCGTGGTTCCGCCCGTGATTAAGACTCGTTTTCCTTCCAGAGAGGTAGATTCGATTTCATCCATGGTTATCAAGGTTTTTAACTCCAATACGTAAGAATTACTTCCGACCCTCCGGGAATTTCGTACTCCCGAAACGTGTGAGCATGATCTTCATCCCGTGGCCGAATTTCTTCGTTACCTTCTCTAATCTGACACTGAGTATAAGGCAAGGCTCCTTTAAAGGATATCAGGCGAAGCTTACAGGTACCCGGCGAACTTCCTGCTATGATCAGGGTAATCTTCCCTTCTTTCGTTGACTGACTTAAAAAATCAGCGTGAAAAATGGGGTATTCCACAAACACCTGAAAGGGGACTTGAGGAAAAGACACATAGGCATACGAGCTTAAGACAAAGGCTACTGCAGCCCCGTACACCTCCTGTCCTACCTGACCTGATTGTTGCCAGCCGCTTCTGATGTCTTCAACGGGTATGCTTAAATTTCGCTGCGTGACTCCTTCCCTAGGTTCCATAGAGATCATAGCCGTGGGAACCTGATCCGGGTAAAAAAATTGGCCTCTGTGCAGAAGATATTTACCATATTCGGAGAGCAGATAGCTTAACTCACGGGGAGCTACCTGATATACTTCCTTCATATATGCCGAGAGAGCCGCCAGCGATTCAGCTTCCTCATAGGCCGAAATATACTCTGCATCCCGGAGTGGAGAAAGACCCATAAATGTGGAGTAGTCTTTCCCGTAACCAAAATCACATTCCCACAGCCACATTTTGGCTAGTACATTAGCCATGCACAGATAACTGAGTTCGAGATAGGTGCGGTCATTGGTAATTCGCCATAGCCTTGCCAGAGCGACCCCACTCATGATCGTATTGTTGGACTGATAAAGGAGGTCAAATTCAAATTTCATTAATCGTTTTGCCGCCTGTTCTGCTTCCTGAAGGTAAAGGTCTTCCTTGGTAAGCTCGTAGGCCTGAAGCATAGCATGTATGTAAAGCCCCGGTACGTCATGCTCCCCTCCGGCACCCGGCTCCGTTTCGGCTTTCATAACCGAAAAATTCTTCATGTAGTAGAAGACCGGCCACTCGTAATTAAAGTGCTGAGCGGCTTTTATCAGGTACGTTAAGGATTCGATAAAAATGGAGTGAGCCGCTTCATTACCAAAGGAAGCTAATCGACCGGCATTCAGTAACATATGGAGTAGATACCAGGAATCAATGATTTCAGGGTTTTCTTCCTCACTTAATTCCTGTTCAGTTTTTTCAAATTTTACCTTAGGAAGCCAGCGAGTAAGCACCCCCAGTTCTTTATTGAAAAATGTGGAAAAGCTTCGCAGTAACTCCTGAGTTAGCGAATAGGAAGCATTGGGTTTCCATTGCTCATATTCCAGTAGAGGAATGAGAATGGCCAGTTGTACCATACATTCAGGCGGCTTCTCAGAAGAATCAACGTAAGCATTCAGATAGAGGTGTTGATTAATTATCTGTTTACAGGCTTTCGACCGATTCAAACTAACCAGCGTTCGCTGAGCCCGACCGGGCCAGTCTACGTAGGTAGTAGAAGGTTTGGGTAATTGCTGATAAATAAGAGCCATGGCCTCAATAAATTCCAGGGGTCTTTTCAGCCGTGAAACTTGTGAAGTCTGATTGATAACCAGGAACGCATCCGAAAGCAGATAGGGCTGATTCGCCTTTAATGGGTTCTGATTCGTGGGTAAGGCAAAGCCTAATTCGGGCCATTCCCCGCCTACACAACTAATGGGCTCCGTATGAGAAGACTCAAAGTAGGGATTTAAAGCCGTAAAATTTTGCACATAGACCATACTTCCTGCCCCTGGCATATCGAAATAGAGCAATCCGGCGGCGGGGCCTTTCTGGGCCACTTTTACATCTACCTGCTTTTGTGGATATAGATCCCGTGGCAGGACACTGACAAACAAGCTTTGACGCGGCTGTAACTGGTTTGTATAGTGTACCAATCCTTTTTCAGGGTCAAGTATGGAAAAGCTTACGCTGAAAAGTCCCAAGCTTCCCTGAATGGTAAAGCAAATCCGTTCGTTAGTATACTCCGTAATCTGGCAGGAATTAAAACCCTGCGGATCAAAGCAGGCTCGAATCGTAACCTGCTGTTCATCGGGATAATGGTATATAATCCACACGGAATTGGCGTCTACCCGATAAGTCCATTTCCCCTTACCAAAAGTAAAAGCCAGAACCTGCTGGTTTTCACTTTCGTATACGTTTGGCATGCCGGCAGCCCACTGAGAGACTCCCGGAATAGAGGCGGCAGTACTGGTCATAAACTCGTTCGGTTTAGCAAGAATATTCTACTTCTAATAGTACGCTACTTCTAAAGACACTTTCTACGACTCCTGAACGTGGCTCATCAGATCCGACCAAAGCTTCGGATCATCGTCTTCACTGAAAGATATATACTGAACTTCTGTAAAATAAGGAGTCCGTTGACCTAAAGCGAACACGGCATAATAGCCACCCTGAGTATCTTGCATAATGCCAGCCCACGTATCTTTGGGCAAGGGTAAGGCAGGCTTCTCAAAGCCTTCTGCCTGAGCCAGCAAATTCAGGACATTTTCCGAGAAATAGTCAGTCGAACCTATCATTTGCTTATCGTTAAAAAAGGTAGATCCGGTGTGTTGAATATGTTTCATAAAAAGAACAGATAGGATTAAAGATTGGAACAGGAGATGGATATTGTCTTTAAATGTAGAGGTTACAGAAACCCCGTAGGCAACGATTCTGATTGCTCTAAACCGGGTTTACGGGTTACTGATCTTCGTCTTTTTCATAAAAGGTTAGCTCTTTTCACTGAATACAATAAGCCTGACTTTTTTTAGCATTCTTCTCAAAAGCGTAAATTAAAAATCATGCTATTTCACTGTTATCTTTTCTAATATTTAAACTAGTTTCACTATCCTTATTAATTCAATATTTATTTCCATACATTGATTCCTACTGGGCATCTTTATAATAATAAAATTTATTACCTATATTATCTAAAAGACACCTAATACAGATAAATTCACACCATACGCTAAAAATACCTTGAGTATGATTTTTCAAAATTACCATGCCATATAATTCCATAAAACCTGACCTGCCATTCTTTACTATTTCAATATCATTTATGATTAAATATCTTATTATCAATATTTTAATTCTACATTTACAAGTTTACAAAAATGTAAAATCATT
>CAJYHS010000026.1 GCA_913774715.1 uncultured Siphonobacter sp. | reverse complement strand
GCTAAAATTCGGGACGATGCCCGGAAGAAAGAAGAGCAGCTTTCGGAACGCTGGCTGGAAACGGAGTTTACCCGGAAGATTAAAAAGGCTCAGGCCTTCGCCAACGCCGAAATTGCCGAAGCTCAGCGGGTGGTTCAGGATAAGGAAAAGCAGGCGGCTATCATCAAAAAGATTGAAGACAACCTGGAGGTAGAAATTCAGGCGATCCGGGACGATGCCAAAGCCAAAGAAGACAAAGACCGGGCTGAAAAGCTGAAGAAAGAAGCCGATGCCCGGGAGAAGAAACTGAAGGCGGATAAGGTTGCTTTTGATGCTCAGTTTCAGATTGAAGTAGAAGCCGCCAAACTTTCGCTGGAACTGACCACGAATAATTTTCAGGCTCAGTTTGACGCCAAACTTCGGCTGATGAAGCTGGAGATAGAGGAGAAGAAAAAGAAGCTGGAGTGGGAAGCTCAGGCCGAAAAGAACCGGATCCGGGAATCCATTATGGATGCCGACGAACGGGCCAAAGCCGAAAAATCCATTGACGACCGGCTGAAAAACTCGCTGGCTCTGGCGGATGCCAAATTCCAGAATGACAAGTCTCAACTTCAGGATCAGGCGAATGCCGCCCGGCAGAAGAACAATCAGGAGTTTTTTGATAACCTCAATAAACTGGGAGAGGGGGATTACCAGGGCTTTTTCTCGTTCATCAACAACAAAATCCGGGATGAGAAAACGCACCTGGCTACGCGGAACGCCGACCATGTGAACTTTGGGGAGGCCATGAAAGGCCTGATGACGGGTGATTTCAATACCTTCTTCACCTTTCTGGGTCAAAAAACCAGGGCCGATTCCGTATTCAATTCCGAGCGTTTTCAGGCTTTTTCCAAAGCTTCCGAGCAGGTAGGTCAGGTGGCTCAAATGGCCATTGACAAACTTCAGCAGATGAATCAGAAGTATCTGGAGAGTCAGCTGAAGAAAATTGAGAAAGAGAAAACCGAGCAGCTGGATTCCTGGAAAAAGCAGTACGATTCGGGCAAGATCAGCAAGGAGCAGTACGAAAAGGGGGTTGAGAAAATCAACAACGATTACAAGGAAAGAGAGCTGGCCGAAAAGAAAAAAGCCTTTGAACGGGACAAAAAGCTACAGATGGCGAATGCCCTGGTGGCCGGTGGTCTGGCCTTCATTAAAGCTCTGGCGTCGGGTTTCTTCCCGATCAACCTGGTGATGGCGGCCACCACGGCCGTAGCAACGGGCCTTCAGGTGGCCAATATTGCCCGTCAAAAATTCGAAGCCCGCAAGGGGTACCATTCCAACGGCGGCGTACCGGCGGGACCGCGTCACGGAGCCAGATACGGAGATTCCGGCATTGCCCTGGTGGACCGTTCGACTCAGCAGGAGATTGGCGAAATGGAAGGCGGGGAGCCCTTCATGATCTTATCCAGAGAGACTTATAAGAACAACGGCCCGATCATTGACCGGCTCTTGCATAGTTCCCTGCACCAGAACGGGAAGCCTGTTTCCCTTCGTCGGGGTGGGGTGATGGGCGTTCGTGAAACCGACTATTTCGAGAAGGGAATGTATATCCTGGGCTCGAAAAAGAAGAAACGAGAAGCCGAAGCCGCGGCCAATGCGGCGATGGCGGAAGCCGAGCAGATGCAGGCGGAAGCAGAAGCCGAATCGGCGGCGGCCATGGCTGGCATAGATACCGAATACGGCGGGGATATGGATATGGACATGAGTTCGACCAACGCTCAGATTCAGCAGGGTACTCAGCTTCAGCAGGATATTGCCGATGCCACGGCCGAAACCGTAGCCAAACTGGATGCCGTCATTGATAAGCTTTCAACCATGATCGGGCAAAACGACTACGCCAACAACATGTTGGGAGTCATTGCCTCCAAGCCTGCCATCTCGGTACATGATCTGTACGGAGCCATGGACCGGGTGGCCGCCGTAGCCGCAAAATCAAACCTTTAATTTTACTCATGAATCGAATTGATATTCGACTGGAGGGCGAGCGTATTGACTTGCCCCCCGGTCTTTCCGTAACGCTGGAGCGGTTTAACCCGCTGTTCTCCTACGACACCGTGCAGGGCAATAAGGTCAATCCCTTCAGTTTGCCTTTGTCAGACACGAATAACCGGTTTTTTAACTGGTACTATCAGCTTCAGAGCTCTTATCCGGATCGGGTGCTTAAGTGCCAGAAATACGCCGATGGCGTACTGATTGAGCAAGGTTTCGTGCAGTTGGAGAATGTTAGTACGTCGGGCTACAGCGTATTTTATACGCAAAATCTGGGGGAGATATTCCGGGATCACCAGAACACGACCCTGAATTTGCTCAACCTCGGATCAGAACCCCTACCGGCCGCTTTCTCTCTCGCTGGTAACGAAAGGTACGTGTTGCCGGTGATTGAAAACCCCGGCTGGTACGCTCAGACCGTGGTGCCGGGATTTACCGGCCGGGTGAACGATGTTTCCGCTGGAACCTACCTTCCGGATACGCCCAAAGTGCCGATGATGTTTTTGCATTTCATCCTACGTCAGTGTGCGGCCCTGATGAATTTCACCATTGAAGGAGAGTTTATGGAGCATCCGGCGATGAAGCGTCTGCTGATCTACAATACGTATGCCCTCGATTCGGAAACGGTCATTGCGTATGCCAGTCATTTGCCGGAGATCACGTTTCCGGAACTGCTCAAAGAGCTCCGGAAGCTGTTCAACCTGTACCTGGCTTTCGACGTGCAGAACCGCGTGCTAACGATCCGTTTTTGTGAAGACCTGATGCAGCAACCCACCCGGCTGAACTGGACGGAAAAGGCCGAAGATGTGCATACCAAAGCTCCGAATCTGGCTAACCGGCTGGAACTGGACTGGGAACGCGACGGCAACGATGCCCTGATGAAAACGCCTCCCGCTGACTTTGATAAGTACCAGACTCCCCAACCGGCCGGGGGACTGCTGTACGCCATCAAATCCCGCTGGAGCTCGCTGGACTTAAACCTGGAAACAGGCCTGGCCCGTACCAGTCAGGCGGGCATTACGGACGTCAATAATCAGGGATCGAATCATTTTAGCCCCCGGCTTCTTTTCTGGAATGGGGTGGCGGGTGGATTGCCTCGGGCAACGAATCAGTATAGTCAGTACCGGCTTGCCTGGCATGGTCCCAACAACTTGATCGAACGCTTCTGGAAACGTACGGAAGCCTGGCGGGGCAATACGCACCAGATCACCAAGCGGCTCAATCTGACGGCAACAGACCTGGCAAAGATTGACTTTCACCTGTCAAAGGGAAACTGGATGAAAATCCATATTCGGGGGGTGGATTACTTCATTGAATCGGTACGGGTGAATTTGCCTTTGACGGGTATGGCTGAGCTGAAGCTTTGGGCGGCAGGTATTTATTATTAATGTTTGGGATTATAATATTTTTAATTTTATTTAATAATTTAGAGCATGGATAATTCTAATGAAGCTTTAGCTAATAAACCGAGGTATTTGTTATCTAAAGAAGAAATTTTTGACGTTGTTTATAAAGCTGAAATAAACTTTCCTAATGAATTTGGTGAGTTAAAAGTAACTAATGATCTAAAAACAATTACACTAAGAAATGTTGATATAAAAGAAAAATTTATATTAAATAGTGGATTAGAGTTAAAAAATTCTATTGTCTTTGAAAATTGTGTGTTTCATGAAGGGGTAGAAATGAATAACTTGACATCTGATCATGAGATTATTTATCAAAACTGTA
The DNA here is from genome assembly GCA_913774715.1 of uncultured Siphonobacter sp. Taxonomy (GTDB): domain Bacteria; phylum Bacteroidota; class Bacteroidia; order Cytophagales; family Spirosomataceae; genus Siphonobacter. The sequence continues at coordinate 51,233 of CAJYHS010000026.1, read as the reverse complement.
TTTTTGTAACGTCATTTGATTTGAGAAGTGGTAAATATAAAGGTAAATTTACTTTAAGTTCAAATATATTTAGGGGTTTTTTGACTATAATGGGTGGAGAATATGATAATGAACTATTAATTGATAACAATGAATTTTTAAGTCATTTTTTTGCTTCAGAAGCTGTTTTTAATTCAATATTATATATTGAAAATAATAAATTTGATGATGATATCGTAATATCTAGTGGTTGTTTAAATCATAGTCTTTCTTTTGTTAAAAATAGTTTCAAATCTAGTTTATATATAACAGGTGGTATTTATAAAGGTTACTTACGATTAGTTGATAATGAAATTTTGCTAGATGCTGCGATTTCAGGAGGTTCTTTTGAAGATGTTATAATTAGAGGGGGCTATTTTAAAAATGATTTTGCCATTAGTGGCGGTGATTTTCATCGTGATTTCTCTATTTATGATGTTTCCTTTGAAAAAGATTTTAGAATAAGCGGTGGTAGGTTTATGGAGGAATTTTATTTCGTAAGTGGATTTGCTAATAATATCAGTTTTTTCAAAACTTCATCTGCTTCAAATTACTTTATTGCGAGTTCTGTTATAGTAAACTCTATAGTATTTAGTGGTATAATGGTTAAGGATTCAATAGTACACGTAAATTCAAGTTGTTATAGTTTATCCTTTATAGATTTTAAAAATTTAGGAATTATTTATTTTAACAATATAGAGTGTAGAGATACTTTTTTAATGCCTTCATTAGAAGAAATTGATTCATATGAGAATTTGGAAGTATATAATGAATTAGAGATTCATGGTTCAGATATGGGTAAGGTTATTTTTATAAACTGTGATTTGTCGAATTTTCAAATGGAATTTGTTAGTTCTAAAATTATAGAAGTATTTTTGTCTGGTACTAAGATGCCAAATGAAATAAGAACTCCTGACGTAAGTCAACAACAATTTGGTTATAGCCAGATTAAAAAAATATATGAAAATAGAGGAGATAAAGTTGAAGCTAACCGATATTTTGCTAGAGAAATGGAAGCTTACCGTTCTACATTAGATGAGAATAAAAACAATGAACGCTGGGAAAAAATTAATCTATGGTTAAATAAAATATCCACGAACTATGGACAAAGTTGGGAAAGAGGTGTATTGTCTACTTTAGTTGCGAGCGGTTTATTGTTTTTTATTTATTGTCTTAGCCTAGAAGTATATCCTTCAATAATTTATCCATACTTACACATTCCTAGTGCTGACGAGTGGTCAAAATTTTCTAAGGTTATCTCTTATCTGCCAGAATTTATAAACCCCTTACGTAAAGCTGATTATCTGGCAGAACAGCTATTAAAGATTAAAGGCATTCGCGATCCAGAGAAAATAGAAGAAAATATCACTAGTTTATCACGTTGGGTTGAAGGTTTAAGCCGTATCGCTATAGCCTATTTCATTTACCAGTTAATCCAGGCCTTCCGCAAGCACGGCAAGTCCGGTAGCTAAAAAAACAAGAGCCGTCTTTTAAAGAACGGCTCTTATCATTATTATAGGGGTTTCGATTAATCCGCCTGAGTCGGTCAAGTAATACGACCGGTTCAGGCGGCCCGGTCGGATCAGTTTAAGGTTTTGGGATTTATTTTAGACTTTATTCATTTCAAGCACCACCCGCCGTTCATCCGCCCGTACGTAACGGGCAAGAATGGAGTCCGTACGGATACCCATAATCACCTTCACGGCTTCCTTACTCCAGCCTTTTTCGTTCAGTAGCCAGTCCGCTAACGTATTCCGGCCAACCTTTACCGAAATATTCGGGGGAAGTCCCCGGTCGGCGGCTATGATCTTCAGGTATTCATTCATTTTCTGATTGGAAAGTAAAGGCAGCTTATTCCAGCCGCCGTATTTTTCGACGATAGGCTTTACTTCGTCGAATACGGGTACTTTGGCCGGAACGCCGGTTTTGATGCGTTCGTGGCTGATCCAGTCAAGCCCGGCAAAGCCCTTTCCAATCTTTTGATGAGAATCTCTGATGACCAGTTTCAGGTCTGAGTAATGAAAACCCGTCCGGCAGTAGATCAGAAACAGGTCCGCGACCTTCTGAAGCACTTCCGACTGAAAGGGCACGGTTTTCAGATTTTCTACCTGAACAGTAAAGAGAAATACCGGGGGTTTAAGCTTCTCCCGCTTCAGGCGTAGGCCTTCCAGGGGATTGACCTCGGTAAGTTCTTCCTCATAGGCCCAACGCACGGCCTGACGTAAGGTTTTCATAAGCTTATTGATATGTGGATACCCGTAGCCCTGCGTTTCCAGCCAGGTGCGGTATCGCTGGGCTGCCCGAAGGTTGAAATCAACGGCCTTGACGGCTTGTTTTTCTTTTTCAAGGAGATATTCCAGAAATTTAGTCTTTGATTCCCGGTTCTTTTTGAAGGTAGGGTATTTGATTTGCTGGTACTCCAGTAGTTCTTCCCGGTGATTGATCCAGCGGTGAAATACCTCCTGTATCGTCAGGCTTTCAGTCGTTGGTGCAGGGTCAACCTGCGGTTCAAATAAGGTCCGGTACATCTGTAGAATACTTCCGGCCTGAACCGGGCGATTTGATTTGCGGACCGCTTGGTAAGCAATATCAATCCGGCTAAGGAGTTCCTGTAGATCCTGATTGATCGAAAGGTGTTGCGGATGAGTAGAAAGTACCCGTTTCGCCACGGGGTCCCAGTCGGTGGTTGGGATATTGATCCCGGTAGAACCGAGTTCAGCCCTTTTCCCTTCGTATTTGATTCTTGCATAAATGGTACATTTAGTTTTAGTGGAATTGGAAAAATGCCTCCAAAGGCTGACCGTCATCATGCTGATTCGTCTGCGTTTCATGGTCTTGCGAAACCCTTCCGAACCATCCTGAACTTATCATTTCGCAAGAAACCGTGCCGGGTGGCAGTAATGTAGCTAAGGATTTTATGCCACCTGAGGGTATAACCCGATTGAGAAAAAGGGGAGAAAAAACTAGGTATATGAGAAGAAGGCACAAAAAAAAACCTGTTCGGATCGCGAACAGGTGCCTAAAAGAATGATAATAGAGCTTATTTTGAACTCTCCGAGCCCCCTACAAAACTCTTAGAGCCTCCTACAAGACTTGAACTTGCGACCTACGCATTACGAATGCGTCGCTCTACCAACTGAGCTAAGGAGGCTTTTGGTCGCACAAAGATAAAGTTCAAAAAAGTCATTTGTCAAGCTTCAGGCTAATATTTTGCATTTAGGGGGTTATTTTATAAATGAAGCCCTTATTACTTTCGGTGTTTACTCCAAGTATGTATAATTCCCTGTCTTCATCCTCACCGAAACTGTAGACTTGCCAGTTGGCCGGGCGGTTTCGAAGTTGTAAACTTCCCCGAGGCCAGGTTTTTCCCTGCGATTCCGATAAATACCAGGTGGGGCCCGACCAGTCAGCGAAAACGTATTTGCCTTTTAAGGCTGCAATTTTATTTCCTCTATAGACAAAGCCACCCGTAATACTAATTCCTTCACTGTGTGCGTATTCACTGATGGGATCGATATAGTTTTTGGGATCGGGATCTTTTTCGTTGTAGGCGTGATACCCTTCCCGCACCCGCCAGCCGTAATTACCACCTTTACTAATGATGTCTACTTCTTCGTATTGATTCTGGCCTACATCGCCCGCGAAGAGTTTGCCCGTGCCGTGATCAAAGCTGATCCGCCAGGGATTCCGTAACCCATACGCGTAAATCTCCGGACGAACGCCCGATTGATCCCGGAAAGGGTTATCCTTCGGGATGCCATAAGGGGATTGGTTTACGTCAATTCGCAGGATTTTTCCTAATAAGGTATTTATATTCTGACCGTTACCATGATCGCCGTGCTTGTCGCCGGCACCGCCGCCGTCACCAACGGCGATGTATAGCATCCCGTCAGGACCGAATTTCAAGTCTCCACCGTTGTGGTTGGATTCGGGTTCATCAAATTCCAGCACGACCTTTCCGCTTTGAGGGTCGGCAGTTTTCTGATCGCTGGTAAATTCCTGAATAACGCTTTTATGATTGCCCTTTCCGTTGGTTTTTGCACTGTAATAGACATAGAACTTTCCGTTTTTAGCAAACTGCGGGTGAAAGGCCAGTCCCAGCAGTCCGCGTTCGTCGTACCCATCTCGTTTGATTACCACCGAGCTGATGTCCAGAAAAGGGGTGGGGTTGAGTTTATTCTTTTCAATAACCCGAATACGACCAGCCTGTTCGGTAATGAATAAACGTCCGGAGCCATCACCCGGTACGGCGAAGGCCGTAGGGTAGAGGAGCTGGTCGGAGATTAACTGAATATGAACCGGAAGAGGTTTCTCCGTGAGTCCTTCGGTTGATTGACAGGCTACGTAGCCACAACTCAGACTCAAACTAAGTCCCAGAGTAATAAATGATCGAAGCATAGGTTATGAAATTGTTGATACCATTTTGACTCTGAATAACTTAAAATTGAATACCAGAGCAATGATAGTAGCGGTAATGCAATCCTTATTCAGGAAAAAACGAAAATTTCTGGGCTGGAAGAGCTTTTTTAGAGATATCTGGAATCAAGTAATCCTATAAAATACCTAGTACAATGGAAGAGCAGAAATCAACCCAAACCGATCAGGAAGCATTACTGAAACGGGCTCAGGAGCAGCTCACGCCCCAGGAGCTGGAAGAAATTCAAAGCCAGGGCCAACCCCTGACGCAGTCCTTAATCGAAGCGATAATCCAGCGAAGAAGTCAGTAATTGAATAGTAATGAAAGGAGTTACACCTGACGAGATAAATCACTACGTTAGTTATGTAGCCGTGACTATTATCTATAACTAATTGTATACTAGTTCATCAGAAAGAAGATAACGTCCGGTTTTACTGGACTTGATCCTATCATACCCCCACAATAATCGATAAGAGCCTTTGCTTATGATACCAGTCGCTGAAGAAACCTTTCAGGTTTTACTTGAATTATATGCCAAGCGATTATTTGCACTTCTGGATCTGCAATTTGATCCACAACTCTCGATAATCTGCATTCCCTGGGATGACAGGGAGGGAAAGCCTGTATCCATTATTACGTCAGGAGAAAAAATAAAACCGGAAGCCTTTGATGAGGTGAAGGAGTTAGCTGCTGCTTTAGAGAAGGTAGATATTGAAAGCAGCGTAAATTATTCGAATAAATCGTACGCAAAAAATCACAAAGAGTATATCAAAAGTAAATCTCTCGGAGAAGCTGTTTACAAAATTGTAAATAAGGAAATGTATGACAGTACCATCGAAAGATTTATATCAGAAGCCTGCTTATTAAAAGGATATCAGGTATTCGTAGTGCTGGAACTGAATAAAAACATACTGGATAAGTTTTATTGCTTAAAAAAAGAAACCTATCTGGACTATGTAGTCAAATCCAAATCCTTCATGCACAGCGTGATCACTCAGTTTTTAAAAGAGTGTATGCACACGATTAATAGTTCTAAAGTTAATAGTGCTCATTCCATCATTAGAGCCGAGAAAGAATTGTTGATTAATGCAGCAAAGGATTTCATGCATTCGGTAGCGATGTCCGTTGAAACGCACGAAGCTCTGGTGGACCTTTACGAAGTTTGTAATTCCATTTCTTCCTTAAAATATGAAGGCAGCGAAAGCATTGGCAAGATGGTCATTGCCAAGCAGCATCACATGAATGTGAGCCTGGTGCTGGAGCTGGAAGAACCCATCAGTATTTACGATTACCGGAAAGTAAGGAAGTTTCTGGAGCTATGTAATGATGAAACCTTGATCGTCTCGGATTCCTACAAAATATACGGATTAGGAAAAATAGCCGGAACCTACAACGCCAATCATGAATCGCTGTTTGTGATCAATTTCAAGAGTCATTACGTATGGGAGGTGCTTCACGACAATAAGTTAATGATGATCGTTGATTACCAGATTCCCAGCTTACCCAAAGAACGCATAGATCGGGAAGATTTTCACGGACGAATCAGTCGTATTTTTAAAGATATTTCCGAAGGTGACCTTAATGCTTTGTGGGAAATCTGCACCGTGGCTTCCGAACAGAAGCATGGCACCATGCTGGTCATTTCGGATCAGGCCGAAAGTGAGGCGAAACGGCTGAGCAACCAATGTTTCTGCATCAAGCCCAGAAAACTGGAAACCTCTTTGATGAGACAAATTACCGCCATTGACGGCTCCGTTCTGTTAAATACAGATTCCATCTGCTACGCCATTGGAGTAATTCTGGACGGCATGGCTACCAAAAATGGAGACTCGTCCAGAGGGGCCCGATTCAATTCGGCCATCCGCTATTATGACTACGTAGCGAAGGAAATTCCAACGGTTATTGTGATTGTATCAGAGGATGGCATGATTGATTTAATTCCGAACCTGATGCCTAAAATTCATCATAAGGATATCGAAGAAGCCATTAAGAAACTCAGAGAGATAGAATCTATTCACGGCAGCAGAAGACACAGCTATAATAAACTAATGAATTATTTCCGAGATCATTCTTTTTACCTGACGGAAGAAGAATGTAGTATCATTAATAGCCTGAGCGAAAAACTAGGTAATGAATTAACGAAAGAAGGATTAGCTAAAATTGATTACGGTAAATTCCTTCCTAGTAGTGATATGAATGATTCGTATTATTTGGAAGAATAAAGTTACTCTTTATCTAATGAAGTTTAACTATAATGAACTAGATAATCTATTTTGGAGAATAAATAAAGCCCTGAATTTCAGGGCTTTATTTGTAGGTAGTGGCTCCGGCGGGAATCGAACCCGCATCTAGCGTTTAGGAAACGCCTATTCTATCCGTTGAACTACAGTGCCAGGAGTGTTGGTTTTTGCAAAAATCTAAGGAATCTTCACAAAAACCAATTTCCTATTCATTTAATATGAACTCGGCAGGTCGAGCCAGTTCGGGAAAATCTGGAAGTGCTTGTCTTTCACCAGATTTAGCAGCGACTGACGCAGCTCGTCGATGTTTTCTTTTTTCTCAGCCGAGATGAAAATCGCTTTGGGCTTCTCCGTATCCAGGTAACTGTTTTTTAGAAACTCAATGGGAGAGAAGTTCCCTTCCTGAGCTTCAAACTCCAGTTCCGGGCTAGGTTTGTACAAATCAATTTTGTTAAAAACCAGAATGATAGGCTTATCCGCTGCTCCGATTTCCGCCAGAATCTGATTCACCACTTCAATGTGCTCTTCGTAGCTGGGGTGTGAAACGTCCACCACGTGCAGCAGAATGTCCGCTTCACGCACCTCATCCAGCGTCGATTTGAAGGACTCAATCAGCATGGTGGGTAGCTTACGGATGAATCCAACCGTATCCGTCAGCAGGAAGGGGATGTTTTCGATGGTTACCTTTCGTACGGTAGAATCGACCGTAGCGAAGAGTTTGTTCTCGGCGAACACCTCCGCTTTAGCCAATCGCCGCATCAACGTAGACTTTCCAACGTTGGTATAACCCACCAGAGCCACTCGAACCATCTGCTCGCGGTTTTTCCGCTGGTTTACGGCCTGACGGTCAATCTTGGCTAATTTCTCCTTGAGGAAGGAAATCCGGTCATTGGCAATCCGTTTATCCGTTTCCAGCTCTTTCTCTCCGGGTCCACGCATCCCCACACCACCGCGTTGCCGGGACAAGTGCGTCCACATGCGGGTGAGCCGGGGCAATACGTATTGTTGCTGGGCCAGCTCTACCTGCGTGCGGGACTGTACGCTCTGGGCACGCATGGCGAAGATGTTCAGAATGAGCAGGCTTCGGTCGATGATCTTCACCTCCTTGTTCCGCTCCTGAAATGCCGTTTCCATGTTACGGATTTGTCGGCCACTCAGGTCGTCATCGCAGATGATGAGATCCACGGCGTTGTCTATGACATAGGCCACGACGTCTTCGAAACGTCCTTTACCCAGAAATGTATTCAAGTCGGGGCGTTCGAGGCGTTGTACGAAGGTTTTAACAGTTTTTACGCCCGCCGTTTCAGCCAGAAACTCCAGCTCGGCCAGATATTCCGTGGTCTGTTCTTCGGATTGTTTAGGCGTAATCATGGCGATCAGAACCGCCGTTTCTATATCTTTTTCGGTGCTAAACAAAACTATATAAGGTCTTTTAAGGTAGCAAGACAGGGTAATCAGGTTGCAAAATCAGGTGTTTACCGCAGGACGGCCGCCTGGCCCCATCACCACTACTTGTGAATAATAGAAGGAAATGATTCAGGAGAGAATCACAAAACTACTTAGAAGAAAAAATTAATCCACATGATGGTAGAAACGTCGAAATGTATAGTTGATAAGGCAACAGCAGAACCTTTGTATTCGGTTCAAAACCAGGGCAAAAATAATTAAAAATCCAGAAAAATCGGAACGGTTCACTGAAAATGACGCTTATCAAAGGAAAACTATAAACCCTAATCGGTTCAAAGCCTGAACTTTTTCCGTATTTTGCCAGACTTATCGTAGTATCCCATGAAAGTTACCGAACATATTCAGCAGGCGAACGGAAAGTCGCTTTTCTCCATCGAAATTATTCCCCCGATCAAAGGGCAGAGTATTACCGAATTATTTGATTCCATTGAACCTCTGATGGAATTCAAGCCTCCCTTCGTAGACGTAACGTATCACCGCGAAGAGCTCATTGAGAAAAAGCATCCGAGTGGACTGATTCAGAAAGTTCCCGTGCGTCGTCGTCCCGGAACGGTGGGGATTTGTGCGAAGTTAATGGAACGTTTCAAGGTTGATCCCGTTCCCCACGTCATTTGCGGCGGTTTTACCAAAGATGAAACCGAAGATTTTCTATACGATTTACATTACCTTGGCATTGACAATACGCTGGTACTGAGAGGAGATCCGGAGAAATCAGCCGGGGTGTTCAAACCTAAAGAAGGCGGTCATGCCTATGCTACCGATCTGATTTCGCAGGTTGTAGATATGAATAGTGGTCGGCTGCTGCATGAAGAAACGGAAGCTCAGCCTACGAATTTCTGCATTGGGGTGGCGGGTTACCCAGAGAAGCACTTTGAAGCTCCCAATCACGCCAATGATTTGCGTTACCTCAAAAAGAAGGTAGAGTTGGGAGCCGACTATATCGTAACCCAAATGTTTTTCGATAATCAGAAATACTTTGATTTCGTGAAACGCTGCCGGGCCGAAGGCATTAACGTCCCCATCATTCCGGGTCTGAAGCCCATCTCTACCAAGAAACAACTGACCGTATTACCCCGCATTTTCCACCTCGATTTTCCTGAGGAACTGGTAAAGGCCGTGGAAGACTGCAAGAATGACCAGCAGGTACGCGAAGTAGGCGTAGAGTTCGGTATCAAGCAATGCAAGGAATTACTAGACTTCGGCGTTCCCGTATTACACTTCTACACAATGGGCAAGTCTGATTCCGTAAAGCGAATCGCAGAAGCCGTATTTTAGTTTTCAGTGGTTGGTTTACTGTTTTCAGCTAGTGTTTGCTACAAAGGTTCACGAAGACTTATTAACCACAGAGTTTCACAAAGTATTACTCAGAGTTGGACTAGCTATTCTAGATTATAAATGCGAATAAGCTTCAGTAACTCAGTGCCAAACTCCGTGAAACTCTGTAGTTAATTCTCAACGGAAAACTAGCTCCAGATTTTCTGAGCTTCCTGTTTGATTGCATTTAGGGTTTCCTGCCACACTTCCATGGGACGGCCTACGGATAGTTCACTGATCTTGCGAGCGAGGTCGAGAGCTGCGGCTTCGGCGGGAACTTCTGAGGCCGAACGGTTGATTAAAGAAGTAACTTCCTGAATGGTTAAACGCAGGCGTTCCCAGTTTTCATTACTGACGTAAATCTGCTGAGCCACGTTATGCTGAAATTCCTGGCGGATTTCAGCGAGTAACAGCTGTTGTAATTCGATGGCGGTAATGGCTTGGCCAGCGTTACGAATGAGTAAGTTATTGGGGCTGATGCGTTCAAGCAGGAGTGCAAGGCGTTCGTAAGCCTGTAAACGTAAGGGTAGGACCTGCTTCAAAGCTTCTCCCTGTACGTTTTGCTGTTGCTCAATAAGCTGTTTATTCAGAAAAGCTTTTATGGTCAGGTAAAAAGCATACAGGACGAATCCAGCGGGTAAGGCTACTTTAATAAGATCACTAAAAAGGTCTTGCATCGGAGTTGAGTTTGCAGTTTGCAGTTTGCAGTTTGCAGTTTGCAGTAAAATATTAAATCGGTAAATATAGAGGATATTGTTTGAATGGATTGAACTCCTGATTCAAAACACTACACCTGGAACGAACAAAATGGTTACGCAGAAGATCATACCAATAACCCTGACGTCGGAGGCACAGGAACAAGTGCGTGTCATTATCGACAGCAAGAGCCTGCCTGAGTTTTATGGCTTGCGGGTAGGGCTGAAGGGAGCCGCTTGTGGGGCTTCGTTTCTACTTGGTTTTGATACCAAGACGCCTGACGATGATGAGTATACTCTGGAAGGAATCAAAGTTTACGTAGACCGCCGACACTTGATGTACGTCATTGGCCTGACTATTGATTTTGATGAAGATGGCGAAGGATTTGTCTTTCAGCCCAGAACATAAACTCACAAGAAAAGCCCGATCGTTTAGTATCGGGCTTTTTGGGGTAATCAAATTCCTATTTTACGCCTTCGATCTCGTCCTCTACCTTTACATGGCCCCAGTTTTCGCCGGAACGAATCCGGTTTAATTGGGTGTGAGTAATGCCAAATTGTTTCGCAATCATCTTCAGACGATTTTTGTCACTCTTCAGCATCTTTTTAATCATCAAAACTTTACTTTCGGTCAGTTTGTAGTTTTTAGTGCGTTTTGGGCGTGGTTTTTCTTGGGGATTCGTGCGGTGGTGCTCGGTCATTTCATCGCGAGTAACCCACTTCAGATTTTCCCAGTGATTGTTCAGCTTGTCATGGTCACGATGGATGATAAATTTGCGTTCAGCGTCGGAACGCTCTACAAAGAAATCAGCCACCAACCGATGCAGGTAACGATTAATAACTTTACCACCTCGGATACGGATATTCAGAGATCGATATCCCTGAATGATGGATCCCTTGATAATTTCCCCATCGGGATCATTCTGGAAACTACGAAGCCTTCCATAGTTTGATACTTCGTAATGGGGGGGATTTTCGATGCCTTCAAAAGGGATCTTAATCCATTTCTCATTCCAAAAACTACTAGATTTCTTCTCGCTCATGGTTAATTAATTAACATCCGTTCAAGTCTGGTTGACGGGTTAACTTACTTGGACAGTAGAACTGGTTTTGGGCGGGCGGAGATGAAGAAGATATATTTAGTCAGAGCAGATGGTAAACTTTTTTTATTCATCACGACAAAACCAGTGCCGAATATCGTAAGAAATTTTCACGATTCACATGATTTATAACATTAAATAAAAAAAATATGAAAACTTTAATTGTTGGAGCCTCTACTTATCCTGGTCGATACTCATATCTAGCTGCGAATAGCTTACTTGGGCACGGCCACGAAATAGTATTAATTGGCAAAGAAAACGGGCAAGTGTCTGGTAATCAGATCTTGCATGGGCGGCCTGAACTCGAAAATATTGATACCATTACTCTATATATCAACCCAACCCGACAACCCGAATTATATGACTATTTACTTAGCTTAAAACCCCGAAGAATCATCTTTAATCCGGGGACTGAAAATCCTGAATTTGAGAAATTAGCAGAGGATCAGGGGGTTGAAACTATTGAAGGATGTACATTAGTAATGTTAAGTACTAGACAGTATTGAGTATAACAAGACAAGGGCTTTATTAGAAATATGAGTATTTTCAATGAAATACTAACGAATATAAACGACTTTATTGGACGCTAAATTGGGTGAAATTGAAGTTTTATAAGAGGCAAATTGGATGGTAAGTGTACTGATTTTAAAGTACTCATTTATCGTCCAAATTTAGAATAATAAAGAAGCCCGTTTGTAAACGGGCTTCTTTATTATTCGCTTAATACGTAGGCTTACGACTATTATTAACGAGCGACAAAAGGATATATAAGGCAATGATTAGTGGAACTGCCGTGAAGTTTAATACTACGACCAGGATCGCTGAAAGGATGAGAAACACGTATTTAATCTCATTACCTCTCCAACCGAAACCTTTGAACTTTAAGGCAAAAAGTGGGACTTCCATTACCAGCAAAAAAGACATCACAAAACTGAAGCCAATCAGGTAGTTTGCATTCAGAATAAAACGTCCCCAGTCTTCGTGCTGACGAAGGATAACCGGAATTGATGCGATAAGAAAAGCATTGGCGGGTGTAGGTAGGCCAATGAATCCCGACGTTTGCCGTTCATCGATGTTAAATTTAGCCAGTCGCAAAGCCGAGAAAACGGCAATGACGAAAGCAAAATAGCATTTCCAGGTACTGACTAGGTCAGGAACGCTTGCCAGAATCAGATGATAAATAATAATAGATGGTAATACGCCGAAGGTTACCATATCGGCCAGAGAATCCAATTCTTTTCCAATGGCTGACTGAGCTTTCACCAGCCGTGCCACGAAACCATCGAAGAAGTCCAGAACTCCGGCGATGACAATTAGATACGAACAAAGTAACAGATCGTTATTGAAAGCCGCAACAATGCCGACGCAACCGCACAACAGGTTACCGCAGGTCATAGTATTGGGAAGGTGCTTAAGCATATGTTTCAGATAGATAAGGATTCATAAATCAGGCATATTGCCCATTTGAACCTACGTAAGGGTTATACTGCTTTTCACGACCGATCGTTGTGGAAGGCCCGTGGCCGGGGAATACCTGAACTGCGTCGTTCAGTTTGAACAACTTATTTTTAATACTGCTGATCAGGTCGTCGAAGTTACAGCCAGGAAAATCCCAGCGGCCAATGCTTCCCTGAAACAATACATCCCCACCAATGCAGAGGTTATATTCCTGATTGACGAAGGCTACGTGGCCGGGGGCGTGACCGGGTACGTGCAGTACTTCCAGGGTGGTATTACCAAAGGTTACATCCGTGCCTTCTTCCAGCCATGCATCGGGTTCGGCTTCTTCGTAGTTAAAGAATCGGTATGAAGGGGCCCGAACGACCACGGACTTTAGAATCGGCACGTCCAGCGGATGCAGGAAATAGGGAACGTGATAGGTTCGCTTCACGAAAGCATTACCCAGTACGTGATCGACGTGAGCGTGCGTATTCAGTAACTTAACTACAGTCAGGCCCTGATCTTCAATAAAATCCTTTAATTCTTCCTGTTCTTCTTTAGAATAACAGCCGGGATCAATAATTACGGCCTCTTTGGTATCATCCCAAAGCACATAGGTGTTTTCCTGTAAAGCGTTGAATGTGAAAACCTGTAAATTCAGCATAGTATCAGTAGATGTCGGGTAAAGGGATTAATAAGTCCCCAGAGCAAACATCGTTGGTTTTTTGTGTAAATCCGGCTTTTGTTGCTGCCACTGTTTAATGCTCAACGTTTTGAGCAGTTCATCTTCTGCTGTAAGATTACTGCCAAGGCATAACAGCGTTTGAGGCTGACAAGTCCGTAACAGATCGTCAAACAGAGCACCGTTTCGGTAAGGCGTTTCCATGAAAAGCTGCGTTTGTCCGCTTTGTGCCTTTTTTTCTAATTCCTTAATCCGTTTCGAACGTTCGCCTTTATCAATTGGTAAATAGCCATGAAAAGTAAAGGATTGCCCATTAAAGCCCGAACCCATCAAAGTCAGTACGATGGAGGATGGACCCACCAGGGAAGTTACCCGAATGCCAGCTTCGTGAGCCAGTCCAACCGCCACCGCTCCCGGGTCAGCAATGCCGGGGCAGCCTGCTTCCGAGAGAATGCCCGCATCTTTTCCCAATTTGAGTAATTCCCGAATCTGCTGTTGCGTTTCTGATCGCGGGGTGTCTTTATGTAACTCAAAAAAAGTAAGCTCGTCGATTTTTCGCCCCGTTTTTAATTCGGAAATAAATCGGCGGGCTGTCCGAAGGTTTTCAACGAAGAAAATATCCGTGCGACTAATGACTTCTCGAATCTGCGGACTCAACACCGAATTGGTCGTTTCAGGAGCCAGCACAGTGGGTAATAAAAATAAAGTGGACTGGGATGTTTCTGCCATGGTTATCCCCGTATAAATTTCATTACAGCTTCAATAAACGCCTGTGGTTGCTCCGCCTGTATCCAGTGCCCCGCTTCGGCTATGGTTTCAATGCGTACATCCGTGAAAATGCGACGAATTTCTTTGTCGTCTTCATCCGTAATGTAAGAAGAAAGCTCACCTTTAAGGAACAGGACAGGTCTGGTAATCGTCCGAATGCCGCTCAGTTCACCCCCAACCGTTTCAATCTCGCGGGTTAATACGGGTAAATTCAACCGCCAGGTAAAGCCATTATCCCCACGAGCCAGGTTTTTCAGGATAAAATTCCGTGTACCGGGATGGTCTTCGTATTGGGTAAAAAACGTTTCCGCTTCCAGACGGCTTTTCATGGCTGCTAGCGGCATCAGGTTCATGCCCTTAAGAATACTGGTATGGTGTACGGGGTAGAAGCGAGGAGCAATGTCAACCACTACCAGTTTTTGCCAGCTGTCGGGATGATTCATAACATATTGCATCACCGTTTTTCCACCCATCGAGTGGCCGATCAGAATGGGATCAGTAAGCTGCTGGTCAGTGAGAAATTCCTGTAAATCTTCAGCCATTTCAGTATAACCAAATTCATCGCTCCAGGGAGAGCGGCCATGATTTCGCTGATCAAGCATGAATACCCGAAATCCCAGGTCGGCTATTTGTTTACCTACGGTCAGCCAGTTATCTGCCGAACCAAAAACGCCGTGTAATATCACAATGGCCGGGCCCGTGTCGCCCGCCTGCCGAAAGAACAATTTCATAGGTACTGAAGTCTGTTTCTGGAATTTTAAAGAAAAATTCCGGGTTAACTATACAACTTTTGCGGACAAAGTTATCCACGCGAAGCCAATCCTTCGTAAACTTGCCGAGGATTACCGTATTCATTGAGAAAATTTTGAGGTCTTAGCGAGTGAAGAACGGTCTTCTCTGAATACTGATCACCACACATGAGTCTTTCCATTCAACAAATACAAGCCCCGATTGATGCCGAAATGAAGGCATTTGAGGGAAAATTTCGTGATTTTATGAAAAGCGACGTCATGTTGCTCGATCAGATCATGAACTATATCGTCCGGCGAAAGGGGAAGCAGATCAGGCCCATGTTCGTTTTTCTGGCGGCGGGCGTTTGCGGAACTATTAACGATTCAAGTTACCGCGGTGCGGCTTTAATTGAACTGGTGCATACGGCCACGCTCGTGCACGACGACGTGGTAGACGATTCGAATTACCGTCGGGGTTTTTTTTCCGTGAAAGCTCTGTGGAAGAATAAAATTGCCGTTCTGGTAGGAGATTACTTACTTTCCAGAAGCCTCATGTTGGCGGTTGATCACGAAGATTTTGATTTTCTGAAACTGATCAATCAGACGGTGAAGGAAATGGCCGAAGGAGAGTTGATGCAGATTGAAAAAGCCCGTCGACTGGACATTTCAGAAGATATTTACTTTGAGATTATTCGGCAGAAAACGGCGACTCTGATTGCTTCCTGCTGTGCCGTCGGAGCTCGTTCAGTCGGCATGACGATGGAGGTAGTAAACCGGATGCGTCTCTTCGGAGAAAAAGTAGGCATTGCGTTTCAAATCAAGGATGATTTATTCGATTATGGCGATGCTGAAATTGGCAAACCGGTCGGTATCGATATTAAAGAAAAGAAAATGACCTTACCGCTCATTTTTGCCCTGAATCAGGCTGACTGGTTCACGAAACGCCGCATTATTAACACGATTAAAAATGATTCTGAAAACCCGAAAAAGGTAGCAGAAGTCATTGATTTTGTGAAGAAATCGGGCGGAATTGAATATGCTACTCAGGTAATGAAACGCTATGTGGATGAAGCATTAACCATCCTTTCTGAATTTCCTGATAATGCGTATCGAAATTCGCTGCAAAGCCTGGTTCAATACACCATTGAACGGGTGAAATAAGCTGAAATGCAAAGGTATTGAAAAGGCTTCCTGACTACTCAGGGAGCCTTTTTGTTGCGTAGTCAATTGGGCATAAATGTGAAGTCAACACTGCTTAATAATACGTCAGTATATGCATAGGTGATGGGAAATACAGAAGCGGTACTGCTGGTTGGAATCGCACTGGCGTAACTGCCATGAACCAGAATATTTCCCTGAACAAAGGGCATGAAACTTCCACCTGCCGTTGTTTTCCAAAGGTCATATTTCCGGGTTACTCCAGCGGCAATGTTATTGATGGTAACGGCGTACTTTTTGGTATTATCGGTTACTTCTACCGGGTCAATGGCCTCAAAAATGAGTTTATCCGGGGTGCCCAGTTCCAGCGTCTTTTGTCGCAGTACGGCTTTGGTGGCAACATCCCACAGGGTAATGGTATAGGTGCCTGCTTCGGGCATTTTTGCTCCGAGCTGTGTTACCTTGCCCGGAACGGCGGCACTGAAGTAATAACCCAATTCATAGCGGCCATTGTTCACGGTGGTTTTACTTATCGAGCCAGCAGCAGTAAAAGTATTGATCGGATTTTCAGAAGGTTTGATGGGTTCCTTCTTCGTACAGCTGCTCGTAAAAAGAGTTAGCAGCAACAGGAGTAATAGAGATAAGGTTTTCATCAGACAATAAAGGTTTTGTGATTGAGATGCCACAAAATTCATTGATCGGATAAA
The DNA here is from genome assembly GCA_913774715.1 of uncultured Siphonobacter sp. Lineage (GTDB taxonomy): Bacteria > Bacteroidota > Bacteroidia > Cytophagales > Spirosomataceae > Siphonobacter. The sequence continues at coordinate 34,496 of CAJYHS010000026.1, read as the reverse complement.
CCAATAAAATACCACATTTCAGCGATGAAACGTTTTAGGAATAATTCTTTTGACTTAATTTTCCGGTGTTAATCAACTACCTATTTATCTAAAATCATGATCAAACGTAACGCAACAGCCGTCTGGAAAGGTACGGGCAAAGAAGGCTCAGGAGTATTATCTACCGCCAGCACCGTTTTAAACGAAACGCAGTATTCATTTAAAACGCGTTTTGAGGATGGCGTGGGTACGAATCCTGAAGAACTCATCGCAGCCGCTCACGCGGGCTGTTTTGCCATGAAGCTGAGCTTCGACCTGAATGCAGCTGGGTTCACTGCCGACGAAATCAATGCGAAAGCAACTGTAGTACTTGATCCTTCCAAAGGAGAAGTGACCGAAAGTAACATTGTCCTGACGGCTAAAATCCCGGATATCAGCGAAGAACAATTCCAGGAAATTGCGGCAGGAGCTAAGGCCAATTGCCCGATTTCTAAATTATTAAATGCTTCAATCTCACTGGAAGCAACGCTGGCCTAAGTCAAGTTAGCCTGTATTACATGCGGAATAATGGTTCTATTTTTCAGAACCATTATTCCGCATTTTTTAATAGTACTTTTGTATTGGGAACGGATTATAATTCTTTGAACTACGACCAGTGAAAGTAATTTCGCTGCCAGCAAGCGTTGGAAAACAGCCCTAGTTGTTAGCAAAAAACTAGCTACGTACAAGTAATCGACAATGGTTAGCACAACTGAAAACGAATAACAGAAAACATCAAACGAATAAAATGGCGATTAGTAAGGAATTGAAAGTGGCGGTGTTAAGTATGACGCGGGAAGAGAAAGACAAGCTATTGGTGCGTTTAATCAACAAACATAAAGACTTGCAGGAGCAGTTACAGTTTCAGTTAATTGAAGACGGTTCAACTTTACAGGAACGCCGAGACGCCATTCAGCACACCATTGATCGTCTTTATAAACTGGAGCCGGATTCTTCGGGGTGGTTAATGATGGACATGCGAAAAGTACATTCCATGATTACGTATCACGTAAAGATTACCAAGGATAAGTACGGAGAAATCGAACTGGTTCTGTATCTGTTGAATCAGTGTTTTGAGAAGCAGTTACCTTACGTTCAAAAATACACTTCAAAAACGGATGGAATTGCGGAATACATTGCCAAACGAGCGGAGGCAATTCTGAAGAAAATTCCGAAGCTTCATGAAGACATTCAGTTCGAGTTTATGGAAGATGCCAATGCTTTACTCGAACGGGTTTATACATACGCTCCGGCTCTCTATGCCAAGCAATTAGGATTACCGAAGCGTATAGAAGTCAGCTAAATGTCCGTTTCCTTTTTACGCTTGCGGTGTAAATAACGGTCATAAACATATTGGATGATACCGTCTTTTAAGCCCAGATCAGGAACAATGATTTCATGGGCTCCCGACCAACGCATGGCAGACAGATAGATCTCAGAGGCAGGCACAATTACGTCTGCCCGGTCAGCATTAAGCTGAAGTTTATTAATCCGGTCTTCCAGCGTATACGAAGCAATATAGTCTTTAATTCTTTCCAGCTCGTTAAGGCCAATACTGTTCGCAGAAAGACGGTTTTCGGACAGATTAAACAGCTTGTTAATATTACCGCCGGTTCCAATGGCTACAAGTTCGCTCTGGTTGGGGTCAATGTGATCCAGAATCCAGCGTTTCATTTTTTCCCAGTCGGACTTCTGCTCTTTGCCTTCCAGCAATCGAACGGAACCGATTTTGAAAGAACGGCTGGCAACTTTTGCCCGATTAACGTATAAGTTCAGTTCGCTGGAACCGCCGCCTACATCTACGTGCAGGTAGTTTTTATCGGAAGCAAGTGACTGAACTACTACATTATTGATGAGCTCAGCTTCTTTCGTTCCATCAATAATCTGGATTTTCATGTCTAGCTGACCTTCAATTCGGGTAACAATATCTAGCGAGTTACTTGCTTCCCGCATGGCTGAAGTGGCACAAATCAGGTAATCCTTGCATTCATGAAGCTCCATGAGCAACTTAAAGGAATGCAGCATTTTATACAACCGCACCTCGCCTTCGGCACTAATCGAGCCCGTGTTAAATACATCCATACCCAGACGTAATGGAAACCGAACGTATTCTACTTTCTTGAAAGTCAGGATGCCCTCATTGTCAAGAACTTTGGAAATCTGTAAGCGGGCGGCGTTCGAGCCAATGTCAATGGCTGCTATCTTCATGCGTAATCGTTTTCAGTGATAGGAATGAAAAGGTTAACTCGGGTAACCAGTATAGTGTTTTGATAATAGGGTCGGAGTATTCTCAAACCTACTCAAACATTAAACGTTCTCCAACCTTTTTAATATCGTTCAATCAAATATCGGCGTTCGCAAACTTGGAACCTCGTTTTAGGGTCGAGAAATTTTCCGGAGAACTTCGAAAGATGATAGTGCTGATTCGTGCGAATCTGGGCAATTTTTACTCCTGCTTTTCTTAATTGGGCTAAACCTTCGGCATCCGTCAGGATCCAGCGACTTGTCGGAATCTGGCCATTTGGAAGTGGCGGGTGAATTTTCTGGGTATAAAAATCGAACGTATAACTGTAGATATTAAAGAAATCGAAAGATTCCAGAATGGCCGGTTCTTTACGAGTCGTCTGAGCAAACTGATACCCAGAATCATAGTTAAATAATTGCGGATACCCATTAGCATTCAGAGCCATAAAGGTAATGGTTGCTCCAGCTACGCAAACGCTGACAAGTCGCAGAAAAATGGGGGATTGTTTGAGACTCAGGAAAAGAATAATCGCGGCTACTGCTGCTGCAACTAGTTGATTTATTAAACCTGGAATAGGAAAATAGTACGTATTGATATAGGTAACCATACCCAGCATCAGCACGATGACCAGACATTGAAAATAGAAAACCCAGCGGATACTTTTCGCGGAAAGATCAAAGAGCTGACCACTCAGTTGAAGAGCCAGGTAAGGAAAGAGAAGATTCAGATAATGCGGGAGTTTATACTGAGCCAGAGCCATGATGATCATCATCAGAATAATAATTCCCGGTGTCAGGACTTCCTTTAACTTTTTATACTGAATCAAACTTCGAAACACACTCCAGTAATTCAGAAAAGACCAGGGTAACCCAGCCCATAGTAAGGTATGCAGGAAAAAGTAAGGATCATTACTACCCGTACCTCCCCAGGCTTCACCCTGAAAACGTTCAACACTTTGACCCAGCAGGATAAATTTGATGCCGGAAATGCCTGACATACCCCTGATTACTTTCTCGGGATGTAAGTCAAATTGTTGATAAAACGCATACAGGACCGGACTGATGAAAATTACAAACGAAATCCCTACTAGCAGCCAGTTCCAGTGAAAAAGGGCCTTCCAGTTTCGTTCAAATAAAAGTTGAATACCAACTGCCATTAGAGGCATGACCACGCCGATACCGCCTTTCGTCGAAAACCCAAGAGCCAGAGCGAAGGCAGCCCCAATGGCAAACCATCGACTTTGGGTACGAATGAAAGCCATCAATGTCCATACCGAGAAGACGATAAAGGCCGTTAGCATGGCATCCATCCGAACGTCCTGATTAGCTAGAAACTGAGCAAAGAAAGTCGCGTAAATCAAGGCGGCTAATTTCCCGACCGACTCATTATACAGTAGTTTCCCTAGGCGATACGTTGAGTAGAACCCCAGAATAGAGGCTAGTAAAGAGGGAAATTTATAGGCAAAAGTGTTAACGCCGAAGAGTTTAAAGGATACCGCTGACAACCAGAACAATAAATGAGGTTTGTCCAAATAATCTCGACCCCGATCAATGAGACTGATATAGTCATCGGTTTCGAGCATATGCAGGGCAATCAGGGCATGATGGGCCGGGTCTGCGTCATAAATAGGAACAAAAAGACCAATGATGTACACAGCGGCAATAGCCAGCCACATAATGCCGTAAATAGGTCCCGAAAGCAGGCGGTCGGTATGCATAGGTGATCAATGAACTGGGAAAATGAGTCCAGAATGCCAAAAATAGGTCAGGAACGCTATTAATCAAGCGTTTCTGACGCAGGCTTATCAGGTAAGGATACCAGAGTGCCTGCTAAAGAACTGAAGGCATTGATCAGAAAAAACAGTAAACTCGCCAGTACCGCCTGATCGGATTCGATGGGTAAATAATTCGCAGCTTTCAGGAATACAAATTCGCGTACGCCAATGCCTCCGACGGTTAAAGGTAAAACCGAAGCCAGTGAGGAACCCAGAAAAATCAGGGCGTATTCAACCCTTGACGTCTGAACGCCAATGGATTCCAGTAACAATAGTAAAACGACGATCTGAAGGGATTGAAGGAGAATGGATAATAAGAAAGTTCGGAGATATACTCCAATGAATTTTCTGAAAAACAGCCCATAAATCAACCAGCCTCCCAGGAAAACAGCGAGTGCCGATCCCCAAAGAAGGACGTTCGGAAGCGGAGCTTCACTCAACACCCAGGGACTAAAACCAGCCAGTATAAAGAGGAGAAAAGTAATGGCCACCAGTCCACTGCCCCGGTCAAGTAACAAGGCAGAAAGTAATAAGCGGTAGTCTGACTGATGGCGTTTGCGAAGCAGCCAGACTTTATACCCATCGCCGCCAATGCCCCCTGGAAGGAATAAATTGAAGAACATACAGCGGTAATACAGCTGAATCAGAAAGGAAAAGGACTCCCGAATGGGAACCACCTGCAAGTGCTTACCCATGCGAAGAGTACTGCTAAGCTGGGAAGCGTTATAGATCAGAAAAGCCAGTACAATCCATCCCCAATGAGCTCGCCGCAGCAACGGTAAGGTTTTGTCCCAGTCGACCTGGTAATAAAGCCATCCCAAAGCGGCGGCAGTGAGCACGAGCTTCAGAATGGTGGTAAGGGTAGATTTTTTCAAAGGGGAACGGCTTCAGAGGAACGGGAATAGATTTCGCGGACGAGGTAAGTCGATTTATTACCTGTTTCGTAATAGGTTCGCATCATCATTTCAGCCATGAACCCGAACGTAATGATTTGTAAACCACCAAGTAACATCACTACGGCTACGGTTAATAAAGGCCGATTGCCAATATTTTCTCCACTAATTTTTACACCTAATAGATAAAGGCTGATCAAGGCTCCCGTCATGAAAGTCAGGATTCCAACCGGACCGAAGAGGTGCATGGGTTTGCGGAAATACTTCTGGAAAAAGACCATTAGCAACAAATCCGACATGACTTTAAAAGTACGACCCAATCCGTATTTAGATTTTCCAAATTGACGGGCATGGTGCCGAACGGGCATTTCCTGCATGCGGGCTCCCTGCATGGCGGCCAGTACCGGGATGAAGCGGTGTAACTCTCCATAAAGCCCCAGGTTCTGAGCAATCTGCCGTTTATAAATTTTTAGCGTGCAGCCGTAATCGTGTAGATATACCCCAGTCAGGCGACGGATGAGAGCATTGGCAATTTTGCTGGGAATTTTACGCAAGACCATACCATCCTGTCGGTTCGCTCGTAAGCCCGCGACTACATCCAGATTTTCCTTTTGCAGCTTTTCCAGCATGATGGGAATATCGGCGGGGTCATTCTGTAAGTCACCATCGAGTGTAACTACGTAGGGCCCCTGGGCCTGAGCGATACCAGCCGCCATAGCCGTGGTTTGACCGTAATTTTTATTAAGGATGACCAGTTTTACCTGTTCATCAGCGTATGCTTTAATTCGGGAAACGGTCGCATCCGTAGAGCCATCGTCCACCAGAATTAACTCATATGAAAGACCCGCCATAGCCTCACGAACCCGGGTGAGAAGTGGCTGAATATTGTCTTCTTCGTTTAATAAGGTAATTACTAACGAAAGTAAAGGACTGGACATGTAGAGTTGGGAATTTTGGGTTTTGAGCTGGCCAGTTTGAGTGAATGCTTACGGAAGGTAATAGTCATAACAATAACTCTAAACACTCCACTCAAAACCCAAAGGCTTATAATGTTAAATGTGGTAAGGCCGTTTTCCATTGAACGAATTCCCGGAGACCTTCCTCAAGGCTTACCGTTGGCTGGTAACCCAGGAACTGCCGGGATTTTGTTAAATCCGCATACGTCTGGGAAACGTCACCGGGTTGCTCTTCTTTATGAATATAAATGGCTTCTCGTCCAAGGGCTACTTCCAGAGAAGAAACCAGTTTCCGTAACGGGACGGGCTGCCCAGAGGCGAGATTAAATGCCTCGAAACCAGATCCTTCGAATTGAAGAGCCTGCTCAATGCCCGTAATAATATCACTAATGTGCGTATAATCGCGGCGTGTACTGCCGTCCCCGTAAAGAACAATCGGCTGAGCATTGAGGATCAGATCAGCGAATTTATGAATGGCTAAATCCGGACGCTGGCGAGAACCATATACCGTGAAAAAACGCAGGGCTAAAAACTGAATCCCGTGTAAGTGAGCGTACGTACGGCCCAGCATTTCTCCCGAGATTTTCGAAGAGGCATAAGGGCTAATGGGCTGCAGATCCGTATCCGTTTCTTTCCAGGGGACATTTGGGTTTTCTCCATAAATGCTGGAAGAAGAAGCGTAAACAAATTTCTTAACCGATAACGTCCGGGCAATTTCCAGCATGGCTAGTGTGCCCATGACATTCGTATCGTAGTACTCTTTCGTAGAATCAATGCTATTACGAACGCCTGCTTTGGCTGCTAAATGGATAATAGCTTCGAAACGTTGACCTTTGAGAATTCTAGTAAGGTAATTTTGATGCGTAATAGGTGCCTCGATTAATTGAAAATGGGGATTCTGGCTAATTGCCTGAATATTAGCATGCTTTTGAGAAGAGCTGTAAAAATCGTCGAAATTATCAATAACGGTAACGGCGGTATCCGGCATAGACAGTAGTCGCTCGGCGAGGTGACTACCTATAAATCCTGCTCCTCCCGTAATCAGAAAATGTTTCATAGTTTTCTGGGATTTGAGACCAGTCGGTCCATCTCAGCGTGGAAGGCTAAAGAAATGGTAAGATACAATTCTTTACGGCGTTTTTAGCCTTTCCTGCGGACAATTGAATGTAACCGAAATGAGTTTATCGTTTAAGTCAAACTGTAAAACCGGAAATTCCCATTTTAAAGCCTGGCCGCATTAATCAATACTCCTTGGACTTCTTGAATAATATAGTGGTGGGGGTTTCGAAGAGGTCACGCTTGCGACTTACTTCCTGCAATTGATCGAAATCATCCAGTTCCGAGAGAAATTCAGTTCTGGAAATCACAATAACCGAGGGATTAACCTGCAAGGCATGATGTAAGGCCTCAGGTGTTTGCATCACTTCAACCGGGCGACTTAAATAAAATACGTAAGCTGGGTTGAATTGTTTGTAAGCAATTACCTTTTCTTCAGGACTAATCATCTGAATGGTTTGACTCACTGGATTTTCCCGGTCGATACTAGGGTAGGCTAGTTGGAAAAACAGAATGGCGGTGACGATAAATGAACCAGTCAGAGCCATAATCGTCCGATTCAGTTGATGATGGCGAAAACGATACCAGGCAGCTGCTGCACCGAGTGGGAACGTTAAAAAAATAAATGCCCATCCTGCCAGATGCGATACCACCGGATCGAGCCGAAGTCCCAGATAAAAAGCAATGGGTAATAAAGCCGCCAGTACGATATATACGAGTAGCGAAGGACGAAGTTTTTTCCAGAGTAGTTCCTGATCTAAAACTTTATCCAGAAAGGCTCCGATTAATAAAGCTACGAAGGGGTAGCTTGGAACGGTATAATTAAAAAGCTTGGTACCTGAAAAACTGAAAAATCCAACCACCACAATCGCTACGCTCAGGGCAAAAGCCAGGGTATCATTTCGTTTTCGGTGTTTCCAGGCATAATGAACTGCCTGCGGAAGGAAGACGGAAAAAGGGAGTAACCCAATGAGTACGTACAGCGGAGTAACCAGAAAAAAGCCCCCGTGCCCTTCCATCGGTGCCTGAAAACGGCTCAGGTTATGCTTCAGGAAAAAGCCTTCGGTCCAGGCACCATCCGTTGCCGTATGTACACTCAGATACCAGGGTAAAGTAATAGCCAGGATCATCATAATGCCCGGAAGAAGCTTCATCTGAAGAAGATAACCCATTTCTTTTCGCATATAGAGAAACAAACCTCCGGCTAATCCCACTAATACCAGGGCGATGGGACCTTTGGTTAATACACCTAATCCCAAAGCCAGATACATGAGCCAGATCCAATTTGAAGAATGAAAAGTCTGGTCAAGTTTTCGATACCATTCAAAGAACGATACCCAGGCTAAAGTCAGAAAGAAGATCAGGTAAGGATCGGGAACGGCCATTCGAAACTGAACGCCTATGTGTAAAGAAGCTAGTAACACTAAGGCCGTAATCCAGGCCGTTCGGGGATTTCGGTTTCGCCAGGCGAAGAAAAAGGTTAATAGTATAGTTCCTACCCCAGAAAGTATAGACCCTAAACGGGCCGTGAATTCGCTTACTCCAAAGAGATGAAAGCTACTCATCATTACCCAGTAATGAAGAGGAGGCTTGTCCGTTCGAAGCTCATCATTGAATGTCGGGACAATCCAGTTGTTATGCTCAAACATTTCGCGGGCACATTCGGCATTTTTGGCCTCGTCGAGCGAATAGAGCATGAGTTTACTGGTGCCCAGTGAAAGCAATAGGAAGCTGAAAATCCCTAGAATTACCAAGGATTTTGATAAAGTAAAGGTTTTCATGGCAAAGGGGCTGAAGCCCCGTGTAACCTCAGTATGAGCTGGCTAAAGCTGAATACGAGGGAGTAATTGACGAAAATGAAGGAATAGGCTGACTCGCGTGGAATTCATTTACCATATCACCAACGGTAGTGATATTTCGCAGAGAAGGGCTGGCTAATTCAAAACCTAATACTCGTTCAACTTCGTTGGTTAATTCTCGTAATTCGGCATCAGTTAGGCCAAAATCCTGCTGGAAAGAATGCTGCAGGCGAATAGTACGGGGAGCGTATACGTAAAAGCTTTTACGAAACAACGTACGCAGAACAGAAATAATCTGTCCCTGGAGGGGGTCTATAATAGTTTTCATGGCAGGGCCCGGAAGGGCATCATTAAGGTACTACGGATAATAAATTCAAATCATAAGGTGCATAAGCATAGCTCTGGGTTGCGTGAATAGAGGTTTAGATTTTTCGACCAAATTTGTATTGGAGTCGAAAATGAGGTAAAAAAAAGAACTTTATTCAAGCCCTTTTCCAATGATGGAAATCATCAAATCCAGTTTTGTATCTAAATCAGGATTTTCATCAAACATTAGAATATCGATTTCAATACCGCGTAAAGCACTCAAAATTACATGAGATAACAGGCTTAAATCTTCGCGGTGACGCTCGTGTATTTCTTTTCTTTCGATACCGAAAGTAATAATCCCTTCAAATAGACTAATCTCCCGGCTGCTAAACAAATTCCGGCATGAGTCGATAACCGAACGGTTGCACTGCACTTCAGCGGACAGCGTCCGATAAAGATTCATCTTTTTGTGCAGAGCAATAATCTTGGTTTGAGTAACGGCCTTGAACTTTTCCCGAGTGGTAGTAGCCTGCTGGCAAGCTTTTTCCATGAGGGTAAAAACGTCACTCATTTCTTTGAATAATACCGCTTCAAAGATCTCTTCCTTACTGGCGAAGTAATAATACAGCGTACTTTTTCCCTTACCCATTGCCTTGGCAATGTCTTCCATCGTGGTCTTATTCAGACCATATTGTTGAAAGATTTTCTGAGCGGCTTCCATGATGGAAGCTCTAATCTGCTCGTCCTTTACTAAGGTTGTCGTCATTTCGACTAAAAACGTTTTCTGGTCTAAAAGTGGGACTTAGTTTTTAATTGACCTAATGTTTTTTTATTTTTTTGATTGGTGGAAAATAAAAACCCCGGTCTCTATTAAGAAACCGGGGTTTTATAAAATAATTCATATTTAGACAGACATAATATCTACCTCTTTGGCCAGGAATACCTGATCAATTTTAGCAATATATTTATCCGTTAATTTCTGAACGCGGTCTTCGCCTTCTTTCACGGCATCTTCAGCCACGCCATCTTTCGTCAGTTTCTTGATGCTATTGTTGGCATCCTGACGGGCATTACGAATATTAACTTTCGCCGTTTCGATTTCTGCTTTTACGCGTTTTACCAGATCACGACGTCGTTCTTCCGTAACGGGAGGAATGCTGATACGAAGCACTTCACCATCATTGGCAGGAGAGAAGCCAAGATTTGCATTCCGGATGGCCCGATCAATGTCGTTTACAATCTTCCTTTCGAAGGGCTTTACCGAGATAGTCCGGGCGTCGGGGGTAGTAATAGAAGCCACGTTGTGAAGGGGGCTGGGAACACCGTAGTATTCCACCATTACACCTTCGAGCATGGCTGGTGAAGCCTTTCCTGCCCGTATTTTACTGAGTTCAATGTTCAAGTGCTTCATGGCACCTTCCATTGTCTCTATCGCAGCTTCGAGATAAAACTCTATTTCGTCCATTGCGGAGATAGTATGATGTTACGTGTAATACAGTTTCAAGAGGAACGTTTCCTCAGTAAATCTGAAATTAATTACGAAATAAGTGTTCCTACTTCCTGACCCATTACCAGGTTGAGTAAGTTACCAGGCTTATTCATATCAAAAACGACGATGGGAAGCTTGTTTTCACGGCACAAGGCAAACGAAGCCAGGTCCATTACTTTCAGATCCTTCGCGATGACTTCATCAAATGTAACGTTTGTGTAACGGGTTGCGGTAGGATCTTTCTCAGGGTCGGCTGTGTAAACGCCATCCACGCGGGTTCCTTTGAGCACCACATCGGCTTTAATTTCGATGGCCCGGAGGCTGGCGGCTGAATCCGTGGTGAAGTAGGGGTTACCCGTTCCTGCACCGAAGATTACGATACGACCTTTTTCGAGGTGACGCATGGCCCGGCGACGGATCAGGGGTTCGCAGATCTGTTCCATTTTTACGGCTGACATCAGACGAGTAAACAGACCTTCTTTTTCGAGAGCAGCCTGAACGGCCATTCCGTTGATTACTGTGGCTAACATTCCCATGTAATCACCCTGCACGCGATCCAGACCGGTGGCTTCGAGTTCTTTTCCGCGGAAGATGTTTCCTCCACCTACGACAATTGCTACTTGAACACCGAGATCAGCAACGCGTTTTACTTCCTGGGCGTATTGTTCAAGAATGGACGAATCAATGATTTTGTCCGACTTCTTTTCGCCGCTGAGGGCTTCTCCACTTAGTTTGAGTAAAATTCGCTTGTACTTCGGCGTTTCCATAAAGGCAGTTTTTGGGTCGCTAAGTTAAGACGGAGCTTGCCAGAAAGGCAAAGCTCTACTGAATTTTCTTTACGACGTGATGAAGAATCTATACTTAGTTAAGCTGGGTATCAGGATATTACTACTACGGTTTAAGCACTTTTAATTTTTGGGGCGGCGTTGACGAGGTAGACCCCAAATAAAATGATTGCCATTCCTACAAAATGCTGAGCCTGAACTTCTTCGTGATCCAGCACTCCCCAACCGACGGCTATAATTGGCATTAAGTATGTTACTGAACTCACAAAAACGGGTCCGGTCAGCTGAAGTAACTGATTATAGAAAATCATCGCAATTCCCGAACCGACGAGTCCTAAAGTCACTGCCGCGGCAAAAGACCAGCCTGCATTCGCTTCCTGAAAACGACTGATAAAATCGGTTTGAAATAAGAAGGCCGCCGCCAGTGGAGCTACGGTAACGAAGGTAATCCCAGTTAATATAAAGGGTTTTAAATCAGATAAATACGTTTTCAGTAAATGCGGATTGATACCGTAGAGAATAGTAGCCAGGATGACTAATAATGAATAGTAATTGAAAGTAAGAGCTCCCTGATTTCCACTTAACGTAATCAGAATGCAACCGATTAATCCCAATGCTAACCCAATGACTTGTCGGGAAGTCATGGTTTGCTTAAAAACCAGAAATCCAATAATAAGTACGAAGAGAGGAGTAAACGCATTCAGAATGCCAACGAGCGAGCTATTCATATGCATTACCGCAAACGAGAACAGATAGGCCGGAATGAAACTGCCTACCATTCCGCAGACAAAGCCCCAGAACCACTGTTTCGCCGTGGGCAAGTTATTAATCTGAGTCAGTAGAATGGGCACAAAAAAAGCTCCGGCGGCCAGTAAGCGAAACGAAGCAATCTGAATTCCCGAGAAGGTATGAAGAGCCTGTTTCATGAGAATGAACGAACTGCCCCAGGTCAGAGCCAGCCCCATCAAAATAACCCAGGCAATGGGAGGAGTAGATTTTTGCATAGGAAGAAAGGGGGAGTGGTGGTTAGTTGCTGGTTGTTGAATGTACTAACAACCAGCAACTAACCACTAATAACTTACCTCAACGGCGTGAGCGGCAGATATTTCCTGTAAAATTTCGTCTACTTCGGCCAGCGTCTCTACTAAGACCAGACGGCTACGGAAAGATTTGGCTCCTTCGATGCCTTTAAAATAACTGGCGTAGTGTCTCCGCATTTCAAGAATGCCCAGACGTTCACCTTTCCAGCGGACCGAAAATTCCACATGCTGACGACACACGGCTACGCGGTCGGCAATGGTGGGGGGAGCTAAAATTTCACCCGTTTTCAGGTAATGTTTGATTTCGTTGAAAATCCAGGGGTAACCAATGCTGGCCCGGCCCACCATGATTCCATCTACGCCGTAGCGGTTTTTATACTCCAGAGCTTTTTCAGGACTGGAAATATCGCCATTTCCGAAAATCGGAATTTTGATGCGGGGATTATCCTTGATTTTTCCAATCAAAGTCCAGTCGGCATCGCCTTTGTACATCTGCACGCGGGTACGACCATGAATGGTTAAGGCCTGAATACCAATGTCCTGTAAACGTTCGGCTACTTCTTCAATGTTGCGGGTGGAATCATCCCAGCCCAAACGGGTTTTTACGGTTACGGGTAAATGTGTAGCCTTGACAACGGCCTCCGTCATACGAACCATTTTCGGAATGTCCTGCAATAAGGCAGCTCCAGCTCCGCGGCATGCCACCTGTTTTACGGGACAGCCGTAGTTAATGTCAATAAGATCGGGGGAAACTTCGGTAGTGATTTTGGCACATTCGGCCATGGTATCTACGTCCGAGCCAAACAGCTGAATCCCAATGGGACGCTCGTATTCGAAAATGTCGAGCTTCTGACGGCTCTTGGCTGCATCGCGAATCAGACCTTCGCTGGAAACGAATTCCGTGTACATCAGATCGGCACCGCCGGCTTTGCAAACCGCCCGGAACGGAGGGTCACTCACGTCTTCCATCGGTGCTAACAGTATCGGAAATTCGCCTAATTCAATATCTTTGATCTTTACCATTCGAGTGGAGGAAATAACCAGAGCTGAAATTCAGGAAACAGGAATTCAAAGAAATGTCCTTATTTCGCATAAGCTCCGTCTTATAGATGCGTCTTGATTTTACAAAATTACATGGAAATGCTTGAAACCCCTGATCGTCCAGCCAGACGATTTTCACCCCTTGCCAGTTTATTACTAATTTTTGGACTAATGGTTGTACTAGGTGCAGTCTCGCAGCTAGCCATTATTTACCCCTTAGTAAAAGCATTAACCGGAGTTAACATTTTTGAAGCAGGGAATGGGCTGTTTACTAACCCCGCTGCGTACCCCCATAGCTGGCTGGCTACAATGCTCTTACAGGCCATTAATTCCATATTCACTTTTACGCTAACGGCCTTTATCTATTGGTATCTGGCTGAGAAACGCAACATTGTTTTTATAGAAAAAGGTTCGCTTGACCCCCTAATCTGGGCGGCTGTTTTAGTGCTGGTGATTAGTTATATTCCTTTAAATAGCTTGATTTTTGAGTATAACCAGAAGCTACCCTTGCCCGACTGGATGGTCAGAAGCGAAAAACAACTGGAAACCCTGACGAAATTCCTGACTCAGTTTCCAACATTTCTGCATTTTCTGTTTGGGTTATTGGTCATAGCCGTCTTACCTGCGTTAGGCGAGGAGTTACTTTTCCGGGGAACCTTGCAGAAATTATTTGAACGCTGGTGGGGACGACCTCATCTGGGAGTGTGGCTGGCGGCGGCTGTTTTTAGTGCCTACCATATGCAGTTCATGGGTTTCTTTCCCCGAATGATTCTTGGAGCTATGTTTGGGTACCTGTACCTATGGTCCGGAAATCTGTGGGTATCCATTTTTGCTCACTTTGTCAATAATGGATTTGTCGTATTCATGATCTACCTGAGAGGTCAGAAACTAGTGAATATTGATGTAGAGAGTACCGAGTCAGTGCCCATCGCTTCGGCTCTGGTCTCGGCCGTAGTAGCGGGGTCGCTGATGCGGATTATCTATCTGAGAACGCGGGGGCGGGTAGCCGAACTTTGAGAAACAATTTCCATACGAAACCACAAAAGGCGTAGGACTACGTTATTTTTGCCAGAATCTGGAGAAGTTCATCCGGTTAAAACAAAGCTGATTACTCGTCCGTTCTACCTGTAAACTTTTATCATTTGGAAGGCTGGGTTAAAATTTACGAGTCCTTTATGCCCTGGCGAGTTGAACTCGTAAAGGGCTGGTTACTGGACGAATATGCAATCGATGGGGTTGTGCTAAGTAAACAGGATAGTTCTTATTTATGGGGACATTGTGAACTGCACGTTCCGGTTAAGGATGCGGCGTTTGCCGAATTTATTATTAAGCATGAGGAAAAAAATACAGACGCGACTGAGTAGTTATTCAAACCTGGCTCAACGGGTTATTACCGCCATCCTCGGGGCCGCCCTGATGATTTTTGGCATTTACTGGAGCGAGTGGTCGTATCTGGTTTTATTCGTCCTGATTGGCGGATTAAGTCAACTGGAGTTTTACCGACTGGTCGGTCTGGATGACATCGCACCGCTGAAGTATTATGGCACGGGTGTAGGGGTCTTTATGAATATCCTGACCTTCCTGATCGAAAAGCATTACCTGCATTTTGAACTATACTTCCTGCTTTCGCCGCTTTTTACACTGATTTTCTTTATCAAGTTATATAAGAAAAACGAAACCAAGCCCTTTACCAATATTGCGTATACATTCCTGGGAATTATCTACGTAGCCATCCCTTTCGCCCTGATTACAGTTATTGCTCTGTTAGGCGGAACCTACAGTTACGAACGGGTATTAGGTTGTCTTTTTCTGTTATGGGCCAGTGACTCAGGAGCATACTTTGCTGGAACCCGTTTCGGTAGAACGAAGCTTTTTGAGCGGGTTTCTCCGAAAAAATCATGGGAAGGAAGTTTTGGGGGAGCTGTTACGGCTATGATTGTAGCCTATATTCTTTCACAGACTTACGAAGATCTGAATCCCTGGCAGTGGTACTGGATTGCCGCAGTTATCGTCGTGGCTGGAACGTACGGAGATCTGGTCGAATCACTCTTCAAACGTAGCATCCAAATCAAAGATTCTGGATCAGTCATACCCGGTCATGGTGGATTTCTGGACCGGTTCGATGGTTTGTTACTTTCCGCTCCATTTATCGTTACATTCCTGAAAGTTTTTGAATAACATTTGAGATACTGAATCGATAGAGACGCCAGGTATGGCGTCTTTTTTTCTTTGGGGTTCATTCGCTTTTTAAGGTGGTTTAGTACCCGAAGTGGAAGACGCCAGACGTGAACGTCTCTGCGTTTGAAATCAAAATGAATTCTTCACGAATAGGAACAGCCTTAAGAAAGGTGACTTTTCAGTTGCGGTCGATAAAAATTCTCAGGTTACTTTCAAAGGGATTTACCACTGGTCTCCTCTGTGTTCCGTTCATCACGCTTAATTAAACTTCGGCCTCCAAATCTCCGGTTTCATCTACGTATTTCCCCGTTAATCCTAAAAAGCAGGAGCCTCCATTCAGATCAGACTATCTTTCCTACACGTCACGGCCCCTGAATGGATCTTCGAGCTTACGACTAGTTGTTCGTACTTATGAATAATAAAGAGAAGGTATATTGGATATGCCAGCTGGTCGCGTGGCCGCTTTGGTTATCCAATGATTTGTTAACCTATTCATTAGAGTTTAAGGAAACCGAAAATTGGGTGCTCATCCTTAACTATTTTATCAACATCGTTCTCAGTATTTTCCTGACGCACCAGTATCGCCGGTACGTCAAGAAATTCAACCGGGATGTATCGGATTACCGCAAAGTAGTTCCGCAGGTATTACTCACAGCCTGTATTCTGGCTTGTGTGATGACTGCTTTGAATATTCCGTTTGATGTCTTTACTACCGAAATGGAATATCCCGGTGGGCATTTATTCAGCTTCCTGTTTTTCTGGGGTAAACCCATGCTGATCTGGCTCATCCTGTATCATATGTTTCAGTACCTGGAGACTACCCGGGAAATTGCCGTTGAGAAAGTAAAACTGGAGTCACTGGCAAAAGAAACGGAAGCCAAAGTATTACGAGCCCAGCTCAATCCGCACTTCATGTTCAATGCCTTGAACAGTATTCGGGCCTTGATTCTGGAAGACCCCGATCGGGCACAGAAAGGGATTACTCAAATGTCTAATATTCTGAGAAGCAGTTTGTTAGCCGACCGTCGGCAAACGGTAACTCTGGGTGAAGAAATGCGGACGGTAGATGATTACCTGGCTCTGGAGAAAATACGTTACGAAGAAAGACTGGAAGTGCGGCGGAATGTTTATCCTGAAACGATGAATTGTCTGGTACCGCCCATGATGTTACAGACCCTGGTAGAAAATGCCATCAAGCACGGGGTATCTAAACCCATCAAAGGCGGCTTTGTGAGCATTGAATCCAAGTTAAATCAGAACCGGCTGGAAATCAGAATTTCGAATACGGGCATTTTGCAGGATACTGAGTCGGGTGGTTTTGGTCTGAAAAATACGGAACGCCGGCTCAAGTTATTATTCGGAGAAGAAGCTGAATTCAAGATTTACCAATCTGCGAAAGATGTCGTTTGTGCCGAGGTATTAATTCCGATGGAAAACCCGAAACCGAAGGAAGCACCCGTTGTTGTAAATGTCCAATAGAGATGTCAGGATTTGCGTCTCTTCCAATCCAATATAAACGCTAAACCCCAAACCCTAAACCCATAGAGGATGAAAGCATTAATTGTTGATGATGAACGTCTGGCCCGTAATGAATTGAAACGCTTACTGGAAAATTTTCCGAAAGTTCATATCGTCGGAGAAGCAGCCAATGCCGACGAAGCCATTCAGCTGATCGATGAATTAAAGCCCGATTTGTTATTTCTGGATATTCAGATGCCAGGCAAAAACGGTTTTGAGTTATTACAAAGTCTGGAGGGCGACGTTCCAGAGGTGATTTTTACAACTGCATATGATGAGTATGCCATTAAGGCGTTCGAGCAAAATGCTCTGGATTACCTGCTGAAACCCGTCGAACTTTCGCGTTTAACCGAAGCCGTTCAGCGGGCTGAAGAGGAGATCCACCATCAGGAACTGGAACATCAGGGTAAGGTAGACGGAACCACGAAAGCCTTATCCGAAAATGATCAGATTTTTATTAAGGACGGTGAAAAATGCTGGTTTGTGAAACTAGGCAAAGTGCGTTTGTTTGAAAGTATGGGTAACTATGTTCGCCTGCACTTCGACGATCAGAAACCGCTGGTATTAAAATCACTGAATGCTCTGGAAGACCGTCTGGATAGCAAGATCTATTTCCGGGCGAACCGTAAGCACATTATTAACCTGAACTACATCGATAAAATCGAGCCCTGGTTTTCGGGGGGCTTACTGGCGACTTTACGCAGTCCCAATGATAAACCCGAAAAAATTGAAATTTCACGTCGTCAGGCCATTCGTTTTAAAGAATTACTAAGTTTGTAAACCTTGCCTAAGGTCCTTCGTTCTATGTATTATCAGGGTGTTTGTTCGGCCCGTTTGATTCATGAAAATTATCAAGTCTACGTACGGCCCGTATGAGTCGTACATCCTTCAAAATCCAGTATCGGGTGATGAAGTACATATTTTACCCGGTTTGGGAGGCATCATTCGTCAACTGAAACTCAGCAAAGAAAATCAGTCTTTCGCCGTTATTGATTCGCCTGAAGATCCAGCTGTTTTCGGAGATAATCCCAAATATGGAAGTGCGTTCCTTTTTCCCTGGCCCAGCCGGATTAAGGACGGGATATATTCTTATCAGGGAAAGAATTACCAGTTACCTATCAACGAACCCGAAAAGCAGGCCGCTATCCACGGTATCGTACACCATGAATCGTTTGAAGTCGTAGAGCAATGGTCTACCGTAGCTTCGGCGGGGATTCGTTTGCGATATACTCATGATGGATCTTACCCAGGGTATCCCTTTCCGTTCCAGTTTGAAATTCGCTATGACTTACTGAGTTTAGGCAAGTTGGATATTAGTCCGCAGGCTATCAATACCGGGACTAAACCGATGCCCGTCGCTTTGGGCTGGCATCCGTACTTTCAGTTACCCGGAGGCACGGTGGACGACTGGACTATTTATTTCCCCGCCCAGAACCAGATTTTGCTGGATGATGAATTCATGATGCCCGCTGGAGCGGAGCCTTTCGAAGCTAGTGAAGGATATAAGCTGAAAGGACGCTCGCTGGATGCAATCTATGAACTGAACGAAGGCGGCTATTTAACGCAACTCGTTTCAGCCAAACAGGGGGTAACGCTCAACCTGGAATATCAGAGAGGGGAAGGGAAAGTGAATTATCAGGTAGTGTATACCTTCCCGGACCGGAAGCGGGTAGCAATGGAGCCCTTAACAGCGAATGTCGATTCCTTTAATAATGGCGAAGGTTTATATATTCTTAAGCCTGAAGAAGTCTATCAGACGACGTATCAGGTGTATCTGACTTAGAAAAGTTTGATAGGGTTTGAGGAGGTTTGAGTGATTGGAAGCAGGAGAAGGTCAATGCACCCGAAACTCTTCCAATGATTCAAACCTCAAACATTTCTAACTCTTCCTCAAACCTGTTCAAACTAAAACAAAAATCCCCCGACTGAAGCCAGCCGGGGGATTTTTGTTAATCTTTATAAAAACTGATTTACGTATTAATCAAAGATGTAACGTAAGCCAATTTGTGCCTGCCACACGTTATCCAGCGTGATTGATTTCACGAATGAATCTTTCAGCAGAACCGTCTGACCATTGATGGTTTGCGTACCTAAGCGGTAGGTAGGAACACCGTTCGCATCAACAGAAGCAATCGTTAATGGGTTAACTGACGTAGATGCATAACCTACACCCCAACGGTTGTTAAGCAGGTTACCTACGTTCAGGATATCCGCACGAATCTGAATGGTATTTTTCTTCTTACCAGCCATGATGTAGAATTCTTGAATGGCTGTGAAGTCGAAACGAGTTAACCAGGGGAAGTAACCACCATTACGCTCTGCGTAGTTACCACGACGCGTTTTCAGATATTCGTTACCATTGATGTAGGCGTCAAAAGCAGCCCGTTGCTGATCGGGCGTATAGACAACGGCATTAGCACCTGAGCCAACGGTCAGGTTAGCGAAGTTCATTTCTGAGGCATTGTTGGGTACATAGATCAGGTCATTGTTCTGGTTATCACCGTTCAGGTCATTTCCGTACACATAAGAAACCTTGCTACCACTGGCAGAAGTCATACCCAGGGTGAATGTCGTTGATCCACCAATCTTACCACCGTAGTTGATACGATAGTTCAGGTAACCAATGATGCGGTGACGTAAATCCGTATCAGCAAAAGAAGTTGTCAGGTAGTTCTGTCCGTAAATCGTAGGAATGTTGGCCTGAACCGTGCTACCTACAGATTGTAAATCTTTTGCTACACCGTAGGTATACGCTAACATTCCGCCGAAGCCTTTAGACGTAGGCTTCTCCAGTTTCGCCGTTAATGTATACGCCTGGCCTTTATTATTGTTTTTCAGAACGAAAACGTTGGTGACATTGGAGTTGTAGAAGCGAGCTGCATTCACAACACTGCTAGAACCCGTTACTCCAGAAGCAGGGAAACGATCACGGGTATCACTGCCACTAAAGTTACGATCCGGAGCTTTCAGGTTGGCATCGATGTAGCGAAGGCCTTGAAGTGTTTTGTTATAAATCACCTCTAACGTTCCAATCAGACCCCAGGGTAAACGCTGGTCAACAGCTAAGTTCGTCTTCCAAACCAGTGGGTATTTCAGATTAGGATCGGTAGCATTAACAACATAAGCGGGTAAATTTTCAATTTTTGTTTCCTTCGGAATGAACTGACTTGGATCAAGTGTAAAGGGAACGCCGTTTCCGCTTAAGCTAAGGATGGCGGTATTGATACCATTATTACCTAATTGGTTTGATACCAATACTTCAGGAATACGGGAAACGAAGAAACCGCTACCACCACGAACCTGAGTCATTTTATCACCATTCACATCCCAGTTAAAACCAACGCGAGGTGAAATTAACAGACGGGCTTTAGGGAATACACCGGTATTAATGGTGTAAGGGTTTCCGTTTTCATCTCTGAATTTGCCAGCTAACGTTTCCGTTAAAACTGGATTGTAGAAGTTTTCTGCTGTCTTCTTGTCATAAGCAAAGATATCGGCCCGAACACCGGCGGTTACCTTAAAGTTAGGATTAACCTGGAACTCGTCCTGAACGTACGCACTGTACGTAGAACGTTTCAGCGTTTGCCAGGGAGCTGCTCCACCGGGTAACAATGAATAACGCAGGTTGTAACGAGCTACGCTAACAGGTGAAGTCGTCGCATTCGGATTTGCTAAGTAGGCTAAAGCCGCTGCTTTAAAATCGTCGATGGAGTTATACACGTAAACGCCATTCGACGCAGGGAAGAACAGGTTATTAGACGTGAAATGCTCATAAGCTAAACCGAACGTCAGAGTATGCTTACCCGCGAAGTAACTGAAGTTATTCGTTACATTCAGCGTCGAATAGTTCAAACGGTTGTTAGGCGTGAAAGGATCAAAACCAAGAGAAGTATACGTGGTTCCGTCTTTCAGGATGTCAATTGTTGGGAAAACGTCGGTACGGTACGCACGATCTTCTAATTGCTTGTTGTAAGTGGCAATCAGACGGTTGGCAAACTTACCATTGAAAGTAGAGTTTAATTCCGCTGCAATCGAACGCGTGTTGTCGGCAATTTTATACCCTGAGTTTTCAGGAGAAATCGCTAAAGCCGAGTTAGTACGGTTGCCATTACCCGCCGTGTTACTACTGCTACTGTTGCTAATGATTACACCAGATTCAGAATTGTGGTGCGAGTAACGAACGGAGAGCTTATGGTTATCATTGATGTTGTAATCCAGACGAACGAGTCCTTTAGTACTGGTTACATCGTTGTTGAAGTTATCCAGTGCACCTACGTTATAGTTGAAGTTGGTCTGCATGAACTGAGCCAGGTCAATCATGTCAGCTTCCGTCACGCGGGAAATGTTACCCGTTGAGCCCGTTCCACGGTTCAGAGACCAGTCCAGGGCAGGGGTGCTGCTTTTGTAACGTTCAACGTTGGCGAAGAAGAACAGTTTATTCTTGATAATGGGGCCACCAATCCGGAAACCGTAGGTATTGTTGTTGATGGTTACCGGAGGTAATTTCTGATCGTTCGCCTTTTTACCTGCGAGATTAGAGTTACGGAAAAGGTAATACACCGAACCCGTTACTTCGTTAGTACCGGAACGCGTTACGGCGTTGATACCAGCACCCGAGAAACCCGTCTGACGAACGTCGAAAGGAGCTACGTTCACCTGAACTTCATCCAGAGCGTCCAGCGATACCGCAGTAGTTCCCGTACGTCCACCTGCCGAAGCCGAAGAACCTAAACCGAAACCGTTATTGAATACGGATCCGTCAATGGTAATGTTGTTGAAACGGGCATCCTGTCCGCCGAACGACTGGCCGTTTCCGTACGCGTTGTATTTGGTAATGTCGTTGATGGTACGGCCCAGCGTAGGGATCGTGTTGATCGTTTCACGGCCATACGATGCTGAAGCACCCGTCCGGTTCGAACTGAACACGCCATTTTGGTTACCCGTAACTACGACTTCAGACAATTGGGAAGATGCATCTGATAATTGAAAGTTTACGTCTGCTGAAGTACCCAGGTTGGTATAGATACCATCTTTTACCTGTTCCTGAAAACCTACGAACGTAGCAGAAATTTTAAAAGGACCGCCTACCCGTACGCCAATCAGGGTATAACGACCAGAAGCATTGGTGGTAGTTCCGTAGCGGCTACCGGAAGGTTCGTGGATGGCAACGACGGTGGCTCCGGGAAGAGCTTCACCTTTGTTATCCACCACTAACCCCGTTACCGTAGAGGAAGTAACCTGAGCATGAGCCGAATTTAAACCGCATAGTACGGCCATAAAAAGACCCAGAAACGAAAGCGTTTGCCTTGATTTCGCTAAAAGTGCTTTCACAATTTTTTTGGTTAAATTTTAAGGAGTTTTTGTTTTGAAGTATGTAAGGGTACTAAAGTGGGTTCATAAGTAAACATAAAAAGACCTGACAGAATAAAATATTCATAACTGTCAGGTCTTTTTTAGAGGTATTCGAATGATTCTGTAAATCTACTAAAAGAGATAACGCAAACCAAATTGCATGCTCCAGGTAGTAGACGTTGTTGTTACATTTCTGAACGGAGTCGTTGGCAGAATCGTCTGACGGTTTACCGATACCGTGTTCATGGTAAAGGTTGGAACGCCATCAGCCGTTACGCTTGCTCTTCTCAACACGTTATTTGAACCGGTGATTAACTCCTGCTGGATACCCCAGTTTTTGTTCAGAAGATTACCTACGTTCATGATGTCCAGACTGAACTGAAGCGTATGACGTTGTTTGCCAATGTTTGTAAAGATATCCTGTAACAAACGGAAGTCGAAGTTATTAACCCAGGGAATAATACCTGCGTTACGATCTACGTATCCACCTTTACTGTTTCGTAATACTTCTACACTATTGATATACTTGTCGAACGCTTCACGTTGTTGTTCAGCCGTAAAAGTTACGGCACTAGAACCCGTTCCAACGGTCAGGTTAGCAAAGTTCAGTTCAGAAGCACTGTTAGGTACATATAATAAGTCAGCCGAGATACCATCGCCGTTCAGGTCACCATTGTAGGTGTACGAGAAACGGCCACGGTTAGCACCGTTGTAGTATAAAGTAATGGTAGTTGCCAAGTGCTTCAGGTATTCGAAGCGGTAAGACAGGTTACCAATTACCCGGTGGGGGAGGGCATTACTAGAGGTATACAGCGTTAAGTCATTCGGATTGTTGACATTCGGGCTGCTTCCCCAAGCCGAGCTTGCGTTTGATCCTGGGTTGTCCGAGATCGTTTTAGCCGAAGTGTGTGAATAGAAGATAGATCCGTAGAAACCTTTCGTCTGACGAAGCGTCACCCCAACAGTTGCGTTGAACGAGTGACCTTTCGTAGTGTTCGTTAATACGCTACCTGCATTACCACCTAAACGGTTGTTATACGTGTAAGAAGCGGCGTTTGGATAGAAATCACGCGTGTCGCCAGCGTAGTTCATCTGCTGAGTAGCTGCTTTACGGTTCGCACCAAACTGGTATACTCCCTGAATATCTTTTGTATACATCAGGTCAGCAGTGATTACGAAAGGAGTTCCTGGAATCACGTAATCAGCACCTAAGCTACTTCTCCATACTTGTGGCATTTTGAAGTTACGATCTACCAGAGCTAAACTGCTAGGTACACCGGCATTTGGGTTTTTGATAAAAACGTTTTCGCCACCCGCTGGAGGGTTGTTTAACCAGTAATATTTGTCAGGATTGAAGCGAATATTACCAATCCAGTTTCTGGATGCATCGTAACTACCTGGTTCAATTGTGTTCTGGATTACACCAGAGTTAGAAGGCATGTTGGTTAACCAAACGAAGGGAACACGTCCGGTGAAGATACCCGTTCCTCCACGTACCACGAAACCACCGTCTTCTTTCACGTCATAACGGAAACCAATACGGGGTGATAACATCACACGGGCCTTAGGCCATGAACCTGTGTCGTAGGTACGAGGTTGGCCATCCGTTCCTAACAATTCCAATTGATCAACTACTGGATTTGGCGTCAGTTTATTTAAGAACATCGGCATTTCTGCACGAATACCAGCAGTCAAAGTCAATTTGTTGTTTACCTGAATTTTGTCTTGAATGTAGACAGAAGGTAAGCCGTATTTCGCGGGTGCATAGGTATCCTGACCTTCATATGGGTAGGCTAATGCAAATTGAATAGGAGCTACTTCGTTAGCAGTTCCGGTAGTTAAGAAGTCAGCTACTGAACGGTAACGGTAATAAGAGGTTCCTGAACGCAGGTATTGGTTACCAAAGCTTTGGTATTCGAAGCTCACGCCACCCGTAAAGTTGTGCTTACCCGTTACATACGTCAGGTTGTTCGTGATGTTAATGTTATCGTTCAGAACGTCATTACCATAGGTGAACAATTCATAACCCGCCGTCATGTAGTTGACATAGTTGGTGTTCGTACCTGTACCGTCTCCAATATCAATCATAGGGAATTCGGAACTTGGGGACGTGCGTACGGACTGAATACGACTATAGGTAGCGAGGAACTGATTCGATAGCTTATTAGTAATCGTGCTGTTTAATTCAGCGGTTACCGAACGAACGATGTTTTTCTGCGTGTACATCGTGTTAGCAAACGCCATTGATAATTGGCTTACCCGGTTGGCCGTAGTCGAACGAGGGTACGGACCTGAGTTACCATTCACAAGGGAGGGAGAGCTACTTTCAACCTGGTTATAACGAATCGCCAGTTTGTGCTTATCGCTGATGTTCCAGTCCAGACGAGCTAAGAATGAAGTCGTTTTTTCGCTGTTATCGTTAGCATAATTTTCGTATGCACCGGGATCATAACCCCACTGATTGATCAGGTGGCTACGAACCGCTTCCAGATCTGAACGACGCACTCGCGTGATATTTTGATCAGGGTTAGAGGTGCCATCCTCAGAAGCTTTCCAGAGGTTAACTGCACCAGCCGAAGCTCCTTTGTTTACAATATGCTCTCCGTTAACAAAGAAGAACAATTTGTTTTTTACTAACGGACCTCCCAAACGAAAACCGATCGTACGAGCTGAAGAAACAGGTCTCTCTACATCTACGTCTCCAGCTTTAAAGCCTGATTGATTCTGATTTCTCCAGAAGGTATAAGCAGAGCCAGAGAACGTGTTAGTACCGGAACGCGTTACTGCATTGATACCAGCACCAGAAAAACCACTTTGACGAACGTCATAAGGGGCAATGTTTACCTGAATCTCGTCAACAGCGTCAATAGATACACCACCACCACCAGGTAACGGTCTATCACTTAAGCCGAAGCCATTGTTGAAGTTAGCTCCATCTACCTGGAAGTTGTTATAACGACCATCGCGACCACCAAAGCTGTTACCATTCGACTGAGGCGTTAAACGGGTCACATCCGAGATATCACGGCTTACGGTAGGTAACGTAAGGATCTGGCGGGCATTGAAAGCCGTCGCTGCACCCGTACGCTGACCCGTGAAACCATCGCGGGTTCCTTGTACCGTTACTTCTGTTAATTGCGTACCACCATCAGATAGCTGAATGTTAATGGTTGCCGCAGCACCTAAGTTAGCGAAAATGTTGTTGGCCGACTGTTCAGCATAACCAATGAATGATACCGTCACTTTATAAGGACCGCCTACCCGAACAGTAGGGAGGTTATAAAGACCTTCGGAGTTAGTGGTGGTACCATAGCGGGTTCCTGATGGTTCGTGAATGGCAATCACGGTCGCACCAGGTAAATTTTCGCCTTTGGTGTCTGTTACCCGACCATTAATAGCCGAGCTAGTAACCTGAGCATAGGATTGATTACCGGTGATGATAAAAATCAACATCAGAGCAACTCCTAAGACTCCTGATAAAGGTAAAAACTTCCTCATCATGAAATTTGGAATTTAGTTTAAATTGAACTTTTTGCAGTGTGTGGAAAGAAAAATTCGATACAAAGAAACACAGGAATTTGTCTTTTTTCAAGTCTTAATTTGATACGTACACTTTAAATATTTTTAATAACGTTCTGATCTGTAACAATTAGTCAGTTTTGTATTGAAAAAGAACAATTTAGGGAATGTTAAATAATCGTTAAGTTTACTGTGAGTATAGTGTTGTATTTTTTTTATACCAGAGTTCCATCTACAAGCATTGAATTATAATTTTTACTGAATCTAAAGAGGGAATTCCTGGTTCAGGAAAGAAGAACGATGCTATTCGACTGGAAATTCCCCTTAAAACAATCTGTAAGCTTTGGGCCTAGGCAGGAATGTGTAACTTATAAAGTATTTGGTAAATGTTAAATAAGCCAAATTTTATATTATAAATGCCTGACGGATGTTTGTATACGATTTGATCGGTGAACGATCTGGAGAACAAACCATGGCTGTCTTTGAAGGTATAACCTCGCTTGCAGAGTTATAATTAAATCAAGACATTACTAATCGCTCATATTATATTTGTAGTTCTGGAAACCACCCTGATTGGAAGGTTATATCATGCTTTAGCAGGCATCCCCATTTATGAAAAGAATTTATCTTGATAATGCAGCCACCACTCCGCTGGATCCGGTGGTTCTGGAAGAAATGTTACCCCTGATGCGGGAACAGTTTGGAAATCCCTCCTCTATTCACGGTCATGGCCGGGTAGTTCGCTCGGCAATTGAGAAAGCCCGTAAGAAAGTAGCCGAATTACTGAACACTTCTCCTTCTGAGATTTTCTTTACCTCTGGTGGTACCGAAGCCGATAACACGGCAATTCGGAATACGGTACTTTCCAAAGGCATCAAACATATTATTACCTCTCCCCTGGAGCACCACGCCGTTCTGCACACTGCCGAACACCTGGAAAAGGAAGGACTGGCGAAAGTATCTCTTGTAGAACTGGATTCGAAAGGATATGTGGACTACGCTCATCTGGAAGAATTACTAAGAACAAACGAGCCGAGTCTGATTTCCCTAATGCATGGGAATAACGAAATTGGTAATTTGCTGGATCTGGATCGGGTAGGTCAACTGGCAACGGAGTATAAGGCTCTGTTCCATTCTGATACCGTACAGACAATGGGTCATTACAAGCATGATCTTCAGCAAATGAAAACCAATTTCATTGTTGGAGCGGCTCATAAATTCCACGGCCCTAAAGGGGTTGGATTCCTTTATATGCAGGCAGGAACGAAAATTCCTCCCTTCATTCACGGGGGGGCTCAGGAACGCAACATGAGGGGCGGTACTGAAAACGTGTATGGGATTGTAGGTCTGGCTAAAGCTCTGGAAATTGCTTACGCTGAAATGGCTGACCACCAGCAGTACATTCAGGGACTGAAAACCCACATGATAGCCCGTCTGAAAGAGGCGATTCCTGAAATTGGCTTTAATGGGGACCCTGAAACGTCAGAGCAGAGTTTATATACGGTGCTGAATGTAAGCTTCCCCCCGACTGCCGATAGCGAGATGTTATTATTCAATCTCGACATAGAAGGTATTTCTGCATCCGGTGGCTCTGCCTGTAGCAGTGGGTCAGACGTAGGCTCTCACGTATTGAGAGCGTTGAAAGCCGATCCTTCGCGTCCATCGGCCCGTTTTTCTTTCTCCAAATACACGACGAAAGAAGAAATTGATACCGTTGTTGAAAAACTGGCGGTAATTATGGGCGTGGAAAAAGTCAGCTAGATTTTTATAAATAGTATCTCAAAAGAAAACCTCCCGGCAATAACTGCCGGGAGGTTTTCTTTTTATGAGGTCAAGCTGTCATGCTGAACGAAGCGAAGGAGCTTACCTGGAGATGAGGAAGCACTTTCGGAAAGTACATACGGCATTTAAGTAATGTTAATCCAGAAATAGCAATTTGAAAATTTGGAATACGGCATCTAACTCATTCCAAAATGTTTCCAGAATTGGCCATTTGCTTTGTAGACATCGACCGAGCAATTAAAACGTCGATGTATGCGTATGAATGGTCTTCCTCTCCACTTCTTCCGTGCCCAAAGTTTTCTTCCGAAACTAAAGCATCGGCTTTTGCTGTACTTATTAATCGGCACTTTGCCCGTATCGGCTCAGGTGCAAACGCTCTCGCAGGTATTAGACCGTAGTGTAAAGCAATTTCCTTTTCTGAAATCCAAGCAATCAGAAATAGAGAGTGCTCAGCAACGAAAATCGGCGGCTCTAACCGAACGGTTACCTATTCTGACGGTTCAGCATCAGTATAATTACGCCACGAATAACAGCATTACCGGTTCGGTTTTTAATACCGAAGGAACCAACGTCGCTATTTCCGGTGGCGTTCGGCCTGAAAATAATTATGAAGGGGTCTTCGGCAGTTTTACAACGGCAGTAGCCGAATGGCGGCTCATCAACTTTGGTCGCGTGAAGGCCAGCATTCGGGCCGCCGATGCCGAAGTGACCCGTGCTCAGGAAGATTATCAGAACGAAATCTTCCAGCATCAGATTCGCGTATCGGATGCGTATCTGGTTTTGCTGATTAATCAGAAACTCGTTGAAATTCAGCGACGCAACCTAGATCGGGCAATTACGTTCAAGCAAATTGTGGATTCTGGCGTTCGTTCCGGCATGCGTCCTGGTGTAGACAGTTCTTTGGCAACAGCCGAGGCTTCCCGAGCCCGGATGTTATTACTTGAAAGTCAACAGCGGGAACAGGTTCAACGCCTCCAGCTTTCTGAATTAACGGGTCTGGTTGAAGATCATCTTCAGATCGATAGCCTTCGTTTTTATACCAGCTTACCCGCTTCACCTTCCGCTAGTGACAGCCTATTCTTAAATCATCCTGCCTTACGTTTTCAGAGAAGTCAGGTGGACTGGGCTACGGCCCGCAGCATTGCGACGCATCGTTCCTTATGGCCTACTATTTCGCTGGTGGGAGCAGGTTGGGCCAGAGGTTCGGGGGTTCAAAACAATGGCGATGTATACCGAACGGATCTCTCAAATGGGATAAAATATCAGGTGGGTAATTACCTCTTTGGCGTTTCGGCCCGCTGGAATCTGACCAATGCCTTACGAATCAAGCGGGAATACCGGGGTGATGTAGCCCAAACGGAACGGTTTCAGCATTTATACCAGGAACAGAATAATCGTTTACAACGACTGACGCGAGAATCAGAAACGCAGTTTAACGTCGCGATGGAACAGGCTCGTCAGGCTCCTGTGCAGTTACAGGCCGCTCGTCAGGCGTATCATCAGGCTCAGGCTCGCTACAAAAACGGTCTCGCCGATTTACCCACGGTTCTCCAAAGCTTTCTGACCCTTAATCGGGCCGAAGTCGACGCTTACGTAGCCAACAGCAACGCCTGGCGTTCCCTGCTACGCATCGCCGCCGCCGAAGGTGACCTCTCGCTCTTCCTAAATCAAGTAAAATGAGTTTGGATGTTTTGAGTTTGGGGTTTTGAGTTGGAAGTCAGCCAAGTAATAACTCAAAACCTTAATGGCAACCGCTCGAAACTCAAAACCCCAAACTCAAAACGCGAAACAAGCTATGCATCAACTCATCAGATCTGCTTTACGAAAGCCTGTGGCAATTGTGGTGGCGGTGGTGGGGCTACTGTTTTTTTCAGTACTCTCGCTGCGAACTATCCCGGTCGATATTTTTCCTGATCTGGACCTGCCGACTATTTATGTCGTGCAGCCCTACGGCGGGATGGCCCCCGACCAGATGGACGGCTTTATTGCCACCCGTTACCAGGATCACTTTCTTTACGTCTCCGGTATTAAGGATGTAGACGTGAAAACCATTCAGGGTTTATCCCTCATTAAGCTTCAGTTTTATCCCGGCACGGACATGGCACAGGCAGCGGCAGAGGTTGCCAATAACGTGTCGAGGGCGAAAGCCTACATGCCCGAAGGCACCGTGCCGCCACAGGTCGTTCGTTTTGATGCCAGTTCTGTTCCGGTGGGGCAGCTGGTGTTTGAAAGCGAAACCCGTTCGCTGAACGAAATTCAGGATTACGCGTCTTCACGGGTACGTCCGATGTTCTCACGAATTGAAGGCGTATCCAGTCCGCCGCCGTTTGGAGGTAACCAGCGTACCATCGTCGTTCGGGTCGATCCCAAGAAAATTCAGAGTTATCAGTTAACGCCTGAAGAGGTTATTAAATCCATTGTGAGTAATAACCAGCCTTCGCCCGCGGGTAACATCCGGGTAGGCGATAAGGCCGTAATGACTCCCGTAAACTCGCTGGTGCAGAAGCCTGAAGATTTTCTGAATATTCCCATTCGTACAGGCTCTGGCCCTACGGTTTTTGTGCGGGACATCGGTACGGTGGAAGACGGAGCAGACGTAACGGTGAGTTATGCCCTCGTCAATGGTCGCCGGGCGGTGTATATTCCAGTCGTCAAAAAATCGGATGCTTCGACACTTCAGGTCGTTACTAACCTGAAAAATGCTTTACCCGAAATTCAGAAATCCGTACCCGAAGACGTGAAGATTTCCTATGAGTTCGATCAGTCCGTTTACGTAACCAATGCTTTAAAAAGTCTGGTTACCGAAGGGGTGCTGGGTGCTTTACTAACGGGTTTGATGGTATTACTCTTCCTGCGGGACTGGCGGAGTGTGATCATTGTAGTGTTAACCATTCCCATTTCAGTCATGATTGCGGTGATGATGCTGAATCTGTTCGGGCAGTCGATTAACACCATGACGCTTTCCGGGCTGGCTCTGGCTGTGGGGATTCTGGTCGATCAGGCCACCGTTACCATTGAAAATATTCACCAGCATTTGGAAATGGGTAAACCCAAAGCCGAAGCCATTTGGGACGCGTGTAAGGAAATCATTTTCCCGGAATTCCTGATTCTGTTAGCCATTTTGGCCGTATTTGCCCCCGCCTTTGTGATGACGGGCGTACCGAAGTCCATGTTCTTACCCTTGTCGCTTTCGGTAGGGTTTGCCATGATTGCTTCCTTCATACTGTCGCAAACGCTGGTGCCGGTGCTTTCTAACTGGTTATTGAAATCCCATCCTGCACACGAAGCTCCAACGATGGCTCTGGACAGTCGGGAAATACATTCAGTCGTAGAAGAAGACCTGCATCCACCCGTTCCCGAAAGTGGCTTTGATCGTTTCAAACATCGTTACACCCGTTTTCTGGAAAAGCTGGTGCAACGCCGGAAGTGGGTAGTGCCCGTGTATTTGATTGGAAGTGTTGCGTTGATCGTAGGCTGCTTTCAATGGTTGGGTACGGACATCCTGCCGCATGGGAATAGCCATCAGTTTCAGATGCGATTGCGGGTGCCCGATGGAACACGAGTGGAACGAACCGAAACGGCAACGCTGAAAGTACTGGATATTATTAAGGAAGCTGTTGGTCCCGAGAATCTTGAAATTTCGTCGGCTTACGTCGGAACGGTGCCTTCGAGTTATGGCACTTCTAATATTTTCGTCTTTAATAGTGGCCCGCATGAAGCGGTGATGCAGGTTTCTCTGAAAGAGGATTATCACGTAAAAATGGATAACCTGAAGGAAGAATTGCGTCGGAGAATTGCCAAAGAGTTACCTAACGCCCGAATTTCTTTCGAACCGATTGAGCTAACGGATAAAATGATGAGCCAGGGATCGGCTACACCAATTGAGGTAAGCGTGGCAGCGAAAGACCTGAAAGAAGCCGGACGTTTCGCAAATCTGATCAAAGCTAACATGCAGAAGATTGATTTCCTGCGGGATGTGCAAATTGCTCAGCCGCTGGAATATCCGGTATTGAAAGTAACGATGGATCGCGAGCGGGCCGGACAATTGGGGGTAACCTCTTCACAGGTAGCTCGTTCGATGGTGGCGGCTACTTCATCAAGTCGTTTCACCGATAAAAACCTCTGGCTCGATGATTCGAAAGGGCTGGCTTATCAGGTGCAGGTTCAGATTCCAGAGTATTTGATGACTTCGGCGAATGAGATTGGGAATATTCCGCTGCGATCCGGGGAAATGCATCCGGTCTTATCAGATGTGGCTCACTTTACCGAAGAAACGGCTCCGGGTGAATACGATCGGGCCGGGCCTAACCGACTGGTAACGATTAATGCCAACCTCCAGAACATTGATTTAGGAACGGCTCAGAAAGCGGTACAACAAGCCATCAAAGACGCGGGCGATCCACCTCGCGGGGTCATTGTGGAAATGAAAGGCCAGACTCAGCTATTAACCGATACCTTATCAGGGTTACAAACAGGATTGATGGTGGCGATTGTAATTATCTTCCTGTTACTCAGTGCTAATTATCAGTCGATGAAGTTATCACTGGTGATTCTCTCGGCAGTTCCGGCAGTAGTAGCTGGAGCCTTGGTAATGTTACTAGCCTGTGGGGCCACGCTCAATTTGCAATCGTACATGGGATTGATTATGTCCGTTGGCGTATCCGTAGCCAACGCCATTCTGATGGTAACCAATGCGGAGAATTTGCGGATATCCCTGGGTAATGCCCGCCGGGCCGTTATTCTGGCGGCGGGTAGCCGGATTCGTCCCATCCTGATGACCAGTATTGCCATGGTGGCGGGTATGTTACCCATGGCCTCGGGTCTGGGTGAAGGCGGCGATCAGATTGCCCCACTTGGTCAGGCCGTAATAGGGGGCCTGGTTGCCTCGACGCTGGCCGCTCTCTTAATTCTCCCTTGCGTGTTCACGCAGGTGCAGGCAAAAGCTTCTTTACAGTCGGTATCACTGGATCCTGAAGATCCCGAAAGCAAATATTATAAACTTCAAGCTCAGGAGGAAATCGCATGAAACGCATGAATTATTGGCTAATTTTTCCCGCCATAGCCAGCTTATATGCCTGCACACCCGCAGGTAGCGAGAACAAAAAAACGGAAATGAAAGCGGCGGCACCCGTGAAACTGGAAATGACCGAAGTTCGGGAAATGCAGCCGAGTAAAAACGTAACCCTGCCGGGTGAACTATTACCCTGGAACCGGGTCAATCTCTACGCGAAAGTGAAAGGCTTCGCCAGTCAGGTCAAGGTAGATCGGGGCACCTGGGTTCGAAAAGGGCAGGTGTTGGTTCAGCTTGATGCCCCCGAAGTACTCTCGGAAGTCAACCAAGCCCAGGCTCAGGTGCAGGCTCAACAGGCGAACCTCATCCAGCAGCAATCGAAATACCGGGCCAGCCGCCTGACCTATCGACGGCTGGTTGAAACCAATCGAGTGGAAGGGGCCATTTCGCTCAATGAAATCGATCAGGCTCAGTCAAAGATGGATGCCGATAGTGCTCTGGTGATGGTGGCTCAGGAAAGCGTCCAAGCCGCTAAAGCTAATCTTCGCAGCAAACAGGATTTAAAGCAATACCTGACCATTACCGCTCCGTTCGACGGCATAATTATCGAACGGAATATCAGTCCGGGAGCATTGGTAGGAGCGGGCGATGCCGGAAAACCTTTGCTCGTGCTGGAAGATACCCGAACGCTACGTCTGACCGTAGCCATTCCCGAAGCCTACGCAAATCAGTTACATAAGAAGAGCTCGGTAGAGTTTATGGTGAACGCCATTCCCGAGCGGATTTTCAAAGGCTCACTGGCTCGGAGTGCCGAAAGCCTGCAACAGGATAAACGCTCGATGATGGCTGAATTTGACATTCCGAATGCCAAAGGAGAGCTTAAAGCGGGCATGTATGCTCAGGTAAAGTTACCGGTCGAACGTTCGCAGGCGACTTTGTTTGTCCCTAAAAGTTCGGTCGTGACTTCATCCGAAAAAGTGTTTGTTATTCGCTTAAATGGCGATAAGGCTCAGTGGATAACGGTAGATACGGGTAATACGCTGGATAGCCTGGTCGAAGTTTTCGGAGACGTAAAGGCGGGAGACGTTTTGGTTAAAAAAGCTTCAGAAGAGGTTCGTGACGGACAAACGATCCAGAAATAAAACGTCATATAAATATCCATTCAATAAAAGACCCCGGCTCATTAGTTGAGCCGGGGTCTTTTATTGAATGGATATTTATTTATCTACAGAAGTTATCTGACTCAATGTTCAAACGATAAGTTGTCGTATTTAATAACGTATCTCGTTGGGTTAGAGGCCAGCCAATCGCAGGGTTAGGCGTTGCCCGGAAACGATAACGTTTGCCCATTTCCAGTTTGTTAGAAGCCACTTCCCGAACACTCCGAGTCATGGTAATCAAATCACGCCATACATCGGTACCTACTACCTGATATTGAATGTAGAGATTAGCTGGAAGTTTAGACTCGTCTACTTCTTTACCCTCAGGACATTTAACAACCAGTTCAACGTTTAACGTAGTAGGAGGAGTGGCGAAACTTACGGGAGCAACAACCGTCCGGCTATCGCAAAGGTCAATCGGAGCGGAGGTGTAAATGGGAGTCGTCTGGTCCCCACCGTAGTGATTATTGGCCCGGAAAATCTGAAGACGAACCGTTTTCTGAACGAGTCCGGAGAAGGTACGCGTTGCTCCGTTATTCAGATTAAGGTAAGTCTCCAATACAGGCTGATT
>CAJYHS010000025.1 GCA_913774715.1 uncultured Siphonobacter sp. | reverse complement strand
ATCCCGCTCGTCTGACCGCCGCTGGGAAGGGTGAGTTTGAACCCAAGGACTCCAACAAGAGTGCCGCCGGACGCAAACTCAACCGCAGAACCGAGATTATCCTCACCCCGCGTCTGGATGAGTTCTTTCAGTTACTCGAAAAAAAATAAGCAAGCCTTTAAAAGCTTCGTTTGTTTATAAAGCCAATCGGGCCCGACTTGCATATAAGTCGGGCCCGATTGGCTTTTATGATACTTTTAGAAAAAGCCCTTGCGGGGCAAACCTAATTATACCCCTGTTTTCAGAAATTCATTTCGATACTGAAGAGGAGCTAAACCCGTGGTTTGACGAAACTGTCGATTGAAATGAGAGATATTGCCAAAGCCGCTTTGAAAACAGACCTCCGACACCGTTAAATCGCCATCTGATACTAATAACTGACTGGCGTAACGAATGCGATATTCATTGAGTGAGTCAATAAAGGTCTTCTTCGTTACTTTCTTATAATATCGACAAAAAGACTGTGGCGTCATGTTAATCAGCTCGGAGATGGTATCCAGCCGAATTTCATGCCGGAAATTCTCGGACATATACGCATAAATCTTATTCAGTCGCTCGTAATCCGTTTTGGGAAGTTGGGCAAAAAACTGACTGGTATCCAGCACATTAACCTCTTCACTTTCTGTTAGGGTATGCAGTAAATCCAACAAGCCCAGTAACCGGTGAAAGTGACTCGCTTTCAATAAGTATTGCAGTTCTTTACTAGCCAGCTCTGCCGTTCTTCCATAAAAATGCAGGCCCGATTTTGCCTTTTGAAGCAGCCGGGCAATGGGTAAGAACTCAGGCTTTTTGAAAAAGTCAGTTCCTAGAAATTCTTCTTTGAACTGAATAACAATCGAGTGAGCAGGATCCGTATTATTTTCATTCTTCCAGTAATGAGGCACATTCGGTCCCATAAGAACTAAATCCCCTGCCTCAAAATTCGATACATTAGTACCCACGAATCGCTTGCCTCGGCTTGAGAGAATGAGCGTCAACTCTACTTCCGGGTGAAAATGGTAGGGTGCGTCAAACGCCTGCAAAATATGCTCTCGGAACGTAAATGAGCTGTCGGGTAAAGCATCTATATGTTCAAAAGATGGCTTCATCTTCGCTAATTTTAATAAAAATCAAGTAACAATACTACACAGATCAGACCTCTGAATCCAACCCACTAAACTAAAAATCAACGAAAACTCTACTTTCTAAATGCCTATAATCAGCCCACCTATTAAAAAAGAGTTCAGCTGTTAAACACTGAACTCTTCTGGTAAAAGTTATTTTTGGGTTCCGTTTTTGAGAATACTTTGGTACTTATTCATATCCTGAAACACCTTCAGAGAGGCTAAAATCTCAGGATCTTTACTGAACGAATGTTCTCGCAGCCCCTTTTGCAGGTAATAACGAAGAATAATTTCCTGCTCCAGCATATACCTGATTTCATCCTTAAATTTCAGTAAATCAGAGTCCTTACTATGGGCAAATTTCGTTTTTAAAGCCTTGAGCTGTTCCTGAACAACATCATAATACTTTTCCTTTTTAGCGGATGCTTCCAGCTCTTCAAATTTACGCTCGACATCAGTCGTATAGTCGTAATCCTTATCACCCAGCCACTTAGTAAATTCTTGATATTCAGCGTCAGACAAGGTAAAATCACGACCGGGTTTAATGCTGGAGTGATCAAAACGATATTTATTAGCGTATTCGAAAATGTAACCTTTCCGATACAAGCTCGTTAAAATAGCTGACTGGAGCGGATGATCTACCAGTACATCAGGAGCAATACCACCGCCATCGTAAACAGTACGGCCGCTCTTCTTGGTTTTAAAAGCCGTTTGTAAGGAGTCAGGAATTTTACCTACGGAGCCATCAGAGTTACGGTGTCCGTAGTCAATTGCCTGAATGCAACGCCCCGAAGGAATGTAATATTTCGCCGTCGTGATTTTCAGCTTACTGTTATAACTTAAGTCACGGGTAATCTGCACTAGCCCTTTTCCAAAACTTCGTTGACCTACCAATACGCCACGGTCATAGTCCTGAATAACACCAGCCACAATTTCGGCTGCGGAAGCACTCCGGCTGTTCGTTAAAACAACCAAGGGCATATCTGCGTCCATCGCTGGATTCAGAGCCGTGTAGGTTTTATTCCACTCGCTCACTTTTCCTTTCGTACTTACGATTTCGGAATCCTTATTGACGAAAATATTAGAAATATCTACGGCCATATTGAGCAGACCGCCTGGGTTATCCCGAAGATCCAGAATTACCTTTTTCATTCCTTTTCCTTTCAAGTCGGTAAAGGCCTGACGCACTTCTTTTGAAGCCGTTCCGGTAAAGTCCTTAAGGTCGATATAGCCAATTTCTTCATTAATCATACCATAGTAAGGTACGTTTGACATTTTGACTACATCACGGTTAACGCTAATTTCTTCCGTATTATCCTGCCCGAAACGTCGAAGGCTCAGTTTTACAGCCGTACCTGTCTGACCCTTCATTAATTTATCTACACTGACGCCCGGTTTTTTCACATCAAGCCCATCAATTTTCAGAATTTCATCACCAATCCGAACCCCTGCCTTTTCAGCGGGCGTTCCTTCATAAACCATGATAACCAGAAATTTATCCTGACGCTGCTGAGTCAGAATACCAATTCCGTTATACTTCCCAGTCGTCATGGTCATGTAGTCCTCAATGTCGTCTTCGGGGTAATACACCGTATACGGATCAAGGTTTTTAAGCATCGCGTCAATCCCCGTACGCATTGTTTTGTTGGGATTAACATCGTCTACATAGTACGTATTGAGTTCTTTAAAAAGGGTAGCAAAAATGTCGAGATTCTTCATAATCTCGAATGTCCGCTCTCCCGGATCAGTAAAGGAGAATAACCCGAGACCTCCAACCAGGCAGGTTGTGAGCAGGCCAACTTTTAGAGCGGTATGTTTCATGGATTTACGGCTGGCTTAGTTTACGCTATTGCAGAACAATTTAGAGGAAAAATTTCAATTTTAGGTTATGGCAAGAGGAGTTTTCTAGCCTTAGACCTGCGTTTCATTCTTTTTCAGCCGGAGTTGAAACGGACTTTCCAGCTTTGTTCAGTTGTTTGAGAACAAACTTCATCTTCTTTTCAATGTCGGCAAAAGGTAAAATATCCTTGGCTACGTAGACAAACGCAATGCTGGTGGGCCACTCTCCGTTTCCAAGCAGTATGCCTTTATTCAAACGGTAGGCTTCCCGCAGGCGTCGCTTGATCAGATTCCGATCAACGGCTTTTTTAAAATTACGTTTAGAAACAGAGACTAATAACCGAGGTAAGGCTTCTGAAGTATAAGCTCCGGCGTTTACTTTAAGTGGATAACTAAACAAAGCCGTTATGCCCTTGCCGTCGCGGGCAAATAGTTGATCAATCGCTTTTTTACTCTTCAATCGCTCCGTTTTTCGTAACCGCTGATCCATAAACGCTAAATAAATAAGAAATGGGTCGCAAAGATACAAATTACACTGACCTGATGATTTCCGTTGATCTTTTCAGACCTTAAGGGTCTAAACTGACTTTCATTCGTCATTCCGTAGCTTTTATTGACGTACCTTTATTACATTAAAGTAGCATTCCAAGTAGTTGAACGATATGCAGGCAAAGCAAATTTTATTGGTTGAAGACGATCAGCGGTTATCTGAGAGCATTTCCCGAACCCTGGGTCGAAAAGGGTATGAGGTTTCTCCCGTCTTTGACGGAACCGCTGGTTTACAAAAAGCTCTGGAGTCGAATTATGATCTGGTCATTCTGGATGTAGTCTTACCCGGACTGGATGGTTATGCCATCTGTGGCGAACTTCGTCGCCAGAAACCGCGTCTACCCATTTTGATGCTAACCGCTCTGGACGATACCGAAGACCGTCTCAAAGGATTTGAACAGGGAACGGACGATTACCTGGCAAAACCTTTTGACATTCGGGAGTTACACGCCCGTATGCAGGCATTACTGCGGCGAAATGAGTTCATCGAAGAATCGCAAACCCAGACGAAGCTTCGTATGGCTAATCTGGAAATGAATTTACTCAATAAAACCGTCACCAGAGATGGAGATAAGCTGGAGTTGACCGCCAAGGAATACGCCCTGCTCGAATATTTATTGTTACATCAGAACCGGCTGGTAACCAAAGCCGAACTTTTAAAAGAAGTATGGGGCCTGAATTTTGATCCCGGCACTAATATCGTGGAGGTGTATATTGCTTACCTCCGCAAAAAGGTAGACCGCAATTTCGAGCCCAAACTGATTCAGACCAAGGCGGGTCAGGGCTATGTCTTACGACCTGAACATTAAGTCATTTTTTGATTCATGCGAATTCGCTATAAGCTTGCTCTGCTCTTTACACTCATCGTTGCGGGACTGTTAACGCTGTTTTCATACGTTATTTATGAAGATTCTTCCCGCCATCGCGATGAGATTTTTCTCGGACGTTTGGAAAACAAGGCCCGCACCACCGCTCGTTACCTAATTGACGTCAAAGAGATTACTAATGAGTTACTTAAAATTATTGATCAGAATTCATTAACTTCCCTAGACAGCGAACTTGTTCTGGTTTTTGACCCGAGGAACAAGCTTGTTTATTCCAGCGTTGACGACCGACCCTTTAAGTATAGCCGCAATCTAATCGCTGAAGTTCGGAAAGAAAAAATTGTTGAATATACCGAAGGAGTCTATGATCAGATCGGTCTGGCCTTTCCTTCTAAAATAGACAGCTCGAAAGGAGAATATGTAGTTCTGGCTTCAGCTTACGATCGGTTTGGGAAATATAAGCTTCGCAACCTCCGTCATACACTCATCATTTGCTGGGTGGTAGGCGTAGGACTCACTGTACTGGCTAGTGGCTGGTTATCCGCTTACTTTTTAAGACCGGTCATTACTATCAATGAGAAAATCCAGCTCATTACGGCTCAAAACCTGAAA
This sequence comes from uncultured Siphonobacter sp., assembly GCA_913774715.1. Taxonomy (GTDB): domain Bacteria; phylum Bacteroidota; class Bacteroidia; order Cytophagales; family Spirosomataceae; genus Siphonobacter. The sequence goes on along the minus strand of CAJYHS010000025.1, from coordinate 38,746 downwards.
GAGCGGCTTTCGGAAGGAAATGGCAAGGACGAAATTGCTCAGCTGGCCAGCAACTTTAATCAAATGCTGAACCGACTCGATATGTCCTTTGAGCAGCAAAAAAGTTTTGTTTCTCATGCGTCCCATGAGCTGCGAACGCCTTTGACGGCTATGAAAACGGATATTCAGTCTGGGCTGGAAGAAACAACTTTATCCGCAGAAGAATACCGGGATATTTTACGGGATTTATTTCAGGATACCCAACGCCTCATCGGTCTTACCAATGGTCTACTACAGCTAGCCCGGCCTCTCGATAAAGTTCTGAAACGAAATACTTTATCGATCGTTGATTTATTACTCGACATTCAATCCCACATGGGCTCGGCTCAAAAACCCAATACCATTCGTTTCGATCCAGCTATTTTTGAGATGAAACTCCCTGATGTGCAGGTAACTGGAGATGAGTCCCTGCTGAAAACACTGTTGACTAATCTGATGGATAATGCCTGCAAATATTCCGATGGGCTGCCGGTCTACATATCTATTGAAAGAAAACAATCTGATTGCTATGTTCACGTCACCGATCAGGGTATTGGCATTGCTCCTAAAGATCAGGAACGAATTTTCGGGGCCTTTTTCCGGGGTAATAACGCCATTCGCTACACTGGTTACGGCATCGGATTAGCCGTTAGTCAACGCATCGCAGAGTGGCACGACGGCTCCATTTCCGTTCAAAGTGAGCTTCATAAAGGTAGTACCTTCACACTTCGCCTCCCCCTGGCTTGAAGTACGCCTTTAAATATCGCTCGAAATGGAAGCTTTATCCCGGTAATCAGGAGGTTCGACGCATTGAAATTTTTAAATTTTTACCCTTAACTACTTTAGTTGTAGAACAACACACGGACCACTTGTGCGAGAATTGAAACTTAAAAAATTCAGTCAAAGCCTGACTGGTCTAATGCACTTGGCTTTCTGGGCATTTTTTCTGTCCCTGCCATTTCTGCTTAGATCACCTCAGAATCCCCCGGGTACGCCTCGCGTAAAAGTACCCGATGAGGTAGTCATTTTGCTGAATATGTTAACCATTCCCTTGTTTTATGTAAATGCTAACATACTAATTCCCAGAGTATTAAAACGTCAGGGAGTTTGGTTTTACGTAGCTTACATTCTGCTGTCGATGACGGCCGTCCTTTCCATCAATCTGAGCTTACGAAACTACGTTTTCTTTCCCGAGTTACCCTCGGCACGTATTACGATCTATACGCTTTTCCCCGTTTTTTTCATCCTTGCCGTTAGTACAACGTACCGCTTATTGAGCGATTACCTCGCGGATGAACAGCAACGCAAAGATCTGGAAAATGAGCAGCTTAAATCCGAGTTAAGCTTCCTGAGATCCCAAATCAGTCCGCACTTCATGTTCAATGTTCTGAATAGTATTGTTTCGCTTTCCCGGAAGAAATCAGACATGGTGGAACCCGTGGTTATTCAGCTTTCGGATTTGATGCGGTATATGCTTTACGAGTCTAATGGCTCACGCGTTTCCCTGGAGAAAGAAATCAAATACCTAAATAACTACATTGATTTACAGCGAATTAGGTTTGGAAATGACGTTCAGATTAACTTCGAAGCGGACAACAAACTCGCTCATCAGCTCATTGAACCCATGCTTTTGATTCCATTTGTGGAAAATGCCTTCAAGCACGGAGTAGGGATTATTATTGATCCCATTATTGAAATTTTATTGCAAGCTCAGGGGAATACACTCATTTTTAGGGTAAGGAACAAAGTAAATCGCCGTTTTAAAGAGGTGAAAGACAGTAGTTCAGGCATTGGGTTACCCAACGTTCAGCGTCGGTTAAGTCTGTTGTACCCTGAATCGCACGAACTAACTATTAGTGAGACCGAAGATTGGTACGAAGTTCAACTTTCCCTGCATTTTAACGGCGATCATCCGCTGAAAGATCGTTCACTGACGGAAGCTATTAACGGATAATATCCGTAATTTTTAAAGTATAGATTAATCCGATTATTACCCAAAACGACTGAAATTATGATCAATTGTCTGGCCGTTGACGATGAATCGTTAGCACTTGATTTATTAGAAGATAACATTCGCAAAGTTCCTTTCCTGAATCTGGTTAAACGTTGTAAAAATGCGTTTGAAGCCCAGGAAGTCATGCAACAACAGCAGATTGATTTACTGTTTTTGGATATTCAAATGCCGGGAATTAGTGGTGTGCAGTTTGTACAAAGCCTGAAAAATTCTCCCATGGTGATCTTCGTAACGGCCTATGAGGAGTTCGCTCTCGAAGGCTTCAATCTGGACGTGATTGATTACCTGCTCAAACCCGTTTCTTTCGAGCGTTTTCTTAAGGCTGTCAATAAAGCTTACGAATTGCATAACCTTAAAAATCAGGAAGTTACTCCAGTAACTACACCCGAAATACCCGCTGTACCTCAGGAATATCTATTTGTTAATGCCGACTATTCATTGGTAAAAATTCGTATCTCCGAAATCCTGTACGTAGAAGGATTAAAGGATTACGTCAAGATCTACCTCGAAGGGCAGACTCGTCCGGTCATTACTCGATTGACGATGAAGGCCATGGAAGAGAAGCTCCCCAGTGGGCCTTTCTTACGGGTACATAAATCATTCATCATTGCTTTTGATAAAATTGAATCCATTCGCAACCTCCGCATTAAAATTGGACAAGTGCATATTCCTATCAGTGAATCCTACGGAGAAGCCTTATTCAAAGCCATTAATGCCGGAAAAGTAGAATAGCTTTAGGATTTAATCCCATCTTATCTCGCTTTTAATCGGTATGATCGGCAAAAAATCAAAGGGAGTATATTTCCAGAAAGAAGAAAAATATCTTTTGGGTTATTTGATTAAAAGTTCTGCGGACTACTTCAGCGAATAGTCCTTTTTGAATCGTCTATTTCTTTGATTACCATAGAAAATTAATCGCTACGGCGACTAGATATTAAGAAATCCCCTTGTGGGTAGTTTAAGTTTTGGGGTGAGAGCAACCGTCGTTTCATTGAAGCGACGGTTCTTTATTTTCAGGCCCAGCTGCTTACTTTGCGACCATAATCATGGTTCGCTGGTATGGCCTTCTATCATAATAAAGTAGTCTGGATCACAGGAGCTTCATCCGGAATAGGAGAGGCTCTGGCTCATGTTCTGGCCCGAGAAGGTTGTCGGCTGGTACTTTCAGCCCGACGGGAAACGGAGCTGGTCCGCGTCAAAAAAGAGTTACCTGGTTTACCCGAAAATATTTTAATTCTTCCACTCGACCTTACTGCTATTGATGCTTTCCCTGAAGCCATTCGCACCGTTTTGCAAACCTTCGGCCGTATTGATATTCTGATTCAGAATGCCGGTATCAGTCAGCGGGGCTCGGCTCTGGAAAGTTCCCTTGACATTGATCGCCGTTTGATGGAAGTCAATTATTTTGGCGTTGTTGCTCTTACCAAAGCCATACTCCCCAGTATGCTCCGGCAACGTAGTGGGATCATCGTTCCTATTTGTAGTCTGGCTGGCTACGTAGCTACTCCCGAGCGAACAGCTTATGCGGCTTCTAAATTTGCTATACGGGGTTTCTTCGACGCTCTTCGGGCGGAGGTATGGAAGCAAGGCTTATGGGTAACCCTTATTTGTCCGGGATATATTCAAACATCCCTTTCTCTCAACGCACTTAATTCCAGGGGCGAAGCTCATAATCAATCAGATACACATCAATCAAAGGGCCTTTCGGCCGAAGCTTGTGCCCGAGCTATCATTAAGGCAGTTCAAAAAGGTAAAAGAGAAGTATGGATTGGAGGCTTTACGGAAGTGGCTGGAGCTTACTTAAAAAGATTCGCCCCCGGTTTACTCTGGAGATTTATTCGAAATTACCGGAAGTCAAATTAATTATATTCTATCCTTACCCAAAATAGGACTATTTATAGGATGTCATTCAGGTACCTGAAACAAATTGTATTATAAAGACAAAATCATATTCCGTCAAAAATGTCAATTCAGAGGATATACTTATAGATTCATCATCTAAACTTATAGAGTATACGGGAATTTTGTTAAAAGTTTACATTCTATTTGCTTATAAAAATATTCTAAATACTTTTGTGACCTATTGTAATATTCCCTTAACTAAAACTTCATCAATATTATGTATAAGTCTACGCTTACTTTGGGCAAATTTTCTCCTCCTCTTCCAATTTAATTAGTCATCTATTTTAAGGCATTACCATCAACCCACTGGGTTGATGTTCCCGCATATCCTTTTGTCAGGGTATTCTGTGGTTGTCCCTTTTTCTTCTATAAACATATATCCTGATTCCAATTTTTAATTCTTAACCAATTCTTTTAAAAAATGAAGAGATTAATACTCTTTCTAAACATGCTGTTTCTGGCAGTTTCAGTAACTGCGTATGGACAGGATCGGGTAGTGACCGGAGTTGTTACTACTTCTGATGATGGAAGTACCGTTCCAGGCGTTAGCGTTAGCGTTAAGGGAACCAGCCGGGGAGCTACCACCGATGCCGATGGGAAGTATCGCATCAGTGTTCCTTCCGGAAACGTTGTCCTGGTGTTTTCATCCATTGGATTTCAGAAACAGGAAATTGAAGTAGCGTCCAAGAGTGTGATTGACGTTCGACTGATCAATGACTCCAGCGAACTTTCAGAAGTAGTTGTGATTGGTTACGGTACGCAAAGCAAGCGTGATGCTACTGGTAGCATTGGTTCGGTTTCAGGAGCTAAAATTGCTCAAATGCCAAATCAAAGCTTTGAATCAGGTCTGGCAGGTCGCACGCCCGGGGTTCAGATTACCGTTCCCAGTGGCGTTTTGAATGCTCCTCCGGTATTCCGTATTCGTGGTACAAACTCAATCTCTTTAAGTTCATATCCACTGATTATTGTGGATGGTGTTCCTACGTTTACGGGTAACTACAGTGCAGGTAACGCTTCCAGTAACCCGCTGGCCAGTATAAACCCTAATGATATTGAGAGTATTGACGTAGCGAAAGACGCAGCCGCAACGGCCATTTATGGTAGCCGGGCCGCTAACGGTGTCGTATTCATTACTACGAAAAGAGGTAAATCAGGTAAGGTACGCGTGAGTTATGACGGCTGGGCTGGTGTTTCGAATACCTATCGTCTTCCCGAAATGCTGAATGCTCAGGAATACCTGACTTTCAAGCGTATGGCCATTGCCAATAACCCTAACGCCAGCACGACGACCTTAACTCAAACGAACGATGCCAATGGTAATCCTATTGATACCAAGTGGCAGGATCAGGTATATCGTCAGGGTATTTCTCATAGCCATAACTTGAACGTATCGGGTGGTAGTGAGAATACGAACTACTACTTCTCTACGGGTTATACCAACCAGCAAGGCGTTATCCGTAAGAATGATTTTGAGCGTTTGAATGCCTTATTCAACGTAGACAGTAAATTGACGAAAGCCGTTACAGTAGGTGGAAAGATTTCTTATTCTAATGAAAAGAACTTAGCAGCTACTTCTTCTGGCTCTCTGAACGGTGAAGCCTTTAATACCGGCGGTTTAGGTCGTCTGGCAATTGTATTGCCTCCTATTCTGGCTCCTTATAATAACGATGGTTCTCTGAATATCAATCGTGATAACGCAGCCATTGGTTCTTCTAATAATATGAGTATTACCAACATCTCATATTATAACCCTACCGCTCTTTTAGCACTCAATCGTTCTAACTCGGAAGTAAGCCACATTCAGTCTAATGCTTACATTCAGGTTGTTCCCTTTAAAGGCCTTACTCTGAAAAGTACGTACGGTATTGATTACCTGCTAGTAGATAATGATATTTTTCAATCTCCTCTAACGGGAGATGGCTATGCAACGAAGGGTAATGCTTCTGGTGTTTTTAGAAAAGAGAAAACCTGGTTGTGGACGAATACGGCTCAGTATGATCGCAACTTTGGCGGAGCACATAATTTCAGCTTACTGATTGGGCAAGAGCAGCAACGGAATACTTCGAGAGGTTTTGGTCTGAACCGTCAGAGTATCTCTGATAATGCGTACACTGAATTACAGGCGGGCTGGGCTAATAATAACTATACAAACCTAGTGTATGGTGAAAACTATCTGCTTTCCGGCTTTGGTCGTCTGAACTACAACTACAAAGAGAAATATTACCTGAGTGGCAACTTACGTCAGGATGAATACTCTGCTTTAGGTGTTAAAAAAGGTACGTTCTGGGGAGCTTCTGCTGGCTGGGAAATCACACAGGAGAACTTCTGGAAAAATGCAAAGTTAGATAACATATTCAGCAGCTTCAAAGTGCGTGGTAGCTACGGTAAAGTTGGTAATATTGGTGGTATTGGTGACTATACGCCTTATTCTACTTATGGCTCTGGCTTATACGGTGGCTCAGCGACATTGGCTTTCTCAAGCGTGGGTAACCCCAACCTGAAATGGGAAACCAGTACAAAAAGTGACGTTGGTATCAACTTCGGTATCCTGAATGATCGTATTACGGGAGAGGTAGCTTACTACAAGAACAACGTTAATAACCTGATTCTTTACGTAGCTCAGGCTCCTTCGGCAGGATTACCTTCCAACCCTCCTCAAAACATCGGTGCGATGTACAACCAGGGTCTGGAATTAGCCCTGAATGCCCGCGTGATCAATACGAACAACTTCCAGTGGACGTCTAACTTCAACATTACGTTCAACAAAAATGAAGTAACGGCTTTAGCTCCGGGGATGGATGTACTTCAAACCGGAACTGCTGGTCTGGAAACAGTTAACCAAACAGCTCCGGGTTATTCAATTGGTAATCTTTGGGTAGTTCGTACAGGTGGCGTAGATCCTGCTACAGGCAAGCGTATCTTCATTAACTCACAAGGAACGAAAGTATACTACCAATACTATGCTCCTTCAGGTCAATATAATTATTCTACTACTCCCGACGGATTAACTCGTTACGTAAGCCCCTCTGGTGGAACCTCTATCACTCAGGCTGCTGATGCAGTTATGTACGCCAACGTTAACCCTAAACAATACGGTGGTTGGGATAACAATTTCAAGTTTAAAAACTTTGACTTAGGCGTAATGCTGACGTATCAGTTAGGATTTAACGTTTATTATGGTACAAACTCTGGTCTGCATGATCAGCGTTGGTGGAATAATGCTCGTGACGTCTTAACGGAAGCCTGGATGAAAGAAGGAGATACTGACAAGAAATACGCGAAACCAGTCTTCAACGATAACGTCTCTAACGGTTCTTCCATGCCTTTGGACATGAACGTATTCAAAGGCGATTTCGTAAAACTGAGAAACGTAACCCTGGGCTATACCTTACCAAGTTCATTATTGACGAAAGTAAAAATGAACAGCCTCCGGGTCTACGTAAGCGGTCAGAACTTAGCGGTATTAACCAAATATCCTGGTCCAGATCCCGAAGTATCTTCTAACGGTTTCTCAAGTACCAGCGGTCAGGGTGTTGACCGAAACACGGTGGGTAACTCGCGTACCTTCACTTTTGGTATCAAAGCTGGGTTCTAATATTTAAAGAGAACATTCATGAAAAAGCATTTCATATACGCATCCATTTTCTGCTTAACTGCGACCGGATTAGCTTCCTGCAACAGAGATTACCTTACTCCAATTCCAGAAACTTCCGTTTCTGATGCTTCCGCCTTTAGCACTGAAAGCCGTATTACCACGCAGCTTTTATCGGTGTATGAAGCCATGAAACATGGTAACTTTTACGGGGGCCGTTTCGTAATTTACGGAGATATTCGCGGGGAAGAGTTTATCAACGAAACCTCTAACCTCGTTACGGGTTCTGACGTCTGGTCATTGAATCCAACCAATAGTGCCTCATCCGTTGAACGTCTCTGGCAATATGCGTATCTAACTATCAATAAGGCTAATATCTTTATTGAAGGGATGGAAGCTACGGGTAATACCGTCGTCGGTAACGATGCGGGGAACCGCTACATTGCAGAAGCCAAGGTTGTTCGGGCTGTCAGTTATTTAAGCTTACTGCAATACTACGCCCGACCTTATGCAGATGGTAATGGCAATAACCCAGGTGTTCCGTTGCGTCTAACAGGTATCAAAGGTACTGGCCAGTCCGAAATCGCCAGAAGTACGGTAGCTGAGGTGTATGCTCAAATTCTGAAAGATTTGAATGAAGCGGAAGCTGCTTTACCGGCTACGTATTCAACATCTAATGACAATACGACCCGTGCTCACAAAAACACGGCTATTGCTTTAAAAACTCGGGTTTATCTGACTATGCAGAATTACGCTAGTGTGGTAACGGAAGCCAACAAAATTGTTAGTACGGCCGCTCCATTTACTGCTCCTACGGGCGTAACTCATGCCTTACAGCCAGATATTACAACGATTTTCACCAACTATACAACGGCAGAGTCTATTTTCTCCATGCCAATGACGGCAAACGCTGGTGATAACCCAGGAACTCAAAATCAATTGGGCTACTACTATTCTCCAACTGTAGGTAACAAAGAGTATTCTCTGAATCCTAATGGAATCATTGCGAATACGGGCTGGACAGCAACGGATAAAAGGAGATCTCTGTTAGCAACTAACAGTGGAAAAACTTGGCTGAATAAATACAAAACGCCAACTACTTTCCATGATTATGTACCTGTGATTCGTTATGCAGAAGTATTATTAAATCTAGCTGAAGCTAAAGCTCGCTCAACCAATAGCGTAGACGCTCAAGCGGTGGCTCTGCTGAATGCCGTTCGTAATCGTTCTGATGCCACAACGACTTTTACAGCTGGAAGTTTTGCTAATGCTACTGCTCTGATCAACGCAATTTTGCTGGAAAGAAGAATCGAATTTTTGGGTGAAGGTTTACGCAACAACGATTTAATGCGTTTGCAACAAACGATACCCGCAAAAGGCTCTATTTCAGCGAAAGCACCTACGGAGAATGGTTACATTTGGCCAATCGCAGCTTCTGAGCTGGCATTGAATCCTTTAATGAAGGATAACTAAGTCAGCTTTAAATTAGCTACTTAATCTTACTCAAACGACTAGCTCAAAAGGCTAGTCGTTTTTTTGTTCCTATTCATCTAATCTATAAATATCCCGGTCGATTTTATAATTCTCCCTATGCAAATATTTAAGTACAAAACAACATGTAATAGTAATTTTTACTCAACCCACTCTGCGGGAGCACACTCGCTTATTTATAGAATTAGCAAAAATCTGAATAGACTTTTTTAAAAAATTACCCAACCAGGTGAAATTTTAATATTTCTACTTTTTAAGGGGTAGAATCACCGTTTTTAGCTAAAAAATGCCTTAACAAAGCCTAATCATCCATTTTTAAAAATAGGCTGCCTTTCTCAATAGCTTACGAATATCTTTCCTCCATAAATTTTATCCAAATAAAATTTTGCTATTTAATTAAATCAATTACTTTTGTAGCCCCTTTTAAAAACGAGCTTCAACTGGTCCTCATATATAGGCTTTTAGGCTCATACTTATAAGTAAAAAGTATAAGTATTTATAACGAACCAACTTCATCAATTTATAAAGCCTATGTACAATATTTCCTTTCTTCAAAGTACGCCCTTTCGGGTTCCTATCCATTGCATTTCACTTTCTTAAGATACGCTACCCTCGGGGATAGCTGAAGATTTTACGCGTACCCAATTTGTTTTTCATTCTTAACCAACTATTCATCCACAAACCATGAAGAAACTTTTATTCTTCACGTTCCTGCTACTTTTCGGGTGGACGGCCCAAGCTCAGGATCGCGTTGTGACTGGTAAAGTAACTTCCAGTGATGACGGTTCACCAATTCCAGGCGTGAGCATTGTAGTGAAAGGTACCACTAAGGGAACTACCTCCGATGCAAACGGAAATTATCGTCTTTCCATTTCTGATAATGCTACTGCATTGGTTTTTAGCTCGGTTGGTCTTAGCCGCCTTGAAGAAACCATCAATGGCAGAACGGTAATCGACGTAGTATTACAGACCACATCGGAGTCTCTCAATGAAGTGGTAGTTACGGCTCAGGGTATCGAGCGGGATACTCGTTCGCTGGGTTATGCTACTCAAAATGTAAACGGCAGTGCCTTGGCACAACGCTCTGAGCCTAACGTACTTAACACCTTACAAGGTAAAGTAGCCGGGGTTAACATCACGAGTTCGTCAGGTGCTCCTGGAGCTTCTACTAACATCAACATTCGGGGTATTACGTCTTTCAACGGTAATAACCAACCCCTGATCGTAGTAGATGGTATTATCTTCAGCAATGATGTGGATAACTCTCAAAATACGCTTTTCGGATCACAGCCTTCCAGCCGTCTTTCGGATATCAGCCCTGAGAGTATCGAGTCGATCAACGTACTGAAAGGCCCCGCAGCTTCGGTATTATACGGTTCACGGGCTTCTGCCGGGGTAATCGTTATTACCACAAAAGGCGGTAAAGGCATGAACGGTAAAACGGAAGTGACGTTTAACTCCTCCGTTAACTGGCAAAACGTAGCGTATCTGCCTAAACTTCAGAACCAGTACGGTCAGGGTACGCAAAATAACTATGTAAATAACTCGACTGCCTCTTGGGGTCCTGCTTTCGGAACTCCTGGTTTTGAGACGGTATTATCTCGTCAAGGAGAAACCGTTCCTTACCAAGCGTACCCTAATAACCTCCGTGATTTCTACAGAACGGGTACAATGTTCCAAAATGCACTGAACATTGCCGGTGGTGATCAGGATAACAACTTCTCAGCTACTATTTCGAGCACCATTCAGAATGGTATCGTGCGTAACAGTGGTTTTGACCGTAACAGTGTTCAGGTAGGAGGTAACTCTAAACTGAAAAACGGTGTGAAGTTAGGCGGAACCATTACCTACGTGAAGACGGCCCAGAAGGGTGCGACGATGGGTAACGGTGGTAGTGCTTTCGGTCAGTTAACTCGTATTCCCCGTAGTTTTGACTTAGTAGGTCGTCCTTACAAAGATGCGACGGGCAAAAGTATTTACTTCCTGGATGGTCAGAATCACCCCCTGTGGAGCTTGGATAACGAGTTCTACAACAGTAATGTAGACCGCGTTTTTGGTAACCTTTCGGTAGGTTATGACATCGCTAGCTGGTTGAACGTTAGCTACCGTGTAACGGCTGATACGTACACTGACTTGAAGAAGCAGGTATTACGCATTGGTGCCGCTCGTGCTCCACTAGGTCAGATTGACGAAGATTTACGTTTCCGTTCTGAATTAAACGGTGACCTGATGATCAATGCCAACAAGAAAGATATCTTCGTGCAGGGTCTGAATGCTACCTTATTACTAGGTCAGAACTTAAACCAACGTTCTACAAAACAATCAGGTGTAATCGCTGAATCTTTAACGGTTCCTGGTTTTGATAACGTGAGTAATGGTTCTGTATTTACCAGCTCTTATGAGAATTCAAGCAGAAGAAGATTAGTAGGTCATTATGGTCAGCTTTCTTTGGATTATAAGTCTTACTTATTCTTAGAGTTATCCGGTCGTGTAGATCAGTCTTCTACCTTACCTAAAGGTCAGAACGCTTATTTCTATCCTTCAGCAGCGTTAAGCTTTGTTCCTTTAGAGGCTTTCAAAGTTCAGTCTGACGTAGTTTCTTACGCGAAAGTGCGTGGTAATATCGCTCGTGTAGGTCGTGATGCGGATCCTTACCTGTTACAATCGGTATATACAACAGCTACGTTCGGTAACAACGTCGCCAGTGTAAACTTCCCTCTTAGCGTAGGTGGTAGTAGCATTCCTGGTTTCCAGATCGGTAGCCGTATTGGTTCCTTAAATCTGAAGCCTGAGTTTGTTACTTCTTATGAAGCTGGTTTGAATTTAGGTTTCTTCAATAACCGTTTAGGTATTGACTTTACGTATTTCAACACCAGAAGCACAAGCCAGATTTTCAACGTAGCGATTTCTAACGCAAGCGGTTATGATACGCGTACCACGAACATCGGTGAAATGCAGAACAAGGGTATCGAGTTACAAATTTCGGCTACGCCAGTTCGTACCAAGGATTTCAAATGGGATCTGTTGTTGAACTTCACGCGTATCCGCAACAAAGTTATCTCCATTGCTCCGGGTATTTCGAACTCCAACATCACGGGTGACAGCTTCTCAGGTATTGCTCCTTCGATTGCGGAAGGTCAGCCTTATGGCGTTATCATCGGTACGGCTAATGCCCGTACTGAAAGTGGTGAATTGCTGATTAACCCATTAACAGGTGCGTTTATGCCGGGTATCGCAGGTCAGGTTATTGCTAACCCACAGAAAGACTGGATTGCTGGTTTAACCAACAACTTCTCTTTCAAAGGATTTACATTATCAGCTCTGTTTGATATCAACAAAGGCGGTCAAATCTATTCCTTCTCACAAGTAGATATGAGAAGTGCAGGTCAAACGGAAATCACTGGTATTGATCGTGATCAGCCTCGTATCCTTCCTGGGGTTATCCAGAATGCCGACGGAACGACTCGTCCGAACAACATTCAGGTATCTGCTCAGACTTACTGGGCTGGCTTAGGTGGTCTGGCTTCGGAAGGTGCTGTATTTGATGCAACGGCTTACCGTCTCCGCGAACTTTCGCTGAACTATTCACTGCCTACATCTATGTTGAGCCGCACGCCGTTCGGTAACGTTAGTATCGGGGTAAGTGGTCGTAACTTATGGATGTTTGCTCCTGGTTTCCCAGCTGATCCAGAAATTAACACACAAGGTGCCGGTAACATCCAGGGTATGGATTTGAACGGTATTCCTACGACTCGTAACTATGGAGTTAACCTTCGTGTAACATTTTAATGAAGACTTTTATGACATTGTTTGCAAGACATAAAAAATGGGTTACCGGACTGACTATTGCCTGTTCAGTAGCCACTTTATCTTCGTGCTCTGATTTTTTAGATATTAATCAGACTCCTAATAACCCAACCAGTGTAACTCCCGCCACATTACTTCCCAGTGGTCTGGTAGGCTCAGCTTTCTCTAACGCAAACGATTTGAACCGTTTCGGTAGCGTCATCATGAGCGTAACGGCCGGAGCGAACGGTAGCCCTTTCACCTGGGATCGTTATAACACCAACGGTGCCGATTTTGGTAACCAGTGGCGTTTCGAAATTTACGGTGGAGCTTTAATCAACTATGAAAAACTGATTGAAGCAGCTCAGGCAACCAACTCCAATAGCTACGTTGGAATTGCAAAAATCATGAAGGCCTACACCTTTGCTTTAACGACCGATGTTTGGGGAGATATTCCTTACTCTCAGGCTCTGAAAGGGGATGAGAATCCACAGCCAGGACTGGACACTCAGGAAGATATTTATCTGGGTAACAGCAGCAAAAACGTACAAAGCCTTTTCGATTTAGTGAAAGAAGGCTTAGCTGATCTGGAAAAAACCAGTACTACCAACCCCGGATCTGACGACCTGGTATACGGTGGTTCGGTAGCGAACTGGAAACGAGCTGGTAACACGTTGTTATTGAAGTTAGCTCTTCAAATCAGTAGCGTTAACCCTGATCGTGCCAAAACGATTATTAATGAAGTACTTCAGGGTAACAACTACATCACGACCAACGCTCAAAACCTGGCGGTTAAGTTTGGTGGTCAGGTAGGTAGCCAAAGCCCGATTTACACGTATACCTACAACTCATCCTTCAGTACGGATCAGTTAATCAGTACGCGTTTCGTAAACTTGCTTCAAGGCTTAAACGATCCTCGTTTACCCCTTTTCGTAACCAGACCTTCGGGACAATACGTAACGATTGACAATGGTTTTGCAGGTACTCCACCCGTAGCCACTTCTCGTTCGATGTTCAGTACGTATGTAACGGGCGAAAACGGTGTTGGTCCTGTTCGTTTGATTACCAACTGGCAACGTGCCTTCATTCTGGCAGAAGCCGTTTTACGTCTAGGAACGGCGGGTGATGCTCAGAAGTTATATGAAGAAGGTATCAAAGCTTCGATGACTTCAGCCGGCATCTCGGATGCAGACATCACTGCTTATTTCGCGGCTAACCCAACGGTAGTAACCCTGTCTGGCAGCAACGAAGAGAAAATTAAGCAGATCATTACTCAGAAGTATATTTCTCTGTATGGTAACGGCCTGGAGCAATGGAATGATTGGCGGAGAACAGGTTACCCAACGCTGGCTCCTCACCAAAACGCAGTAGGTGTGGATGGAACGCGTCCCGTTCGTGCTCGTTACATCGATCAGGAAATTGCTCGTAACCCTAATTTCCCCAACAACATTTTACAGAATGTTCGGGTTTGGTGGGACGTTAACTAGTTTCAATTCTAATCATTGACACAAATGAAAAATATATTTCTCATCCTGAGCTTGTGCATGGCCGTGGCTTTTACGTCCTGCAAAAGTGACTACGGAACATTCTACGAAGACAACCGTCCGGAAGTACCCGTAACGTTTCCCGGTACTACAACTTACGGCTTCAATCCTTACATTACCAAGTCTATTAAGGATTCTACTGCTGCCATAGAGTTTACACTTTCTATTCCTGAAAGCAGTGGTCGTACCATCAAGGAAATCACAAGAGTTTCTGGTGGCGGTACTAGTATCAATGCGGGTGGAGTAGCTACGGCAACGTACATCGCTACCCCCATCGCTGGATCTGGAACGACGGCTAAATTCACGACTAGCCTGTCACAGTTTAAAGCGAAATCAGCCGCTAACCGTGCACTGGTTGTGGCGAATGGTGAAATTGCCTTTATGTTCCTCGTAACCCTGGATAACGGAGATACCATCATCCCCGTGCAGGTTAGGGTTCGAATCACTGCATAAATCTGATTTCTTTCAGTAATAAAAAAGCTCGACTGTGATGGTCGAGCTTTTTTGTTTATTACCCAATCGCCTGGGCTAAATCTTCAATTAAATCCTCCACATCTTCAATCCCAACGCTCAACCGAATCAGGGTGTCTTTCAATCCTGATTTTTCCCGTTCGGATTTAGGGATACTGGCATGTGTCATGCTTGCCGGATGGGTACATAAAGACTCCACACCGCCCAAAGATTCGCCCAAAGAGAAAACGTGAAAGCTAGACATCACCCGAATGGCTTCGTCGTAATCATCGCCTTTGAGTTCGAACGAAAGCATTCCCCCAAAATCCCGCATCTGCGTAGCGGCCAGCTCGTGGCCGGGGTGAGTTTTCAAACCGGGGTAATAGACTTTCCCTACTTTAGGGTGATTCGCCAGAAATTCCGCCACCTGACGGGCATTCTCGCAGTGTTGCTTCATGCGAAGATGTAAGGTTTTGATTCCCCGCAAGACCAGAAAACAGTCCTGTGGGCCAGGTACGGCTCCGCAGGCGTTCTGAATAAAACGAAGACGACTGGCTAGCTCATCGTCATTCAGCATTAAAGCCCCCATAACCGTATCGGAATGCCCCCCGAGGTATTTGGTAACTGAGTGCATGACGATATCCGCCCCTAAATCCAGTGGATTTTGTAAGTAGGGCGAAGCGAACGTATTATCCACCACCGTTAGAATTCCACGGCTTTTAGCTTTCTCGGCCAAGGTCCTGATATCCAGAATGCGGAGTAGGGGATTGGTAGGTGTTTCTAACCAGAGCATTTTTGTATTTTCGGTAAAAGCCGAATCGACCGCTGCCGGGTCACTGAGGTCCAGGAATTTAAATTTCAGGCCAAAGTCTTCAAAAATGCGAACGAAAATCCGGTAAGTTCCTCCGTATAAATCATTCGTGGCAATGATCTCATCACCCGGTTTAAACAATTTCAATAAGGCATCCGTCGCTGCTAGTCCCGAAGCGTAACAAATGCCGTGTTGTGCATTTTCGAGAGCAGCCAGAGCCTGTTGCAGAGCTGTTCGGGTAGGATTATGGGTTCGGGAATATTCGTATCCTTTGTGCACGCCCGGAGCTTCCTGAACGTAGGTAGAGGTCTGATAGATAGGCGTCATAATCGCTCCCGTAGAGGGATCGGGTTCAACGCCGGCATGAATGGCTTTCGTGGCAAAACGCATAAGATTTCGTTCTAATTTTTGCGTAAGTTCGGTAACAAGCTGATTTTAATTCATTCTTTTGTGGAAAAACCTATTCCTTCGCTTTGTTCACATTTCAACCTGTACCTATGAAACCGTATTTACTTTTTCTGCTATTGGGGCTGAGCGGTTATTCGGCTTTTGCCCAGAAATTACAACCAGGATTTAATGGAGATGAATACCGGGAGATGATTCAATTGTTTCATCAGCAAGTAGATACGGCTAAAACTGACGTTATCCCCAAACCTGTTCGCTATCAACGTTTATACCGCAGCCCCGAATCGGAACTGAAGAATCTCTGGGAACTATGGAAGCGAACGGATGGAGTAGGAGTAATTTGCATTCGGGGCACGGTTCAGGAAACACCCAGCTGGCTGGAGAATTTCTATGCAGCCATGATCCCCGCCACGGGCGAATTAAAACTGGGAAATGGTAAGGTATTTCGATACCAACTGGCTCAAAATCCCCGAGCAATGGTCCACGTCGGCTGGACTATTGGACTGTCGGATTTAGCTCCAACGATTACGGAAAAAATTCAGGAATTGTATAAAACAGGTACCCGCGAATTTCTAATTATGGGGCACAGCCAGGGCGGTGCTTTAGCTTACCTAACGCGTGCTTACCTGGCCGATTTAGTCAACCGCAAAGAGTTACCGCAGGACATTCGCTTCAAGACCTATTGCAGTGCCGCTCCCAAACCAGGTAACCTGTACTTCGCTTATGATTATGAATTTTTGACTCGCGACGGTTCAAGTTTTACCGTTTTGAATGCTTCGGACTGGGTGCCTGAAACCCCCTTTTCCATTCAGACGCTTTCAGATTTTAATAATGTAAATCCTTTTAAAAGCATCAAACCTACCTTGAAAAAACAGCCTTTCATTGCCCGGGTAGTATTGGGTCGGGTTTTTAATCGCATGGATCGGGCTACTAGGGTCGCTGAAAAACGTTTTCGCAAGAACTTAGGCAAAATGATGTATTCGCAAATCAAAAAATACAAAAAGGAATTACCTCAGCCAGCTTATGAACTGGGTAGCAACTACATGAGGGCCGGTTCACCGATCATTCTACAGCCTAACGAAGCCTATAAACAACAGTATCCGGATACTTCCAAAAATGTGTTTATTCACCACTTACTAGTTCCGTATTACACGTTAAGCCAGACCTATTATCCGGGGAAATAAAACGTAGAGACGTCCATTTATGGCGGCTGGCTGGCAAATGGAAATAATTGAAAGGTAACGAAATCGTCTCTTACCACCATGGCTGGTGAGGCAGAGAAATAGAACTAAGGCAAGGGTAACAAAAATCGCCTCTTACCCAGACGCGATGAAGTCGCGTCTCTACAGGGATTATCGCACTATTCTATTATAAAACAAGAAAGGCCCGGTAGATGACCGGGCCTTTCTTGTTATTCTTCATTCAGGATATAAAATTCGTATCGCAGGGGATCAAACGTGTCCAGCAGCTGAGTAATGAATTCAGGATTGGCGAGATAGAAATTCAGGAAGTTATCGGTCCGTTCCTGCAAACCACCGCCGGGGAATAAATGGGCTTTCAGTTCGCTCAAATGACGCATATCCGTTTCCTGATTCTGAGCTTCGGAAGCAAAAATCCGCCGATCCAGTCGATCAGACCAGTTTTTGAATTTCTGTTCTTCGGCTTTAATGTGTCCGTCCAGCGTAGGGTTAACGACCACGACTTTCTTCCGAATGCCTTCCATGGCTTCCAGAATCTGATGAATCTCGGAGGTAATATCCAAGGAATACGAGGCGTGTTTTTCTACGTATTGTCTTCGTAATAAAGCTTCCTCTTCAAACAAATCCTCAACCTGAAGTTGCAGATTAGTAACGCGTCGCTGCGTGGCCGGACTAATCACCATCGCAAAATTACGCGGCATCAGAATCGGGAAGGAAATTTGATACTGATCGAAGACGGGCTTGAGTTGTAACCAGTACGCCAGCTCACCCGGCCCACCCATATACGCCAGGTTAGGCAAAATGACTTCCTGATAAACCGGACGCAGAATAACATTCGGACTAAAGACTTCGGGTGTTTCAGCCAGCAGTTTCCGCACTTCTGCTTCCGAAAAAGTAAGCTTGGTTTCGTTTACACTGACTCCATTTTCCTCAGGAATCAGGCGTTCGCGTAGTCCATTTTCCAGGTAGAAGAAGTTAATCTCACGGGGGGTTACCTGGTGTTTATAGCCTAATTGCTCCAGTCTTTCAGAGGTTTCCTGAACCAGATTAAAAGCGGTGTGATTGAATAGATCATCCTCAATAATGGGACGAAATTCTGCTTTCAATGCCCGATCATCGGCATCCAGACAAATGAGCCCTTCCGCACCGAATAACTCGTGGATGTAATACCGAACGGCATCCGCCAGCGTATCATGCTTCAGATAAGCTTCTTCAAACAGAGGTAAACGTTCAGGAATTTCCTTTAGTAGAGAAGCTAACTCCTTCGGATTCATTCGGCCTACGGCACCAGCTTGCTGAGTATGCCAGGTGTAAGTTTTACCCGAAAGGTGAAAATGATTGATTTCCTCAAAATCATGATCTTCCGTCGCCATCCAGTAGACGGGAACGAAGCTATAGTTCGGAAATTCCTGCTTGAGTCGTTTCGCCAGATTAATCGCCGTTACCAGCTTGAAAATGACGTACAAAGGCCCCGTGAAGATATTGAGCTGATGCCCTGAAGTTACCGTGAAGGTTTTTTCATCAAGTAAAATGCTAAAATCGGGCTTATTCTTAAGGGTTGCATATTGTTTTTCGAGAACGGAAACGAGTGTTTGTCGTTTCTCAGTATCGAATTTTTTCTGCTCAATTTGCTTTCTAAATCCTTCTAGATCAGGAAATTCGCCATAAAAAGGTTTCAGTTTTTCCTGACCAGAAATAAACTCTTGAAAAAGCGAAGAAAACTGCCGCGTGTGGGCTAAAGAGATACAGCTAACCTGCATAATACCGGGATTTCGAGCCCGAAGTTCGTAAAACGGGACTGGCAAACAAACTGTATCGCCCTTGGCTTAGTTCAAAAAGTTTTCAGGTTGGTGCTTTTCATACATTTTAGCCCCTTCATTAACTCATTTGTTCCCCTTAAACGAATACCATTCTCAGCCAGACGCGAGGAATCGCATCTCTACGAAAAAGGACTGAAAGCTTACTTTCAGTCCTTTTTCTCCATTAACTACATATTACTTTTATACTAGCTCTCCGTATAAATCAAATTCTTCTGCCGAAGTAATTCGCACCTGAGCGAAATCACCCTGACTTACGTATTGGGTTGCGGGGATTAATACTTCGTTATCTACTTCGGGAGAATCGAATTCCGTACGGCCAATGAAATAACCGCCTTCTTTGCGATCAAATAATACTTTATAGGTATTTCCCACTTTGGCCTGATTCAGCTCCAGTGAGATGCCCTGCTGCAACTCCATGATATCATCGGCCCGCTGCTGTTTTTCTTCCGCTGGAATGGTATCTTCCATCGTAGCCGAATGCGTCGAATCTTCGTGAGAATACTGGAATACGCCCAGACGATCAAAGCGGGAGTTTTCCACAAACCGATACGTTTCTTCGAATAACTCTTCCGTTTCGCCGGGGTGACCCACGATCAGGGTAGTCCGCAAAGCGATACCGGGTACTTTATCACGAATCGAATGAATCAGTTCTTCCGTTTTTTCACGGGTAATGCCGCGACGCATGGTTTTCAACAACTCCGTCGAACCCGTTTGCAGAGGCATATCCAGATACTTACAGATGTTCGGCTTGGCGTTCATGACGTCAAGTACATCCATTGGGAAACCAGAAGGGTAGGCGTATTGCA
Source organism: uncultured Siphonobacter sp. (assembly GCA_913774715.1). GTDB lineage: Bacteria > Bacteroidota > Bacteroidia > Cytophagales > Spirosomataceae > Siphonobacter. Next base: position 18,908 of record CAJYHS010000025.1, on the reverse strand, counting down.
GACGAATCCAGTCGATGCCTTCTACGTCCGAAATCCGATCCATCAATTCAGACAGATTCCGTTTTTTATAAATATCGAGACCATAATACGTCAAATCCTGAGCAATCAGAATCAGCTCTTTCGTACCGCGACGAGCCAGCGAACGCACTTCCGTTTCAAGATCTTCAATCGTCCGCGAAACGTGCTTACCCCGCATCAAGGGAATGGCACAAAAACTACAGGGACGGTCGCACCCTTCAGCAATTTTCAGATAGGCATAATGAGCGGGTGTGGTTAACAGACGCTCGCCTACTAATTCATGCTTATAATCTGCCTTCAGAGTTTTGAGCAAACGAGGCATCTCGTTACTGCCAAACCAGGCATCCACCTCCGGAATTTCAACTTCCAGTTCGTCTTTATACCGATGAGACAGACAGCCCGTAACGTATACCTTCTCCACCATGCCTTCGGCCTTCGCATCTACGTAGCGGAGAATGGTATCGATGGATTCCTGCTTGGCATTATCAATAAAGCCACAGGTATTAATCACCACAATTTGCGAATCGTCCTTCTCTGATTCGTGAGCGACGTTATACCCATTGCCTTTCAGCTGAGTAAAAAGGTTCTCCGAATCCACCAGGTTTTTGGAACAACCCAGTGTCACGATATTGACTTTATTCTTGCGTAATGTTTTGGTTTTCATTGACGAATAAGCCAGGAGCCCCACGGCTCGTCGAGGGGTTCTGCTTCTTTAATGGTCTAAAATGCGGCTGCGTAGTTAATCTCAAACTGCACCGGCGTAAATTTTCCGGCTTCAACCGTAATGGGATACACATTACCGTCACCGTCCGAGATATTGGCCCAGAGTCCCCGCTGCTCTTTGGTAAAGATGGAATAGTTACCGGGAGCCAGTTTTACTTTGAATTTACCCTGGCGATTGGTAACTACTTTCGCTACCCTTTTGGTTCGGATGCGTTGGTAAAAACCATCCAGTTGCTCGGTCTGGCTCTGCGGTGTTAACTCATAAATCCAGACTTCCCGCTTAATTCCTTTCGCAGCTTTCACGGGCCGGTCGGGCGAGGGCATTTGATTACCGGATTTCCAGGTTACCTGCCCGACGATACCCGACGTAAGCGGTGTTTTCTGGGCTTCGCTTTGAAAAACGAGGCACAAAAGTAAGGATAAAATCGTTAACATTCTCATATACAGAAAGATAAAAGCGGATACCGTTCGATATCCGCTTAGGCGTTTGGGGTGTAGTGTTTTGAGTTAATGCTAAATTAGTACCTGAAAACCCCACCGGGACTACTGATGAATGTATTTTCCAGAGTTATTAAACTCGTAGTACAATGCGGTAATAACGCTAAACACAAGACTCAAAACTTATTTCAAAATATCAGCAGCCAGCTCGGGCAGATTGAGACGGTCAAATGTACCCGAGGACATGAGTAATAAATTGGCATTATTCCATTCCTGAGCCAGCAAAAATTCCCGTAAAGCCTGATTATCTGTAAATACCTTCAATTCAGGGTTACCAAAAGCTTCAATAACATCTTCCGGTGAAATCGGTGTTAATTTCTTTTGCTCAATGGTATGCGGGCTGTAATAAACCGCGGCGATATCAGGGGTATTGAACTTACCTTTATACTGAGGCAGGAAGTATTTATTCAGGCTACTGAACGTATGTAACTCCACCACCGCTACCAGTTTACGATCGGGAAACTGGTCTTTAACCGCTTTAGAGGTTGCTTCTAGTTTAGAAGGGGCATGAGCAAAATCACGGAAAATAGCCGTGGTTTCATTTTCACCTGCCCGTTCCAGACGATTCGCGGCACCGGTGAACGACTGAATGGCTTCGTAGAACATGAAGTCTTCGATACCAATTTTTTCGAGTACCGTTTTGGCTCCATTCAGGTTCTTCATGTTATGACCACCGAAAATTTTCAGCGGAACTTCTTCACCATTCGATTTCAATAAATAGGTAACTCCGTCCCGAATGACATGCGGGTGTTCTGTATATCCAAAAGGCTGTACGTCTGTACGCTCTTTTTTGGAAATAACGGATACCACGTCATCCGTATCGTCATAGATCAGCATACCACCTTTGGGAGAGCTTTCGGCCAGTAACTCAAACTGATGCACGTATGCTTCAAACTCAGGATATACATTGATGTGATCCCAGGCAATGCCCGAAATCAGGGTAATGTGGGGATTATAGTGCAGAAATTTAGGTTGACGATCAATCGGCGAAGAAAAATATTCATCGCCTTCAATCACGATCAGCGGGGCATCATCCGACAATTTCACCATTGTATCAAAACCAGCAACGCGGGCTCCGACGAGGTAATCAAATTTACGGTTAAAGTATTTCAGAACGTGCAGGATAATGGCCGTAGTCGTTGTTTTTCCATGACTTCCAGCAATCACGATGCGTTGTTTGTTGCGACTTTGTTCGAAGACAAACTCGGGGTAGGAGTACACCCGAATGCCCAATTCCTGAGCTTTCAGTAACTCGGGATTATCCGCACGGGCGTGCATTCCCAGAATAACGGCATCGAGCTCTGGCGTAATTTTTTCGGGAAACCAGCCCATCTGTTCAGGTAACAGACCCGCCTGAGAAAGGCGAGTTTTGGAAGGCTCATAGATTTCGTCATCTGAACCCGTAACGGTAATGTCCTTCTGGTTCAGAACAAGTGCCAGGTTGTGCATAGCTGCTCCACCGATGGCAATAAAATGTATGCGTTGAGACTTAATTATTTCGTTGGGCGAAGTCATTCAAAATCAGCTTTTAAAAAAATTAATTTTCAGGCTTTCCGTAATCCTCACTCGTAATTGAGAAAACAGAGAAAAAAAATAACCGGGCCTGCAATTATTGCAGGAGTTTTTCGGTTGCAAAGGTTATAATTTCCGTGCAAATTCGCACGCTCGTTTATGAATCGGTCTTCGGATAACTTGGTTATCCAGGGTCTTTTCAGTGATAAACAAGATTTCTTTCGAAAATTCACCCTTAAAATGTATTTCCGTCCCAAAGGATGAAAAACTACATTGATCTCATTGAGCAGACTTTTGAATTCCCAACCCGGGAATTTGGTGTTGACGAGAAAAACACGCTCCTGTTCAACAATGTACCCCTGATGGATATTATCCAGCAGTACGGTACCCCGCTTAAACTTACGTACTTGCCTAAAATTGAAGAGCATATTGAACACGCTCGTTTGCTGTTCCGTAATGCGATGAAAAAATTCAATTATAAAGGAAGTTATACGTATTGCTATTGTACGAAATCCTCACACTTTCATTTTATTCTGGAAGAGGTTCTGAGCAATAACTGCCACTTGGAAACCTCCTCAGCTTATGACATTGCCATCATCCGGGAATTGTACCGTCAGGAAAAACTGACTAAAAGTACATTCATCGTTTGTAACGGCTATAAGTTACCTCAATACCAAAAATACATCACAAACCTTATTAACGATGGGTTTAACTGTATTCCGGTACTGGATAACCTGAAGGAAATTGATTATTACATCGAGAATACGCACGCTGAAACGGTTAATCTGGCCATTCGGATTGCGACGGATGAGGAGCCCAATTTCTCTTTCTATACTTCACGTCTGGGCATTCGTTATTCGGATATCATGGATTTGTTCAAGAATAAAATTGAACCTAATCCTAAGCTGAAGCTGAAAATGCTTCATTTCTTTATTAACTCCGGCGTTAAGGACAACGCTTATTACTGGTCGGAGCTGACTCGCTTTATGTTCAAGTACTGTGAGATGAAGAAAGTATGCCCTGATCTGGATTCGATTGATATTGGTGGTGGTTTACCCATTCAGACTTCGGTATTCTTCAAATATGATTACCAGGCGATGATTGACGAAATCATTGAAAATATTCAATGGATCTGCAACAAGAATAACGTTCCGGTTCCGAATATTTTCACGGAATTCGGTAGTTATACAGTGGGAGAAAGTGGTGCGGTTATCTACAAAGTAATCGACAAGAAGCAACAGAATGACCGTGAGCTTTGGTACATGATTGACGGTAGCTTCATTACGCAGTTACCTGATTCCTGGGGTATTGGTCAGAAATATATCATGTTGCCCGTAAATAACTGGGATCTGCCTTACGAGAAAGTAAACCTCGGTGGCTTAACCTGTGATTCGCAGGATTTCTATAATACCGAAGCTCACTCGGAAGATTTATACGTACCGAGCTTCGATATCGAGAAAGAAGATCAGTACATCGGTTTCTTCCATACAGGAGCCTATCAGGAGTCTTTAGGGGGCTACGGTGGTATTCAGCACTGTCTGATTCCCGCTCCCAAGCACGTCATTGTAGATCTGGACGAAGAGGGTAATATCACAACGCGTCTGTTTGCTCCACAGCAAACGCACGAAAGCATGCTTCAGATTTTAGGTTACGGCCTGGAACCCAAAGAAGGCATCAACGAATCGGCAAACATCCAGGCCAGTGCCCAGGAAGAAGTCGCCGAAGAGCAGCAAGCTTCGATAATTGAAGAACAGGAAAAATAACTTATCTGAAAAAGGGGATAAGCCTGAAAAGGACTTATTCCCTTTTTCAGTAAAAAATTGTAACTTGCTGAGGTCTAAGAAATAGGCAACTAAAAACTACTCGAAATATTCATGAAAAAGTCTGCTTACCTGATCGCTCTTTTAGCGGTCTTATCCCTGGCTTCGTGTGCTCGGAAAAATAACTGCCCTGCTTACGGCAATACGAGTGTGGAAAGCACTAAACGCTAATTTGTTAAAACATTCTGGAACTATTTTAGATGTACGCCTAAAAGTTTAGGCGTAATCGTTTGAGCTGTCCTTAGGGTTGCTTACTTTTGCGTTCCAATTTCAATTGTACCTAACAATGGCGAAGAAAAACAGCGGCTTAGAGTTCTTGGAGAGCCCCGAAGGATTAGCGGGCGAGTTCGGAAAAGCCCAGTCTTTTTTTGATAAAAATCAGAAAGTTGTATACGGCATCATTGCTGCGGCGATTTTAGTCGTAGGAGGATTCTTTGGTTACCAGGCTTTACAGGAAAGTAAAAACGCAGATGCTTCTGCTGCTTTATTTCCTGCCATCAACGAATTTGAAGCCGATTCTCTCAATAAAGCTCTGAAAGGAGCTCCAGGTGTTGAAGGTCTGGTTTCTATTGGAGAAGAGTACGGTTCTACTAAAGCTGGTAAACTGGCTAACTTTTATGCTGGTGTTGCTTTATTGAAACAAGGCAAATTTGACGACGCCATCGAGCATCTGAAAGATTTCAGTAGTGACGATTTACTGGTACAGGCTCGTGCCTATGCTCTGATCGGTGATGCGTATCTGGAGAAAAAAGATACTGAAAATGCAATTAGCTACTATAAAAAAGCGGCTGATTACAAACCTAATAAATTCTTTACCCCTACGTACCTGTTGAAGCTGGCTACGGCTTATGAAGTAGCCAAGCAAAACAAGGAAGCCATTGATTCGTACTCCAAGATTATTGAGGAATACCCTCAATCGGCTGAGTATGTATCTGCTAAGAAATACAAGGCCATTCTTGAAGGGCCAGCTTCCGAGTAGTTTAGGGCTTAAAGCACTAAAAATGAAAGGGATGAGGCCAGATGGTCGCATCCCTTTTTTTGTTTCATCGTTTTGTCTTTGCTAAACCATGTCTTCTGCACTTAAAAATCTAAGCGTTTTCAGCACTGAAAACCTTCCTGATATTTCCGAAAAACACTTCGCGATCATCGTAGCTGAATGGAACAGTGAAGTCACAGGTCCCCTTTTTACCGGAGCGTATGAAACGCTGGTAAAATACGGAGCTAATGAAGAATTTATTCACGTTCGTAGCGTGCCCGGCAGTTATGAGTTAAGCTTCGGAGCCGCTCTGGCTGCCCAGGCCTCGCACATTGATGCGGTTATTTGCATTGGCTGCGTCATTCAGGGCGAGACCAAGCATAACGACTACATCAATCACGCCGTAGCTCAGGGACTTACGAATGTTAGTATTCAGTATAACAAGCCCGTAATTTTCGGTGTTTTAACGCCCAATACCCAGCAACAGGCTCTGGATCGGGCGGGTGGAATCCATGGTAATAAAGGCGACGAAGCTGCCATTACCGCCATTAAAATGTTAGGCGTTTCTTTTTAAGGTTTGAGTTTGATTAGAAGTTTGATACCGTTTGAATTAGTTTGAGAAGGTTACGTCAATGACCTTTCCCCATCAAACTCTCTTAGACCCATTCAAACTTTTCAAACTCCCTCAAACCTACATATACATTCAAACTTTAATCAATACAATACCTCTCATGCAAGTCTGGAAATTTGGTGGTACTTCCGTCGGTAAACCCGAACGGATGCACTCCATTCGAACCCTGATTACCGCCGATAGCGGCAAAAAAATTGTTGTTCTTTCTGCGTTGTCCGGCTCGACGAATGCCCTTCTTGCCATGGGTGAGTTAGCAAAGGCAGGTAATGACGAAGAACTCGTGCAAAAAATCGCCGAGTTACGGGCTCATTACGACGCTTTCCTTCCTGAATTATATCAAACGGCGGAAGGACTGGCGGAAGGTCAGGCAATTGTAGAGAAGGAGTTCTCTTTTATTCAGTCCGTAACCTCCATTCGTCCCTTTACGCTGAAGCAGGAAAAAGAACTCGTAGCCGAAGGCGAAATCCTGTCGACGCAGATGTTTGAGGCTTATCTGCGGGAGCAGGGCGAAAGTTCGGTATTGTTCCCCGCTCTGGATTTCATGCTGATTGATGCCGACAACGAACCCGTTCTTTCCTTCACGGAAGAAACGCTGGGTCAGATGCTGGAGCAGCACGAAGACAAGCAAATCATCATTACGCAGGGCTTTATCTGCCGGAATCCCCGGGGTGAAGTGGATAACCTCAAACGGGGTGGTTCAGACTATACGGCATCGCTGATCGGTGGAGCCATTCGGGCGGAAGAAATTCAGATCTGGACGGACATTGACGGAATGCATAATAATGATCCCCGAATCGTGAAGAAAACCTTCCCGATTCGTGAGTTAACCTTCGAAGAAGCCGCTGAACTGGCGTATTTCGGAGCAAAAATTCTTCACCCCAGCACCATTACTCCCGCCAAATTACGCGGTGTACCCGTGCGTCTGAAGAATACGATGGAACCCGAGGCTTTTGGTACACTGATCGCAACGAAATCGAGCGAACGGGAAATCAAAGCTATTGCCGCTAAAGACGGCATCACGGCCATTTATATTCATTCAACACGTATGCTGAATGCCTATGGCTTCCTGCGTCGCGTGTTTGAGGTGTTTGAGAAGTACAAAACACCCGTGGATATGATCACTACTTCGGAAATTTCGGTATCGGTAACGATCGATAATCCCGAAAATCTGGAAAAAATCACGGCAGAGCTGAAAGAATTTGCGGACCTGGAAGACCACGATTATAACCAGACGATTATCTGCATTGTGGGTAACTTCTCGGCGGATAAAAAAGGCGTAGCTCTGAAAGTACTCGACGCGATGAAAAACATCCCGATTCGAATGATTTCGTACGGCGGTTCGGAGCATAACATTTCCATTCTGGTGGATGGTTCTGCTAAAAATGAAGCTTTAAATGCCTTGAATGAGCGTCTGTTTCATTACGAAGACACCATGAAAGACATCTTCACGGCTCCCTGATTTACATAAAGAGAAGCTATTTTTGAACGCGGATTCTCAACTGTATCAGAAGAAATCCGCGTTCTTTTTTCTATCTGACGACTCATTAGCTGGCTTTCAAAAGCCCCGATTACCCATGCTACAACTCAACTTCATCCGGGAAAATAAAGAATTAACGCTGGCCGGTTTAAAGAAGAAATACTTTAAGCAACCCGAAGAGGCCATCGAGCAATTACTAACACTCGATCAGAAACGCCGCGAAACGCAGGCCGAACTTGATACCACGCTGGCTCAGTCCAACGCCCTGGCTAAACAGATTGGCAGTTTGATGAAAGAAGGGAAAAAAGAAGAGGCCGAAATAGCCAAGGCGGAAACGGCACTTCTGAAAACTCGATCCAAAGAACTGGACGAACAACTTCGTCAGATTGAGTCTGTTTTACAGGATGAATTGGTAAAACTGCCGAACCTTCCCCACGAGAGCGTTCCGGAAGGTCGCACGCCTGAAGAAAACGTGGAAACGTACCTGTGGGGCGATAAACCTACGCTGGCCGAAGATGCTCAACCTCACTGGGAGTTAATCAAAAAATACGATATCATTGATTTTGAATTAGGAAACAAAATCACGGGTGCGGGTTTTCCGGTGTATAAAGGCAAAGCAGCTCGTCTGCAACGGGCAATGATTAACTTTTTCCTGAACGAAGCCGTAGAGGCGGGTTACATGGAAATTCAGCCCCCGATTCTGATCAATAAAGATTCTGGCTTTGGCACGGGACAGTTACCCGACAAAGAAGGGCAGATGTATTACGCCAGCGAGGACGATTTATACCTGATTCCAACGGCAGAAGTTCCGGTAACGAATATCTACCGTGATGTAATCGTAGCGGATCAGGATTTACCCATTAAGCATACGGCTTACACGCCTTGTTTTCGCCGGGAAGCGGGCAGTTGGGGTGCTCACGTGCGGGGTCTGAACCGTTTGCACCAGTTTGACAAAGTAGAGCTGGTACAGATTCAGAAACCCGAAAACTCCTATCAGGCTCTGGAGGAGATGGTAGAACACGTGAAAGGGTTACTACAGAAACTAGAGTTGCCTTTCCGGATTATCCGTCTGTGCGGCGGCGATATGAGCTTTACCTCGGCTCTAACGTATGATTTTGAAGTATGGTCAGCTGCCCAGCAACGCTGGCTGGAATGTAGCTCTGTTTCTAACTTCGAAAACTATCAGGCAAACCGTCTGAAGCTTCGGTATAAGGTAGATGGTAAAACTCAGTTGCTGCATACGCTGAACGGATCTGCACTGGCCTTGCCACGCATTCTGGCGGCTTTACTGGAGAATAACCAAACGCCCGAAGGAATCAACATTCCTAAAGTGCTGGTACCTTACTGCGGATTTGATAAAATTTAATACAGCTTGTAATTTAATTGCAGTCCAACGAACAAAAAAAGGAAGCCTCTCGGCTTCCTTTTTTTGTTCGTTCTGATTTCAAACCTTAAGGTAAGAATCGTAATTCTACGCGACGGTTTTTCTCCTGTCCATCTTTGGATGTATTATCTCCGATGGGTTTGAAGGAACCGTAAGCTTCCGTCAGAATTCGGCTTGGGTTCGTTACCCCGGCGTTCACTAGGTATTTCTTCACGGCCTGTACGCGGCGTTCAGAAAGAGTAATGTTATGACGGTCGGATGAACGACGGTCAGCGTGACCCGTTAATTGCAAGCGACAGTTGGTACGGTTCAGTAACTCCACAATCCGCGATAGCATTTCTTCATACTCAGGCTTAATCGTGCTTTGGTTGGTTTCGAAATTAATATTCGCAAAAACTTCCAGACAAGCCTGTCCCGGTATAATCGAATTTACAACCTGTTCAAAATCAATGGCTACTCCTGCTCCGGAAACAATGCTTCCAGCCGGAGTTTCGGGTTGTTTATCGAAGTAATCCGAAACGCCATCATTATCAGAATCCAGTAATAATCGGGGATCAATGTCTTTAGGCCGATTAGCCTTAGCAATCGAGTCAATTTCAGACATAGACAGAATTTTCTCCGGTACGTACAACAGACGAGGGTCGGTATAACGCAGGTTATAGGTTCCTTTCGAAGCATCCCAGGTTTTATCCCGACCTACTTTAATGGCATTTTTACCAAACTTATAGGTTAGGGAGATATAAGGCGTTACGTATTTATCCAGGGCAGAATTACCGCGTTTGTAATCGCTGATGTCTCCACGGTTCCCACCAAAATCATACATGCTTGAATTATCACCGCCAACGGTTGCATCCAGTTTTTCAGTGTTTACATTATTCAGCACCATGTCCAGACCGATGTCGAAACGAGGAGATAACTCATACTGAATTGCCAGCCCCACAGGGAACACCACTTCACGGGTCATCTTTTTAGAAGAAGCTTCAATACCTGTAATGCCACTTTCATCCAGATAAGCCTGCGTTACATTCGACATCCGCTTTACGCGACCCGTTCCGATCTCGTAAGCGGTAGATTTGAACATCATCACCCCAACTCCGGCGTGTAAATCAAATTTCCAGCGATTCAGCTTCCGGGGGCCAAATAATAAGCTTTTCAGGTTGGTACTTCCTACCAAAGCAGCCTGATAATACTCAGCCCGGAAATAAGAATTATAAATGCGACTTTTGGCACCCCGAAGGTTACCAGCGTCTAGCTTCAAGCTGGCTCCGAATAAGTGGGAAAGTTGTTTGTTCACATCCAGCCCAAAGCCAACGGCTCCGCGTTCAGAAGCAGGAGCGTATTCTTTGGGGTGAGGAGCGGGCCAGAAATCGTACTCCCGTAAATCTCCCAGAAACTGAGGAGAGCCTCCCCGAACCGAAATCGACCAGGTATTCAAGGCATTAGGCCCTTCATATAACGCGTTAGGTTGATAAGGTTTGGTTTGGGCACCGGCTTTTCCGGCCATCATTCCTGCGAGTACTAAAAAAGACAGACAGCGTACAATTCTCATAAGCTCTTTTTTAAAAGGACTGGAATTGAATCAATTCCTAGGTTGATAGTTGGAAACGGGTTGCACACAAAAATAGAGGTTAATTAATGGATTATCCTTATTCAAGTGCGAAGCAGACTCCTACGTTTCAGATATACGACGAAAAAAAACTTCTTGTTTGGTTGACAGTAAAGATTTTCGGAGATTTTCTTACAACCGATGCATTACCTGCTTAATCATTTTATCCTTCCAGGTGCCGTAAGTACCGTTCAGGATTTGCTGGCGAGCTTCTTTAACCAGCCACAAATAAAACGTTAGATTATGAACACTCGCAATTTGTGGCCCTAGTAATTCTTCAGATTTGAATAAATGACGCAGGTAAGCTTTGCTGTAGAAAGTACTTACGTAGCCCCCTAAGAATTCATCAACTGGAGAGAAATCATCCTTCCATTTTTCATTTTTTATATTGATAATGCCTTGCGTAGTGTACAAAATCCCATGCCGGGCATTCCGGGTAGGTAACACGCAATCGAACATATCAACCCCCAGAGCAATACTTTCAAGAATGTTAGCGGGCGTGCCCACTCCCATGAGATAACGGGGTTTATCGTAAGGAAGAATGGAGCAGACCAGATCCGTCATTTCGTACATATCCTCGGCGGGCTCGCCCACCGATAGTCCGCCAATGGCATTCCCTTCCCGGCCCATAGACGCAATAAACTCTGCCGACTGACGACGTAAATCAGGATAGGTACTGCCTTGTACAATTGGGAAAAGTGATTGTGAGTGGCCGTACTTCGGCTCCGTAGCGTCGAAACGATCACAGCAGCGTTGCAACCAGCGGTGCGTCATTTCCATCGAACGACGGGCATAGCCATAATCGCAGGGATAAGGCGTACACTCATCAAAGGCCATGACAAAATCGGCCCCTATGGTTCGCTGGATATCCATCACGCCTTCAGGAGTGAAAGTGTGCGTCGAACCATCAATGTGTGAACGAAACTTCACACCCGTTTCATCAATTTTACGACCCGTTCCTGCCAGAGAATAGACCTGAAAACCGCCAGAATCTGTCAGCATGGGACGATCCCAGCCATTGAACTTGTGCAAACCACCCGCTTTCTCCAGAATTTCCAGTCCGGGTCGCAGGTATAAATGGTATGTATTGCCCAAGATAATCTGAGCATTAATGTCTTCTTTTAATTCCCGCTGGTGAACGGCCTTTACCGAAGCTACCGTCCCTACGGGCATAAAAATGGGAGTTTCAATGACTCCGTGATCCGTCTGAATACGCCCGGCTCTGGCTTTACTTTGGGCGTCCTGTTTTATTAAATCGAATTTCATGGTTCTCTTATAAAGATTGCAAAGGTAAGGACAATCGGGAGGCCGCAGGCCAGACCGCCTATATTTCAACGGTAAACGCTTATTTTTGCGACCTGAATTTCAAACCTTATCGTGATTGGATTCCTTCTGCTGAGTATCGCCTGCGGTATTCAGTTCTTGTACATACTGGTATTTTCCCGAACGGCTTTCGTCTCGGCTACTGCGTCTATTCCTGTAATACTCCCGGGAGTTTCGGTTGTTGTCTGTGCCTGGAATGAGCAGGAAAATCTCCGGGAGCTAATCCCTTTACTTCAGAATCAGCACTACGAATCGTTCGAAATTATCATCGTTAACGATAAATCTACCGATGGAAGTGCTTCTTTTCTGGAAAAGGCTCTTCAGACCTATTCACGCTTGAAAGTGGTTACGATCACTAATACGCCAGCAGGAGTTTCATCTAAAAAATTCGCTCTAACCCAAGGCATCTATGCGGCAAAGTATGAAGTAATTTTACTTACCGACGCCGATTGCCGCCCTCATTCTGAACGTTGGATTCAACGAATGATCAGCCAATTAAGTCCTGATAAAGATATCGTGCTGGGCATTTCACCGTATTTCCGGAAGAACTCCTCTGTTAACGCTTTCATTCAGTTTGAAACGTTTTACACAGCGTTACAATACATTTCTTTCACTCTGGTGGGTAATCCGTATATGGGCGTTGGAAGAAATCTGATGTATCGCAAGTCTCTATTTCTTCGTCAAAATGGTTTACAGGAATTGATGCATATTCTGGGTGGAGACGATGACTTATTTATCAATAAAGTTGCTACTGCTCAAAATACTGCCGTTTCCCTCCATCCTGAAAGCCTGATGTATTCCATTCCGAAAGCTACCTGGGCTGAATGGTTTCATCAAAAGAGGCGGCACGTTTCGGTCGGCGGTTATTACCGAAAAAAAGATCAGTTATTATTAGGGTTATTAGCCGCTTCACACGTGGCAAGCTGGTTATTTTTGTGCGGAATTCTTTTGCTTTCGGCTATTACCGATCATTACCCTTTAATCGAATGGGCCATGGGAATCTTTCTGGTTCGTTTTTCCTTGACCTGGCTCATTTGGTATAAAGCGAGTCAGAAGCTGGGACATTCCATTCCAGGCTACCAGTTCCCGATTTTCGATTTTGCCTTAACGCTGTATTTACTCAGCATGGCGGTGGTATCCAGCTTGTTCAGTAAAAAAATGAGCTGGCGATAACTGCAAACATTAAACTTATTATTCGATGGACATTATCAAAAAATATTTCCCTAACCTGACGCCAACCCAGGAAGAACAGTTTGGCAGACTAGGCGACTTATACCGTACCCTAAATGAACAGGTTAATGTAATTTCCCGTCAAGATGTGGATAACCTCTACGAGCGACACATTTTACATTCGCTGGGTATTGCCAAGGTAATGCAGTTCAAACCCATGAGCGAAATTCTGGACGTAGGCACGGGCGGCGGGTTCCCCGGCATTCCGTTAGCAATTCTATTTCCCGAATGTCAGTTTCATTTAGTGGACAGCATTGGTAAAAAAATCCGCGTAGTTCAGGAGGTTGCCCAGAGCGTAGGGCTGACTAACGTAAAGGCTGAACAGAAACGAGCCGAGCAGGTAACTGCCGAAGCCTATGATTTTGTGGTAAGTCGGGCCGTCACTCGTCTGACGCCTTTTTACGGGTGGGTGAAGACTAAGGTTCACAAGAATCAATTTAACGACCTTAAAAATGGGATTTTATACCTGAAAGGTGGCGATTTGGAGGAAGAACTAAAGGAGCTGGGCAGAAAGACCCAGGTATACAATCTTTCCGATTACTTCACTGAAGAATTTTTCGAGACAAAAAAAGTAGTGTACGTACCGTTTTCGTAGGATATTTTTTCTCAGGCCACTAACTCAGCAGTTTGTGGCCTTATTTTTGCTACGCATTTTCCTCATTACAGCAACGATAAAACACTTATGGGTAGCTACGTTAATAACCATCTCATTAAGGACGAATATGTCGTCTTTGAAACCACGTATCATTGGACCATCTTTTTTACCTGGGCTTCGCTATTTACATTGACGATTGCGGCTTGGATCAAACGTTCGTCGGATGAATTTGTAATTACCAATAAGCGACTGGTCGTGAAAACCGGATTCATTTCTCGGGACACGGTTGAGCTCAATCTAAATAAGGTAGAGAGCATTCAGGTGGAGCAAAGCGTTTGGGGCCGTATGTTTGGCTTCGGAACGATCTCCATTCACGGAACGGGAGAAACGAGTCAAGTGTATAAGCGAATCTCTGATCCTCTGGGCTTTAGAAGGAAATACCAGGAGCAGTACGATCAGTACACACAGACTCGTGGATCATTTAATTAAAAAAAATATTACAAAACACTTGCGTTAGGCTGTTTGATGCCTTAGTTTTGCACTCGCTTTCAACGCAATCCCGAATAGCTCAGTCGGTTAGAGCATCTGACTGTTAATCAGAGGGTCGCTGGTTCGAGCCCAGCTTCGGGAGCCTAGTAGTCAGCCACTTACGTTCATTCGTAAGTGGCTTTTTCTTTTATTTGCATAACAATTTGCATAACATCCGATTTCAAGGGTTATCTGCGAGCGAGAGAAAGAGGAGAGAAGAGTCGGAAAAATTTTATCGAAAATGTACCGAGAGGGTACCGACAAAACCGACTAAAGTAATTTAGCTGCATCATTCGCCAGAAAAAAAGATTTTGTCTATCTATCACTTATAACACTTGCGTCACTTTTATGCATTAATTCAGCATACCTGATTCGGCGTAGTGATAGGCTTTTCCTTTAGAATCGAGTACCGCCGGTGAAGCAATGGCTACATTCCCCTGGATAGGTACTGACCATTTTACCTGCCCTGTAGATTCTTCGATGGCGTGTAATTCTCCAGTAGTCCTATTTACCCCGCCGCTACCTACATATATCATTCCATTCGCAACCACTGGGCTAGAACGGATTTCTTGGCTGACCCGAAACACTTCTTTGAAAACGCCTGTAATCTCATTCATTTGAAAAAAGCTGCCTTGTTCATTTCCCAAATACAAAAATGAATTACTATAGAAAGGCGAAGACCAGGCCATTCCTCCCTTTTCTGCTATCGTCCAGCCTACAATGCCACTTGATTTGGCTAGGGATGAAATATGGTAGCCAGACTCCGTATCATGTCTTAGATACAGATGCTCCGGTGAGCTTGCATGCAACCTGGGCCGAATTAGATCAGGTAGGTGATGGCTCTTTTTTACTTTACCTGTGGTCAAATCAATGGTATGGATGAATTGAGCGATTCGAAAGTCACCCGGAAAGCTAGTTGAGTTTCTTTCTGGAGTTTCGCCGTAAGCATATAGGTTCTCGGTATCAAAAGCAAAGGGTACTTTGAGATTGTCTACGCGTCCAGATCGCCATTGAATGGATCCATTCGTGGCATTGACCGCAATAGCCTCAGAACCGTAATGCATGTAGATCACTCCTGCTCTAGCATACAGGTTGCTGCCTGAACCAGAGGTATTTTCCCATTTCTTCTGTCCAGAGGTAGCATCGATTCCGACGAGATAATCGGTTCCATTGGTAACTAATATGCCATTTGTTACTACCACATTATGAATGAAGGGAGCGGCCTTTTCAAACGTTACTTCCCACTTGAGTTCCCCGGTAGCTACATCATAGGCTTGAATAGAATGCTCATACGTGGGAACATAGAGTAACTTGCCCGCTACGATAAAACCATCACTAACAAAATCTTTGTTTCGTTTTTCCCAGAGCTTAACGCCCGTTTGAGCGTTGAAAGCATAGAGCCCCCCATCAAAATCAGCCATAAATACCGTTTGATTGGTAGCAGGTTCAACGGGAGGATTGTCTTTTTTACAGGCACTGAACGCATAGCAAAGGGCTACGAATAGGAAAGTGGCGGAAAGGAGCTTCATAGAGGATAATGGTGGACAACGGACTCAAGCAAAGATAGCATGAAGTCACTGATATTCTCAGCCATTACACATACGGTCTCTCCTATCTCATAGAAGTATAAAGCGGGTTTAAAGGTAGAAGTACTGTATCACGAAATGCCTTTGCATAAATTTAAGTTTGATCTAGTTGGCTCGGCTGAGGTATGCTATAAATGGATACGAAAATGCTAGGGGAACGTATAGCTCCATCTACTGAATAGTTCATTAGCCTGCTATATTGCAGCCTATACCACCTATGGCCCAATCCAATTACCCTCCTCTATGAAGTTAAGTCATCTACTTTTCACTATTTTAATAGTTATAGGATTATCTTCTTGTAGTAAAGAAAGAATTCTCCCAGCGACAGCTACTGAGTTTTCCGGTGTGGTTACTGATGAAGATGGGCGTGCTTTGCCCAATGTTGAAATTTCCTTTGGAGGAACTAAAAAGCATAGTTTTCTTAGTTACCTGCCAACCTTCACACTCATAACCCTTACAGATTCTTTAGGTCAATACCATATATCAGCAAGAATCCCTAACGAAACCTCTCTTGTTCACTTAAGTCTGAACTCTAATAGGCTTGAGTATCCTTACATGTATCATGTGGAAATAAATGGAGTATACGAACCATACTTTTGGGGAGGTGGAATATCTGTAGAGAATCAATATTTTGAAATAGGCAAATCAAAGGTTTTGAATTTCAAGAGAGTAAGATTATAAACAAAACGACCCGCTAGGACATACATTTTCTAGCGGGTCGTTTGTAAAAGAGTATAAGCTTGTATGTCTTAAATCGTGGCTGTTTAGTTAAGCATCATAGATCCTATACTTCAAAAGCCTTTTAGCGATCTGTTTAATAGGTTTACCTCTAACTTCCAGTTGATCTAGTAAGTCAATCGCATGATCAATGGGAAAAAATTGAACGTATTTTACCCCATCTTTCTCAAAGATCAAATAGTCATCTGTTTCTTCAGGATCGAAAAAGACGATTTCGGCATCAAGAGTTAAGTCTTCAATTGCATACACTAATATATATTCAGCCTCTCTATCTAAGTTATATTGCTCATAGAGGGATTCAAGTTTTTCAGGGTCAAGCAGATAAGGTATCAGATCAGAAAAAGTCATACGATCAAAGGTTTACGTTGGGTGAAATAGGAAGTAGACAGCTTCAAAGTCCTAAATATTTAGATACTTCTTCTAGCCACTTCTCTTGTTCTATAAATGTCTGTATATTAAGGCTTTGAAAACATCGTCCATATCAAGTACACAAATCCTGAAAAACCAAGCCCAAAGCCCAACTATTGCCAAGCTTGTCTAATGGGGTTTCAATCTAGTAACCAGGCATTCACTTTTAGGCGAACCGCCTCATAATCAGGTCCTTAATTTTGACGAAACCCTATTTGGCTTTGAGTTCATAGACGTATTCCCGAATTAACAACGTATCTCCCTTTGGCATCTTGGGCGGGAACGTTTCATCAAATGCATTTATTCCAGCTTGACTCAATACCCCTTCGGAATACTTAAGCGTGATGGCTATGACAGGCAATTGCATTACTTTATCGTCGCCTGTAGAAATGAATGATTCGTGACCCGTACAAATTTTATTGGGGACACAACCATTCGTAATATTCTTATATTTCAAAAAGCTTAACGATTTCGCAACATCATCGTTTGGGTTGATCACAATCACTTCTTTGCCTTTAAACGTATAGGTATGGTCATGAAGAGACACATTATACTTTACCCACTTATTTAAAACCATGGAGTCTGCTTTGGGCATAGTAAAAATTGTATCTCCTATGGCTCGATGCGTTTCCATATAGACTTTCCGGTTCAGATACTGGCCCTTTAAATGGGTAGATGAGTCGCTTAGAAACTTGTTAATTGCTGCCTGATCGGTGATTTCCTTATTGTCATAGAAAAGTCTATAGATACCTTTAGGGGTGACAGAGTTAACGATCCAGTATTTAGGAAATGAGACAGGTTGGTCCTTGTCTTTTTTGCATGACCAAAGAAGGAAAAGGGCAAAGCATACCAGTAGAAAGGATACTTTTTTCATGGGAAAGGTTAGGTTATTAAAAACGGATACTTATTAATTCTCAATCTTATCCTGAACAGCCTTGGGAAGCTCTGAAAAGAAGTCCAGGCCCGTCGTTCGCTCTAACTCACGCACGGTTACCGTCCATCGTCTCCACCCAGTCCCGGCTACATCCTGAGAGTTAGGCATGTTGACGGCAATTACCTCTACCTTCTCCGTGGCTACCCGGGCAAGGTCATTGTCACCTTCCGGCATAATGAGGATTACCTTCCAGCAGCGATTGGGTACACTCACCTTCCCGCTGGCAATACTGCTAGCGGAGCCGTTTGATCCCTTACCACCTTCGCCGTATCCACCTGCGTAGATATACGCCTCGGAGCCGAGCTTTACCTTCGTTCGGCAGTACTCTTCCAGATCACTCCAGATGCCCCGATTTAAGCTGGGAGCCTGCGGGATCATGTTAGTCATGACAAACGTAGCCGAGTTATCGCTTTCGGTGGCCGTACGATCACCCGAAGGACACAAATGCCCGCGGTCAAAGCCACTATTGGTGTAATCGGTGGGTTTGATCATCGTAAAGTTACGCGGCAAGTCCTCATCGGGCCTGAAGTCATCCTGACGATCGGCTGAGCCTAAATCACTGCTTTGCAAATGCCAGCCTACCCAGCGGGCAATGCCTTTTAGGGGTTGATAGGAAAGCACGTATTGCGGTTTGATGAGCAGGTACTCTGAACCGTCAGCTGAGGTGTTCCCAGTCGTTAGTGAAGGATAGCCTAAAATAGCCTGTGTAGAGAGGTTAGATGAAGGGTTTGAAGGGTTAACTACTGCTTTGCGTCCACAAGAGGCTATAAGCAGCGTAAGAGCAATAGCGGCGATGAGTGAGTAGATTTTACTCCGTGTTTTAAAGGGCGGTAACATAAAATAATTTATCGAGCGGAATTATGGGTACTCTATCAATCCTGACTTTACCGATCTCTCCTCCAGAATAAAGAAGAACAGGAG
>CAJYHS010000024.1 GCA_913774715.1 uncultured Siphonobacter sp. | reverse complement strand
TCAGTGCGTATTTAGCAATGCGTTGGCCTGCCTCGCTGGGCGTGCTGGTACCCTGATGACCCGTGAAATCCGTTTGCGTATAGCCGGGACAAACGGCGTTTACTTTAAATGCCGTATCCCGAAGATCATAAGCGAGGTTGATGGTGTACATGTTCAAAGCTGACTTGGAAGATTGATACACGGCCAGTTTGTTATCATAACTGGTACTTGAAGAATCGGCAGCTAAAGCAAGCGAAGCCATGGCCGTACTGACATTGACAATACGGGGCTGAGGTGCTTTTTGCAACAGGTCGATGAATGCCTGAGTTACCCGGACAACCCCGAACACATTAGTTTCATAGACGGCCTGAAACTGGTCGACGCTTGCCTGAAGAGCGGTCTGTGGGAATCCACCCGAAATGCCTGCATTATTAACCAGTACATCTAAAGCCTGAACTTTTTCTCCAATCGCTATTCTGGCCGCCTGGACTGATTCCGGATGAGTAACATCCAGCGGAATACATTCAACGTTTACGATTCCCTCGGCTTTGAGCTTTTTTACAGCAGAGCGGCCATTTTCTTGCGTACGACTACCTAAAAAAACGAAAAAACCTTGTTGGGCCAGTTGTCTCACTACCTCAAAACCAATGCCTTTGTTGGCACCTGTGACTAATGCTGATTTCATTTGATGAATGATTTAAAAGAAACGAAGCAAAAGTAGGGGACTCAAAAAAGGCTTGAATGGACAAATCATCTTAAGTAGAGGACAAATCACGCAAGCCTTCTGAAAAGGCACTAACACTCTTGCCAGTCTTCTTTTTGAAGAGTCTTGAGAAATAACTGGGATCATTAAAGCCCAGATCATAGGCCAGCTCTTTGACCGAACGATTGGAGTAGTGCAGTTGTCGCTGAGCTTCCAGAATCAGTCGGTTTGTAATCCATTCTTTGGGAGAAACGCCAGCATATTCTTTCACTACCGCATAAAGACTACTGGTGGTCATGCCCATTTTTTCCGCGATGGAATGCACATCCTGTTGCTCGGTAAGCTGCGTTTCAACGGCCATTTTAAACGCAACGTATTTGGTTAATCGGGAATTAGCTTGAGATTCCTGACTTTTGCCCTCGAAATAAGCACTGTTGAATTCCGTAAGTAAGGTATTCAAATGAGCCAGGATGATTTCTGCCTTTTGGGGCCTGGGGGAAGAGTGAAGCAATTGATAGAGGTTACCCATGAGAGCCTTTACCCGTTGACGGGTATCAAAATCAAATGAAATAACATTCGACTGTAAGGGGTTAATCAGAAATGAGTAGGCTTGCGGGAGCAAAGCCAGGGTGTGTTCATCAAAACTGATGTGGTAATGATGGTTGGCCTGATTCGGGATCGGATTTGCAAAGACCTGATTGGGAAGACCAAAGATCAATTGTCCCTCAGTGATGGTAATATCTTTAAGGTCGGCCTTATAAGTCTCCGAGCCATTATCGATATAGACGAAGTAATAAAATGACAGCTTATGCGGTTGGAGCAATTTTCCCAGCACCTTTTCCGGCAGGGCAATGCTACAATTTTCATTGATCATCAGGGGCACCTGAGCATGATGCCAGAATGAGTCGAGTAATCCTTTCGTATCCTGCACGTTTCTTCGCGTTTTCCCTGTAACCAGAATCGCTGGTGAAAGAGTTTCAGCTCTTACTATTTTGCCTGAATAGGTTATACCATCGCAGGAATAGCTTTAAACGATGGTATAACCTGTAGGACTATACGTAGATAGTTATTATTGATTCTTCTCGGCTGCTGTGTCATCCTGATGGAGCCATATTACCTTTTGATTAGAAGTATGGGGTTTACCTAAAATAGACTGATATAACTCCGGACGACGGGCTAATTTATAACGGTGACCGCCCGACTGTTCTAGTTTTTCCCGATAACAAGTCGCCGTAACCACTTCATCTCCTAACAACCGACACTCCGCAAGAATGTCACCAAAGGGGTCTATAATCATGGAACAACCATTTTTCAGTTGATCGCCGTCCATGCCAATAGGGTTAGAGAAAACGACATATATGCCATTGTCATACGCTCGGGCAGGCAACCATTTCATAAGCCAGGCTCGGCCCTTCATGCCATCAAATTCCAGCCGTACCGAGGTAGGATCCCGGTGCCTGTTTTCCCAAAGAGCCGGATCGGCAAAACCTGCTCCGGGCCGGGTCGAAGGAGTCAGCATAGTGACATGCGGCATGAAGATAATATCTGCTCCTAACAAGGTAGTAGCTCGCACATTCTCAACGATGTTATTATCGTAGCAGATTAAGATTCCACATTTCCATCCCAATAGATCAAAAATGACGTATTGATCACCCGGCAACACATGAGGGTTAATAAAAGGGTGCAATTTACGGTATTTGGCTATTAGACCATTTTTGTCTACGCATACATAAGCCTTAAAGAGCTGGTTATCGGCGTCTTTTTCAAATAATCCGGCTAAAATAATAATGTCATTTTCGCGGGCGATCTGTATCAGCGTCTGGATGCTTTCACCCTCAGGAATGGGCTCGGCCAGTTCTAGCATCTGCTCCCGGGAGAGTTGCCGGGCGAAAGTATAGCCGGTAACGGAGCATTCGTGAAAGGCCACTACCTGTGCTCCCTGTTGAGCAGCTTTGGCGGATAAGGTACGAATTTTAGCCAGATTTTCGGCTTTATTGCCACTCGCGTTTTCGAATTGAGCGGTTGCGATCTGAATTGGATTCATGAACAGTTAGAAGTTATGATCCAAAACAAGAGAATTAGCAGTTAAACGGATTGGACAAAACCGACAAACTAACCCAAAGGCACCAGGTTAACGGCTAGTCGCAGGGGAGTGCTGGTGTATTGTTTGGGAGTTAATCCTGTCAATTGAGTAAATTCCCGGATGAGATGTGCCTGATCATAATAGCCCGCACTGCAAGCGAGTTGAGCGGAATTCGTCTCTAAGGTTTGACGGTGAATTTTAAGACAACTCTGTAAGCGGACAATACGCGAAAAACTTTTCGGGCTCATGCCTAAAGTAGTATCAAAATATCTTTCCAAACTACGCTCGGTCGTGGCAGACCAGTCGCTTAACTGCCTGATGGTAGGCGTTCCGCCGTGGTGTTGAATGGCATGAATGGCTTGTTTCATTACCATAAATTTGGGGTCAGAAACCAGCGGAAGGTTACGCAGAAACGCTTCAACCAGCTGAACGCGATTCGAAATACCTTTTTGAGCTACGAGTTGTTCCTGCAAATGACCTGCCTCGGGACCAAATAATTCATCCAGACCCAGGCGTACGTTAAGCGTCTGCTTCCCCGATAGACCAGTAACGGCGTATAAACCCCAGGGTTGAAAAACTACAATGAACAAGCCGGTACGTTTGCCCACTTTCAAATCGTAATAGTGATTCGTCTGTCCGTAAAAAAAATGTTGAAGCACGTTTACCTGAGTACCTGCCGAGGAAGATTCAGTCAGGGGATCTTCATACGTAAATACCAAGCCCGGATTACCATCGGGAAAGAAACGATACGTTTGCTCGAACGGTAGTTCCTTTTCAAGGATGAGGTAATGCTTTACCAGCGATGCAAGCACAGGAGACGGGGCAATCTGCATAGGTTCTAATGCTTTTACAGACATTAAAGGTATTCATTAGGCTGGAATTTGTCTCCAAACGAATAAGTTTTCTTCAGGCAGGCGACGAGACGGATATCTTACAATCGTAACCAGTTCCTGATACCATTTACTAGGGAAAAGAAGTAATGAGAAGTTGGATCATAATAGTTAAAGGCAGAAAATATGGTAAGTGATAAGAAAGTTATCCCACTGTCATCACTGAAACAATGACAGTGGGAAAGTATGGGTTAACGGAGTTACTGAATTTTATGATGAATAAGCCGATTTCTATCTAACTCCACTTAGATACGCTATCTATTGCCAAATAACACGGGAAAGAGAAAAGTTACTATGATTGTCCATATCGAATAAACAGGGAGATAAAAAGCGATGATCTTTCCAACGCTGGTAAGGGTTTCCCGTTTGAAAACAACTTTATAAAGCTGAGCAGTAACTAAGAACAGATGAATGAGGATCAGGATGTTTCCCCCTAATACTGCCATGCGATTGGGGGTAATTCCCCACGATGAGATACGGAACAGAATAGCAGAAAGGGCAATGCCGTTAATCACAATAGTTACGACTGATAACAAAAATAGAATCCAGATCTGTGCGGTACTATTAGAGGTTTTAGAACTTTCTGCAATGGAGAAAAAGATGATAGCCATGACGCCCACCAAAAGGGCATTGAAGAATAGTAAAAATTCACGATCTTTGTAAGGGTCCTTGGCTGAATATACTATAGCCCCCAGGTAAATGACCAGCATTACTAAAACCAATGGGCTGAATACCCGGGCAATAACCGGCGATACCTTGCTGACCAGTTGTGGATTGGACTGAGTTAAGTAGGTACCTACAATAGGGGCGGAGGCAAGCCCTCCAACCACTACGTACTCGAAATACCAGTTTTTGATATCAAAATCAATCAGTGAAAACAGACCCAGGGTAATACCTGTCATGATTACTCCAGAGAGTAGGATCAGGGTAGTCATGACAATCAAATCGCCATTATACCGTAAGTAATCCAGTCGCCTTTCCTCATTTTTCAAGTCCTTCCCAACAAAGGCAACGCCTACTATTGACCACAGAAACAGAATAAGATGAAGGCAGGATAACACCAGCGTATCACTTTTCGGATTATTGGGTAGTAAGTTAATGAACAGTACTCCTGCAATCGTAAAGCCTCCGATAATCAACAGCTTAGAGAGAGGCAACTGATTTTTCCAGGCAAAATAAGCCGTAAGTAGGGGGAAAACGATGAACCCTATATTTCGGGAGTAAAATAGCTCAGGATTCAGGGAGGCCCACACGGGTAGTTTAGCGATAAGTATCGCCAACAGGCATAACAGCAGGACCCCGATTAATTCCCGACTACTTCCCCAATTGATTTCGTCCTGTTCATAGTGAAGTCTGGCATTCCAGGCATCGGCCAGAGAATGGCCTTGCAACTCCGGGTAGAGAAGGCTGAAATCTCGCTTGAAAGAGGTCTTATTCGTTCGGTAGAGCTTTTCCAGATAAGTAGCATCATCCAGATGAGCCAGGATTTCGGATTTCATACGTAGACTTTTTAAAGGTTGTAATGCGGGAATTGGTGCAAAGTATATTTAAAAAGTACTTTGTATTACAAAGTTAAAAGCCTTTTGGCATCTAAAAAGCATTCGTTCAAATTTTAATCATAAAGGAGGCAAACTATAGTTAGGGGTGAGTATGAGAAGTATAAATGAAAGCAGTATATATAATTGATCTTTACATTTAATGCTCTAACAATGAGTTTGATATGAATTATTTCTTAGTAAGCAACGGCCACTGAAAAGACTTGTGAAACAGGGTCTGAACGAATAAATAGGTAGAGATGATGTTTGATTCGACGTTGTGCTCTAGTTTTGTCACCTTATCTGAGCTCAGCCTCAAATTACCATTAATAATGAAAAAAATATTCTTTAGTGTGCTGTGTATGCTTGGCAGTTACATGGCTTCCGCTCAATCGAAACCCGTTATGCAATGGTTTAATACTCCGAAAGTCTGGAATGGCGATGCACAGAAGCTAAGCCTAACCGTTGAACCCAACACTGATTTTTGGCGAATTACGCATTATGATTTCATTAGAGATTCGGGTCCCTTTTACTATCAGGAAATGTCCGGCGATTTTGAAGCCAGTGTAAAGGTGTCGGGAGAATACCAGGAGCTCTTTCATCAGGCGGGACTTATGGTACGGATTGATCCGAAAAACTGGATTAAAACGGGCATAGAATATGTAGATGGCGTGCAAAATGTGAGTGCCGTAGTTACTCGTGAGTTTTCAGACTGGTCGGTTGTGCCACGACACGACAGTCCGCCGAGTATATATCTGAAGCTTCTTCGGAAAGGTGATTACGTGCAAATCGAATATTCTTTTGATAATCAGAAATTTGATATGCTTCGTTTGGCTTATTTTCCTCCGCAGGTGAAAGCCCAGATTGGTCTGGTTGCGGCAGCTCCGGGGAAGAAGAGTTTCCCAGTTGTATTTGAAAACTTCGTGGTGAAGCCTGTTTCTAAGAAATAATACATCTGAAAGCCTGTCATACGCGGTGACCTTGGTAAAGTCAATGAGTATGACAGGCTTTTATTTATTGAGGCGATTCATCCATTCCGCTCTGGTGATGGCATAGGTAAAGTTAGGCTTGGCGGCTTCGCCATAATAAGCCACTAGTTCTTCCTCCACTTTCACCGCTCCTAATCTTGAGATAGCGATTTGAGAGCGGATATTATTGGCTCCAATGTCAAAGTGGACAGTGCTCACGAATGGAAAGATGTAATCCAGCATGAGCGTTTTTACTACTGAATTTATACCCGTTCCCCAGTATGGCTTCGCGTAAAAAGTATAGCCAATTTTAATGCGATCATTTGCCTCGTGATAATCATAGTATCGCGTACTTCCTATGACCTCACCGGTGGTCTGATCAATTATCTTGAAAGCACTCTGACTCAGCATTGCCCCTTCAAAGTACTTCTCAAATTCCTCTTTTTGCCAGCGATTGCGATTGGGGTGTTGCTCCCAAATATCGGGATCAGAGCCAACCTTATATAAAATCTCAAAATCACTTTCCTGCAAGGGAATCAGGGCTACCTGATTGTTTTGTAAAAGGGGCCGAAGGTTCATCAATCTGAGAGATAATTAGTACGAAAATAGTTCCAGTATAAGCGTAAGGGCTACGTATAATCAGACTCGTTTGCCCAGAATTTTCAGACTGCGTTTTACACCATCCAACTCAGCTACCTCGGGCAAATGTCCCCATTCTTCGAAACCATAGGAATGAAAAAGTTTGAGGCTAGGTTCGTTGTGAGCGAAAATAAAACCTAATACCGTATGAACCTGGTAAGCAGGAATTTTTTCAAGACACTCCGCTAGAATGGCTTTGCCAAAGCCCTTGACTCTGGCGTTTGGATCTAGATAAATACTGATTTCAACGGTTCCCTGATAGGCCGGTCTGCCATAAAATGAACGAAAGCTAACCCAGCCTACCAGCAGATTTTCCTGATAAAACACCCACAAAGGCCGATGATCAGGATCATGATCGGCAAACCAGGAAAGCTGACTCTCCACGCTTACAGGTTCTGTATCAGCTGTTATAAGACGTGAAGAGAGGGTAGTATTATAAATGGGGACAATGGCAGGTAAATCTTTTAACGTAGCATTGCGATGAGTAATGGCAGGGGTAAGTATCATTTAAAATGGGTAATACCAGGGAAATAGGTTACGAAAGACAAGGATCGAAATAAATCATTGAAAGGGGAATTATCTATGCTTTGTCTTAAAAAGTAAAGGATGACGACTGAACTATGAGAAAGACTCTATAAAAATGCATAGCAATAGAACTCATTAGATATCCTACAAACGAGACCTATACTTGATTTAATAATTATTATAACGATATTGTAACGTTAAATATTTTAAATCAAATAAGTGGAGCTGGATGATCTGAGAGATATGCCAAATCATCCAGCTCCACTTAAAATGAATATATTACCAAGGACTTAGACCCGTTTCTGGGTTATTGTCATCACTGAAAAACTGTCCCGAAGGTCCGTTAGCTTCCAGAATAGCGGCCTTAACCACCCGACTGGCAGCATCACTTACGGTGCCAGGGCCGCTGTGGTGATTGAAATCCGTGGCGGTATATCCTGGGTCGACGGCATTCACTTTAAAAGAAGTGTCACGTAGTTCATAAGCCAGCACAATAGTATAGGCATTCAGAGCGGCCTTCGAAGAAGTGTAGCAGGCACCCTTAACGTGATAATATTTCCACTTGGGGTCATTATGTAGCGTCAGGGAACCAAGGCCGGAGGTAACATTGACAATGCGGGGTTCTGAAGACTGCCGGAGTAAATCGATAAATGCCTGAGTCGTTTCAATAACCCCAAAGAAATTAGTCTCAAAAACCTTTCTAAAGGTATTGATATCCACTTCAGTAGCGGTTTGAGGGAAGCCTCCGCTAATACCCGCGTTGTTAACCAATACATCCAGTGAGCTAATTTTCTCACCTAAAATCTGCCGGGCTTTCGTAATGGAATCCAGATCGTCTACGTCGATAGTAAGGGCTTCAACAGTCGTGAATCCTTCCGATTTTAGCTG
>CAJYHS010000023.1 GCA_913774715.1 uncultured Siphonobacter sp. | reverse complement strand
CTATGGACTCTCTCGTATCCCGAGCGATACAGCGATTTTGTGCATACGCAGCTGGAGGTGTATAAAGAACGTGGCTGGTTTGGGGACGGCATTGCTAACAGCAATTTCGTATCAGGTGTGGGTACTAACATGGTCGGTCTGGCTATTGCCGGAGCCTATCAGACGGGTATACGCGACTATGATGCCGACCTCGCCTATCAGGCTATCAAAGCGAATGAACTAGTGGGCAAAAACCGGCCCGTTGGTGCGGGTAAGCTGGATGTGGAAGCCTTTGTTAAACGCAGATTCGTCCCTTACCTTGAAGAAGATAAGACCGATTCCACGGGTTCTCACTTTGCGGCTTCTCATACACTGGAATATAGCTTCAGCACATTTGCGGCGGCACAACTGGCCAAAGCCCTGGGCAAAGAACAGGATTATCAGCAATTAATACAGCTTTCAAATGGCTGGAAACTTCTTTACGAACCGAAGCAAAAACTCATTCGACCTAAGAAAGCGGACGGAACATTCATCGACTCGTTTGACCCTTATCAACCCTGGCGAGGCTTTCAGGAAGGAAATGCTATTCAGTATACATTTTTCGTTCCTCAAAATCCCAAAGCTTTAATTGAAACGATTGGGAAAGGAGCATTCAACAACCGGCTTGATAGCATTTTTACCACCGCCCAGAAAAGTGCCTTTGGGGGCGGGAAAGAACTTGATGCCTTTGCGGGAATCCAGTCCCTCTATAACCATGGTAATCAACCTAATCTACAGTGCAGCTGGCTTTTTAACTTTTCAGGAAAGCCCTGGCTTACCCAAAAGTGGACACGTGCCATCTGCGATGAATTTTACGGCACCGAACCCATTCACGGATACGGATATGGACAGGATGAAGATCAGGGGCAACTTGGTTCCTGGTTTGTGATGTCCAGTCTGGGTTTGTTTGATGTCAAAGGGTTCACCGATCGAAGACCCATCATTGAGCTAGGAAGCCCCGCCTATGATCAGGCGAACATTCAACTAGGTAATGGTAAAAAGTTACGCATAAAAGTCCAGCATAATTCGGCCGAAAATGTATACGTGCAATCGGTTACTTTCAATGGAAAACCATTGGCCAATTGCTGGCTATACCGGGATGAATTAATGCAGGGAGGAACGTTGCAATTTGTCATGGGAAATCAGCCCAATCTGAACTGGGGTACGCAAACACCACCGCCTTCGGATCAGTAAAGTATCCAGTCCAGATATTCTACTACTACAAGGCCAGAAACAGATGGCCCTTTCATCGGTTGAATTTGCAATATCTTTATTATTATTCTATGGATGACAGCTAACCTTCTCTTTTACCGATAGATAGGAGCAGATTGATTGGAAGTAAATCTATTCTTTGTTTGGATGCAAGTAACTTTATGACCGTTAGCAGGTTAATGAAGGGGAGTAGGAGAGAGTACCTGATATAGCCTGATAGAAATGATTCGTTATTTACTTTTTATCCTGGGGTGCTGCCTCGCCTGGCAGGCCTCCGGACAGTCGTATACGGATGAAGTACGTCAACGGGCGGTGTTCTGGACCGAATTAAACTACGTTTACAAAACTCCTGGGAAGTGGAGTTTTCAGCTTGACCATCAATACCGGCGGCAAGCTGACGACGACGGTAAAGATATTAACGTTTTTAGGCATCCGCTTTTACAGGTTTTCAGACCCTGGGTTAATTATCAGATTTCTAAACCGGTTCGCATATCGCTTTCTCCCATTGGGCTTTGGTGGAATTGGGGAAAAGTGAATCAATATCAACCCATTACCTTTTTTCAGGAAATCCGCGTTATTCCCCAATTACAAATCACCAAACCTTTAAAAAAAGGCGAATTTATCCAACGTTATCGGGTAGAACTACGCTGGCCTTCCCAAACAGATACGCTAGCCACTTCCTATATTTTCCTTTCGGATGGAGAATCCCAGGAAGTATTGGCGGATCGATTCGATGTTCGTCTGCGTGCCATGGCTCGCTGGATTAATCCCATCAATGACCGTTGGTATACTCACCTGAGTGTA
>CAJYHS010000022.1 GCA_913774715.1 uncultured Siphonobacter sp. | reverse complement strand
GGACGCTTACCATGCTGGGTCGTAAGCTTTTCGACAAAAAAGCGGATCAGCTTAGTTTAGGCGAAGGCATTGGTGTCTTAGGGGCGGGGATTGTTGGTTCATTGATCTATACCTTCAGCGATACGTTCTGGTTTTCAGCCGTTGAGGCCGAAGTATACGCGATGTCTTCGTTCTTTACCGCACTGGTTTTCTGGGCTATGTATCGCTGGGAGCTAATCGAAGACGAAGCCACGGCTAACCGCTGGATTATTCTGATTGCCTATTTAACAGGTCTTTCCATTGGTATTCACTTACTGAACCTGGTTACCATTCCTTCATTAGCTCTGCTTTATTACTTCAAAAAGAAAGAAAAACCTTCACTTTTTGGCGGTATTGCTGCTCTAGTAATTGGTGTGGTTATTCTGGGTATTATCAATGCAGGTATCATTCCCGGCATCCCCGGACTGGCATTCTTCTTCGAGAAATTCTTCGCTAATACCTTAGGATTACCTTATAACACGGGCGTTTTATTCTTCGTCATTGTATTCTTTGGAGCCGTTATTTATGGCGTTATCTATGCTCAGAAGAAAAAGAATCCGGCTATCAGTACCGCTGTTTTATCACTAGCTTTTATCCTGATTGGGTACATCTCCTATACGCAGGTACTGGTTCGTGCGAACTTCAATCCCCCGATCAACGAGAATAATCCTTCGGATGCCATTAGCTACTTAAGCTATCTGAAGCGTGAACAATACGGAAGCCGCTCCCTGACGTACGGACCACTTTTCACAGCCCGGGTAATGGACATTAAACGTGGCGATCCGATGTACAAAATGGAAGGTGGCCAGTATAAAATTTACGACTACAAGCCTGAATATGTCTGGGAAAAAGAGCAGCAGATGTTTTTACCACGTTTGTGGTCACAACAGCCCGGTCACGCTCAGTTGTATGCTTCGATCTTAGGCTTACCGAAAGATCCTAGCGATCAGTCGCGTTACATCAAACCTACCTTCGGCCAAAACATTAGTTATATGTTTAGTCGTCAGATGGGCTTCATGTACATGCGTTATTTCATGTGGAATTTCGCCGGTCGTGAAAGTGATTACGAATGGGCCGACTGGACTCGTCCGGGTAAATCGAACCTTCCCGAAAGTATCGCTACCAACAAAGGCCACGACAATTTTTACATGTTGCCTTTGATTCTGGGCCTGTTAGGATTTGTTCTGCAATTCCTACGTAAGGATAAAGACTGGCTCATTGTTGCCATCAGCTTTATCATGACAGGTCTGGCTCTGGTGGTGTTCCTTAACTCCCCTCCGACCGAGCCCCGCGAACGGGACTATATTTACGTAGGTTCCTTCTACTTCTTTGCTCTCTGGGCTGGGCTGGGCGTGATTGCTCTGCAACAATTGTTAAGCCGTGTTTCTAAAAACATGGTTACTACGGGCGGTTTAGCATTTGCCTTAACCATCGGTATACCTATTATGATGGGAGCAAAAAGCTGGGATAACCACGATCGTTCGAACCGTTGGCATTCCGTCGATTTTGCGAAAAACCTGTTAAGCTCCTGTGCTCCCAATGCCATTCTGTTCACGGGTGGTGATAACGATACCTTCCCCTTATGGTACGTTCAGGAAGTCGAAGGTTTCCGTACCGATGTTCGGGTATGTAACCTGTCTCTGTTAGGAACCGACTGGTATATCGAGCAAATGAAACGCAAGACGTATGAGTCTCAACCGCTGCCGATTTCGTTGGAAATGGATAACTTCCGAACAGGTATTAATGACCAAATTCCTTTCTCAGAAAACCCAAATGTGAAAGATGGTATTGACTTACAGGAATACATTCAGCTGGTAAAACAGAACAACCCTGCCATTCAGGTACAGACCACGCTGGGTCAGATGAACGTATTACCTTCGTCGGTATTCTCATTGAAACTGGATTCAACGAAAATCCGTCAGATGGGTATCGTTTCCAAAGAATTCGAGCCGCTGTTAAACAGTGATCGTTTAACCTGGAGTTATGGTCAGAGTGACATCACTAAGCCAGAGTTAATTCAGTTGGACATCATCGCTCATAACAACTTCGAGCGTCCGATTTACTTCGCTTCGACTTTAGGTTCACAGAGCTTCTTAGGTTTGAAAGAATTTTTACAACTCGAAGGATATGCCTACCGTTTGATGCCATTCAAAGTTCCCGGTGCCCGTGATGGTTTTGTGAATTCAGACATCATGTACGAGAAAATGATGACGAAAATGGCCTGGCGTGAAATGAATAACCCCAAGGTGTATTACGATGAGACGTACCGTGGAGCTCCCGTAGTTTCGGCTCGTATTGCCTTCTATCGTCTGGCCACGCAACTGATTCAGGAAAATAAACTGGACAAAGCTAAAGCCGTTCTGAATCACTGCCTGGAGGTTATTCCCGATAAAGCCATTCCCTACGATCAGATTTCGGTAAGCTTCATTGGACCACTGATTTCGGTGGGGGAAAAAGCCAAAGCTCTGCAAATGGCTCAGACCATTATGAAGCGTTGTGACGAAAACCTGAATTACTTCATTGAATCCAATGGCGACAGTCAGGATATTCGGGTAAACCTGTATGAAATGAACCTTGTCGTTCAGCAATTACACGATGCCAAGCTGGAGAATGAAGCTAATAAATACGAGCAAATGTTCAACCGCCAGTATCAGCGTTTAGGCAACCGCCTGGACGATGGTAGCGGAGCTGAATAGGAAATTTCCCGCTTCATTACAAAGGAAAAGACTCGCCAGCTGGCGAGTCTTTTCCTTTGTAAGCAGGTTCATACGTATCACCAGCTTTTCCATGAGAAGCCTAACCCTCCAGTACTAACCCCAAAAAGTCCAAATAACTCTATAATTCATTCCGAGGTAATTCAGGGCAAAATACTCCCAGAACTTGATTTATCTCAGCCAAGTTTTTGAATTCAACCTTAGGAAAATGGAATTTTCTATATATCTTAGAATGTTCCTTAACATGAAAACCAATAACGTGAATTAGTGTGATTGTGCTTAGTGGGTTGCCTAACAAGTAGTTAGAACCGCCTTTGTTTATTCACGTTTGTCATTATACCCGTTGCCTTATGATGGAACAACCTGAATTCGACGACCGCCCGGAAACAACACAGGATTCTGTGAGACGATTTGAGAATATGTTGAATAGTCGGGAAGATTCATTCTTCGATCTGGATACTTACGAGCAAATCGTTGAACATTATCTGGAAGAAGGCAAGTTAGAGGACGCTCTTAAAGCCTGCGAATACGGGTTATCTCAATACCCTTATTCACTAGAACTGATGCTAAATCAGGCTCAGATTATGGCCAACTTTCAACGGTATGACGAAGCTCTCGATCTACTGGAACGTGCGGCCCTTTTCAATCCCCATGATTTAGATATTTTTTATCTTCGTAGTACGGTTTATGGTCTGATCGGCGACTATGAGCATGCCATTGAGATGCTCAAGGAAGTACTTGATTACGCCGAAGAAAAAGATGAAGTACACTACCACATTGGTCTGGCTTATCAGCAATGGGGAAAATTTGAAGAAGCCATTCAGCATTACCGCGAAGCCATTCATGGCGACCTGAGTAATGAAAACGCTTTATACGAACTGGCAAACTGCCTGGATCAGTTAGGTAAGCTCGAAGAGAGCCTCCCCTATTACCTGGAGTTTACGGATCGCGACCCTTCTTCGTACAATGCCTGGTATAACCTCGGTATCGCTTATTCCAAACTGGAACGTTACGATGAAGCTGCCGAAGCGTATGAATATGCTACATATCTGAAGAAAAACTTCGCTTCAGCGTATTACAATCTGGGTAATACGTATATGAATCTCGAGCGTTATCAGGAGGCTGAAGAAGCTTACGAGAAGACGCTGAAGAGCGAAGAGCCAACGCCCGAAACCATCTGTTGCCTGGCTGCCAGTTTAGAAAAACAGATGAAGTATGAAGAGGCTATTAAGCAGTATAAAGATGCCATTGCTCTGGATCAGCTTTGGGATGAAGGCTGGTACGGCGTGGGCGTTTGTTTATACGAAATGAACAAATGGTTTCAGGCATTGCATTACCTGCGGAAAGCTCTGAATCTGAACAAAAAGAATGCTGACTATTGGCTAGCCGTTGCTGAAACGGAACAACGCATAGGCAATGCTCTTTCGTCGGAAGAGGCCTATAAAGCTGGTGTTGAGATTGCACCTGAAGACGTTGAAATCTGGGTCAAATGGTCCCTTCTGTATTATGAACAGGGTGATTTTGATCAGGCCATTGACGTCATTAATCAGGCTTTGGATGAATGCCCGGATGAAGGTGAGTTGTATTATCAGCTAACGGTTTATCTGATTCACAATGGCAAATTCCGCGAGGCCTTTTTATATCTGGAAACGGCCCTGACGCTTAATTACGACATGCACG
>CAJYHS010000021.1 GCA_913774715.1 uncultured Siphonobacter sp. | reverse complement strand
AGCGTAGATGAGGAGTACATCAGCATAGCGAAGTAATACTACATTATTACCGGAATTTTGACCCAGTACCGCATCCCCACCGAAGCTTTTACCCGGTCCGGCAAAATACTTGGTAATGTTCGAACGGGTAGGACTCAGGCTTCCGCCGTCTTCTACGGGTTGCAGGGTATCATACTTAAAGCCATTGGCCATGAACGCATTGTAGCGGGGGGCATTAACCCGTTGTGGCTTCCAGCTGGTGTTTGTCCAGCCGTGTTCCATCACCGACCACTTCCGACGTAAATCACCGAATTCGTATTCTTTCAGCAGATCTATCGAAGGTACATACATTTCCCAGGCATCTGCTTCCGCGGTACGCAAGGCACCTGCCCCGCGATCGGGATTTTTGATATTACCCGTTCCCCAGGGATCGCCCGAAAGCTGATGCTGAATACTGAAGAGGCATTCTTCGTTATTATTCATGCTCATTTTCGTGAACATTCCATTATAATCACTTACCAGCTTATATTTTCCGGAGTTGATTACCTCTTCTGCTTTCGCTTTAGCATTGGCGTAATCTTTCTGGTAGAGGTATACCTTAGCCAGCATGCCTTTGGCTGAAAACTTGGTCAGACGACCAGCAACATCCGATTCGGGCAGATTCGCTTCGGCTAATTTTAATTCTTCCAGAGCAAAGCGAAGGACATCTGATTGCAGGTATCGGGGAATGTTGAAATTCCCTGATAAAGCCGTTTCTCCCGGATCGGTGATGATAGGTGCGGCTCCCCAGGTACGGGCGATGTAGAAATAAACCGTTCCCCGAATGAAATGACATTCCGCAATGGCCGGATCCATGTAAGAAGCGGAACTTGCATTAGCGGCCTTCTTCTCTTCGAAGGTTTTAATCATCACGTTAGCATACCCGATGATCTTATAGAAAGCACCCCAGGCTGCCCCGATTCGTTCCGAAGCCGATGACATGGTGAAATTAAGGTATTCTACGTCCGAATAAGTGAACATGTTACCTCCCATGACGTCGCCAATGGCATCCTGAGCCCGACTCTCGTAATTCCGCCAGGGCAGTCCGCTGTACAAGGTACTGGTGGCCGCTCTGACTTCCTCCGCCGAGTTATAGTAATTTCCAGTAGTCGTTCCTGAAAGTGAGGGTCGCTCAATAAATTCTTTACCGCAGGCCGTAAGCAGTAATCCTGCTGCTACAACGCCATATATCGATTTGATATTCATTACTTGATCTGGTTAAAAGCCTTAGAATTGGAAGTTAGCTCCCAGCGTGAAGGTCCGAGGGTTGGGATAATGTCCAGTGTCGACGTTCATGAGTTTGATGCTGTTATTAAGAGCCCCAATTTCCGGGTCGTAACCAGAGTATTTCGTGAACGTTTTCAGGTTCTGAACGGTACCGTAAATCCGGAGGTTGCTCATCTTGATTCGGCTCAGCAAGGTTTGCGGCAGACGGTAACCCAGCGTGATGTTTTGAATTCGCCAGAAAGAAGCATCTTCTACGTAACGATCCGACATGGCCGTGTTGT
Organism: uncultured Siphonobacter sp.; assembly: GCA_913774715.1. Classification (GTDB taxonomy): domain Bacteria; phylum Bacteroidota; class Bacteroidia; order Cytophagales; family Spirosomataceae; genus Siphonobacter. The sequence continues at coordinate 2,864 of CAJYHS010000021.1, read as the reverse complement.
TCTTATTGGTAACCGTGAAGCGAGGCAGACTGCCGTCGGTATTATCGGCTGTGTAACGATCGGTAACGGTTCGCATCTGGTTCGACCAGGCACTATTAAGCCCTTCCAACTGCCAGCGTAAAAAGTTAAACGCTTTGGCTCCCTGACTTCCCTGAAAGAATACGGATAAATCCAGGTTTTTGTAGTTAAAAGTGTTGGTTAAGCCCCAGGAGAATTTGGGTAGCGGACTACCTAAGAAGGTCATATCGGAAGCATCAACCTTACCATCACCATTAATATCCTTAAAGCGGATGTCACCCAGCCAGGTCTCGTTTTGGTTGACTTTATATCCAAATTGAGGCAGGCTGTTATCCAGATCAGACTGAGTACGATACAGTCCATCCGTGACTAATCCCCAAAAGGACCCAACCGGACGTCCTGGCGTAGTATGCGTAATGAGGTAGTTATTATAGTAAACCTTGCCATCTAAAGCCGAAGCTGCACTGGCTGCTTTGTCATAGGTATTGGTGAATTGCGTAAACACCACATTAGTTTTCCAGCTAAAATTGTTGGTTTTAATGTTGGTAGAGGTCACACCAATGTCAATCCCTTTGTTAGTCATTTGTCCGGCATTTCCCAGCGGAGCTTTCAAATCATCCCACTGATCGCCGACACCAATCAGGTTGGGGCCCGTTAAGAAGATGATCATGCCTGAAGTAACCTTCCGGTACACATCAATCGTGGCATCGATTCGACCATTAAAGAGGCCCACATCTACGCCGACGTTCGTAGTTTTAACGGATTCCCATTTCAAATTAGGGTTAGGAATACCGTTAATCATGTTGGAAGTACCAAAACCTACCGGACCGGAGAAGAATTGTACGGAACCCACATAAGCCGGGTTAGGAGCTCCTCCGGGGAAGTTCTGATTACCAACGGAGCCATAACCCGCCCGCAGTTTGAGGTGATTCACGACGTTCGAGAAGTTGCCTTTCGCAAAGTTTTCGTTGGAAACGGTCCAGCCTACGGAAACACCGGGGAAGTTACCCCAGCGATTATTAGGGCCGAAATTGGATGAACCATCCGTTCTGAAGCTGGCTGATACCGAGTAACGATCACCGTAGGTATAGTTGGCCCGGGCAAAGTAAGATTCCATGGCCCATTGTCCTTTACCGCCGCTTAATCCCCAGGTGGTCTGGTCGGAGCTACCCGTATTAAGGTCAAAAATGTTAGCCTGTAGATCTACTTTTGAACCCGAAATAGATTGATAATACGAGGCCTGAGCCTGATGACCTAAGGTTAGCTGAATGCCGTGTTTACCAATGTATTTATTATAACTTAAATAATTGGTCAGGGAGTAATAGTAACTATCAGAACGCGAGTCAATCAGACGGCTGCGAAAAGACGTTCCACCCACATTCCCTGCTTTTTGAAACGCTACATTATTATCCTGGCCCAGCGAGTAGGAAAGTTCGTTCCGTAACGATAAGTCTTTGGTAAATTGTAACTCAGCGTAGAGATTCCCAAAAACTGTATTGGTTGTTTTGGTGTTTCCACGGAACTGAGCGTTACCTACCAGGTTGGCGTTGTTGTATTGAACGCCCCCCACAGTCTGGCCACCGCCCCAGGAACCATCCAGGTTTTTCACAGGAATGAGTGGACTGGTTACCGCTCCCCACCAGATGGTACTTTCCGCTGCATCGGCCAGCGTTACGTTCTGAACCGTTCTGGAAACGTTAGCACTCACGCCTACTTTTGCCCAGCTTTTCAACTGATTATCCAGACTTAACCGCGTGGAATAACGCTTAAAGTCCGAACCCAGCAATATTCCTTTATTATCGAAATAGTTGAGAGAAAGGTAATACGTCGTGCGTTCCTTACCGCCCGAAAAACTCAGCTGGTGATTCTGAATATTTCCCCGCTGGAACATGGCATCCTGCCAGTCCGTCCCACGGCCTAAAATTGATGGATCTTTGAACTCATCCGCAACGGGGTTGCCAATGATGGGAAGGACTTCATTTTGATACCGGGCGAAATCCCGTAAGTCCATCAAATCCAGCTTGCGGGCCACTTCAGAAACGCCGTAGTAGACATCGTAATTAATCTTTCCTTCGCCGGCCTTTCCTTTTTTGGTGGTAACCATGATTACACCGTTTGCGGCCTGAGAACCGTAAATGGCCTGAGCCGAAGCGTCTTTCAGTACGTCAATGGACTCAATATCATTTGGATTCAGCATGGCCATCACGCTATTACCCGTCTGTCCATCACTGCCGCCCAATCCGGCATAACCTGAGCTGGACGAGGTATTACCATTCACGAAGGGAACGCCATCAATCACAAAAAGCGGATCATTACTGTTAATGGAAGTAACCCCACGGACTTTCACCGAAACGCCACCACCCGGCTGCCCGCCATTACTGGTAACCGTTACCCCAGCCGCTTTACCCTGTAAAAGCTGATCGATCCCAGCTGCCGGAATGTCCTTTAATTCAGAAGCTTTGAGTGTCGTAATGGATGAAGTAACATCCGAGCGTTTGGCCGTTCCATAGCCAATGACGACGACCTCGTCAAAGTTCTTGTCATTGTCGAGCAGGATGATATTGAATTCGGTCTTAGACCCAATTTCTACCTCCTGACTTTGCATGCCCACGTAGGAAATCGTCAGGGCTTTGGATTCCGATGGAATAGTCAGGCTAAACTTGCCATTTACGTCGGTTGTCGCTCCGAGTTGAAGGCCTTTTACATATACTGAGGCTCCGGGCAATTGACTTCCCCGGCTGTCGGAAACGACTCCGCGTATGGTTTTCTGCTGAGCCCAGACGCTCAGACAGGCACTCATTCCCAGAAAAATGAGTAGAGATCGGAAGAGCGTCGTGTAGGGAAAG
>CAJYHS010000020.1 GCA_913774715.1 uncultured Siphonobacter sp. | reverse complement strand
GTCTGGATTTCGTCAAAAATGAGCAGAGTACCCGTTTCCGTACAACGTGCCCGAAGAGCTTGCAAATATTCCTGCGAAGGAACCCGAATGCCGGATTCAGCCGAAATAACTTCGATAACAACGGCGGCAGTGCGGGAAGTAATGTGTTCTAAATCACTGATTACTCCGTGGTGGATGTGACGAATGTCGGGTAATAAGGGACGAAATTGACGTTTGAAAAAATCAGCTCCAGCCAGACTCAAAGCTCCCTGTGTAGAGCCGTGATAGGCATTAATGCAGGAAATAATCTCGGTCCGACCCGTAAATCGTTTCGCCAGTTTCATGGCTCCTTCTACCGCTTCCGCTCCCGAATTGGTCAGGTAGACGTTATTGATGGCATAACCCATCGGCGTGCGGTAAGCACTCAAGGTTTGAACCAGAGCTTCGGCTAGCTGAACCTGCGGAGCCTGTACGTATTCACCGTACACCAGCGTGTGCAGATAATGGTCGACCTGGTGTTTGATGGCCTGAACCACATTTGGGTGCCGGTGGCCGACGTTTGACACACCAATCCCTGCAATCAGATCCATATAAGCCTTGCCGTCAGGACTATAAAGCCAAACGCCTTCGGCTTTTTCAATTTCGAGAGCCAGGGGAAAGTCAGAAGTTTGAGCGAGATAATTTAAAAAAAGCTGTCGTTGATGCATGGCACAATGCAAGCCTGAACCAGACTTGCCATTAATAAAACGTCCGGCAAAGTTACAGCATGTCTTGGGTTAGCGAGATAGGGTTTCTTCATTAAACATGAAGACATCCAGTTAAGATTCAAAGAAGCAGGCCGTTCCGCCGACCCAGGTGAAGTCCTGATTATAGCGAACACCAATCATTTCACCACGACTCAAACGACTCAGACTAGTTAGTAACTGGGGGCGGGGAGCGTTGTCAGGCCAGACATATAACATCCGAATTTCGCATTTGACTAGGCCATCGGGAGCCTCAATGACGGGTTGATAACGTACTTTTTTCTGAAGAATGAAATTTTCAGGATCAGCAATGCCCGCTAGTAGCTCCTGGGTTGGATGAAGATTAACCCCCGAGCCCGCAAAACTGAACAGCGGCTTTAGAACGTAATCTTCCAGATTTTGGGGAAACTTGTTTTGATACTTACTCAGGTAATGCGTCTCAGGTACGTAGGGAGACTGGAGCAGAGGTAAAATATACTTGGAAATCCGGAAAAACCAGTTGGGATGCCCCACCCAGGTTACGTCTAAATCGTCCGTAAAACTAAAATCTGCTTTTAAGTCAGGGTAACTCGCTAACTCATCAAAAATCAGGCGATTATAGATTCGCTTGATGGGTGTCTTTACACCGTTTAGCTTATAATAAAGTGTTCTTCCTTCTTTTGTAATCTGGGTATAACAAACCGTCTTGATACCCAAATAGGCTTCAGTAATAGCGAAGTCAAGGCGGGTTTTCTGCTTTTCGGGGAAAATCTCCAGTAAAATACAATGAGCTGGATCTTCATCGGCCACTATTACTTCTTTCAGCTTTTCCTTATAAGAGTCGAATGTATAGTGACCAAAATTCCAGAAGTAGGAATCTGGTACAGGAAACTGACTTTTATATAATTCAGAGAGGTAGCCCTGAAAAGCGAAAATGGAAGGAAAGCCTTGTAATTCAATCAGTTGAGGAGAATATTCACTCGATTCATCCTGGCAAACGGCAAAATCAATGGCCAGGAAATGAGAATGAACCGTCTCATTGGGAACTCGTTGATGCGGAGGAATAGCGGCATCCGTTTTCGTTTTGAAATCGGGTGCCACTATTGTATCAATGAATGATTCACAGGCTTCAGTTAATTTTTCACGCAGCGATGTCGGAACAAAAATGGGCGTTTCTGCCACTCGATAATCCAGCTGATTAGGCCAATCCTGATGGATGGTGTTGATGAAGTGCTGGTATTTTTCTTCGGAAAAAGCTGCGTTATAACTCGCTCGGACGGCTGGAATCATACGTTCCTCTTTACTTTAGTTAGAAGACAATTTGTGATAAGCATCCCGCAGGAAGGTCGGAATAATAACCGATTCCGTCAACAGGATTTTGTCGGGATCATTCAAGTGACTAACCATGCTCTGATACTTATCGAAGCCATGTTCATCAATGATCTGCTTTTGTTTTTCGGGTTGTTCAAAATAACGCAGCATCCCTTCGGCATCGGCTTCGGGGTGGAATTGCGTTCCGAATACTTCCTTCGAAAAACGGATCGACATAATCGCCCGCTCAAGCGGAACGTGCGTACGAATTTTCTCGCGGCTTAATACCTTCGCACCCATAGCATCAATCTGAGCCAGATTGGCATTAATGATCTGATAATCCCGTGAATCAACCGCCCAGAAGGGATCTGGTAGCATTTCGAAGTAAGGTTCGTCGTAGCCGTTCGCCGTTTTATGAATCGGGAAAGTACCAAAACTGGTAGACTTCCGGCGATTGACAGTAGCAAGGCCCAAATGATGGCAAACCATCTGGAAGGAATGACAGATCAGTAAAAGATATTTCTTAGGCGACTGCGTTTTATTATGTTCAAAAATTCCATCGATAATGGCAAAATAATCCGCTCCCCAACCATCGGTTTCGAGCGGGTTACCGGGGCCACCGGTCGAAATAAAAATGTCAAAATCGGCGACTTTAGGAAATTCAAACTTCTGACGTACGTCAAAATGACTTACCTCACAACCTCCAATTTCATCCGAAAACTCCCGAACGAGCTGGTTAATACAACGCAAACCTTCGTTAGGTACTCCATTATATAAATCAAGAATGGCAATCCGAATTCTATTCATTCTGCTCAATATTAATATAAAAAATGTCTTTGGCGGGGTAATCCGTCACACCAGATGAACGGCAAAGATCGGTATCTTTATTGATAAAGTCGGTATTATCGAATACCGTAACTGGTTTCAGCGACGATGTAGTCGACTACTTTCTTCAGATCCTGCGTTTCTTCCCAAACGGCTAACTGACGATCAGCTCCAGTTCCCATTTTGAGAATCTCATGAATGTATTCCACTTCTTTCCGGCTCCCCAATTCGTCGAGAACATCATCCACAAAGTCGAGCAACTCCTGAGCTAGAATATTGTATTCCACCTCTTCCTGACGACCAAAGTCAATGAGTTTGCCAGAAATTCCGTAACGGGCTGCCCGCCATTTGTTCTCGCTAATGAGGGCTTTTCGATACATGCGGAAGTTGAGATTCTGCTTCATGAGCTTGTAAATCTTAACCACCAAAGCCTGCATTAATGCCGCTAAAGCAATGGTTTCGTCAATTCTCATGGGAATGTCGCAGATCCGGAACTCAACGGTATCAAAATGTGGATGTAAGCGAATGTCCCACCAGATTTTCTTCCCATCATCAATGCAATTGGTTTTAACGAGCAGATTTACATATTCGTCATATTCACTGGCCGTATTGAAAAACTCGGGAATTCCGGTTCGGGGAAATTTATCGAAAACTTTCGAGCGGTAACTTTTGAAACCCGTGTCCCGACCACACCAAAAGGGTGAATTGGTACTCAACGCGTAAATGTGCGGCAGAAAATAACGCACAGCGTTCATGATCTCCAGTCCCTCATTTCGACTCGGAATCCCCACGTGCACATGAAGGCCAAAAATGAGATTGGAACGGGCTACGTCCCGCATTTCGCTAATGAGCTGATCGTACCGGGGATTGGGCGTAATTAACTGATCCACCCAATCGGAGATGGGATGCGTGCCGGCAGCAGCAATTCTCAGGTTTTGCTTATCAGCCAGTTCGATAATCTCCCGACGAAGAAAGGTAACTTCCTCACGGGCTTCATGAATGTTGGTACAAATATTAGTTCCAACCTCCACCACGGCCTGGTGCATTTCGGCCTTTACCCGTTCCTGCAAAATGATTTTGCCGCCATCCACGATTTTGCTCATATGGGAGCGTAGTTCCCGGGTTTCGGGATCTATGGTCTGAAATTCTTCTTCAATGCCAAGGGTGAATACGGGCATAAAACGGGCGTTCAGTTATTTCTTCTTGGATTTTTTGGTCGGTTTAACTGGAGCATACTGCTCAAGTAGTTCGCTGATGTTCCCATGTACCGTGGCTGTTTTAGCGAAATCTCCCCAGGTCAGGTTCAGCTTGCCGGGTTCAAATTCACGGGCTTTTTCAATGGCGAAATTAGCTGCTGTTTCTACTACCCACTCAAAGTTTTCGGCCCCAACGGAGTTATAATCAGCATCGGGAGCAGGGTTCCCAAAATCTATGGCGAGCGGAATGCCATCCCGGACGGCGAACTCTACGGTATTGAAGTCATATCCCAGAGCCTTATTCAGTCGCAAAACATAATCTTCCATGAGCTTGATTAACTCAGGGCTGTCATTAAAAGTAGCTGCGTAACGCAAATGATGAGGATTTCGGGGCTCGTAGGGCATCACGCGAACGTGCTTGCCGCCAATGCAGTAACAACGGTAATAAGATTGAAAATCAACCGCCTCCTGAAGCAACATTACCAGCTGACCCGTTTCGTCATACGCTTTAAAAAGTTCTTCCTTGTTATCCACTTTATAGACATTTTTCCAACCGCCGCCCGAGTGAGGTTTCATGAAGGCAGGAAAGCCGATGTATTCGTAAATCTCATCCCAGGGCATCATGGCGAGATTTCGGAAAGACGTTTCCTGCGTATCGTCGGGACGAGCTTTGGACGGTAATAGAACGGTATTAGGAACCGGCACTCCTACTTTTGTGGCTACAGCATTGTTGAAAAACTTTTCATCCGCACTCCACCAGAAAGGGTTATTAATGACGATGGTTCCGTTGATAGCAGCATTTTTCAGATAAGCCCGGTAAAAAGGAACATCCTGGGAAATTCGATCAATAATGACGGCATAGTCGGTGGCTTCCCCCTGTACTACTTTACCAATACTCAGGGGTTCCGCGATGATTCCTTCGGGAGCTTTTTGATTAATTCGTTCGACAAAAGCGGATGGGAATGTATTCTCCATGCCGTGAAGAATGCCAATTTTTTTCATCGTTTAAAGAGCTTGCTGATGATTAAATCCTTGATAAATACTGCGGAAACATTTCCCGCCAGATGGGCCAGTCGTGCGTGCCGTGCCCGCGAACGTCAAGCCAGTGACGAATGTTCTTATGCGAAAGAATACTGGATAATTGCTCATTGGAGGGTCGGCAGAAATCAGCCTGACACGTTCCTAACACAATATCTATATTCCACAAATTAGGGTCGTTCGATTGGGGTAAATAATCGGGAGGATTATTGAAATAAACGTTAGAGTCATAATAGCCATCCATGAACATTTGAATGTTAAAAGCGGCTCCCATGGTGAAAAGGTGGGATACTTTATAAGGGTATTTAAATGCAAAATTAGCCGCGTGATAACCGCCAAAGCTGCAACCCGAAACCGCTACCCGAGAGGTATTACATTGATGTTGAACCCAGGGGACAAATTCATCGTGTAGAAAGAGGTAATACTGATTGGCATTATGCACACGAGCCGATGGATGCAGGTGTTTGCCGTACCAGGAATCTGAATCAATGGTATCGACGCAATATAGCTTGATTTTACCCTGTTCAATCAAGGGTCGTACGGCCTCGACCAGCTGGTGATCTTTCGCCTGATAGTACCGCCCTAACGTCGTGGGAAAGACCAGAACGGGATAACCCCAGTGACCGAAAATCAATAGTTCGACGTTGCGATTCAGATGATGGGAATAATAAGTAAGGTACTGTTCTTTCACGTGATGAAGAGATTTCTTTACCCAAGATTCATTTCATTTTTAACTTTTCCAAAATAATTTACTGATTTGTTAGTAAAAAATAATATTTATTATCATTTAATTAAGTTTTAAAAAAATTTAATTTGGCAGAGGTATAAGCATGTCATTTGCTAAGAAATATATTGCTTATTTTGTAAGTTTAGGTTATGCTTTACAAAAGAGGGATAAACTTGTTCATTACCTAATTTAATAGATTATGCAGAACCGGACGGTATCCCTTCATTCGCGTTTTCTGGAACGTCAGGTTTCGTTGACTTTTTTGTTACCATCAAATTACGAAGAATCGATCGAAGCTTTTCCTTTATTGGTTTTGAATGACGGACAGGATTTTGAACGCCTTCGTTTAGCTGAAAGCATTGATAGATTACAGCAGCAGGGAGAAATTCCAGCTCTGATTGTTGTGGGTATTCACGCCAACGAGCTGCGTTTATCCGAGTACGGTACAGCTCATCAGCCTGATTATAAAGGCCGTGGAAGTAGGGCAGAAGCTCATACCCAATTCATTTTAAATGAATTATTACCTTACATAGAAGAACGTTTTCGCGTAGTAACCCAGCCTGACTCAAGAGCTATCGCGGGTTTTTCGCTAGGCGGTTTATCGGCTTTAGACATTGCCTGGAACCATTCAGAAGTGTTTTCGAAAGTCGGAGTTTTTTCGGGATCGCTCTGGTGGAGGAGTCGGGCGTATGAGGAAGGGTATGACGATGAGAACGACCGGATCATGCACGTACAAATTCGTAAATCGTCGCAAAAACCAGCTTTAAAATTCTGGTTAGAGGCAGGCACGGACGACGAAAAAGACGACCGTAATAACAACGGAATCATCGATGCCATCGACGATACACTTGATTTGATGAAAGAGTTGGAAGCTAAAGGCTACCAATCCGGTGCTGATTTTGTCTACGAAGAAGTAATGGGGGGGCAGCATAACCCAGAAACCTGGGGAGCCATAATGCCCGCATTTCTAAAATGGGCCTTTGCCTGATCCTTCTAAAAAAAGCTTAAAAAGAAACGTCTGGTGCAACTTCACTGGACTTTTCTGCATATACTAGGGAAACTAATCTATGTATCTGTGAACAGACGTTTCCTCCTCTTTCTCATTGTAGTAACTTATACGGCTCAAACTTTCGCTCAGGGCGTCAAAGGAATTGTTACCAACAAAAGCGGCGAAGTGTTGTCCTATGCTTCCATTCAGGTTAAAGGAACCCAAACGGGAACGATGGCCAATGAAGAGGGGCGTTACGAAATTAAGTTACAGCCGGGAACCTACGAGCTTCAGTTTCAGTACCTGAATCACCAGACCGAAGTTCGCAAAGCGGAGGTGAAGGAAGGTTACGTTACCCTAGACGTTGCTCTGGAGCAAGTAGCCGTTCGCCTGGCCGAAATCCGGGTCGGAAAAAGTAAGGAAGATCCTGCGTATACCATCATGCGGAAGGCCATCGCCACGGCCCGCTTTCACCAACTGGAAGTAGATCAGTGGTCCGCAAGAACCTATGTTAAGGGGAATTTCCGGATCGAGCAGGTTCCTTTTCTATTTAAAGATGCTTTGAAAAAAGCCAATCTTCAGGTAGGAACGACTTATGTACTGGAATCCATTAATGATATTGAATTTCGTCAGCCCAATCAGGTAACGGAAAAGGTACGGTCCATTCGCTCGAATCTGCCACCGGGAGCCAATCCTTCCATCAACTTCGCCCGGCTGAGCTTCTATAATCCAACGCTAGGGGACATCGTCTCGCCTTTATCGCCTAAGTCTTTCGGCTACTATAAATACGAATACCTGGGCTTTTTTACGGATCGAGGTATGACCGTCAACCGCATTAAAGTGACGCCCCGAAGTAAGGGAGTTAACGTGCTGGACGGAACCATTAACCTGATTGAAGACAGCTGGAGTATCCATAGTTTGTCCTTTACTTTTCAGGACGAAAACGGTATCCAGTTCAGCATCCGCCAGCTGTTTTCGCCCTTCGAGAACGTCTGGATGCCTGTACAACTGGAGACTAATGCAAAAATCAGCCTCTTCGGAGCTAAAGGAGAGACTCGATATGTAACGTCCGTTCGCAATTATCAGATTAAGGTTAACCCGAAATATCATCAGGTACCGGAGGTAGTGGATGAAAAAATTGATAAAGAACTGGCTGCATCGCTTCGCAAACCTGCCAATAGTAAAGTGGCTCCCGCCCAGGCAACTCGGAAGCAACTGCGGAAAATGGTCGATCAGATGGAGAAAGAGGAACGCAAAGAGCGTAAGAAACAGGGGGAAGACGTGACGGTAACCCGAAACTGGAATTTTGAAGTAGATTCACTGGCTCGTAAACAGCCTGGTACCTTTTGGGAAGGTGAACGGCAGGTGCCTTTAACTACTTTAGAAACGCAGGGATACCAACGGGCAGACAGTTTGTATAAAGCAAATGAAGCTAAAATCCGAAAGGATTCGATCAAGAACTTACCCGCCTTTAAGCTGGGTCATTTGATAGAGGGGCATACCTATAATTACGGTCAACGCAAGGAAGGAGAGTGGTATCGTCGTTCATTTACGTTTGAATCGCCCATCATGAACCTTACTAATTTTGATTTCTTTAATTCCGTGGAAGGGTACGTGTTGAAAACCCGGGTGGCCTATACCGAACGATTATCACGAACGGCTCGCTGGCACATCGCTCTGGATGGACGTTATTCGTTCGCTCGCAATCGCCTGAATGGTGGCTTAACTACTGGATTTTCCAATGAGCGAACCAGTGTGGCTTTGTATGCAGGGAGAAATGTTTTTCAGTTTAACCCGGCTAATCCCATTTCTGAGCGGATGAATACGTTCTATACACTCTTTCGGGAACGGAACTTCATGAAAATTTACGAGAAAACATATCTGGCCGGAGCCTTGACCCAGCAACTGGGAAACCGTTTGAGAGCTTCATTCAGCGTGAAGTACGAAAACCGATATTCGTTGCAAAATAATGTTTCCAAAGGATGGATTGATCGTCCCGACGTCACATTTACGCCCAATAACCCCGCTAATAGTAGACTTGAAGATCAAACAGGTTTTGATTCCCATCGGGCGGCCATTGCCACGGCGGGTTTATCGTATCGCCCTTTTGCTAAAGCCGTAATTACGAATGGACGGAGATACGTGATCAACAATCGTTCACCGGAATTTACCGGGAATTATACGATAGGCGTTGCAAGAGGTACATTCAGTCAGGTTGAATTGGGTGTCACTGATGAAGTAACACTCTTCCGGAATTCATTCACTTATGCTGTAAAAGCGGGTGGATTCATTAAGAAGCCACTGTATTTGATGGATTTCAAACACTTTAATGGGAATGAAACGATTTTCCAGAGTCCCGGATTAATGAATTTCAGAATGCTTAGTTATTATCAACACAGCACTTCATTAGGTTATGTACAGGCTCACGGAAGTTATAATTTTCGTAAATTTCTCTTAACTCAGATCACGCCTGTTCGGCTGTATGGAATTCAGGAAAATGTGTTTATTAATTACCTCAAGACCAATGATATAGGACATCTCGAAGTCGGATATGGCTTTGAAGGTATTTTGAAAGTATTAGGAGCCGAGGTAATCGGGATTTTCCAGGAAAATCGATTTCAGGGGATGGGCTTCCGAATCCGATCCGCATTTTAAAAATTATATCACTTGATTATCAATGGCTTGTCATACGACAAGCCATTTTTTTTAAAATTAATTATTCTGAATTGTTTAGTAAGTAAATGTTTATTTACTTTTGTTCTATACCTATGATTTGAACGATGAGACCTAAGAATATTGAGAAAGAAGAAGCCATTCGCACAACGGCCATGCGAATCATTGCGGAGGAAGGACTGGAGAATCTTAGTATGCAGAAGTTAGCCAAAGAAGCCAACATCTCGCCCCGAACGATTTATATCAAATATGAGAATAAGGAAGACCTGCTGGTCAAGCTTTTCATTGATGAAGTATTAGCTTCCTACGAAGCCGCCGTCTTGCAGGACTTTGATGAGAAGATGAGTTTTGCGGAAGGCGTACAAAAAATATGGCTTAACACCTTTCATTACTTCGCAGCTAATCGTTCGGCGTTTGTATTGATGCAATACGGTAAATCCTCACCATTATTAAATCAATCCTTTCAGGAAAAGAATATTAAACAAGGGCAGTTTTTCGCTCCGGTCCATCGCTTTCTCAGGCATTATACGAAAGAAGGGATACTCATTAATCTGCCTTTTGAAGTGCAGCGAGCCTTGCTTTTTGCTCCAGTATGGGAGCTTTTGAACGAATATTTTGAACACCTGAACCGCCCTGAGCAGATTATTACTGAGACCATTATTCTTCAAAGTTGCCAGTCGATTACTAAGGGCATGATGATGCCTAACCATTAACACTTTCCTAGTATATAGCCATGAATTCAATACAAAACAAAAGCATTGCCATTGTCGGCGGAGGCCCCGGTGGATTAACTTTAGCTCGTCTTTTACAAGTAAAAGGCGTACCCATTACCGTTTATGAACGGGACGAAAATGAGTATGTTCGCGTGCAGGGTGCTACCCTGGACTTACACGAAGAATCGGGATTAAAAGCTCTGGCCCAAGCAGGATTAACCGAAGCCTTTAAAACCCATTATCGTCCCGGTGCCGATCATATGCGGATCGTCGATAAAAAGGCCACCATTCACATGGACGAAGCCATTACTAACGACAAGGAACTCTTCCGTCCCGAAATTGACCGGGGACCGCTCCGTCAAATACTGCTGGATTCATTAAAGCCCGGGACAGTAATATGGGATAGTCATTTCAAATCGATGACTCCAGAAGGTATGGGTTGGCGTTTACAATTTTATAACGGAACTACAGCTTATGCTGATGTAGTCATTGCGGCGGATGGAGCACATTCAAAAATTCGGCCTTTAATTACTTCCATTCGTCCGTTTTACTCAGGTATTACCATTGTGGAAGGGGTGGTTTATGATTCAGCACAGACGGTTCCTACCATTCATGATTTACTTCAGGGTGGTAAGATCTTCGCATTAAGTGATTCTAAAACACTGATTGTAAGTTCAAAAGGAGATGGGAGTGTGGTATTTTATACGGGCTGTAAAACGCACGAATTCTGGTATAAAACCAGTGGAATTGATTTTACCAATACATCCGAAGTAACAAGCTGGTTTAAAACCGAATTTCCCGATTGGAGTCCTTTATGGACAGAATTGTTCGAAAAAGCCGAACCCCGTTTTATTCCGCGACCTCAGTACTGTATGCCGACGAATCAGCAATGGGAAGCATTGCCCAACCTGACGATGATTGGCGATGCCGCTCACCTCATGCCGCCGTATGCGGGCGAAGGTGTGAACATGGCCATGCTCGATGCTCTGGAATTAGCTGAGGCTTTAACAGATGAAAGCTTCCAGAACACAGAGGCGGCCATCGCCTTTTACGAAGAGAACATGTGTAAGAGGGCAGGAGAAGTTGCCCAGGTCACGCTCGATCAAACCGAATCCATGCACTCCTCTGATGGCCTGAATCAAATGCTGGATATGTTTAAGTAGGTAAAAACAAGAAAGGCCGGACTCTGTATCCGGCCTTTCTTGTTACTGAAGTTCAGTTAAGAACTGTAAGGTATCCACGCCGTCGGCATAATCCCAAAGCTGAGGCGACTGAGTGGTTCCAAACGGGATGCTGCCCGGAAAATCTTTACTCACGATGCACTGGATCTTTTCTTCCTGAGCCTGAATCTGTGTTTTTAAAGTCTCCAGATTTTCATAACGTTGATAAAAAAGAACCGACAGGGGAGATACCAGTGATTCATTTTCAGTGACCGAGAGAAAGCCGTTATCCAGAAAAGGCGTGCGATTCACCAGATAAATCGAGCGATTGTAATCATAATTATGAACGTATTTATGATTATTCGTCACCGTTTCCAGGGAAGCGATGGCTTCAAAAAACGGGGTGAAGTCATAATCATTCGGTACGTAAGCTTTCGAAATATTACGGCAGCCTAATCCATAGTACGTCAGAATATCCTTCCCCAGTCTGAAAAGCTCTTCAGTGGTTTCCGTTCCGGTAAGGATAGCCACCGAAGTACGATTTTTACGGATGATGTGTGGTTTCTTGGCGAAATAATAATGGAAGTAACGAGCCGAATTATCCGAGCCCGTGGCAATCATTGCCTCTACTTCCTTCATTAACTCCGTGAACGTGATCTGCTCCGCAAAGGCAGGTTCTAGCTCAACCAGCTTCTTTAATAAAGCCCGAATTAATACTTCATCCTGCGAGCTAGGCTTTATGAAGGCATGATGACCTGAAATCAGCACACACAGAATATCGTGAAAACCAACCGCTGGCAGGTTCCCGGCCAGGACCAGGCCCACTTTTTTTGGAGTAACAGGTGCGTGTAAAGCGGGATAACGCTGAGTCCACTCCTGCAAGGCAGCCGTTGTAAGAAAATTACGAGCGACTTCTTTCAGGCTTAACTGGACTAGTTCATGGGTAAACCAGCCATTTTTGCGGTTTGCAAACTCGGCCCATTCCTGTATTTCCTCCGCATTTGTTTCATTAGTAAGCCATTCACCTAATTGAGCGAAAGCTTTTATTCTATCATTTATGAACATGAGATTCCTTTAATAAGTAATACGCCGGGGTGATTATTCAGATTTTTTTGAGCCCCGAACTTTATTTAATTACATTTGTTATCCGATTGGATTAATAGGCTACGAAATTACTAAACGCGACTGACATGGCCATCATGATTACCGACGAGTGCATCAATTGCGGTGCCTGCGAACCTGAATGCCCAAATACTGCCATATATGAAGGCGGGGTATCCTGGAACTTTGCGGGAGGTACAGCATTGGTCGACGTCGAATTAGGCGACGGGACCGTGGTGAGTGCTAAAGAAGCTCAGACTCCCTTTTCTGAAGAATTTTATTACATCGTTACTGATAAGTGTACAGAATGCATTGGTTTTCACGAAGAGCCACAATGTGCAGCAGTTTGTCCAGTAGATTGCTGTGTACCTGATCCGGATAACGAAGAAGAAGAAGACACCTTAATGGCTAAAAAAGCCTGGTTACACGACGAATAGAGGTTTACATCTGATTTGTTGACTTAATTAGTGAGTCCGATGAGGGTTTAAGCTTAAAATATAGTCTTGGAAATTTTAAAGGACGAGCATTGCTCGTCCTTTTTTTTGTACTTATCTGAGAAGTAATACCATACGTCAATTTATAAAAAATTTTGTAAATAGGTTTAAAAACAGAATAATATGTAAGCATACTAAAGAGTTGTGTTTACTATATTATACCAATAAAAAATATTTATATTTTATGAATTTGTAAATTTTATTCTGTAAATGTCATTTTTTATAACATCAAATTTGCATTTAGTGCATTTTGACATAATATTTGAGTCATATTTAAACCTCCATAATTATTAATGTAAACAAAATTATATAATGAAAAAGGCCGTCATTTCAATCTTTTCTTTGTTTTTGATGTATCCAGCAATTGCTGAAGTTTCCCCAGAATCAAAAAAAGCTCTAAAACCTAATAGAACTGCTCAAACTGCCGCCGCAGATACGTCTAAGAAAGCTCCTGTTGGAGAAGAGAAAAAGGAAACAAAGGAAGAAGGAAAAGTTACGTTCTCAGGTTACATTGACACTTATTACATGGCCAACCTGAATAACCCGGCTTCTCGCAGTAACCTGGGAACTTCCGGATTAAATGAAGACGGTCTGCCTAGTGTAGGGAATGCCCGGGCCTTTGATCAGAAATCAGGCCAATTTTCACTGGGCCTTATTCAAACGAAAGTAGCCTACACCAGCGATAAACTTGATGCCGTTGCGGATATTACGTTTGGTCCTAACTCGGACATCGCTAACTACGGTAACTATGTTGGCCCATTAGGAGCTGGTTCTACGGCATTAGCGATTAAGCAGGCATATCTGACTTACAAGTTTAATGAAAAGTTTTCCGTTACAGCGGGTCAGTTTGGTACGCACATTGGCTATGAAGTTATTGATGCTCCGGTAAACTATAACTACTCGTTATCTAACCTTTTCAATAATGGTCCTTTTTATCACGTCGGTGCAAAAGCACAGTACTCTTTCAGCGAAAAAGCGTATTTAATGGCTGGCGTGGTTAATAATATTGATAATATCAACGATAATAATAAAGCTAAGGCAATAATATCTCAATTTTTCTTCTCGCCAGCAACCAATTTTAATGTATATTTGAACTGGATTGGCAGTAACGAAGTTTCGAAAGATGGTGCTCCAGCCAAAGGAAATTTTTATTCTTTATTCGATTTGGCAACAACCTATCAAATTACTGAAAGTTTCTTTTTAGGGTTGAACGCTGCGTACGGTACAAACAAGACTACAGACTTGACTACCAACGCAACTTCAACGCCAAAATGGGGCGGAATTGCTGCTTATACGAACTATGCATTTACTGATAAATTTGGCTTAGGTCTTCGTTATGAGCACTTTGACAATACTAAAGGCGACCGTGCAGTACGTAATGGAGATGGCTCAGGCACTTCAGTGAATTCATTTACTGTAACGGCCAACTTTACGTTAGCGGATGGACACTTATTACTGAAACCTGAGTTCCGCATGGATGCGTACCCTAAAGCTCCCGGAGCCATTCAGAAATTTGAAGATAGTGACGGCAACTTTACCAAAAGCAGTCAGTCGACCGTTGGTATACATGCTATTGTTAAATTCTAAACTTTTTCTCTCATCGTTAATACCCTTACTCATCAAACATTAATTATCTAACTTCTATGCAAAAACCATCGTACGTTCCACTGATTATACTGGCCGCAGTCAGTTTATTGGGAGCTTTTATGCCGAATCTGCCGACGCAGATTCACACGGAAGGGCTTGATACTGGGGATATAGCCTGGATGATTGTTGCTTCTGCATTTGTATTACTGATGACGCCCGGTCTGGCGTACTTCTACGGCGGAATGGTAAACGCCAAAAACGTGATCTCAACCATGTTCCAGAGCTTCATCGGCATGGGTGTGATTTCGTTACTTTGGGTAGTGATTGGCTTTAGTATTGCCTTCGGTGATTCCGTGAAAATCGGTGATTACGGTATTTTTGGTAACCCGGCGACCTTCTTTATGTGGCGAGGTGTACTGGACGGTAAGCCCTGGGCTCTGGCTCCAACCATTCCCTTGGCCTTGTTCGCATTATTCCAGTTAAAGTTTGCCGTAATTGCTCCAGCTCTGGTAACGGGTTCGATGGCAGAACGGATTAACTTCCGTAGCTATGTGCTCTTCATGGTTTTATTCAGTGTTTTCGTGTACAGTCCTTTGGCACACATGACCTGGCACCCTGAAGGTTTCCTGGCTAAACTAGGTGTGCTTGATTTCGCTGGTGGTACGGTGGTTCATATGTCTGCGGGCTGGGCTGCTTTGGCGGGTGCCATGTACCTGAAACGCCGGAAGTCACACATGGAAGCCAATTTCCTTCCTCCTGCCAACATCCCATTCGTATTATTAGGTACGGCTCTGTTATGGGTAGGCTGGTTCGGTTTCAACGCTGGTTCAGCGGTAGGAGCTTCACCTTTAGCGGTTTCAGCTTTTGCTACTACGAACTTTGCTGCAGCAACTGCCGGTTTAGCCTGGGTATTATTCGACGCCGCTAAGGGCAAGAAGGTATCTTCTTTAGGTTTTTGTATTGGTGC
>CAJYHS010000019.1 GCA_913774715.1 uncultured Siphonobacter sp. | reverse complement strand
TGACCTTCAGGTTGAATTTCCTTCGTACATTCCTCCTAAACAAATAGCTCCGTTAGTATTGATTCCCTTTGTTGAAAATGCGTTTCAGTACGGCATCCGAACGGATGCTCCCTGCTGGATTCATTTGAAAATCGATATAAACGCCGATCAATTCTCTATGCACCTTAGTAATTCAGTAGTTCCTAAAACCATTTTGCAAGAAAAATCCGGGATTGGTTTGACTAATGTGAAAAAACGTCTGGAATTAATTTATCCGGCTCGACATACTCTGCAAATCGCTTCGAATGAACAAACCTTTCGGGTTGATTTACTGATTCAATTGAAAAACAACTAACCTGCTGAATGTATGCTAAGCTGCTTAGCCGTTGATGATGAACCTATTGCCTTGGAAATTATACAAACCTTTGCGGATCGGGTTCCTTTTCTGGATTTGAAAGCGACGTTTACGAATCCCCGTAAGGCTCTTGAGTTTCTGAAAACCCAGACTGTCGACTTGATTTTCCTGGATGTGAATATGCCAGTTATTAACGGTTTGGAAGTGGCGGAAATCCTTCGTCGCCAGACCTCCGTTATTTTTACAACGGCTTATCCCGAACACGCCTTAAAAGGGTATGAACTCGAGGTGTCAGATTACCTCTTGAAACCCATTGCATTCAACCGTTTTCTGCAAGCCAGTCAGAAAGTGCAGGAGGCCCTCCAAGCTCGCGTACCTGCTAAAGTGATGCCCTTGTTCATTAAGGATGGGTATGAATGGGTAAGTATTCAGCCTGAACAGGTGCATTACCTGGAATCCGCGGATAATTATGTAAAAATTTGCCAGTCTCAACAAACGGTGCTCGTTCGCAGTACTCTACCAGAACTGCTGGAAATCCTTCCGTCAGGAAATTTCATTCGAGTACATCGTTCGTTTGTCGTTAATATGCAACACGTTGAACGCATCGGACGAGCCGACATTCAGTTACCGGATCGCCAGATTCCCATTGGCTCTTCGTATCGTTCTCAATTGGAAAAATGGCTGTAGCGGATTGGACCATATGCTTGATGTAAGGTATTTTCTTCGGTTGTGATCGTTATTTTGGGGTTTCTGGTACGTGTCTTTTTGGGTGATACGCAAGACCGTCAGGTCTATGGTTTCACTTAAATCTCCAATCCACATGACTCTATTATCAGAAACACAGGCATTAACCCAGCAAGATCCTAAGGAAAAATATCCGACCCCTCCCTATGACAACACCAAGCAGGACGTTCCCGGTCATTTATCCAAAATGTCCCCTGCACCCGATCACGGCGAAAACTCTTACGTAGGTCACGGGAAGTTAGAAGGTAAGAAAGCGATCATTACGGGTGGCGATTCGGGTATTGGTCGGGCCGTTGCCATTGCCTTTGCCCGCGAAGGAGCCGATGTACTTATTTCATACCTGAATGAAGATGAAGATGCCGAAGAAACGGCCAAGTATATTAAGGAAGCCGGACGAAAAGCCGTCTTAGTGCCCGGAGATATTAGTGAGGAGGCTCACTGCAAGACCATTATTGAAAAAGCCGTTGCCGAATTTGGTCAAATTGATATTCTCGTCAACAACGCCGCCTTCCAGATGTCGCATGAATCCATTCAGGAAATCAGCAGCGAAGAGTGGGATTATACCTTTAAGACGAACATTTATGCCATGTTTTACCTCTGTAAAGCTGCCGAACCTCACATGAGACCCGGTAGTACGGTGGTTAATACTACCTCGGTAAATGCCTATTCGCCTTCACCAAACCTACTGGCGTACACGACCACGAAAGGAGCGATTCAAAATTTTACAAGTAACCTGGCTCAAACCTTTGCCAAGCAGGGCATTCGCGTGAACTGCGTGGCTCCGGGACCCGTCTGGACGCCTCTAATTCCGTCAACCATGCCGCCTGAAAAGGTGAAAACATTTGGCGAAGATACGCCGATTGGTCGGGCAGCCCAGCCCGCAGAATTGGCTCCGGCCTACGTGTTACTAGCGTCGGAAGATTCCAGTTACATCAATGGAGCTACCATCCAGGTAACGGGCGGTCGTCCTACGATTTAACGATTCGAACCAAAACCTCCCACGCTGTGTAATCAGCTTGGGAGGTTTTTTTATGCCATTTTCATTTCTGAATCTAGAATAGAACAATGGAAGAATTGAGCGGAAGACCTACCTTTGGGTATGAATCAGTCTCAGTTAGATGCCTTACGCGAAGCCCTTCAGTTTTCGCCTCAAAACCTTCCGCTTCGGCGAATGCTGGCCGATGCTTATTTTCAGTTAGCTCGTTATGACGAAGCGTTGGAAGAATATAAATCTGCTCTTCAAATCAGTTCTGAACCTGATTTAAAGGTAAAGTTGGCGGAGTGTTACCTGCAATTATCCAATTATCCGACGGCTCACGTCATTGCTGAGGAATTGCTGGAAACCCATCCATCCCCTCAGATTCTCTTCTTATTAGCTCGTATTGCCTTGGCTTCTAAAGATTTACAGGCGGCTAATAGTTACTACAAAAAAGCCACCGCTCAGGACCATACCTTAACCCAGGCTGAGTTCGAAAGCCAGCTCAATCAGGCTATTCGCGAGTCCGGGCAGGCTCAGACGAGTTCTTTTCAAGAGGAAATTGATCGCATCGAAGCAGAAGGATCTGGTTTGGTGGAAAAACCCCGGGTAACCTTTGCCGAAGTAGGCGGATTGACGGCGGTAAAGGAAGAGATTGCATTGAAAGTAATTCATCCAATTAACAATCCAGAGATTTATAAAGCTTTCGGTAAAAAGATTGGTGGTGGAATCTTATTATACGGTCCTCCGGGTTGTGGTAAAACCTTACTGGCACGGGCGACGGCTGGGGAAATTAAAGCCAATTTTATTTCAGTGGGAATTAACGATGTGCTGGATATGTGGATGGGAAATTCTGAAAAGAACCTCCACGATCTGTTCCAGCAGGCCCGGATGAATACCCCCTGCGTATTATTTTTTGACGAAGTAGATGCCCTTGGGGCCAGCCGGACGGATTTACGAAAAGCAGCAGGGCGTACCCTGATTAACCAGTTTCTGGATGAACTGGATGGCGTGAAATATAGCAATGAAGGCATTTTAATTCTTGGAGCCACAAACACGCCCTGGTATCTGGATACGGCTTTCCGTCGTCCCGGGCGATTTGACCGGATTGTGTTTGTTACCCCGCCCGATGCCGAAGCCCGGATGGATATCCTCAGAATTCTGATGGAAGACAAACCCACGGAAGGCATTGATTATACCTACATTGCCAAACAATCGGACGGGTATTCCGGGGCAGATCTGCGGGCTTTGGTTGATATCGCCGTAGAACAAAAGTTACCTGAATCGTTACGATTAGGGAAAATAGTACCCCTCACGACTTCCGATTTCAAGGAAGCCCTGAAAAAACATCGCCCCACGACGAAAGAATGGTTTGCCACGGCGAAGAATTACGCCCTTTATTCCAATGAAAGTGGACTATATGATGATATTTTGAAATATCTGAAGCTGAAGTAACGATTAATCCTTTTAAAACCTAACCTCACTTGGAATCTTCCCAACTCAACAAAGCCCGACTTTTAATGAATCTCAATCGAGCATCGGAGGCGATTCAGGAGTTAAAGCAATGGCTTGTGCTATACCCCGAAGATGTTGAAGCTTTGTCCCTACTGATTCAGGCTTATATCTCGACTAATCAACACAAGGCGGCCCTCGAAACAGCGGAAGATATGCTGGGAATGATTCCTGATTATTCGCTGTCGCATTACTTCTATGGGGTTACCTTGATGCTGAATAAACGCTACAAGGAAGCCGAGGAAGCATTACTACAAGCAATTGAAATGGATCCCTGGGATGCTGACTATTTCAGCATGCTGGGGGCTTTGCATAACCTGCAAAAGAATTGGGAAAAGGGTTTGTTCTACGCAGATCAGGGATTGGCCGTTGATCCCGAACACGTGCGTTGCCTGAATACCCGAACGGAAGCGTTAACCAAACTCGGCAGACTTGAAGAACTGCAAAGCACCATTGAAGATACCCTCGCTGCTGATCCGCATAACGCTTACACGCAGGCTAACGTGGGTTGGAGTAAACTGGAACGAGGTAATGTGCACGAAGCTCGTCAGCATTTTGCGGAATCGTTACGGATCAACCCCACGTATGAATATGCTCAGGGAGGAATGAAAGAGGCGGTAAAAGCTAAAAACCCTATTTATCGGGCGTATCTGGGGTACTTGTTCTGGATGAACCGTCACCAGTCCAGTGTGCAGTGGACGATCATTATCGGGTTTATGATTGGTCAAAACATGATTCGTCAGTACGCCGAGCGTTATCCCATTCTGAACGTAGTTTTAGTACTCATGATCCTGTTTATGTACTTAACCTGGGTAATGATGCCCATCGGGTACCTCATTTTGCAACTGGATTCCTACGGAAGGTTGGCTTTGGAAAAACGGCAGAAATGGGTAGGGATTATTACGGGTGTGGCTCTGTTGATAGGAACCCTAACACTCGGGGCTTATTACCTGATACCGTTTTTTATACCTGTAGATTCTTCGTCACCAGGGGCGTATTACCTGGGGCAGTATTCCCATTATTACGAACTCTTGTTCATTCTTGGTTTGTATAGTTTGCTGGTAATCATTCCATTGTCCCGGGTCATTACTGATGCAGAAGAGTTACCTACCTGGTTTAAAGTAGTCAGTTGGGGCATTATTGGCTTAGGCACCCTGGCCGTTATTGCTGGATT
>CAJYHS010000018.1 GCA_913774715.1 uncultured Siphonobacter sp. | reverse complement strand
GTCTTTTAGAAAAAGTCAAAAACGTTCAATTCCTTCCTTTGGCCAAGGATTACGATACATTACATATTCATCGATTCGTACTCCCAAATCAACTAATTTACAGAACATGCCTTATTTGTTCACTTCTGAGTCTGTATCTGAAGGACACCCTGATAAAGTGGCAGACCAAATTTCAGATGCCCTCATTGATCACTTTTTAGCCTTCGACCCTCAATCAAAAGTAGCCTGTGAAACGCTCGTAACTACCGGACAGGTTGTTCTGGCAGGAGAAGTTAAGTCAACGACTTACCTCGACGTTCAGAGCATTGCTCGTGAGGTAATCCGTAAAATTGGATATACGAAGTCGGAATATATGTTTGAAGCCAATTCATGTGGCGTTCTTTCAGCTATTCACGACCAGTCGGCTGATATCAACCAGGGTGTTGATCGTTCGAATCCCGAAGAACAAGGTGCCGGTGACCAGGGTATGATGTTCGGTTACGCAACCCGCGAAACGGACAACTATATGCCTTTGGCTCTGGATTTAGCTCATAAAATCCTGAAGGAAATGAGCGACATCCGTAACAACGAACTGTCGCTGATGCCTTACTTACGCCCCGATGCGAAGTCTCAGGTAACCATTGAATACAGTGATGACAATACGCCTCAGCGAATTGACACCATCGTTGTTTCAACGCAGCACGATGATTTCGGTGATGACGACACGATGCTCGCCAAAATCCGTGAAGACATTATTAATATAGTTATTCCTCGCGTGAAAGCGGCTTTGAAGCCTGAATTGAGCCAGTTATTCGAAGGAGAAATCACCTATCACATCAACCCAACGGGTAAATTCGTCATTGGTGGTCCTCACGGAGATACCGGTCTGACGGGCCGTAAGATCATCGTTGATACGTACGGTGGTAAAGGTGCTCACGGTGGTGGTGCGTTCTCGGGTAAAGATCCCTCGAAAGTAGACCGCTCAGCGGCTTATGCCACGCGTCACATCGCCAAAAACCTGGTAGCCGCTGGTCTGGCTGACGAAGTGTTAGTACAGGTTTCTTATGCCATCGGAGTAGCTGAGCCCTGCGGTTTATACATCAATACTTACGGAACTTCGAAAGTAGGCTTAACGGACGGAGAAATTGCTCTGAAAGTGGGCGAGATCTTCGATATGCGTCCGTACTTCATTGAGCAACGTTTGAAATTACGTAACCCGATTTATTCTGAAACGGCTGCATATGGTCACATGGGCCGCGAGTCGAAAGTGGTAACGAAAACGTTCAAGTCGCCCGATGGAAAAGTAATCGAACAGGAAGTAGAATTATTTACCTGGGAAAAACTGGATTATGTAGATCAGGTGAAAGCCAAATTTGGTCTGTAGTTTGTTAACCTATATGCGTGAAAAGGCCTGAATTGTTTAGACAATTCAGGCCTTTTCTTTTCTATTCACAGAGACGCGATTGCAAATTCCATTTTCGGCTTATCTTCGATTTCTTTTCTTTCTTCTCTTTATTAAATCTGATATGCTGAAAATCTTAACCATTACTTTCCTACTGCTAATTTCCGCCTTTTCATTCGCACAAACCACAAAAGTTATCGTTCGGGCACAGGCTAAAGATGCCAAATTTATTGGTACGGGTATTGGCGGAGCTTACGTCATTATTCGGAATGACTTAACGGGAGAAATCCTTGCGAAAGGGCTGACCACTGGTAATTCCGGCAATACGGATTTATTAATGAATCAGCCTCATAAACGCCATAATCGACTTACCGATAACCAGACCGCCCGATTCGAAGCGGATTTGAAACTGGATGAACCCACATTTGTCACCATCGAAGCTACAGCTCCCGTAAATCGAAAAAGTTCAGCCGTAAAAGTTTCTACCCAGCTCTGGCTCATTCCTGGAAAACCGATTGACGAAGACGGGATTATCCTGCAAATTCCGGGATTAATGGTGGACATTTTAGAACCTCAATCCCATCAGGTTATTACCCAGACTTCGCTGAAAGACGATCAATTGAAACTTCGGGTTAACCTGGTAATGATGTGTGGGTGTGTGATCAATAAAAATGGAGTTTGGAAATCCGATCATATCGAGGTTAAAGCCTTGGTAAAGAAAGATGGCATGAAGTTTGGAGAGATTTCCTTAAGCTTCGCTTCGCAGGATAATATTTTTGAAGGCTTGCTTTCCGTCAAGGAAAAAGGCATGTACGAAGTCCAGATATACGCCTACGATCGTATAAATAAGAACACCGGAATTGATCGCATTAATTTCGTAATACAATAAGTTTATTTTTCAAGTAGCGGTTTTCCATTTTCGGTTAAAGCATTGTCCTAACAGTTGTAAGCATTACTCTGTGCAAAACTTTGCGTAACTCAGTGGTTATCTGAAAACGGAAAACCGTCAACTGAAATTTATTTTTCCTTCCAACCTACTCTATTACCTATGAATGAAACTAGTCGAATCGATGAATTAGAAGCCGAGGTCCGCCGACTGGCTGAGCAACTTTCCAGTGCTCAGCGAAACCTGGTTCAGATTCAGAGAGAACTCAGCTCCTTACGCACAGGTACAACTCCGGTAAAGAACGTTACGCAAACACCGATAACGCCATCCCCGGTACCGGTGACTCCGGTAACGCTTCCACCACTACCGCAAAAGCCTGCTCCTACTTATACAAAAACGCCAACGGAAGAATACATTGGAGGTAATCTGTTAAGTAAAGTAGGAATTGCCGCTTTAGTGATCGGGATTGCCATTTTTGTTAAATACGCCTTTGACAATGACCTTATTGGCCCCTGGGGGAGACTGGCAATGGGTTGGGGCATTGGTTCAACCCTTGTGGCTCTGGCTCTGTGGCTAAAACCGAAGTATCTGACGTATAGTGCAGTATTACTCAGTGGTGGCGTAGCTACTATCTATCTGACTACCTACGCTGCCTATTACTTTTACCAGTTCCTCCCTTCGCCCTTATCTTTTGCTTTGATGGTGCTGGTCACACTTTTTACCGTCTGGCAAGCAACTCGTTACGAGGTGCAATGGATTGGATTATTTGGTCTGGTGGGAGCTTATGCCGTGCCTTTTCTGGTGGGTGGAAACGGAGCGGCCTGGGGGCTTTTTGTGTACATGACCATCCTGAACGTCGGCGTGCTAGGTCTGGCGTATCAACGCGACTGGCAACTGATGAATACCTCCGCCTTTTTCGCTACCTGGATGATATTCATTGCCTTTATCATCAATGGTTTTGATCGGCCAGGTTTCGTCTGGATTAGTCTGACGTTCGGAACGATTTTCTTCGTATTAATGTATGCCAACCAATTAGTTTATCCTTTATTCCAGAAAGCTTACGCTCATAACCGAACGATTTTACAAATCATTTTAAACGCCCTGTTTTATTACCTTCCCACGTATTTTATTCTGAAGGAACACCATTATTCCACGTCTACTTTAACCGCTTTTACTTTCGCTAATAGCCTTGCTCATGGAGGTATTACCTGGTTTTTACGACAGCGAAATATGCCTTCGTTATCCGATGCTTCGCTGTCGATGGCCATTGTCTTCCTCATTTTAATGGTTCCTATTCAGCTGCAAGGTGATTGGATTACTTTAGTATGGGCCGGTGGAGCTGCGGCATTATATACGCTGGGTATTCAACGTTCATCCAAAGTACTTACCCATTTCGGAACAGCTTTGATCAATTTAGCGGCTTGTGCTTTACTAACCCATTGGTACGATTTACAAAAACCGTCGCTCGATTTTCTGCCTTACTGGAATCTGACTTTCCTGACGAATGCCTTATTTCTTGGAGCTTTAGCCTATATGCTAGGACAATCCATTCAAGCTAAGAAAGTCGGCTTCTCGCGAAAACTGCTCGGATTATTACTCTTTGTAATGGGTTACTTCGTGATTTCGATTGAATGGGATCGATACTTCGAAGCTCAGGGTAACCTGAATTTTCCACCGAGCATTCAGAATCTGGTTTTAAGCATTTATACTACTCTATACATTGGAGCTACTTTATTAATCATTGCTCCGCGAAGGCTGTATTTCTGGCAGGTCGCCAGTCTGGTATTGAGTGTTTTGGTTTTGCTGTACGTCTTTTTCCAAAACCCCGTACACGAAGTCACCTTACTGACCATTCAAAAACCAACGGCCTGGATTAATGCCCGTTACCTTCTTTACCTCGGCATTGGTCTGGTTACCTACGGGTTATACCGCATGATTCCGGAAGATTCCGTAAACTGGAAGCAGACCCGCAATTTGTTCTTATACGCCATCCACGGCATCATCCTTTGGGTATTAAGTCAGGAACTGGTCACGCTTTTTATTCTGAACAGCCCCGCCGAAGCCGCCGAGCAGCGACTCATGGCCACACAGGCAGGCTTTAGCGTACTTTGGGGCGTTTACTCGCTGGTATTGATTGCTTTAGGTTTCAGCAAAAAAATAAAGCGATACCGTCTGGCGGGTATCGCTTTATTTGGGGTCGTGTTAATCAAACTGCTGATTTTCGACTTAAGCCGCGTTGCTACGGGTGGGAAAATCATCATCTTCCTAAGCGTAGGCGTACTATTACTGGTTACTTCATTTCTGTATCAGAAATTCAAAGACAAGTTACTATAGAGTTTTCCGTTAGCGGTTTACCGTTTTCAATTTTTAGATCACAGAATCACTCAGAGTGAAGCTTTGCAAACATTAGGTCGATGCCTTAACTAAAAACAGTAAACCGCCAACTGAAAACTATTTTCTAATATCAGTTGCTAACTGAAAATCCTTGTTCACCCGAATGTCATCCGAGGAAGCTCCGATTTGTACGTTAAAATCGCCTTTCTCGGCTACCCACTGATTTTCAGCGTTATATAACATCAGATCTTTAGCTTTTAACTCAAACGTTAATGGCTTCGTCTCCCCTGCTTTCAGATGAACCCGCTGGAATTTCTTCAGCTGTTTTACAGGCCCAACAACCGACGAAACTTTGTCTGTGACGTATACCTGAACTACTTCGTCTCCATCCCGATTACTAGTGTTTTTTACCTGAACGGTTACCTTCACCGTCACGTCGTTTTTAGCGGGGATTACCTGCGTTTGTAAACCACTGTATTCAAAAGTGGAGTAACTCAAGCCATACCCGAATGGATACAAAGGCTTGGCATCCATTTCTACGTAATCGTGCTTAACCGGGCTTTTGTGGTTGTAATACACGGGAATCTGACCAATTGACTTCGGAATCGAAATCGGCAAACGGCCAGCAGGATTGTAATCACCGAATAATACATCTGCAATGGCATGACCACCTTCCTGACCAGGATACCAGGCATCTAGGACGGCTGGAGCATTCGCTGAAATCCAGTTCATATTCAGCGGACGACCTTTAATCATTACTACTACTACCGGCTTGCCCGTTTTAAGAACAGCTTCGAGTAACTGTAACTGACGTCCCATCAAATCCAGACTTACCCGATCATAACCTTCACCACTTTCCATATCGCTGATCGACGTTTCGGACGCTTTTACGTGAGCAGCTCCGGTATCCTGATATTCCGTTTTAAAATCACGGGCACTCGATCCGCCAATCACCACAACAGCTACTTCGGACTTGCGAGCGGCTTCAACCGCCGCCGTGATTTGTGCCGTGGATGTATCCCGAATGCTGCAACCTTTGGCATAGTTAATCTGCGTGGCGTTACCTAGCTTATGCTGAATTCCTTTCAGTACTGTAACCACTGCTCCATCCGCCTGAGGAGCCGTATAGTCCCCTAATTGGTTATAAACGTTATCTGCATTAGGGCCGATCACCGCAATGCTTTTTACGTCTTTCCTGAGAGGTAGTAGCTGATTCGTATTCTTTAACAGAACAATGGCTTCTCGCGATACCTGACGAGCTATTTGAAGATGTTCAACACTGCGGGCTACACGGGTAACTTTCTGAGGGTCCACGTATGGATTCTCGAAAAGTCCCATTTCAAATTTCAAACGTAATACATGACTTACGGCTGAGTCCAAAACTGACGAGGAGACTTTACCTTGTTTAATAGCGGCCAGTAATGATTGGTCGAAACCCGTTCCGCTTAGATCAGCATCCAGACCCGCATTAATAGCCAAGGCAGCCGCATCGGTATTATTCGCAGCTACTTTGTGGTTGAATGTCAATCCCTGAATACTGTTCAGATCGGAAACCGTAAAGCCTTTAAAGCCCCAGTCTTTTCGTAAAATCGTTTTTAATAATACCGGGTTAGCCGTGCAAGGAATCCCATCGATGGAATTATACGCCGTCATTACTGACAAAGCCCCCGCCTGCACGGCTTCTTTGAAAGGAGGCAAATAAGCCTGTTGCAGTTCGCGGTTTCCCGGCGAAACGCTCCCGCCGTTATGGCCGCCATCGGGTACTCCGTAGGCCGTAAAGTGCTTCAATGTCGAGACAATATTCGCACCGCTTTTTAAATTTTTCCCCTGAAAACCAGTTACCATTGCCACACCCATCTGGCCATTCAGGACGGGATCTTCACCGTAGGTTTCTTCCACTCGTGACCAGCGAGGTTCACGGGCTAAATCCAGCACGGGTCCGTATCCAATATGAGCTCCCTGCATCCGGGCTTCCTGGGCGATGGCCTTCGCCATTTCATGAATCAAAGCCGGATCCCAAGTACTGCCCTGTGCCAGAGCCGTAGGAAATACCGTCGTACCAATAGCCATATGGCCATGGGGGCACTCTTCGGATAATAATAAAGGAATGCCTAAACGGGTATTTTCAATGACATATTTCTGTAAAGCATTGGTTGCCTGGGCGGCCTGCTCAGGATTCAGGCCCGTTTTGAGCGTCTTCTGTGTCCAGGGATCCGCACGGAGCGTCGCCCAGAGCATCCCTATTTGCTGTTCTTTTACGGCTTTCTTGAACTTCTCACTTACGGTTACCTGTGAACCATTTTTATCATACATAAACCAACCCAGCGGTGTAGCCAGCTGACCCACTTTTTCTTCGGTGGTCATTCGCTTAAGCAAGTCCTGCACCCGGCGGTGAGTCGGCAGAGAAGCGTTTTTATACAGAGGTGTAGGGTCCGTGAGTGAGGATAACGATACGAGTGCAAAAAAGGCACCTGCGATGATGAGAGGGGTACGTACCATGCGTTTCATTCTCGAATGATACGGATTATTTGGCAATCGGCCGAAGTAGCCTGAGAGAATTTTTAAATTATTTTATTATGTAGAGTATTAGCTATTACTATTTCATCTTCATTAAGATCTTTCAGAAAAATAGTTTACCAAAAGCCCCAGAAGCATAGTAAATGGGACTTTTGGTATGATTCAAACACCGTATAAATTTTTATCCAGAAACTCATTTCTAAACTTGCCTTCAGGATCTTGTTTTTTCATTAAATTCTTGAAATCATTTAGTTTTTTATACCGCGACTGAATGCTGGAAGGCGACATTGTAAAGAGTTTCGCCCAGTGAGGTCGGGCCTTGAAAGGGGCCAGTTTCGCTTCAATTAACGGCAATACCTGTTTTACCGCGGCCCAATCCTGTTTCCAGGTAAAGTGAATGGCCACGCAGTCCTGTTGATAACAGGGACTCATCCAGAGATCATCGGCAGCTATGCTACGTATTTCAGAGATTAGTAAATGCGGCGTAATTTTTTCCTGTAACTCAAAAACAGCAGCCAATGCGGAAGCACCCTCTTGATAAGGGACAAAAAACTCTGACTGTAACTCTTCACCACTGCTTGGCGTAAAGTTCATTTTAAAGTGTGGTAACCGCTCGTGCCAGGGACCAGCCACTCCCATTTGCTCCGTACAGTTTTCCGCTGAAATTTCTTCGATGGGGTGCAAATTCTTGGTGGCAATCGTAGAGCCAAACCATTCAGAGGCCAGCTTGATTTTTATATCACCCTCTAC
>CAJYHS010000017.1 GCA_913774715.1 uncultured Siphonobacter sp. | reverse complement strand
CTACAGTCCGAGTAGCTTTTTTGAGTCTACCTTGATAAGTGATTTCTTTTGGTGTATCTTCAAATGTTTTTGTAAAATAAGCACGTTTTTTAATCTTATCAACCCGAAGTCCAAGAGAAAAAAAATGTTGTAGTATGGTTCCATTTAGTATCCATACTAATTCTTTAGTGCCCTCTTTTAGTTTTATAAATTCATCAATAGATATACTTTCTAATGTTCCTAGATCAACAAATGAATGTAATGGATTATTTCTATCTGACAAATCATAAAATGACCATATTTTCTTGTCTTGCAATACGAAGGGTGGATACCACTTATTGCTACGGTCATTGTTTAAATCTGAGTGTTTTCTAATAGTTGTATCGGCAAAATATATTGTATCTGGTAAATTAAGTATTTCAAATAAGTTGCCAGCAAAACGAGTAGGACTGACAATTAAAGGAGATGCAGTTTGAGTTAATTCGTCAACGGCTTCAGGACGACAGTAAATTTTGACCTCGAAATATTTATCTTCTGAAATTGGCCCAAATGAAACTTTTCCAGAATTATCTTCTACTGTTCTATATACGTCAGATAAACCAGATCCTTCTTTATCCATAGCTCCTGATCCATAAAACAAGTCTGCTAATACAGGATTTCGATATCCTTTTATTCCCCTTCTGCCTTTCTTGATTTCTTCTTCAATGCTTTCAGAACCAATTTGTCGCTTCACTTCTTCGATAAGTCCTCCGGGGCTCTTAAAAGAAATATGAGTCGAAAAAATTTCAATAAGTATAGGTTCTTCTAGCTGATAGTCTCTATGCACTAAAGAATTTACAATTATTTCCTTCAAAGCAAGATTCGGATAAGGATAAGCATTCTCTGATACTTCGCCTTTAAGCCTGAATGGCCGATTAACCAAAGTTAGGAAATCGGTAATTTCATTTAGTTGATTCCACAAATTTCCTTTAATGATTCGTTCAATAATACCTCCTGCTAAATCATCTGAGGGATTATCATTTTCTGATGATAATGTCGAAATTTTTCTTAACCACTCAGTATTACCAACAAATCGTACAATAACTTTGGAACTGGGTATAAAATCTTGGGTGCGGGATGAAAATAACAGTAAACCCGAAAAAGTTAATTCAGTATTTCCTGCCGTGTCAACATCAGCTACTTTCAACCGGTACATTTGTTGCTTAAGCCATTCTAAATCATCGTAAACTTTAATACGAAGTCTTTCAGAATAGTTTTTAATTCGTTCTCTTAGCAATGCTATTTCAAGTGGACCAACAGTATCTTTGGCAATAATTTTTGTATCCGCAGTAGGTAATTGATTTTGTCCAGACAGAAATTGATTTGATTTTAAATCAATTTCTGTAGCCCGTAATTTACCTAATACTTCCCTTTCCATTAACTCATCAAAACCGTCAATATGAATGACTTGTAAATTTCCCTTAATATGTGAGGAAAGTTGTTTGAAATAATCAGTTGTGATAGACGAATCTGTATTTATTCTTTCAACTTCTCGTTTCAATAAACACCAATAAATGCCTTGATGAAAATTATTCGTATATTTTAAATTACTAATAAAGAGGTCTTGCATAACTGAAGTTTCAAAGCCTCTATACCCAACAATAATTAATGGTCTATCTTTTAATAATGGAATGAGTTTAGTTACTAATTCTTTATTCAAGTTTTTTGTCTCTTCATTTAAATTTTGATCCGTATAATGTTCGACAGAACCATGCAAATAAATTAGCTGGGAATATCTGGGAGTATAAGATAGTTGATTTAGATCCGAAGGAGTTTTGATAATATGTGTCAATTGCTTTCTAACTTGAACACTAGCATCATAAAGGCAATTGTCGAAGTTAGTAGTTAATACAGTATCAACTAAGTTGAGATGCATTAATTCTGCTAAAACTTCATAGCCACGGCTTACTGGAATTTGAGGTCTTATTATTTTTAAAAAAAAGTCCTTTCTTGCTTGACGGGGATTTAGTAGTTCTTCTACAATTATTGGATATAGAGATCCATAATCTTCAGTATACCATTCGAATTTTTGAAGCCAAGCTTTCCAATCACTCATTGTGATCCTTGGATCATCTGTCCTAAATCCGTTTTCTCTGCAAAAAGCCCATTTCGCAGCTTCTTCTACAATTTCATGGACTAATTTTACCCCTGATTGCTTAGAGGCTCCTGCTCCTAGTAAAAATATAGGTTTTACAGAATCATTTAATAGTGTAACAATAATTCCAGGGTTGCTAACATTAAAATGCATAATAGGTTAATTCATTTAAACCTTCACCAATCTAAAATAGCATTTATCTAAAGTATTGTAATAATAAGAAAATTTTTGTTCATGTGCCATAATAGTCTATATAACTATTTAGTGCTAAATTATTTATATAGTTACTTATACTTAATTTTGTGACTTTTCCTTCAAATTTATGATTCTGCCATCAAATCTGCGTTCATTTTAAACTGTCATGAACTATATATATATTCAAATAAGTAATCTTTTGATGTATATAGCTCATTGAATTATTATAAAAGATTCTACTTTAGTTTTTAGATTACTAGCCATCCCTTTTTAAGAGTCTGAAGATAAAAACTACTATTAAGGTCTATTAATCTATTCTTAATTACAAAACTGTAGCCATCATTTTACAGCAGGCCTTATAGTTATATCTATGATAGATTTTTATCTTAATATAGACTTAATTACGATCAAGTATTTAAAAAACTATAAGTAGTTGATTGTATTATTGTTTATATATATATCCGCTTAAATTAAATTGTTAGCTAAGTGACGTAGATTACGTAACCGAAATGGAAAATATTTTTTATGAAAAAATATTTTCCATTTCGGTTACGTTCATCGTTTTGGTCTCCGTGTTTTGTTTGATGCCTTCTTCTACGCGGGCTACAAAGAAGGAATCTAACGTGTTATATTAGGAAGGGGTCAACAAGGGTAGTGTTTAGAGCAAAGCCGCTTTCGGAGGAGGTTGTTTGGATAGAGTTGTAAACGTTTCGATAAGCAGGTATTCGGTACGATCCAGCACAATTAAGATTTCGGAGTGCTCGTAGAGCCATTCCGCCTCCTAGATGTCCATCGTTTCTAGCATATAAGAAGGCTGAGACAAATTTTTGCCTGAAATTTTCTACAGGAATGTGGCGGGACTTGAGGGGAAGGATGCCCGCAAGGAAACTGTGCTAAGCTGGCGGGTGCTGTTCCCATCAACGTCAATAGCACTACGATCAAATGCATTAGCGGTTTCATTAGGATAAAGGGCTAGGTAAATAGAACAAAGTGTAATCTTACTAGTACTTTGGTATAATGCTAGTACAACAAATTCGTTTTCTACGGAAGTTCTTTAACGAAATTCTTGGAATTCATTCCTATGGCATTTTACAAACGAACCTTTCTATAAAGTTATGGAGGGGTTTGCGACCTCAGAGATTATTACCTGAGTAAAGCTTATGCAGGTTGAATATTGTTGTAAATCTTTTGATAAAAAGATTTACAACAATATTTATTTTAGAATCACGATAGGATTATTAAAAAACAACTAAGCACGTTTAACCGTTGCAATTTCTTTTTTCAGAGCCGAATTAGTTGCCCAAGTTTGAAGGCGTTCCTCCAGGGCTAATGGGATCTCTCTTTTTGTTTTTTGCTGTAAGTCAGCGTATTGAAGAATGATTTTCTTTGTGTTCTTCAAAGGCTTCTCTACATTGATTCGCACCAGAATTTCCTCCAGCATGGTGCATGCTACGTCATTGTGGAGGGCAGAGAGATTAATGATTGAAGATAAGGCATTGAGAAAACGTTGGATGGAACTGTATTCATGAACTAACAAAACTCCAACTACTTGAGCAACTAATGCCTGATTGATGCGGCGTTTAAAAATAAGTTCAGCAAATACGTCAACAGCCATTCGGCGATTATATTCAGCATCATTTAAAAAACCCGCTACTAACAATAAATGAGCATTATCACCTAAAGGAGTTTGGATGGATGGAAGCAAAGCCATACTATCTCTTAAAATGCTTTTGGATTCATTAGGACCTGATTCAGCACTTTGACCGCTTGCCTTCAAAGCTCTGAAACACAAAGGATCAGTATAGTTTGGAAGTATGGAAAACACATACGATATTCCATGAATAGAAACAAATCTTTTTCCATCGTACCAATCAGAATGTGTTAGTGCATATTCTCC
Organism: uncultured Siphonobacter sp.; assembly: GCA_913774715.1. GTDB lineage: Bacteria > Bacteroidota > Bacteroidia > Cytophagales > Spirosomataceae > Siphonobacter. Next base: position 13,199 of record CAJYHS010000017.1, on the reverse strand, counting down.
GAAATAGTGTTGCGAATACAATAAAACCAGAGGTTTAAATAGGTAGGGGAATACTTCAGTGGTTAAAATAGGTAAAACGGTTTCTTTGCAATTCTCACTATAAGGCTGTTCTTTATAATATACATAACCAGTTCCCCAACTAGTTAGGTATGGTTTACTAACATTAGGCAGTAATCCAAAGGGGTAGGCTTCGAATTCAGGATAAGTCCCTAGATAATTCTTCGTACGGGCAGCCACCGCAAAAAGCATAGGCCAAATTTCTTCGGAGGTAAAGGATTCTAATTCTTCGTGCAAAATCTGATGAAATGAGTAGGGTTGCAACTCCTCAAGGGATTGCTGAAGATTCGATACCTCATCAAATAAATAGACCATCAACCTACGAAGGTTAGGCGTTTGAATGTGCTGAGCTTTAGCCAGGGCTGCTTGGGTATAGCCCACATGAACCCGCGTTAAAGCAACCGCCAGGTCAATTTCATTGATGCGTACCTGCCGTTTTTCGTAAGCTAGTACCCTCTCAACCAGTTCCTCTGCATCAATCCAGCACGATTGGTGGGTGGGCGTGCTAAGTAAAGGGAGTCTTACGTTTGCTTTAGCCAATTCCTGTGCATACATCAACCGTACCCAAAATACAGTAACGAAATCATCATTACGATTGCGATCTAATAACGATTGAAGCCCTGAGGTCTGAAATTTTCTGGTCCAATCCCAGAGAAAGCCGTGAATGAACCACTCGGGTGATTTAATAAACTGATTGAAGTTATATACACTCACCTGCTCCTGATAGTCTTCGGGTAGATCAGTACCGATGAGTAGCAGAGAAACTAAAAGTTGTTCGACCATTTCTATTTCATAATGCTCCGAACACTTTCCAATCAAGAACAGTACATCATCCCAGTGCGTAATCGGTACAATTCGCTGCTCATCTGTAAGGGGTAGAACAGCTTCCGGCTGACGGACATAACGCTCTGCCGGTTCTGGAGGGGTAGAGCTCACAAACTGACCTAAGAATTCCTGAGCATTAGCAGGCAAAACATCCGCGTAAAGCATCAACTCTTCACGAAGCCATTCATCCTCAGGTATACTCCAACGAGCAACGAGCTGGACGGTTTTTTCCTGTAAAGCAGCATCTTTAGTTAGAAATACCGGTAACGCCACTCGAATCATTTCTACTCTGGATGAGGGATGATGAAGCGGCAACTCTGCGAGTAGGGATAACGCCCGGCTAGCACCTAATTTATGATGCTTTCCACTCAAGAGTAACTCCAGAGCCTGTAGAAACTGAGCCCAGAGAAATGCAGGGTGCCTGGCTATGGGTTTAAGTTCATCCAACACCCAATTGATACCGATGCCGTGCTGATTGGTAAGTACGGCAAAAAATTCAGCTTGGAATTCAAGTTTTTCTTCGCTCGAAGGACTGATTTTCTCACCTATATTTTTAAGCCATTGCAATTTTTCCCGCCGAGAATCATCACGGATCAGATTCTGTAAAATTTCCCATAACGCTTCTTTTCGGGTAATGATATTTTTAGCAATTAATCCTAGAATGAAGGGGGTACATTCGTGATTGAAATAGTTAGACCAATTGGTATCCACACGGGTAAAAAAAGTGAGTACATCCTGGTGTAATGTACTGGTCCCAACGATTTGCTCCATCTCTTCGAACGTCAGGTCTACATTAGTAGGAGTAATAGCATTGCCGAATAAAACAGGATCGTAAGAAATTAATTGCTGGCTTTCGAGTTGTAAAAGCATTCGATAAGTCGGAAACCAGTACCTTTTACTTATCATATTCATAATCCAAGATTGGAGCCAGGGGCCAAAATCTCGGTATTGAAACAACCGAATAAGTACGTCGCTTTCAACATCTGTTCTACGCCCCAGATAAGGGGGCAAACTCATCAGCTCGGTTTTGGTAAAAAGAATTATAGCAGCAAGGTAGCAAAGCAAGCACTGTTCCTGCCGGATGTCGTCCCGAGGAATATGAGTTTCCTGAAGCTGCTGACTAAGCAGGCGAACGCCTGTCTTGATTTCTTTATGGGTGCTGTTGGGCGTTGCTTGGAGGAATGTAATCAATTCCTCCTGCTGATTGGTTAGGATGAATGATTGTACGGTTTCAAAAGGGGACATAGGGGCAGTATAAATAGCGTAAGTTAGCTAAAGTAGATTTAGAAAGAGGTTAGTAAAACGGGCAAATTGCGACCCTCAGAAAAGGGTTTGGCTATAAATCTATAAAATTTGCATGGGTTAAGTTATCCTACCTTCTTCCTAGGTAAACAGAACATGAGATGTGTTTCTATGCGTTTAGATATAAATTAAGCTTGTAGGGCTAACTGAACGGCTAAGACATGCTTACATGAGCCTCGCAGACCTTCGTGAGAGGCGTACCAGGGACACGTGCAGCGGGCTTTATTTTCTTCAATCAGCACTCGGTAAAAGTTCTCATGACTTCCTCTGACACGGGCCAGGGTTCGATCTGGACTTCGTTCGAGAATTTCGATGCCGTCGGCTTCCAGTAAGGTCTGAGCATTTTTTAACCGGGGATTCAGGCTCAGGATACGACTGGGTTTAAAGGGAAGTTTGCGATAAAAAAACTGACGATCGATGACATCGTAGCCCAGCAAGCCCATCGCCGAAAGGTGCATACTGACCCGGTTGAGAACGGTGGGATCAAGGTCCCTTTCCAGCGAGAGTAGGGTAGGATTAAAGGTTTCGTTGGTTTGAAACAACTGCCGTGCCCCCTGAATATAAGCTTCCGGTACGGATTCGACCAGACTATCAAGAATAGTTCCTTCGCCCGAAAATCCGCGTTTGGTTTCCCGGGAAAGCGTTAATAAAAACCGCATCGAATGGAGTTTAAAAACAAAAGCAGTAGCCTGTTCATCCGGACTCTGAAACACTTCCATACCCTCCTGCAAAGGAACTAGGGCTTCTAGTAATCGCAGACGATGCAAGCCACCCATTCGCAGGGATTTACCCGTAGCAATCGGCGTAAAAACGGGTCGGTTAGCCCGGTAACTCAGAAAATAATCGCTGGAAATTTCTCCTTTAGGTAAGGATTGAAAAAGCTGAATGGTTTGCACTTTTGTGTACTCGCCAAAGGATTCCATGGTAGACAGATAAGCTTGAACAGCCGTAAGACCTTTAATCCAGCGGTCAGGCAAGGGTACTTTGCGTTCGATGATTTGCTGACCCTGATTTTCCAGCATTACTTCTTTCTCACCCACTGAAAGAAGAAGCTTGTCCTGTCGACTTACCGTACTCAAGGCCTGAATCATGGGTTCGTTAAAGTCGACGTTAGTTGTACCGCTACCCAAAAATTCACCATCCAATGAACTCGGTAGCATGTCTACGCGGGCATATACGCCGTTACAGCCCGAAAAGGCTTCCAGTCGCATCAAACCGGCTCCGGCAGTAACGATTGGATCTCGCATGGCAGCTCGTTCGGAAGCAGATAAGGTAAAGCGAGATCGTACAACCCTGGACAAGGTCATAAACGATCGGGCCGTAACATACGGATCGAGCAGGGTGCCCCAGAAGTAACAGTGAATTTCTTCTTCCAGAGCATCTTCATTGAACGCAGCTAAGCTGAGAAATGGACTCGCTGAAGGACTCTTCAACGCGGATGCGTTAGCGTATTGATAGGTATAGGTGGACACTGTAAATTAAAATTAAAAACATACTAAAGTATAAAACTTTTAATATATCCTTTCAAACTTACCTTTTACTATTTTATGTATCGATATTTCAGAAAGGCACAGATAATTTTACATGCTTTAAACGTACATATCTGAATAAGGTTATCCTAAATACCGCTATAGTAACCAATTTTTTTGCTGTGCAAGCAACATATGAATAGATGCAGTCTATTTCAAAGGTTACTCTAGGGGATCTTGATAAAATTAGGTTTTCAGTTATAGCTAAAAGACCTTAGTCAACTCAAAAATTGAGTATTCAATAGGTTTATCTTACTTATTAAGACACAAGGCCGCTTAAGAAATTTTCATTAGTATCGTATTTTAGTAGATTATTACTCCAGCAACTTATTCTTTAACTATGCAATCATTATCAGATGGCCTTCTTTCTGCTTAGCTAAGATGATATAGCTCCTAGTAGAGCATTGCTTAGATTACTTCTAAACCTTAACCCATACCTGCACTAGTAAAATTCCTCCTTCTATATCATATGTTCATTCATGTACAATAAGTGTTCACAAATGAAAAATTAGGTTAATTAAACAGTAGATTTTGGGTTAATTAGAACAAGAATTGGTGGAGCTAATAGTTACATAGTTATAAAAGTACTAGGTCATATAAAGAATTATCTACTTGAATAGTTTATATGGCAATTTAAAGAAAAACAATGTTTACCATAAAAATATGCTAGATACAGCATATTTTTATGGTAAATTTATGCTAGATTTGGCATGATATGTTCCAATAGGTTTACTTATTTTACTGGAACAAGAAACTGATCAGGGAGCAACTCGACAAAATGCTGACCTCGTCCATTATTCCCTTACTCCAATCCGATCACAGCTGGATCAAATTACTCTGGGAAGCTTTGGGGACGTCTACGACTCAATTAGCGAAGCGAGTAGGCATTGATCAATCACGTATTTTAGGCTTGAAACGATTAAATAGACGGTGATCTCAATCTATTTTTTCTAAAGAAGATAGCAAAGGGGCTTGATATGCGGTTTGTGTATGGTTTTATCCCTCAGAGCAGTTTAGAAGACCTATAGTAAGTAAATATTAAGTTTCTTAATAGTGAGAAAGTTATGATTATTTAATTCGAGCAAAATATAGTACCTCTCCATCAAGAGGTGATCTGTCAAAAAACATCTCAAATTTTTTAATAGTGCATTGGTATTCAATACTACCAAGCATGAGCGTTTTTTTGTTCTTATTGAAATCGTAATTATTAGTAATGGATGAATAACCTAAGGGATCATTTTCAATATCTAACGAATTATTTTTTTTAAAATGGAATATAACATTATTGCATGAAATGTCATTAATCTCTCCTGTCATTGGAAATTTAATTCTTACAAGCTGCCAAGATCCAGTTATCTTGTTTTGAGATCCACTCACTGCCTTTACAGGACATGTCAACTGATTCTCTCCAATTATTTCTTCCTTTTGGCAAGAGAAGAAGATTAGTGATAATAGCAGAAATTTATAAAAACTAGCCATGGTTTAAAAATTAGATTAAGTTATTTTACTTAATTAGGACTTGTAGAAACAATACTTTAAAATAATTTAAATGATTGTTTAACCTAAGACACAATTAAAATCGATATGGTTGTAAGGAAAGGAAAATAAATATTATATTATATTATAAAGGTTTTATTATTAGTCTTATAGAGTAAAAGTTGAATGTTTTAATAATTAATGAATCGTAAATATTGTATACCTAGGATAGTCTTAATTACCTTTATATTAATTTAAATTGTCTTTTCTTTATAGGGTGACTTCATGCTAAATTAGTGATCATCATAAATATAATTAGAATATGTATTTAATATATATATAACATCATTTAAAAGCTTAAATTTTTCTTTGAATTACCCGGATTTGATCCCGTGAAAGCCTTTCCGGGATTAACAGGAAATGCCTTTAATAAGCATGCCTTTGTATCTTACAAAGAGTATCGGATATTTGAAAAGTATTTTAACATTGATCTAAACTACTTGATTAGGTTCTGGGCTTTTTATCACATTGATTTGCTAGGTAAGAAAGCATGGCTTAATGAACATAATTTCTATTTATACTCATTAGGCCTCATGAGTTAAGGGTAAATCATCTATCTGATTTATCAAACGAGGATCTTAAGTAGATTGAAGAACGTTTCCTAAAAGCATATGAAGTAGCGGGGGCTTTTCAAAAGAACTAGATATTGCGTTTGTTGAGTTAAGCCTAGACGAAAAGCTCAGATACTTAAAAAATTTAATAAAGGTTAGTAATTAGTACTTGTTTTTGAGGGATTCTTAGCGCCCACTTATCTGTATTGCATGTACTACAATTATGCAGTTTTGGTATTAGCCTACAAGAGTATTGTAAGTTATACGTAAAGAAAGGAGAGTGAGGGACTAAAATTGGGGAGGGGGAAGGGTCTATGCCATACGGGAAAGGAATACTTTAGAAGCAAAGGCTTCTAGGCTAGGCGCAGAGAAAACCGTGATTTTTTATAGATTTGTAAGAAACCAAAAGCAGGGCGTTATGAGCAAGGCCATTCATCAGGGCAGAAATGTAAAGCGATTTAGAGAAATGCTGGGCTTGAAGCAGGAGGGACTAGCCTATGAGCTGGGCGAGGAGTGGAGTCAGAAGCGGGTGTCGCTACTGGAGCAGAAGGAAGTCATTGAGCAGGAGCTCTTAGAGCAGGTGGCTCAGGTACTCAAGGTGCCGGCTGAAGCCATCAAGAACTTTGATGAAGAAACCGCTATCTATAATATTCAGAATAATTATGATACTACCTATAATGATACGGCATCTAATAATTCTAATGGTCAACACAACCAATATACCTTCAATCCAATAGATAAGATCATAGAGTTATATGAACGTTTACTGAATTCAGAAAAAGAGAAGAATCAGTTATTACAAAAACTATTGGAAGAGCAGAAATAGAAGCGTTTATAAAATATTTTAATAATTAGCTTCTTCATCGTTCACCTTGCTTAGCTACTTATTAATTTTGAAAGCTTGTGTAAGTCGGTCACTGCGTTGTTGACAAAGCCCGGTTGCTGTTTTAGTAACCGGGCTTTTTATTGCACATCAATATTAATTGATCAAAATATCTTCATTGAATTTAGTCTGAATTCAGTGATTTTCTTCAAAAGATCTCTTGCTTACTCTCCAAACCTTAATTATTAGGCTCTTACTAGTCAATACTTCTTTTACAGTATTCACAATTGTAAAAATACATCCACTAAGAAACTTCAAGAAACAATGAAATTATTGAATACGTAAATTATTCAATATCAGTGCTTTGAGTAATTTTTGTATAAAAATATTATCTTTTGTTGTAAATATTTATACATAATGAATACATTTTAAATACAAAGTGTAAAATATATAATCATTGTGTTATAAAAATAACAAATGTGAACAAAATATGTAATCATGGAAACGGTTGTGGCACATATGGATCTCGATGCCTTCTTTGTTGGCGTTGAACGATTGAATAATCCAGCTTTGGTCGATAAGCCCGTCATCATCGGTGGAATGGGGGACAGAGGGGTCGTGTCTGCTTCCAGTTATGAAGCCCGTACGTTTGGCGTGTATTCAGCTATGCCTATGAAACTGGCTCGACAGTTATGTCCGCAGGCGATTTACATAAAAGGGGATTACGATGCCTATAGTATGTATTCCAATCGGGTGACGGATCTTCTGGTTCAAGAAGCTCCGGTTGTTGAGAAGGCTTCAATTGATGAATTCTATTTAGATCTAAGTGGCATGGATCGCTATTTCGGCACGCTGAAATTCGCGACTGAACTTCGTCAGAAAGTGATCAAAGAGACGGGGCTTGCCTTATCGATGGGTTTGTCTATTAATAAAACGGTTTCCAAAGTAGCTACTAATGAAGCGAAACCCTGCGGGCAGTTGGAAGTAAGCCGGGGTACCGAACGCAGTTTTCTGGCTCCCTTGCCCGTCTCCAGAATGCCCGGCATCGGGGAGGTAACTTCGCAGAAGCTTCGAAACATGGGCATTGTTACGCTGGGCACGCTGGCTGAGATGCCCAAAGCTTTGTTAGTAAAAACCTTCGGTAAAGCAGGCACCAGTATGTGGGAACGGGCCAATGGCATTGATATAAGCCCGGTTATGCCCGCCTATGATCAGAAATCGTTTTCGCAGGAAACGACCTTCCAGACCGATACCACTGATATGGATCTGCTTCGTAGAGTCCTGATTGGCATGGTCGAAGAACTAACCCAGAAAATCCGTCAGGAGCAGTCATCCACGGGCTGCGTTTCCGTAAAACTCCGCTATTCTAATTTTGATACCTACGTCAAACAAACGATGCTAACGCCCACCACGGCGGATAACATTCTGATTGATGAAGTTCTCGACTTATTTGAGAAGCTATACGATAGACGTTTACTCATTCGCCTGATTGGCGTAAAGTTCAGCAAACTCGTACACGGGCTCGAGCAGCTGGACCTGTTTAATTCATCGGCCCGAATTCTTCCTTTGTATCACATCATGGATGGTCTGAGAAGAAGATTCGGCGATCGGATCGTCGGACGGGCCGTCTCTTATTCTTTTAAACCAAAACCTGAAAAAAATCGAGCAATATGAAAACGCTACAGGAACTTTCAAGGATTCAGATATTCGATGGAACCGAACTACACGAAGCCCCGATGGTGGGGCAAAGCGGCGAATTTGAATCTTTTTGGCTGGACGAGGCCTTAACCCTGATTAAAATGCATACCATGGAAATCCGGCACTATCAGCCTTCTTCGAAAATGCAGGTGATTTGGTGTGTAGGAGCCTTTGATTGCCAGGGTGAAGCGCTCTTTGAATTCGATATTGTTGAGTATCAGAAGAAGCGATACGTTGTAGGTTATGATGCTCAGGAGCTAGGCTTCTGTTTGGGTACGTACGAAAGTGAAGCGGAACTGATTGTAGTGAGGCGACTAAATCAGGAAGTGGCGGGCATGTCGCTCAAGCTGGGAAACTGGCTAACCGATCCGAAGCTCCTAGGGAAGGAATAGTCATGGTTTATCTAAATAATCATAGTTACTATTCCTTCCTATATGGTACGCTGGGCATCGAAGAATTGCTGGATCACGCGGCCCGCCTGGGTATTAGCTCGCTGGCTCTAACCGATATAAACACGACTTCGGGCATTTTCGACTTTATAAAGTATGCGGATCACGCAGGCATCCGGCCCGTGGTTGGCGTTGAGTTTCGAAATGAGGATGCGTTTTGTTACCTGTGCCTGGCAAAAAATGCCCGTGGCTTTGCCGAGATCAACCGATTTTTGAGTCAGTATGAACTAGCTCAAAAGCCCTTTCCATTGATGGCTCCTTCTTTTGAGCACGTCTTCACGATTTATCCCTTAAGTGCTATTGAACGAAATGCGAAGCTGGCCCCGCACGAATACATAGGCGTACGTCCCTACGAGATACCCAGACTCTATAGCTTAAAAAACCGGATGCAGGCCAGTAAAGCTGTAGCCCTGCAAACGGTCACGTTTCTAAACCGCGAAGGCTACGAGCTGCATCGGCATTTACGGGCGATTTGCCATAATTGCCTGCTTTCCCGTTTACCAGCTCAGGCTACGGCTCATGAAACCAACTGGATGGTGCCTCCGCAGCGGCTGCTGCACAAGTATCAGGATTATTCCTTTCTGTTAGAGAATGCTCAAAAGCTTTTCAATCAATGCAGTTTTGAATTCGACTTTAACACGTCTAAAAATAAGAAAGTCTTTACCACCAGTGCAGCGGATGATTTTCAACTGCTGAGTAAGCTGGCCTGGGAAGGGTTCGAGTATCGGTATTCCAGAAATGATCGGCTAGCTCAGCAGCGACTGGAAAAAGAGTTAAAAGTTATTCATGACTTACACTACACTGCCTACTTTCTGATTACCAACGACATCATTTGTTACGCCCGCTCAAGGGGATACGTACACGTAGGGCGGGGAAGCGGGGCTAACTCGATTGTCGCCTACTGCATGCAGATAACGGACGTTGATCCGATTGAATTAGACCTTTATTTTGAACGCTTCATTAATCCGGCCCGGACATCTCCACCCGATTTTGACATTGACTTTAGCTGGAGTGAACGCGACGAAATCATTGATTATATTTTTAAGCGGTACGGATCTGAGCACGTCTGCCTGATGGCCGTGTACGTGACGTTCCAAAACCGAAGTCATTTTCGGGAGCTGGGCAAAGTGTACGGCCTTCCCAAAGCGGAAATTGATGCACTCGTCGAAGGTGTGTATCAGGAACGGCGGGGTTTGATTATTTCCAATCCTGAGCGGGATTCCTACGTTCATCAGATACTGACGCTAGGAGCAAAAATGGAAAATCTTCCCCGGCAGCTTTCCATTCACGCGGGTGGAATTCTGATTTCCGAAGAACCCCTGTTTCATTACACGGGACTGAAGCCCATGCCCAAGGGCTTTCCCATCAACCACTTTGATATGTACGTGGCCGAAGAAGTGGGCTTTGCTAAGTTCGACATACTAAGTCAGCGGGGCCTGGGTCACATTAAAGAATCGGTACAGATTATACGTAAGAACCGACAGGTCGATGTCGATATTCATCGGATCCAGGATTTTAAAACAGATCCTTTGATTAAACAGCAGCTCCAGCGGCACGAAACGATGGGCTGTTTTTACATTGAGTCACCTGCCATGCGGCAACTCATCTGGAAACTGCGATGCGATAACTACTTAACGTTGGTGGCCGCCAGTTCGATTATTCGTCCGGGAGTCGCCTCTTCGGGCATGATGAAAGAATACATTCATCGCCACGAGAACCCAGCTTCGTTTCAGCCCATTCATCCAGTCATGGGAGAATTACTCGCTGAGACTTACGGCGTGATGGTGTATCAGGAAGACGTGATTAAGGTCGCCCACTACTTTGCTGGACTCACGCTGGCGGAAGCCGACGTGCTGCGTCGGGGCATGAGTGGGAAGTATCGCTCCCGCAAGGAGTTCGAACGAATCGAAGCGAAGTTTGCCGATAACTGCCGTGAGAAAGGATACCCCGACGAAATCTGGATGGAAGTCTGGCGGCAAATTAAGTCTTTCGCTGGATACAGTTTTTCTAAAGCCCATTCGGCAAGTTTTGCCGTCGAGAGTTACCAGAGCCTGTTTCTCAAGACGCATTATCCCCTTGAATTCATCACCGCCGTCATTAACAACTTTGGAGGATTTTATTCGACGGAATTCTACATTCACGAAGCTCGCCGCTGCGGGGCTGTCATTGAGGCTCAGGATATTAATCAATCAGAGCAATTCACGCGACTAGAAGGCAATACTCTTTACTTAGGCTGGATTCATATCAAGTCTTTACAGGGAAAAACGGTACAGAGGATTCTAAGGGAACGCAAAGAGGCCGGACCTTTCCTGCATTTTGATGATTTCTGCCAGCGATTACAGCCCGGTTTAGAACAGCTTATTCTATTAATCAGAATTGGAGCTTTCCGGGAGTTTGGCATTCCAAAGAAAGAACTGCTCTGGCAGGCGCACTGGAAAACTAATGCCCGGCCCATCAGTGCTACTTCGGCTACCCTCTTTGCCATCGAAGAACCCAAACTTAGTTTACCTACGTTGACTTATCACGTAATAGAAGATGCGTACGACGAACTCGAACTACTGGGTTTTACGCTGGGATCACCCTTTGGTTTGCTGGCTCAGATTCCACCGATTCGAACCGTCCTGATTACCGCTCAGGATTTACCGCATTATTTGGGACAAGTAGTGTCAATCTTAGGGTATTTAGTTAATACCAAAACTTCGTACACCGTCAAGAAAGAGTTCATGATGTTTGCCTATTGGCTGGACACCGACGGTGAGTTCTGGGACTCGGTTCATTTTCCTAGGGTAGCCAGTGAGCAGCCCATTACGGGAAGGGGTGTATACCTGGTGGAAGGTACAGTCACCGAGGAGTTTGGACATCATGCTCTCATTGCCCGCTCGTGTGTGAGACTTGCGTTTGTAGGGGATCCGAGGGTGACGGGGTAGGGAGTGCTAGGATAACGAAACTTTTCTTTAGAATAGCTTCCGGTATTTTCACAAAATCTACATTCATTAGTAACTTGAAATGTGCTGTAATTATTTAAAATGTATTTGATAAGCTTTTGTAAAGAATAGATATAGGATGGTAAATCATTCAGACCATGCTTCTGATCTATAATTAACCCGAATCCTTTATTTCTACTAGGTTAATATAACCTACTTACCTTTCTCGTTTATCAGCACATTGGCATCTAAATGCTCAGCGGGCTCGTTTTGAGATCAAAAGCGGTCATTACCGATTGATTGCCGAAATTGACTATGAAGATTCGCTGGTGGATATGCGTTTCATTGGGACACACGCGGAATATGATCGCATCAATGCTCTAACAATCTAAGATGTATGTTGCAAAATCAATGGTAGCTGATTGGTTCCGAAGAAGAGTATGATACGGCCATGGGCCGTTTCCAATCCATTCAGTCGGCCGTGAAAGGCTCTCCTGAGCACAAAGAAAAGATGCTGCTGGCCCGTCTGATTCATGAATATGAACAGGAGCTCTTCAAAAAGGATCTGCCGGATTTGAATCCGGTAGAACTCATTAAAGGATGAATTACTGAATACTGCGAAGCTCCTGCATCATATCGGCTAATGAAATTGCTATCACGTCTTTAGAAATCGGATAACGCTCTAAGCCCGGATAAACTAAAAACCGCTTGGTGGCTTTAATGTCTTCACAACCTAGATAAAACCCTTTTGAAAGCACGGGAGCCGTTGAACGCTTAATTTCAATCGCATAGATCTGCTGGCGGTTTCGTTCAATAACTAGATCAATTTCAGCACCTGCCGATGTCCGATAAAACCAGGGTGTAGTGCCTTCAGGTAAGGAGGATAACAGATTTTCCACAACAAACCCTTCCCAACTAGAACCGACCACCGGATGTCCTAGTAGATCATCCATGTCCGTCAGATTAAGTAAGGCGTGCGTAATGCCACTATCCCGAATATAAACCTTGGGGGACTTAACCAGCCGTTTACCCACATTACCAGACCACGGACGCAGATGACGGATCAATAACAAGTCTTCCAGTAATTCTAGGTAACGTTTGACCGTGGGTATGGCAATGCCAAGGTTTGACCCTAGTTGAGCCATATTCAATTGAGCCCCTTGATTATGAGCTAACATCGTCCACAAAAGCCGCAAAGTCATCGCCGGAATCCGCGGTCCTAATTGAGGTACGTCCCGTTCCAGGTAGGTACTGATAAAGTTGAGCCTCCAACGAAGACTAGCCGCATCGGTTTTAGACAAAAAACTGTCAGGAAATCCGCCACGTAACCAAAGTCGGTTTTGATCACCGGCATTAGAAGACCTAATTTCCGTGGCTGTCAAACCTGATAATTCTTTATAGGCAATGCGACCCGCAAGAGATTCGGAGGATTGTTTTAATAGATCAAGTGAGGCCGACCCTAAAATGAGAAATTGACCCGTTTTATATCCTTCTCTGCGGCGGCG
>CAJYHS010000016.1 GCA_913774715.1 uncultured Siphonobacter sp. | reverse complement strand
GAGCGGTATAGTTCGTAAATCGGCTGCTGCCTTCTTCCAGGCTGCTGATGCCTTTATTGGTACTTACCCAAATCCTTTGCTCCTGATCACTCAGGATTTTATTGACAATGCCGTTAGGTAATCCTTTATAGGTGTGGAAAGAACGGCTGAGCGGATCAAACCGGGCTAACCCATCCCCGTTGGTTCCAATCCAGACAAAACCCCTGGCGTCGGCATGGATGGAGGTAATGCGATTGCTGGGGAGCTTACTATTTCCTTTGTCGAAGCGAATCGCCGTTTTAGTTACTGGGTTCAGTAGTGCGATACCCGTTCCAAACGAGCCAATCCAAAGGTTACCTTGCCGGTCTTCTTCCAGGGCTCGTATATAGGCATTGACTGGTATGAGTGGTTGGCTGGAGCGAACGGGAGGATTCAGGTAGCTAAACTGCTTTCGAACCGGATCATAACAATTAAGACCACCTCCGTTGGTACCAATCCATACTTTGCCAGTCCGGTCGGTTTTCAAGCAAAATATCTCATTGTGATTGACGCTGGCATAGGGTATCCCCGCTTTGAACTGCTGACATTTTCCAGTAGTCACATCCAGCAAAAACAGCCCTTCCTGAAAGGTACCGATCCACAGTTGATTAGGCGGAGCAAGGCTCAAACATAGAATAGCCAGGTTTGGCAGTTCGACGCCTTGGTTTGAGTAAAGCTTGACCCGGCTGAATCGGTTGGTCTTCCGATGATACAGGTGTAATCCACCGCCATCCGTTCCTATCCAGATATTTCCGTCAGGGTTCTCTGCAAAAGAAGTAACGAAAGAAGAACTCAGACGCGTTTCATCGCCAGGCCGGCTTTTCTGTAACCCAAATAACGTAAGGTTTTTATCATACTTATTAAGGCCGCCCTGATAGGTGCCAAGCCAGGTAATGCCCTGAGGATCAATGAAAATACATTTAACGGATCGATTGGACAGACTAAAAGGGACATTCGGATTAGGTAGGTATCTTTCCAGTCTATGCGTCTTTACGTCCATGATATTTAAACCTTTTTCCGTGCAGATCCATAATCGGTTGGCTTCGTCGGTCTCCATGGCGTAGATCGTATTATGACTCATGGAACAGGGATCATCCTTGTTAAAACGAAAGGTCTCAAAACCACTTTCATCGGGCAAAAGCAGGTTAAGCCCGTTTTGCGTGCCTACCCAGATGCGTCCTGACTTATCCTGAGTAATGCACATGGCCATTCGGCTGGCCAGACTTTTAGAATTAAGCGGGTCGTGAAAAAAGGCTTTAAACTGATTCGTTTTTCTTTGATAGACGATCAGTCCCTCATTGGTAGCGATCCAGATACGCTTTTGGCGATCTTGAAAGATCCGCCGACAGGGTTTTCCTTCAACCAATGCATAATTTTTAATGGAGGGGCGAGTAACTTTCAGCGTTTGGGGATTGACGTTAAAAATGCCGGAATGCGTTCCGACCCACAGCATTCCCTGCTCATCACTACAAATGGAATAAACATTAAGCCCAACGTCAACCCGGGTGAAGCGATCTTTTTTCCGGTCGTACAAATGAAGCGATCCTTCAATGGTTCCCACCCATAACCGACCCGCAGCGTCTTCGTGAAGGGAAGAAATTTCGTTTGAACCCAGACTGGTAGGGTTGGATTCTTCGTGATGGTAGATGTTGAAATTGGAACCGTTGTACTTATTGAGTCCGTCTTCGGTAGCAATCCATAACAAGCCGTAACGATCTTTCAAAATAGCCGTAATAATGTTTGAAGAAAGCCCGTCTTTGGTGGTGAGCGAGGTAAACATCAGGGGCTGAGGTTGAGGATCGGCCCAGGCCTTCAGTGATGGAAACAGAAGTACACAGCTTAGTAAAATCGTAAAAAGGATGTTCGTAAACCGCATGTATGCAGATGGAATAAGAGCCTGATAATTCGTGATAGATCTCCTTAACTGTGTATAGTTGAAACTACTAAGTCTTTATTATTCTAGGACAAATGTAATTATTTATTAGGAAAATTATGATTTTGGTGCCCACAGTCGAAAAATAAATGTTCAATTGACACTTTATTTTCATTTTGCTGCTCGATTGAGGTCGTCAGGCAGAAGAGCCCTCGCCCTCACCATTAGAGGAAATGAGTGGCTTATGGCAGTAAAAGCGTCTCATAGGAAAGCATTTTCAAGGGATCAGTCAGCGTATAAGATCAAGCGTTAAGACTTCATTAAACATTTGTTGCACTCTTTTACACATTTGTTCTCACAGGGGCGAAAGCTTGCGTTCTACTTTTGTTAAACTATTTCTTCGAAAAATCATGAATTAGTTCAGTAAGGACTGGTTCATGAAGCAGCTTAAGTAATAGTCAATCGATGATCTGGATTTTTTGCCGGAATCACGACAGGGACTAGGATCCTATTCCCTAGAATGCCATAAATCAATTCATTGGATACCCAGTCGATATGAAAATTGGAATACTTATTATTGCGGGTATGGGTTGGTTTTCGGTGGCCCATGCTCAACGAGTGGTATCTGAAAAGCCGACCGGTTTTGCAATTACCAAAGCCGCCATTTACGTGGACGATCAGGAAGCGGAGTTAATTCAGATGTCGGCTCGGCTGCTTCAGCAGGATATTGAACGGGTAACGGGCCGGAGAGTACCGTTGATCCATACGTTAGAGAAAGTTAGTCAAAGAGTGATTGTGATTGGCACGCTGGAACATTCTGGCGTTCTGAAGCAACTAACCAACACAAAAAAACTCCCTTCGCTTGATAAGCCTGATAGCTGGGAGGCCTATCAGATCAAAGTCATACACAGTCCTACCGCTACGATTCCTCAGGCACTAGTGATTCAGGGGAGTGATCGGAGAGGAGTGGCTTATGGTGTTTTTGAACTCTCGCGTCAGCTGGGGGTATCTCCGTGGTACTGGTGGGCTGATGTACCGGTGACCAAGCGGGAGGAGGTATATATTCTCAAGAACACGCAAGTACAGGATGCTCCAAGAGTGAAATACCGGGGCATTTTTCTTAACGATGAAGCCCCAGCCTTGTCGGGATGGACGAAGGAAAAATTTGGTGGTTTTAACAGTAAATTCTACGAGAAAGTATTCGAACTCATCCTGCGTCTGAAAGGAAACTACATCTGGCCTGCCATGTGGGGTAATGCTTTTTACGCCGATGACTCCCTTAACATCAAAATGGCGGAAAAGTACGGCATCGTCATTGGGACTTCGCACCATGAACCCTTAATGCGGGCCCACGACGAGTGGAGACGAGTAGGCAAAGGCCCGTGGAATTACGAAAATAATTCACAGCAACTCCGTCAGTTCTGGAAAGAGGGCATGAAACGGGCCTCCAACGAGAAAATCGTTAGCATTGGCATGCGGGG
>CAJYHS010000015.1 GCA_913774715.1 uncultured Siphonobacter sp. | reverse complement strand
AACGAGGGACCTTGCCGGGAAATGAAAGTTTGTTCAAGGCCGGGAAGGTGTCCCCATCCCTAGGAAGCTCTCTCCCGTTGGTCGAGATGACAGGGGGGCGGGCGGAGTTAAGTGAAAGACCACCCTGTCATCCTGAGCGAAGCGAGGGACCTTGCCGGGAGATGAAAGTTTATTCAAGGCCGGGAAGGTGTCCCCATCCCTAAGAAGTTCTCTCCCGTTGGTCGAGATGACAGAACTTTAATAGTTTATAACGTAAGATCGGCTGGCAGGCCCTGAGTAACTCAGGGCCTGCCAGCCGATCTTGATTTCCTCTAGGGTTAATCCAGCTTTTCTACCGTAACATTTTTAAAACTTCCTTTGCCCTCTTTCGTATACAAACTCACTTTCCCATCTTTTTTAGTGGGGAACACGTGGTCGGTGATGACGGCTTCGCCATCGTTGATGTATACTTCCACCAGCGAAGCATCTACGATGATGTGAAGCTTAACCACTCCATTTTTGAGTTTGGCAGGTGCTTCTTCTACACTCGCAAATGACGGATTGAAATCCACTTGGCCTGACTTCCGGCGATCCAACTGAACTTTACCATTTACATACCGAATAATCGTCTCTTCGTCACCAGATTTATACAGTTTCAAGCCAATTTCTCTGGCCTGTTCAGGTAATAATTCTGCTTTAATTTCCAGCCGATCTCCCGTCGCTTTGTTCAGGTCTTTTTCTTCTTTAGCTAATGATACAGACTTGATGGATTCCAGTGCAGTACGTTTCAGTTTCGCCAGTTCCAGGTAAGGTTTTTGAATCAGGATTAACCCTTCGGGGGTACGTTTGAGTGAAACCTCGCGGGGTAAAGTCATTCCCCCCCGGAACGGACTCGTAGGTAATTCTTTGGCGTAGGTCCAGTTCAAAGCCCAACCCAGCGTGATGGGCTTCATCTGCGATTTAGGCAGGTTATTAAACTCAATCGCTGCGTAATAATCTTTGCCGTAATCAATGACATTACCCCAGCCTGCTTTAGCGGGTTTCGGACTGCCCTTATCAAGCGTGAACGTTTTGCCGTCGTAGTTACCCACGAAGTATTGCATCCCCACAAAGCCCTCCACCGGATGGCCCGACGAAATGTATAATACCCACTTTTTCTTACCGGGTTCATTGTCAATGGGTACCTCCATCAGAGCGGGGCATTCCCAGATTTTGGAAACGTCCCCCTGTTTGCCAAATTCTCCCGTTTTGGTCCAGCTTTTCAGATCTTTGGATTCGTAGAACATAGCAGTGTGAATATCCGGCTTCACTACCGACATCACCCATTTTTTCTGCGGCTCGTACCAGAATACGTTCGGGTCGCGGAAAGACGGCGTGCCCAGCGTTAACACGGGGTTTTTAGCATACTGCGTCCAGGTGCGGCCCTTATCGGTGCTGTAGGCCAGATTCTGATGTTGCTCCAGTTCTTCGCCCTTAGCGTGCACGTGTCCAGTGTAGATGGCCACCATACAATCTTTCGTACCCGGAGGGCATATCTGACTTTTGTTACCATAATCTATGACGGCACTTCCCGAGAAAATCATGGTTTGGCTTTTGCCGTCGGGATTATCAAATTCGGGGATGGCCAGTGGTAAATGCTCCCAGTGAATCAGGTCTTTACTAATGGCGTGGCCCCAGCTCATATGCCCCCAGGTATCACCAAAAGGATTGTATTGGTAAAAAAGATGATACTCACCTTCGTAATATAAAAGACCATTCGGATCATTTGTCCAATTCTTTTCGGGAGTAAAGTGAAAGGCAGGACGATAGGCCTCCGTTGGCGTTTGGGCCTGTGAGTAAGTAGCCATCATGGCAGCTAGCAAACTCAGCATTACTTTCTTTTTCATAATAAAAGGTTAGAAGTCGGCTGAATGGATTAGACCATTCAGCCGACTCGCACTAAGGTAAATTAATAGCCTGGATTTTGAATATACAGACCTTTGGTAAAATTGATTTCACGCTGTGGAATAGGCAGGTACTCATCACGACCCGCCGTAAAACTGGCTCCACTCAGGAAGGAATGTCTGGTTTTTTCCTTAGCCAGATAGTTATTCAGCGTTTCTGCGGCAATGCCCCAGCGAACCAGATCAAAGAAACGGGGACTTTCCAGAGCAAACTCCAGTCGGCGTTCCCATTGTAAGGCCCGGCGGGCATACGACTGAGTCCAGCCCGAAGCATCGTAGGTTTTAATCAGGTATTTCGAAGGATCCGTACCATCGGCTTTCTTGGTACGGCCCGTACTGGCGGCGGCCCGGGTTCTGATCTTGTTAATCAGCGGACGAGCCAATTCGGGCTGACCCAGTTCAATGTAGGCTTCGGCCTGCCAGAGTAATACATCAGCGTAACGAATGACATCTACATTCTTTGCTACACCAATGAACGGCCCCTGCTTTTTAAAGAATTGACTCGTCGCCAATTGCTGTTCTTTCATACTCTGGAAATAGCCGTATACTCCCGGATCGCGAACCCAACTGTTGCTGTAAGGTAAGCTGGCGTTATACTTGTATGGGTGACCATCAATACCAATCGAGTGATCCACGCGGGGGTCTACCGTGGCCGTTTTGAAATCAATTTCTGTGGTATTAAACGAATCAAATTTAGGTAACCCATTCGCATCCGTTCCGAAGGCATTGGCTAAATTCTGGCTGGGCTGGTGAAACCCGCAGCAACCGTACTGAGGGGCTCCGTGCGGGTAATTGAGGCCGTTTTCGGTATTCAGACGTCCCAACGTAGTACCGTCATTGATGGAAAACTGAATCGCAAAAACGGATTCAATGCCGTTATCAAATTCAGGCAGAAAGTTCTGGGCAAAATCCGGATGGAGGTCATACTTGCCCGAACTGATTACTTTCTCGGTTAATTCTACTACCTGTTGCAAACGCGTCCGGTTGATGTTCGTAACCCGGTGATTGTCATTTTGCTCATAAGCCTGATACAGCCGCGTTTTGGCCAGATAAGCCGCCGCAGCGTACTGGTTGGCACGACCCGGCTGGCTTTGCGAAACGGGCAGGTTATCCAGAGCATATTGAAAATCAGTAGCAATTTTCTCCCATAAGGCATCATTCGTACCCTGGCGGTTAGAAGTAGCCAGAATCTGATCGTTACTCAGCGTTTCATCAACAAACGGAATGTTCTTGAAGAGCATTTTCAGCATAAAGTGCGAATGCCCCCGCAGGAAACGCAATTCTGCTAAACGCGTTTTTTTCGATGGAAAATCCGTGTCGGATAAATTAGTCAGCGAGCGGATACCTACGTTGGCTCTCGAAATGGCCTTGTAGTAGTTCTCCCAGGTTAAGGGGTGATAAAATCCACCGCCCTGCTGAGCCTGGGTGAGGTTATACTGCTCGTAGAAGTTAATATCCTGCAAGTCAGCCACGCCGCCGCCGCCTTTATACGCATCGTCCGAACGAACACTACCGTAGACCCACATGCTGGCGATGGGACCGATCATGTCGGCGTTACCAATGCCGGCATAAGCCGAAGTAACCAGAGCTTCCGCATTAGAGGCGGACGTTACCTGATCGGAAGAGAGCGTGCCCTTGGGCTGATACTCTAGAAAGTTATTGCAGGAGGAAACCAGAGCGATTCCTGAAGCAAAAAGTATGGTGCGAAAAATAGTTTTCATAACAAATTAAGCGGTTTAGAAGGATACATTTAAACCAAACGTGTACGAACGGGGAACGGGAATAGCATCCAGCGTGGTCCGCTCAGGATCGGGGCCCTGGAAGCTTTTGCTTTTAATCCAGAACAGGTTTTCTCCCATGACGTAGAGTCGAACACTACCTAAGCCCCAGCCTTCCACGGTAGTTTTGGGTAACGTGTAACCAAGCTGAGCATTCCGAATTTTGAAATACGAAGTGTTTACATTGAAATAATCCGAACTCCGCGTTTCATCATTGCCGTCCGACAGGGTTAACGCAGGAACCGTTGAGGTAGGATTCTGAGGCGTCCAGGCTCTGAACACGCCAGGACCTACGTTATCACGGCCACGAATGAAATCATTATAGAAGGTATACGGATCAAAACCCGTGCGACCCGCAATACCCGATCCGAAAAGGGAGAAATCAAAGTTTTTATACCCCAGATCAATGCGGGCACTGTATTCCAGACCCGGTAAGGTGGTTCCGAAAAACTCCTGATCCAGAGCGTTAATAACCCCATCGTTGTTGAGATCCCGGTACCGAATCCGACCCGGAGCGGCACCCACCTGTTTGGCATGTCCATCTACTTCCGACTGATTCTGAAAAATTCCCTCTGTGCGATAGCCGAACAGATCCAATTGGGAGTGACCAATGATGGTAGTTACGGCATTACCCGCAAAAGCGGAACGAACCTCTTCGGGAAGCACCGTGATTTTATCGCGGAAGCGGCTGAAGTTGGCGAAAACACTATAGGTAAAGTCACCTACGGGCTTGCCGTTGTAACCCAGCGATAATTCAAAACCCTTGTTGGTTTTAGTGGCTCCATTGACGAACCGCAACTGACCTTCACCCACGGCTGAGGCCACGGGAGGTTTAATGAGGATATCCCGCGTTTGACGACTGAATACGTCCAATGATCCGTACAGACTTCCATTCAGGAAGGAAAAATCCAGACCGACGTTCAATTCATCCGTAGTTTCCCATTTCAGAGCGGTGTTAGCTCCCTGCGTTTGCACGAATCCCGAAGGTAAGGTACCGCTTTTCGAGCCATTCAAATCATAGGCCGTTCCCACGTTCCAATATTGGTCAAAGAAGGCATTATGACCGTTGGTTACCTGCGAAGCCAGCGTTCCGTAACGCGATTCGAACAAGCCGAAGCGGGCTAAGTCTCCAATGTCCTGATTCCCAATTCGTCCGACACCCGCCCGTAACTTCAGGTTACTGAACAGCTTGGAATTGGCCAGAAATGCTTCGCGGTCAATCCGCCAGCCGATGGAAGCAGCAGGGAAAAAGCCGTAGCGATTCTGAGAACCAAAGCGTGAAGATCCATCCCGACGAAGGGTTAAGGCCGCCAGATACCGATCACTAAAGGCGTAATCGACACGGGCAAACTGTGAGAGTAACCGGCTTCCCGTAGACGTTCCCATACTGCTGGCATTACCCGAAGCGGCACTCAGCACGAAGTAGTCTTCCGTCTGCACGGCAAAGTTCTCGCGATAAGACAACAGCGTTTCCTGATCGTCTTTAATAGCCTCAACCCCTACCAGAGCATTCAGTTTATGTGAACCAAAAGTCAGGCTGTACCGCAGGGTATTCGTCCAGGTCAGGCTTAAAAATTTGGTGTTCGTGAGCGTCATGTTATTGAGCGACCGCGAGATAAACCCTTCCGTAAACGATTGTTCAATGTTTTTGAACGAATAACCGGAATTATCCATCCCCACTGACGAACGGAAAATCAGGTTATTAATGGGTTCGATTTCTGCGTAAACATTACCAAACAAAAAAGGTCGTCTGATTTTATCCCAACGGTTAATGTATTGCATGTGCAAGGGGTTATTCCGATCCGAATAACCAGAGCCCAGCGGACCCGCATACTCACCCGTCGTGGTATACACCGGAATGGTAGGAGCCATGGTAACGGCTAAGCCGGGCACAGAAGCTCCGCCCAAATCAGTGGCCACGGGTGTTTCTTTGGAAGTAGTCGCCTGAAGGTTCACGCCAAACTTGAATCGTCCGTCCCATTTACTGGTCATGGCGTTAACGCGGCCCGTTATACGTTCATAATCGGTGAAACGTAACATGCCCGAATTTTTCAGGTAACTAAGGTTCACGGCAATCGACGAATTGGCATTACCACTGGAAATCGTCAGATCCTGATTCGTCACCACACCCGTTTTATAGACTTCTTTTTGCCAGTCGGTATCTCCTGCCGGCACGTTCGTATTCCCGCCCACATAGGGTTTTACCGTTACACTGTTCAGCACTGGGTTATTAAAATCGCGATTCCAGTCAAACGAATAGATGTCTCCGTAACCTGAAGCCGGGTCTACTTTGTCATTCACCGAAGCCTGCCATAAGGCTCGTCCCCGATCAACGGAATTCAGCATTTTGAAACGCTCGGGTTTCTCGGATTGGGTAGTGATGCTACTGTTCAGTTGCACGTGGACTTTCCCATCCGTACTGGCTCCGTTTTTAGTGGTAACGATGATCACTCCATTGGAGGCCCGGGAACCGTAAATCGACGCCGAAGAAGCATCTTTCAGCACCTGAACCGATTGAATGACACTGGCATTCAAACTCTGAAAAACCTGACTCCGTTTGGTAGGTACGCCGTCAATAATGTACAAAGGATCATTATTACCCAGCGTATTCGCCCCACGAATCAGGATTCGGCTGCTTTCTCCCGAAGGCGTTCCGGTTTTTTCAATGTATAAACCCGGTACGCGGCCTTGCAACGCCTGCATGGGGTTACCAGAACTGGTATTTTTGATGGTAGCAACTTCCACTACCGCTACCGCACCCGTCAAGTCTTCTTTTTTGGAAGAGGTATAACCCAAGACAACCACTTCTGACAGTTGCTGGCCTTCCACCAGAGCAACGGAAACATTGGTTAACCCGGAAACCGGTACATCCTGAGTGGTATAACCAATGTAAGAAACCTTAATGGTGGTTACCGTAGCGGGAAGGCTCAACGAGAATTTTCCCTGGGCATCCGTCGTCGTTCCAGCGGTGCTTCCCACCCCAAGAATGCTGGCACCCACGAGTGCTTCTTTAGTTTTGGCATCGGCCACTGTTCCCGTCAATATCCGCTGAGCAAAGGCCAGTTGCGAACTGAGGAACAGCCCTAAAAATAGAAGATTCTTCATAGCTAATAATGGTTAGAGTAAGGAGTAAAGTCGTTTGGGATAAGTAAAGGGAGGTATAGCTTTTCCCTTGCTGGTGCGAACACAGGGCGTACCAAGCCCAGGCACGTGCGGAACGTGCGGCGTAGCAGATTCAGAGGATTAGAAGTAGTTAAGTAACTGT
>CAJYHS010000014.1 GCA_913774715.1 uncultured Siphonobacter sp. | reverse complement strand
GGAGACATACAGCAGATTAGCCGGGGAATGTTCTGAAGTGAGTGGGGGAGCCGAGAGGGCACTGGAAAGCAGGCTCCAAAGCAGATCATCACAGTCTTCTTTTTCATGGGTAGCCCAGAAGCGGGGGAGCCACTGCTGAGGAGGAGAGTCGGGTGTGAGCTGAGAAAGCAGGCAGGAGTCCATAGCGAGTAGAAAGGATGAGTGAAGGACTAAAATTGGGGAGGGGGAAGGGTCTATGCCATACGGGGAAGGAATAGTTTAGAAGCAAAGGCTTCTAGGCTAGGCGCAGAGAAAACCGTGATTTTTTATAGATTTGTGAGAAACCAAAAGCAGCGCGTTATGAGCAAGGCCATCCATCAGGGCAGAAATGTAAAGCGATTTAGAGAAATGCTGGGCTTGAAGCAGGAGGGGCTAGCCTATGAGCTGGGGGAGGAGTGGAGTCAGAAGCGGGTGTCGTTACTTGAGCAGAAGGAAGTCATTGAGCAGGAACTACTCGAGCAGGTGGCTCAGGTACTCAAGGTGCCAGCTGAAGCCATCAAGAACTTTGATGAGGAAACGGCGATCTACAATATTCAACATAACTATGATGGTTCAAATGTAGGAGCCAATAATAGTAATGGGCCCAACACTCAATTTACATTTAATCCATTAGATAAGCTTATCGAGGTAATGGATGAGAATAAGAAGCTCTATGAACGCTTACTAGAAGCTGAGAAAGAAAAGAATAATCTATTACAGAAACTTCTGGAAGATCGACAGTAGAATAGTAACAAAGTTTTTAATTAAATAATTACTAGCCTTTTATATAGCTAGCAATTATTCAATTAGCTATGAAAAGTATTTAAATAGTATATGGTTACATTATTGAGCAGACTAAATAATTTCATGGTACACTCTTAGCCTTATAAGTTTTGCATCATATATTATCATTCTTGAATGAAGATAGTTTAAAGATTACCTTTTTTAATTAGATGCCAGGTGAGTACGAAAATATCGGCTGATTCTTTAGTTATGATAATGGGGAATTTTCCCGTTACTTTTTTAACCAAGAAACCATTAGTATAGGGATCTATTCCATATATCGAATCATGACGCACGGTTGATTGTTTAATAGAGCCGTCAAATAGAATGCGTTTATTAGTAAGGTAAATGTTACCTCTATCAATGATCTTTAGAATTGGAAAGTTAACCTTTATTAGATCTGCAAAACCTTTTGAAAGATTTAACTCCTGGAATGTCTGATTGTGTCGGAAATCATGATAATCACCCCTAGTACTCATCCGCTCTTCAAGCCATTCTACATTAGTTAATTGATAGTAACACTTCTCATCCTTTTGCAGGGGTATTGCTACAGAAATTTGGGTTAAGGGTTTATTTTCTAAACTCGTGTAACTCTTATACTTTCTGAGAAGCTTCGCGTATTCAGGCGTAGGACGTATTTCCAATTGACTCAATAACTGCTCTAGTAAATCATCTTTGTCCTGGTCCCAACGAGCGTCAGCACCTAAAGCTCGTATTCTCTCACTAAGCTTAGATTGCTTTGATTCGGCTAATATATCTTCAGCTGCCACTAAGTTAATTTCTAAGTATTGAGCCAAATTTTTTAAATAGGTGTTATCTTCTCTTTTGAATGTGATACTATCCACTCGTTTCTTTACCTGTTCTTTATAGAAAGGCTCTGCTATACTTTGGTGCAAAAACTTTACTTGATCAGTAGAAAGCTCTAAAAGACTTCTTAAATGGGTTAATATACTTCTTTCTTTTGTTGAGAAACTGCCTGATTTTATGTAATAATTAAGAGTTACCCCATAAAATTCTTCCAGATTTAATGGAAAGGTCTTATGAAGAGATAGACCATACTTATGTTCAATATGCTCAAGCTCAGTTTTAGTTATAGCAGTGATTTCTTTATGAGCTAATAAATTGTTGACTTCTAAAATAGCGTTTTCTTGAGGATACTGCTTTAGGAGCCGCTGCATCCAGCTTTGAACAATCAACGGGTGTTCTTTAAAGACGACTGACATCATATTTGCGATACGTTTCATAAATGGGATAATTCCAGTCGCATACACCCCCGTGATGGGAACAAGCTCCCCTCCCTTTGGCATTGGAAGGGCTATAACTTCCATCGCAACAAACGGTTTGATAATATAGCAATCGTTTTTTCTCGGGATTTAACTGATTGTATAGTTTTTCTCCTGCTTTTGATCCATACCGTGAAGCATGGTATGCGTCCGTTACTGCTTCCCGCGTTTGATTGCTTTTTTGAAAGCAAATAGCTCTCTGGTAGAGATAGTCACCGTTATTTGATTCATTTTCAATTAACTGCGTATACAAAGGTAAAGCTCTAGCAAACTGATGGGTAGCTAAATAAGCTTGAGCTAACTGTTGACGCACTATTTTAGTCTCCTGAGTATCTGTAGCTCGAAGCTGCTTTTGAATTTCTGCTAATTGTTGAATGGCTTTTGCGTACTGCTTCTTCTTTAAAGTAGGTTCTATTTTAGTTAATCGCCATTGAAGGCTATCTTTTCTTGCTTTATTCTGACTAGCAGCGTTCTCTTCGGCTTGAATTGCCAGAAGTGCTTTTTGCTGAGCCTGCTTTTCTCCAAGGATTCGTTGAGCAACCATCTCCTGTCGCTTGACAATAAACTCATAGCCAGGAAGTACAGCAATTACTGATAAACCAGCGAAAACTTGGATTTTAAGTTTTCGAGTGTATTGAAAGCGAAGCTTTTGTTGTAGAAAGCCTGTAACCCAAGGAGCTACTAAAAAGCTCATTAAAAGTAACCAAAAGCTAAGACCCTCATAAATGGGCAAAACCGCAATAGCCAGTAGAAACAATAGTAGAGAAACAAACCACCAACCATTAAAAGTTTTTTTTTCTGAGGAGGTCAGTGGTTTACTTTCTTTAAAGTAATGCGGCATGACCCGATGTTGATCGGGAATAAGATTAGATAGATATTTTTTCATATTAGACACCTAACAGATCGTAGGGTTAACCCGCTAAAATAAACACTTATAACATTTGTAAGTCTTAGGTTATCATAATCCGTTTATACGTTAGAATATTTTATCTTCAAGGCGATTTAAATTGAGATATAGCTTCACCTAGCTATAAGTCTAAGCTTTCTCTTTCGATAAAAGCCTGAAGCTCTTCCTTAGCTGGTAGATTTGTCAGATATTGAGATACGAAGATTTCATGGGCTAAACCGGAGGTAGCATATTTGGCTAACGCATTACTTTTACTTGCACATAAAATAATCCCAACCGGGGGATTATCTCCTGACGTTGATTCCTGATCCGCATAATAATTCAAATACAAGTTCATTTGACCTGCATCTGCATGATCGAACTCCCCTATTTTTAGGTCAATGAGTACATGACATTTAAGCACCCTATGATAAAAAACCAAATCAATGCGGTAATGACGATTGTCAAAGCTGATGCGTTTTTGCCGAGCCTCAAAGCAAAATCCGTGGCCCAATTCCAAAAGAAACTCCTGTAAATGATCGATGATAGCCTTTTCAAGATCATTTTCTGAAAACTCAGCTTTCTCCTGAATATTTAAAAACTCCAGTAGATAAGGGTTGCGAAGGTAATCTTTTACCCCTAGAGGATAGTCATTCTTTATATGGCTAATAACCGCTGCTTTATCGGTTGAAAGCCCGGTTCGCTCGGCTAAAAGGGTCGTAATAGCCCGGTTGAGCTCTTCTACCGTCCAAGCATTTTTAAGGGCCTGCACTTCGTAAAATCTTCGTCGAAGGGGATCTTCTATCTTAATAAGCTCTACAAAGTGCGTAAACGTGAGACGCTCAAAAAGTACCTTAAAATCAATGGTAGGAATGTGTTCGATCTCTATATATCTGCCGATTGATATATTGTTAATAGTATTGTAATCTGGTAATTGAAATTTTGCAGTTAAGAACTGCAAAATGTTTGGATAGGTCAAATAGAAGTTTTTAAATAGATAAAGATTACGAGCAGAAAATCCTCGGGACTGTTTTAAAGCTTGGGCAATCTTAGGAATAGGATTTTGGCCATAAGCAGCCCTATCAATACCCTTCTGCTCATATTCAACAATGTAAAAACCAACCATCCAATTACGTAATAACATCAATTGATCAGCTTGCCGAATGGCTTGGTGACTGAGCTGTAAGTGCAGGTCTTGTAGGGTGTTAATTAAATCTGGAAATTGCATACATTCAAAAAGGAGAATAATATCTTTATGATAATAAGCTAAAGCCTAATAATTATAAAGATATTATTAATTAATAGAAGAATTAATTATGCAAAAGGAAAACTGCCAAAAGAAAGAACTTTAATGATATCCCGAATTACAATAGGATACTCTTGTAATTCAAGTAAACAGAGATTTCAATCAGAGATACCCCAATGAATGATCTTAATTAATTGTAATATAGTTTATAAGGTTATAACTAATAATTATAATTAAACTCTTTGATAACATTTTGAAAGAATGTTTGGTCTTTGTAACAAAAGATATGATTCGGTAATGAAATAGTAATATATATAATTTTAAGTTATGGATAAGTTGTTTATAACATTTTAGCCCGTGGAATACCTATTTAATAAAATAATTTAAAATATATGAGTGGCTGTTTGTAGATCACTGCCGTGTAATCATTTTAAATTCGGGAGGTGAGGTCTCGGATTCGAAGCCTAAAAGCGAGTCGTTGACTATTTCGTTTGGAGAGCCGCTCTAAGAAAGCCCTGAACAGTATTTCAATGAATACCATTCAGGGCCGCAAAACCAGTTATTTTCTGGGGTTGATACGGTGTCGAAGAAGCCTTAGATTTTACTTTCTAAGTTGATACGTTCTTACCCGCAGATAAATCACGGGGATCAAAAACAGATTCAGTAGCGTCGAGCTGAGCAGTCCACCCAGAATCACTTTAGCCATCGGACTCTGAATTTCATTGCCTGTTTCATCACCCGCTAAGGCCAAGGGAATTAAGGCCAGTCCCGCCGTTAAAGCGGTCATCAAAATGGGACTCAATCGATCCACGGAGCCCTGAAGAACGGTCTGTTGCAAGGGCATACCTTCCCCTTCCAAAGTTCGGTAATGAGCTACTAACAAAATACCATTGCGAGTGGCAATCCCAAACAGGGTAATAAATCCAATCAAGGCCGGAATGCTTACCACACTTCCCGTTAGGCTCAGACTCAATACTCCGCCAATTAAC
Source organism: uncultured Siphonobacter sp. (assembly GCA_913774715.1). Lineage (GTDB taxonomy): Bacteria > Bacteroidota > Bacteroidia > Cytophagales > Spirosomataceae > Siphonobacter. The sequence goes on along the minus strand of CAJYHS010000014.1, from coordinate 4,374 downwards.
GCCAGGGGTAGGTTGATTAAAATAATTCCCGCTAAAGAAGCCTGTTTGAATTCGCCCATGAGGAGCATGAATATGATCAGCAGAGAAAATAGGGAAGCGTAGAGCAGGGTTTTAGATGCCTGAGCTTCACTTTCAAACTGCCCCCCGTATTCCAGACGGTACCCTTCCGGAAGCGTGATCTTCTCGGCAATGGGTTGCTGAACATCTTCCACTACGCTTTTAAGATCCCGTCCGGCTACATTGGCGGATACGACCACCCGGCGTTGTACATTTTCCCGGTTAATCGTGTTTGGGCCACTCGTGGAAACCAGCGTCGCTACGGCTGACAAGGGTATTTTTTCACCCGAAGGCGTATCCATTCGCGTTTGCTCCATGGCCTGCATGCGGTTTCGGCTGGCTTCATTGTAGCGAACGATTAAATCATGACTACGATTTCCTTCGAATACATCAGCCACTTTTTCACCCGCGAAGGCTACATCTACAAAAGTATTAAACTGACCCAGGGTAATCCCATAGCGAGCCAGCATTTCCCGGTTGGGCCGAATCTGAAGCTGCGGGATTTCAATCTGGGGTTCTACGCTTAGATCCACCAGGCCCGGTGTAGGGGTAATGGCCGTTTTGATCTGGTTACACAGCGAAAAGACGCGGGGCAGATCATTGCCAAAAACCTTGATGGCCAAATTGGCCCGGGTGCCCGAAAGCATGTGATCAATCCGGTGGCCTAGGGGCTGGCCAATGGTGATGTTCACGCCGGAAAGGGTCGCTAGTTTGGCCCGGACATCGGCCATAAATTCTTCACGGCTTCGGTTTTCTAGCACAAAAGGAGCATCAATTTCGGCGGCATTAACGCCTTGAGCGTGCTCATCGAATTCAGCCCGCCCGGTGCGGCGGGAAGTCGTTTTAATTTCGGGAATGGATAAAAGCGTTTGTTCCACCAGAGTGCCGATTTTATTGAATTCTTCCATAGCAATGCCGGGTAAACTCGTCGCACTAATCACTAAGGACCCTTCATTAAATTCCGGCAAAAAGCTCCGGCCCAGCTGGGATACCAGCACAATAGCCCCGACCAACAGGATAACGGCTAGTGCTAGCATTGTTTTGCCCCAGGACAAACTCCCTTGCAGGGCTTTAAGGTAAAGCCGATTTAACCGAGTCACCAGCCAGGAATCGTGACTTTGCCGCTGGAGCATTTTCTTTGAAGTGAGCAGAAAACTGCACAAGACGGGCGTGACCGTTAAGGCTACGAAAAGCGAAGCCAGCAGCGAGACAATGAAGGCAATGCCCAGGGGCCCAAGTAATCGGCCTTCCATGCCACTCAGGAAAAACAAAGGAATAAAGGCAGCAATGATGATAAACGTAGCCGAAATCACCGAAGCCCGGATTTCCACCGAAGCTTCATAAATCACCGACAGGACGGGTTTCGGCTGATCCAGTTGAGCATTTTCCCGTAGCCTTCGATACACATTTTCAACATCGATGATGGCATCATCCACTAAATCACCCACGGCGATAGCCATGCCGCCCAGCGTCATGGTATTAATTGAGAACCCCAGATACTTCAGAGCGATAATCGCTACTAAAAGCGAGAGGGGAAGAGCCAACAGGGAAATAAAGGTCGTGCGGATGTTCATTAAAAACAGCAGCAAGATCACTACGACAAATACGGCACCTTCCAGCAGGGTTCGCTGAATGTTGTGAACAGAAGCGTTGATAAAATCGGCCTGTCTGAAAATCTGCGTATGAACCGTTACATCAGCAGGCATATCCTTTCGAATATCGGTAAGGGCCGCATCCAGCCGCTTGGTTAGTTCCAGCGTATTGGTGTGGGGCTGCTTTAATACCGTTAAAATCACGGACGACTTGCCATTAATGGAAGCAGAACCAATTTTAGGAGCGGCCCCAATCGTTACCTGAGCGATGTCTGAAAACCGGATGGGTAATCCCTTGTGCTGCTTAACGACTCCCTTGGCTAATTGCAGCGTATCGCTCGTGCGGCTCAAGCCCCGAACCAGGTATTCATTCTGGTATTGATAGAGAATGCCCCCCGTCGCATTTTGATTCCCTTCATGAGAAGCAGTTAGGACTTCATTCAATGAAACACCGTATTGCTTCATGGCGAAAGGATCAAGCAGGATCTGGTACTGTTTATAGTCTCCTCCGATGACAATTACCTGCGATACGCCGCCCGTTGCTAGCAACCGGGGACGCAGGGTCCAGTCGGCCAGCGACCGCAGTTCCATCGAAGTTGTCCGTTGGGCCGTTAGTCCCACGAGTAAGATTTCTCCCATGATGGAAGATTGCGGTGCCATCGTTGGGGCTCCCACTCCCAGGGGAAGTGTCAGCGTCTGTAGCTTTTCACTCACCATCTGCCGGGCCTTGAAAATATCAGTACCCCATTCAAACTCAACCCAGACAATGGAGATCCCCCCCGAAGAAGAAGAACGTAACCTTCGCACGTTGGTGGCTCCGTTGACTGCCGTTTCAATGGGGAACGCCACCAGCCGTTCGACTTCTTCGGGAGCCATGCCGTGAGCTTCCGTGAGAACGGCAACGGTTGGAGCCGTTAAGTCGGGAAAGACATCAATGTCGGTGGTGATGGCCGTATAATACCCCCCAGGATTAATAATAAAGCGGCTACCAGCACCACTGCCCGGTGCTGAAGAGAGCCTAAGATCATTCGGTTCAGCATCAGTGTTCGTGGCCGTGAGCGGGTAAGGTACCCGAAAGTGAAGAAAGTCGGATTTGGTAGCCGCCCTGAGTGACGACCCGCTCTCCGGGTTTCACGCCCGAAAGTAGTTCGGTGTGCGAGCCATTGCTAGAGCCCAGACGCACCTCCCGTTTTTGAAACGATTCCCCGCCCGTCTGTACGTAGACATAAAACTGCCCCTGCTCTTCAATGAGTGCTGATTCCGGTACTACTAAGGCTGATTTTTTAGACTGGGTTTCTAAATAGAGTTCCACGTAAGCTCCCGGCAAGAGACTTCCTACATTGTTCACTTGCAGATAAAGGGGAACAAAGCCCGTTTCTACCTGTTGTCCCACCGATAGAACGCGGGCTTGCAGTTCGACTAGACTATACCCTTTCTTTTCCCCCGGCATTCGAAGTTTTCCGCCTGAGAAGGTATTGATCTGCTTTTGATCGTGTTGAGCTACGTCCGCCCGGATGACTACCCGTTGATGCTGGGTAATGGTAATTAAGGGTTGGCCCGTACTCACAAACTGCCCCGGTTCTACGTGGACGGCTTTGATATAGCCCGTAACGGGAGCCGTTAAATGTTTTCCTCCGGAGCTATAGTTAGCCGAAAGAGTGTTCAAGTACATTTGGGCATTTTCATAGGCGGCTTTGCTGGCTTCAAATTCCTGACCCGGTACGAGTTGCAGATCCGCCAGCTGTTTGTTCCGAAGGTAGGCCGCTTTCGCTTTTTCGAGCTCCGTGCGGGCCTGAGCCAGTTTCACATCCAGGTTATTATCAGCAATGGTTTTACTACTGAGATTCACCAGAGCCTGTCCTTTACTCACGCGTGATCCCGGCAGAAAGGATAGAGTGCTGAGCGAAACCAGCCCGTCCAGTGTAGCCGAAACGATGACTTCATCCCCGGGAGCGGTTTCAACGCTTCCGCTCGTGTGGATCACGTTTGAAAATGGCTGGTAGCTTAAGGCTTCATTGGCAAAGTCAACCTTCCAGGCTTGTTCTTTTAAATAGGTAATCTCATCGGAGCTGGCTTCGTTCGGACTCGCTTGAATTGCCTGATAAAGACTTGAATAGACTTCGAGCGAATCGATGCGAAGGGTATCTGTGAACGCATTTTGTTCCAGAACAAAAGATAATCGATACCTGCCCGCCTTGCTAGGGGTAAGCTCGGGACGAAAAATACCCGGCTGAGTCGGGCTGTAAACGGTATGTTGCTGCTTAGGTAAACCGGGTGTAAGCGGTTCCAAGTAGACGGAAAGCTTTCCCGAAGAATAGGCTTTAAAATGATCGCCCAGCTGAGTTAAGTGAGCGGCAAAGCGGGATTTCTGGCCAATCACTAAGGGTGAAAATTCGACAAATAACTCCGAATGGGGAGAGTATAAGGTAAAGGAAAGGGGCTCAAGACCCGTATTTTCAGAAGTCGGTTTTGTGCGACACGCCGACAGGGCTGCTACCATCCACAGAAGAGTAACAGCGTATAGAATGAACCTACGCATGAAAGGTTTTGCCAAGAAGAGATATAGAAGAAAAGGGCTGGCTATAAACCAGCAAAGCACCGCCAGGAAAGCGTGCTAGCAAAGAAAGGAAACGGGAGGGGCTCGAAGTAAACGGCAATCAAATGCTTTAGGGGGAGCTTTTGCACAGGTATGAACCGACCACTTTTGAGTGGTCAACTCAATGGA
>CAJYHS010000013.1 GCA_913774715.1 uncultured Siphonobacter sp. | reverse complement strand
GGTACGCAGGCAGGAACCCAATTCAAACAGGGAATCGAGCGGTATAATGTTACGCCCTGGGTTATCCCCGTGGGCTTTAAACTGGGTCTAACTTTCTAAGTATGAAAAAGTATTACAAATTCTCCTTTCTGCTGGTTTTCAGCGTGTTGTTTTCCTGTAAGGATTTAACCGAACTGAACGTTAATCCCAACGGAATTCAGGCGGATGTGGCTAATCCGAACCTGGTTTTATCAACGGTATTAACGGAAGCTCCCAAGCTGTATCTGAACTTAGGGTTCGGAGATATTTCTGGAGTTATGCAGCATACGCAGGGCGATGCCTGGTTTAGTTCCCGCAATGATTATGACTGGTCAGGAAGCCAAAGCTGGACGGCCTATTACGATGTATTACGTAACAACCAGATGGTGTATAACCGAGCTGTTGATCTGAATTACGAATTCCATCAGGGGGTTACCCTTACGATTCGGGCATTCATGTTCGGGCTGATTACCGATCTCTGGGGCGATGCTCCTTATTCCAATGCCGTGAAAGGTGATTTGGGGGGTAATGAATACACGCTACCCAAATACGATTCTCAGGAAAGTATTTACACCGGAGTATTGGCCGACCTAGAAAAGGCAAATACGCTACTTTCGAAGTCAACGGCTGAGTATCAGGGAATCGATGCCAGTGCTGACGTGATTTATGGCGGTAATCCTGCCAAATGGCGTAAACTGGCCAACTCCCTGGCATTGCGGTATTACCTCCGCATTTCAGGAAAATCGCCGGAAACGGCCAAGGCTGGTATTGAGAGAATCGTGGCTAATCCCACTCAATATCCAATTATCACGGAGGCCGCAGATGACGCATCTTTAGCATATGTGGGTAACAATGCCGGGGATTCCTGGCCTTCTAATTCGGTGTACGATGCTAGTGGTAGTAACTACCGTCGCATTAAAATGTGCTCCACTTTAGTTACTGCGATGCAGGCTATGAATGATCCACGTTTAGCCATTTGGGCGAAGAAAGTAGAAATACCACTGGTCGTTGACGCTACCTTACCCGCCGGAACGGATGTAGTGAAAGACGACAAACGTTACCTGTCGCCCGATAAAGTGGGTACGGCTCAGATCAATACCAACGCGGATTATGTGGGCTTGCCTCCCAGTGTTTCGGCTTTGCCTTCGTCTTATAATCTCAACCCTACGCCGGGACAGCTTTCGTATAACCCGCACGTTTCCTACCTGAATGATAGTTACAAAGCGGCCAAAGGAGCTTTATTGAAAGCCCGGCTGATTTCCGCTGCGGAAGTTCATTTCATTCTGGCTGAAGCTGCTCAGAAAGGCTGGGCGGCGGGTAATGCTCAAACGCATTACGAATCTGCCATTAAAGCTTCATTCACGACCTGGGGCGTTTCTTCTTTCACGACGACTTACCTGGCTAACGAAGGGGTTGAATACAAAGGAACCCTGGAGCAGCTTATGCAACAGAAGTGGATTGCCAGCTGGACTGCGGCTACTGAATCCTGGTTTGATTTCCGTCGTACGGGATTCCCGGCACTAAAGCCCGGTCAGGCGGCGAATCGTCGGGTATTACCCATTCGTTTCTACTATATGTCGGATGAAATACGAATCAATCAGGCCAATGCGGCTGCGGCCATTGGCCAACTGGAAGAATCGGCGTATTCACAGGCGGATGGTAAAAACAGTGCCTGGTCGAAAAGCTGGTTACTGAAGGGAACGGCTAAGCCCTGGTAATACTTCTCTTCATTTTTTCCAGGAAGCCGTCAGGTTCGGCTTCCTGGATTTTTCATTTATACAGAATCCCTTTTCGCATGAAACGCTTCTTACTATTGCTGAACCTTTTGATGGTCAGTACAGTCACTCAGGCCCAATCGGACTTTAATACGCTGAAAGGGTACTTTACCAAACCGGAAATCGTATTAGTAGCTTCGCACCGGGCCGTACATAATTCCCTTCCCGAAAACTCAATTCCGGCCTTTCTGCAAGCCATTGCCATAGGGGTTGATATTATTGAAACGGACGTGAAAGTAAGTAAAGATGGGATCCCGTTTTTATTACATGACAAAACCCTGAACCGCACTACTAACGGTAAAGGAGATGCCGAAGCTTGTACGCTGGCTGAACTGAAAGCTTTATTTCTGAAAGATCCCAAAGGGAGAATTACTACCGAACGAATTCCTACGCTGGAGGAATTGCTCGTTTTAGCCAAAAGAAAAATTTACATCGATCTGGACTTGAAAACCGATCAGCTCGATCCCGTCATTGCAATGATCCAAAAGACAGACATGAGTTCACAAGTATTTTTCTTTGACGATGATACTACGGTCTTGGCTCACGTGAAGCGGGCCAACAGTACCCATCAGCTGATGCCAGAGCTCATTCCAAAAGTCAGGCCGAAACGTTACTTGCCCAATTCAAACCCGAGCTGATTCATATTGATCATGGATTCTACGAATCGTCCGTTTCTGATACTCTCAAAAAGCAGGGCACCCGAGTCTGGATTAACGCTTTGGGTGAACCGGACGACTTATTAAGAAAAGGAAAAACCGAAAAAGGCTTATCCCTGGTACTCAACCAGGGAGCCAATGTAATTCAAACCGATGAACCTGAATTGCTATTGAACCTGCTCAGAGCCAAAGGCCTGCACCCTTAAGGATGCCCTAAGGATGAATTGGAAAGAGTATCCACTCCATTTACAGGGGAAACAAGTACTGGGGAACTTAAATACGTCGGATGACTTTTAGTCAGTTGGAATTTGCATCACGACTAATGGAAGGTTCATCCATGTTTGAAGTATTATTTGCCCATATCGAAGGGAAAATTCATTTGACCGATCAGGAGAAAGAACGGATTAAGCCCTTATTCATCAGCCGGAAATTGAGAAGAAGGCAGTATTTGCTACAGGCAGAAGAGATTTGTACGCATCTGACCTTTGTAACAAAAGGCTTATTGCGTTCGTACAATGTGGATGATAAAGGGAACGAACACATCAATCAATTTGCGTGGGAAGGCTGGTGGATTTCCGACTTTTACAGTTTTCTGACGCAGGAAAAAGCCATCTTCAATATTGATGCCATCGAGGAAACGGAGGTCCTGATGATATCGCTTCAAAATTACGAAGAGCTGACCGTACAAGTCCCCGCGATGGATCGCTATTTCCGCATTTTATATCAGAATAGTCTGGTGACGAAAGACCGTCGACTGATGAGTTCAACGACTCACACGGCCGAAGAAAAATACCTTCAGTTTGCGAAACGATACGCTCAGATTCTTCAGAGAATTCCCCAGCATTTAATAGCTTCTTACCTCGGCCTGGCTCCCGAAACCATCAGTCGGATCAGACGAAAATGGGTAAGTAAAGAGGCGATCTGATTGATCCAGATCAAGGTTTTTTCTTGTCTGAAATCAAGAGACGGCCCTTTTTTTTCAAGGACCTTTGTGGAAAATAAAATCCAATGGAAACTATGAAAAAAAGAGCCCTAGTCGTAGGCGTCAGTGGCATTACGGGGAGTAATCTCGCCGAAAAATTACTTGCCTATGGCTGGGAAACGTATGGGCTGGCCCGAAACCCTGCCATTGATTTGCCGGGTTTATTACCAGTTTCCGCTGATTTACTCGACGAAAAAGCCCTGGCTACGGCTCTGAAGGGCATCGAGCCGACACACGTATTCTTTACGACCTGGATGCGAAACGATACGGAAGCGGAAAACATTCGCATCAACAGTGCTCTCGTTCGCAATCTTCTGAAGACGCTCTCGCCGAAAAAATCAGTACAGCATGTGGCTTTAGTCACGGGGCTCAAGCATTATTTAGGCCCTTTTGAAAGTTACGCGAATACGGGT
>CAJYHS010000012.1 GCA_913774715.1 uncultured Siphonobacter sp. | reverse complement strand
TAACGGTATACTTGCCCGGCTCCAGAGCTTTGGCTCCCGAAGAAGCCAGAGCTTTGCTCGTGGCAATCCGGGTAGTTGCTGCCGTGTCAAGTTTGGAAAAATCACCCGTCCCGCGAGCGGCAAACCCCGAACCGGTGCCATCCTGCGTACGAACGGTCAGGGTAAAGTTGACCTGCGTACTGGGATAGTAGGCAAACAGCCCTTTGGAATTCATGATCGCAGAAAAGCTTGCCTGATCCTCCAAATATCCAGCCGTCAGTAAAGTGCCCGAAGCCTGCGTTTTCGATATTTCCAGGCTTTTACCTACGGCAGCGGCCCGCTCTTCTGCGGAAAGAGTCGCCGTTTTTTCGAAATACCCGTTAGAGGGATGGTATTGCTGAGGACCAAGCAGGCTGACGTATTCTGGATTTTCGGGTGCCAGACGAGCTAACTCCTCCGAACGACGAACCACTTTTTCATAGGAAGCATCGTCGAACTCATCAATCGTAGCCGTGCCGACCCGCTTACCGAAAGCCGATTGTACTTGTAAGGACTTATAGTCCGAACTCCCACAGGTGGAAACTTCATTGCGGGCATAACGAATGTTATTATGCTCGCCACCCCGCAAAGAGACTTCGCATTCATCGGCTTTGGAAAAACGTAACACCTTGGTTAGAATTTCCTTCGCTTGTGCTTCGGTTAATAGCTTGGCCATGGAGTTAAATTTTACGAGCAGTGTTTAACACGTTAACGCCATTGAAGCGGGCTGTAGCACTGCCGTGTGAAACGGCATTGGTCTGAATGGGCTGCCCTTTTCCATCGAAAAACGAACCGCCCAGTCGGTAATCCCGCTGATCGCAGACCTGTACGCAGGAGTTCCAGAATTCTTGCGAATTAGACTGGTAGGCTACGTCTTTAAGCATTCCGGCAATTTTTCCATCCTTAATTTCATAGAATAGCTGGCCGCCAAACTGGAAATTATAGCGTTGCTGATCAATCGAATAGGAGCCGTCGCCGATGATGTAAATGCCTTTTTTGACATTCTTTATCATGTCATCGACACTCAAAGGTGTGGTTCCGGGTTGAAGGGAAACATTCGCCATTCGTTGAAACTGAACGCGACTCCAACTATCTGCGTAGGAACAGCCCAGCGATTCATTTTCTCCCAGCATATGAACCTGATCCCGGGTAGCCTGGAGATTAACCAGAGCACCCTCTTTGATTAGATCCCACTGCTTACAGGGAACGCCTTCGTCGTCGTAGCCCACGGCCCCCAAGGAACCCACTTCGGTTTTATCGGCCGTGATGTGAACCTGCTTGCTGCCGTACGGGAAGCTTTTGGTTCTGAGTTTATCCATGGTCACAAACGAAGTCCCGGCGAAGTTGGCTTCGAAGCCCAGCACCCGATCCAGCTCCAGCGGGTGGCCTACGGATTCGTGAATGGTTAACCAGGTGTGTGAAGGATCCAGAACCAGATCGTATTTACCCGCTTCTACCGATTTGGCCGTCAGTTTTTGCTTGGCTTGCTGAGCCGCCGCTGTGGCATCTTTCAGCATGTCATACCCCTTATTGTAACGGGTAGTGATGCCTGTGATTTTATCGGCAGGATTGCTCTGTAAATATTCATAACCCATGCCCATCGGAGCACTGAGGGCATCACGGGTTTCAAATTTTCCCGTCTTTGGATCAATAACGGTTACCGAAAACGTAGGCCATAAGCGGTGAATATCCTGATCAATGTAAGAACCTTCACTCGAAGCGAAGTATTTCTGCTCATTAATCATGAACAGGACAGAGTTTACGAAATTGGCCCCGTTTTTCAGAGCCGCCGCGTTCACTGCCAGTAACTGTTCTACTTTTTCCTTAACTGGAATTTCAAACGCATTTTTCTGGATGGGTGTTTTCCAGCTAATCTCTCCAAGTCCTTTTTGCGGAGCCAGCTGAACGGCTCTTTGCGAGAGTCCTGCGTTGGCCTTGGCCATGGAAATGGCTTTTTGAGTGACCTGGGCCATGTCAGTTTCGTTACGAACGTCACCCCTTGAAGCAAAACCCCAGCACCCATTTGAAAGTACCCGTACACCTACGCCATACGACTCAGTATTCACCAGCCCCTGTACTTTATCTTCACGAGTAATCACAAACTGATTCAGGTAACGTCCCAGTCGCACGTCGGCGTAGGAAGCTCCCAGACTTTTGGCTTCGTTAAGAGCGGCATCGGCCAGCCGTTTCTTGATCGATATATCCAGACCTGGCTCCAGTAGTGCCTGAGGGTCAACACTATGACCTATGATCGGCACGCCCCGGAGCAGTACCGAGCTGGTACCCAAGCCCGTCAATTGGAGAAAATCGCGACGATTCACACGTATAGATTTTGAGTGGAAGGATTAAACTGCGTCCGAAAGGCTGCTGAACGTAAAGTCACGAATTTTCATTGGAGGAATCAGGTTACCGCCCATCCGAACGGGTTTGCCCAGAGCTTCCAGGTTGTTCAGCATGATGACCGGACTTTCGTTAAACCTAAAATTTTTCACCGGATATTTAATCTGACCATTTTCTACGTAGAACGTCCCGTCGCGGGTCAGGCCCGTGTACAATAGCGTTTGCGGATCAACGGCCCGAATGTACCAGAATCGAGTAACCAGAATACCTTTTTCCGTACTCTTGATAAGATCCGCAAGAGAGTCATTACCACCGACCATAATCATACCGGATGGTGGTGGGACGCCTTTGACCCCCTTTTTCTCGGCCCAGTATCGGGAATAGCTCATATTTTTAACCACGCCATTTTCAATCCAGGTAACCTTTTCCTGTGGACGGCCATCGATGCCACCACCGCCGCCGCCAAAACGTCCCCCTCCTCCGTTACTGAAAGGCGAACCGGGAATTTCCATATTCATGGGATCGGAGTAGAAGGTAACCCGTTCATCAAAGAGCTTATCGCCCAGGCGGGTGCCGCCTTTTTTACTTAAGAAACTACGTCCTTCGTCCGCACTACGGGCGTCGAGGTTATTGGTTAGTAATCGCAGTAAATCGCTGGCCGCGGTGGGTTCTAGGATAACGGTATACTTACCGGGTTCCAGAGCCCGGGCACTTTTGGAAGCCAGAGCCTTCTGAATAGCAATGTCTGTTGCTGCTTTGGTATTAAGTTTGGAAACATCCGTAAAATCGCGGATGGCATACCCCGAACCCAGTCCGTCTTCCGTACGGGCCGTGATGGAGAAATCTACGCTGGTGCTCTGATTATACCCGAATAAGCCTTTGTGATTACCCATGGCTGAAAAGCCGGTATTATCTTCAAGATAACCCGCCGCCACGATCTTTTTCTGAACGCAGGGATCAATACTGTCGAAAGCGGCCTGAGCACGAAATTCGGGGTCAATTTTAGCAGTGCTTTCAGCGAAGGAAGGAGGATTCAGGTAAGTCTGTGGACCCAGCATGGGCATGTACTCTGGGTTTTCAGGAGCGAGTTTGGCAATTTCCTCCGCCCGGCGAACGGCCTTTTCGAGCGATTTATCGTCAAACTCGTTAACCGAAGCCGTACCCATACGTTTGCCGTAAACGGATGTAACCGTCAGGGATAGATTGTCAGCTTCGCCACTGGTAGATACCGTGTTACGGGCATAGCGAATGTTACCCGTCCGATTGCCCGCCAGACCCACATTGATTTCGTCTGCTTTGGAATACGAAAGAACCTTGTCGATAATCTTCTTCGCTTCTTCTTTACTCAGAATAGCCATTCGGAATAGTTGTTGATGGATTTAGGATAAATCAAGGGAGTCGGTTCGCCAGCCAAAGACTGAGGAATGACGAAAGTGGTGCAATTGGTTATAAAGCTTGATAGGAGAGGCTATAGCAATGGACAAGTATGCCAAATAATATAATGCAAATCAATCAAATGGCAGATTTTAATCGTAGTGATTGCGAAACGTACCATCTTTCCTTTCAATACTAAGAAAAATTACTAAGCTAAAGCCAACAAAAAGGACAAGCCGTCTGATTCGTTGGACAGATTCCGGGAATTTTTACGACGAGTGTAGAAAGCGAAGTCGAACCAATCCTATTAATCGATGTGATCAAAATATTGATTTGAAGCATCATCTACGCAGGAAAAGATCTTACTACCCGATGGCTTGAGGGGTGGGAAAGAGAAATACATCCAGCGTCGAAAGGGTATCCAGTTCTCAGTAAGATTCTTCATTCTACGTTGAAGAATCGTCAGGAGAATCGAGGTAATCAATAGGCAAATTTTAAAAAGAAACCTAACTTGGATAAGCAATCGTAACCTTATCTCCCTATGCATACGCTTTCTCAGCAAATTTCCCGGCACCTTCGCGAGGTGTATTTTGGCGGTAACTGGACGTTTTCAAACCTGAAAGATCATCTTGCAGAGGTTACTTGGGAACAGGCTGTTACGAAAGTATACGATCTGAATACCATTGCTGCCTTAACGTATCATGTGCATTACTATGTTGCGGCCATTCTGCGGGTATTTCGGGGAATGGATATTGATGCAAGTGACAAGTTCAGCTTTGATCACCCCCCGATTCAATCGCCAGAAGACTGGGAAAATTTATTGGATAAAGTCTGGACCGACGTTAATGCTTTGGCAGAACTGGTAGCACAAAAGCCGGAAGAAGAATGGCAAGAAACTTTTGTGGATGAAAAATATGGAAGCTATTACCGAAACCTTCACGGCATGATTGAACATACGCACTACCACTTGGGTCAGATCGTTCTAATTAAGAAAATCATTACCAAACTCTAAACCTTTGAATTCCCTTATGAAACCAACTCACACCAGCTTATTCATACTCTTGGCAGGACTGATTATTGGCCTTTCTTCCTGTGTTACTTCACGCATTAAACCGTATACTCAGGTAAGTGCAACATCAAAACAAGACACTTCGTCGGTTAAGATTTTTCTTTTGGAGCGGGATATTCCGCAGAATATAGAACGTCTGGGAGTCGTCTCGTTGACGATTAACAGTAATGCAGGAATGAATATGGACAAGTTTATTAAGGATCGGTTAAGAAAAGACTGCCAGCGATTAGGAGCTAACGGTGCCTATCGTACGAACGATGGGACTTATACTCCTTTTGTCGTTAGTTATCTGGTGTTTAGGTATTAGAATATAATTGAAAGATATTCCAGGCCCTTGGTGGTAATGCTTCTCTAATGCTACCGACTAATACTAATTTGGCAAATCCATACATTTGCAACTTATTCAGAGGGAAAGAAGATCAGGACTGAAGGTTTGCTATGGTAATAGAGGCCAAACTCTCCGTGAAAATATACCTTAGCAAGTATTCGCGAGCATACTCGCTGCTTCTAACATCTATGAGTATGCAATAAAATAACTTAACTTAACATAATGATTGATTATACAACAGATTTCTTGAATGGACTACGAGAAGAAGCGATATGAAATACTAAAGGGCCTTCCACCTTATGGCCCTATGTATATACCTGTTAGTCATACGGACTATCCTTACCAAAGTCCTTCCAGTGAAGGATTTGTCATACGTTTCCATACTTCTCAGGGCGAAAGCTGGGTGGCTAATTTTATGGTAGGAGGAACGGCTTTTAATCAAGTATTCGACTTTCCCGAAACTGATTTAACGCTAATCATTGCCGGCGGCAATGGCTATATCATGAATCGCAATCAGGTTAAGCCCCTCTCTACTTTCGGTGGTGATCTACAAATGGCTTTATTGACTCCTCAAAACGAAGTTGTTGCTGCAGGTTTTACTGATATCTGCATTCTTAACTCAAAGGGAGAGCAGTGGATTAGTCATAGACTTTCCTGGGATGGAATCAAGGATCTATGCCTGGAAGGAAGATTGCTTCAGGGATATAGTTATGATCCAATGGATGACAGGAATGAATGGGTTGCCTTTACCTTAGACTTAGATAGTAAGCAAACCAAGGGGGGGAGTTATGCAAAATATTATTATTCAGATGGCACTCCTAAGAAGACTAGGAAGTCGTGGCCATTTTAAACTTAACATATAGACACTTATACAACAGAGTCTTTACTGCTAAGTAAATAAAATGAGCCGGGTTTTCCGGCTCATTTGTTGAAAGGTATATAATAGGTTCTTATTGAGGAAAATACTGATCGACTATAATGGTATCTTTAAAGACGGTGAGCTTATACGGTGAAATTAGCTCACTCGAAGATGAGTATCCTCCAAATAAAGTCTGTAATTCTTTCTCTGAGGTTTTTACTTTTATTCTAAAATTTCCTTCTCTTCTATACTTAATACCAATACTCAATTGCACAGAATCTTTATCAGGAACCATGTTCGTAGTTGTGGAGTCATCAATCTTCGCAAACTCTTGAGAATAAATCTTTATACTATTCAACGGTTGACCGCTTGAATTCTTAACCGAAAAATTTACTGTCCCATAGATTTTTTCTTCGTCTCTACAACTCCATAGAGTAAAGGTCAATAGAGCAATGAACAAGGAAATACTAAGTAATTTCATAAGGTTGATTGAGTTTATAGTGATCGTTCGTAAATATACTTCATATATGTCGTACGTCCAGATTAATCAATTGTACCCTTATAACGTTTTACAAACGACCCTTTACAAAATGAAAAGTTAGGAAATCCCTAATCTCCTTTTTCTAACCACGAGTGATAACAATCCGGCAACCGCGAGAAACTGAATAAGTAAGAAAGAAAAAACACTTATCATCAGTTTTTGTAAAAGGGTGGTGTTGATGGGAAGTTCTCTCGGGCTAAGATCAGCCGATAGTGATGAATCTGACAATAAGTAATAAACAAGAAACAGATTGACCAAACTGATAGTCAGATGAATACCTTCAAACAATTTAGGTACGTATAAGTGCTTTCGAATGATGAAATAAATACCAGCTATTACGTAACAAACCAAAGCTAGCCCAGCGAATAATTGATCGGCCCTGAAAACATAATACGTATCATAAACCTGTACATCTAAAGGCAAGCCTGACCAAAGACAGGCACTTGCGGTTAGTATAATAGCGAGTAGTAAAAACATGCAGTTGAAGATTAAACACCGCAAGTATACAGAAGCCTGTATCAACCCTTTCCGAACACTGGTGAAAATAACAAATTCATAATGATCAGAAGAGATGGGTTTTACGAAAGACCTTTAGCCGACAAAAGAGGGACACCTATGGCAGAAAAATAATAAGAAAGATCCGAACGTTTTTAATGTTCGGGTCTTTCTTACTTCAATTTTTTAGGATTGATTTCGGCCAGTATCATCTGAGCTAAGGTTTGAGTGTATTCGTCGATGGGAATGGAGCCTATATTGGCTTGCATGGCTACGATTACGCCTTCAGAGGGAAAATTGATGAGGTAAGAACGGGTTCCTTTCACCGTACCGCTGTGACCGTACCAGGTTCGGCCCATGACATCTTTGCCTACCTGCCAGATTAACCCCTGCCAAATCGGAGGCGGGTTATCCGTTTTCTTAGCCCCAAATTGCCGATCCCGAATGTTGAAGTGTTTGAAATACATCTTATCCAGCGTCACGGGTTTCAACAAAATGCCTTCATTCAAAGCCTGAGCCAGTTTAAGCAGATCTTCGGGCGTAGAAAGAATGCCTCCGCCCGCGTATTTGTAACTCACGTCTTCATAAGGAGCGTTAACTAAAATGCCTTTTTCGTCCCGGATATAACCCTTTCCACGATGAGCAACGATGCGGGAGGGGACATCAAACGAAGTGGCCAGCATCCCTACGGGTTCCCAAATGTGTTTCTTCAGGTAGGCCTCAAACGGTTCTCCCGAGACCTTCTCGATAATCCCCTGTATGAGGTTACTCGAAAAAGAAGAATAGTTGTAATACTCGCCGGGAGAAAATACTAAAGGATCATCCCGGAACATTTTGGTAGCTTCTTCAAAATTATCGTAATGACGCATCTTCTTTGTGCCATACTCCTCATTATCACGCTGGTTATAATGACGTATACCCGAGGTATGCGTAAGAATCTGACGAATGGTAATGGGCTTTTCTTTTTTGGGAAAATAGGGAAGGTACTTCTGAATTTCATCGTCGAGCTTCAGCAATCCCCTTTCTTCCAGTTGCAGGATCCCAATAACCGTCACGGCTTTCGAGATGGAACCGATGTTATGTACAGTTTTTCCGTGCTGGCGAATTTGATTATCAAGGTCTGAGAAGCCTACACCACCTGAATAAGCAAGATTGCCATTCACCAGAATCGCTGCTGATACGCCCGGAGCACCACTTTCATTCGCTATCCGCTGAAGATAATTTTGGATGACAGGATTGTATTCCTGAACCTTCTCGGGACGAATTCGCTGAGCTGCGGTAGGATGCGTGGACAGTATGCTATAAAAACTCAGGAGTAGAAAAGTGTAGATTTTAATCATGCCTCACTAGTAAGAATAGGACCTTCCGAAAGTTTTACTTTCGGAAGGTTATGTTTATACGGCGTCTGAAAGACTACTAAATGTAAAATCACGGATTTTCAAAGGGGGTACCATATTACCACGAGCTCGAACGGGTAAACCCATGGCTTCCAGGTTATTCAGCATGATGACCGGACTTTCATTAAAGCGGAAATTTTTGACGGGATGTTTGATCTTTCCGTTTTCGATGTAGAAGGTTCCGTCGCGGGTAAGGCCCGTGTAGAGCAGCGTTTGCGGATCAAGCCAGCGGGTATACCAGAAACGGGTAACCAGGATACCTTTTTCGGTATTTTTAATCATTTCAGCCAACGATTCTGTTCCGCCTTCCATATGAAAACCTGATGGCTGAGGTATAACCTGCATACCTTTTTGCTGAGCCCAATAGGGAGCATAAGCCATGTTTTTGACCACGCCTTTTTCAAACCAGACCACTTTTTTAGTGGCATAGCCATCTGATGAGAAGGGAGCGGACGGAATTTGAGGATCCGCAGGGTCGGAATAAATGGTGACCCGCTCGTCAAGTAGCTTTTCACCCACGCGGGTGCCGCCGCCTTTTTTGCTGAGGAAACTTCGACCTTCATCGGCCGTTCGCGAATCCATAGACCGAATCATAAATTCAATCAATTCCCCGGCGGCAATGGGTTCCAGAATCACGGTGTATTTGCCGGGTTCCAGAGCTACTGGTTTCTGAGACGCTCGGGCTTTCTGAATGGCAATGTCCGTTAATGACCCCGTCTGTAGCTGGCTTACGTCGTTAAAGTCACCCGCTGCATACCCTGAACCCGTACCGTCGGGCGTGCGAATGGTTACCGAGAAATCAACAGCGGTACTTTTATGGTAAGCGAATAATCCTTTGCTATTACCCAGAGCCACAAAGCTGGCAGAATCTTCCAGAAATCCGGCTCCGCTGAATTGGCTGGCCATGACGGGTTTGATACTCGCTCCGGCCAGTCGGGCCCGGTCGGGAGCTTTGAGGTTAGCCGTCGTTTCGATGAAGGCTTTTGGACTGGTATACGTCTGTGGGCCGGGCATGGGTACGTACTCGGGATTTTCGGGAGCAAGCTTTGCCATTTCCTCGGCCCGACGAGCAGCCTTTTTCAGTGAAACATCGTCAAACTCATTAATATCTGAAGTGCCGACTCGCTTTCCTATCACTGCGGTTACCGAAAGGGAAAGGTTATTAGATTCACCAGAGGTAGAAACGGAATTTCGGGCAAAACGAATATTCCCCGAGCGACCGCCCCGAAGCTCTACTTTCGTCTCATCCGCTTGAGCGTAACTCAGTACTTTATCAATTATTTTCTTAGCGTCTTCTTTCGATAGGATAGCCATGAGTGTTCCAGTTTAGAGTTTTTAGTTTGCTGTTTTCAGTTGGATTAACTGCAGAGTCGGTTTGAGTTTACCCTTGAATAAAGATTGGTGAACTCAACTCAATTGAAAACAGATCACTGAAAACGGATCAAATTTTTCTGCCCGTATTAATCACATTCACCGCATTAAACCGCGTAGTGGGGCAGCCGTGGGAGACGGCACTTACCTGGGAGGGCTGACCCTTTCCATCGAAGAAGGTGCCGAACAGCCGGTAATCATCTTTATCACAGATTTTAGCACAGGAATTCCAGAATTCCTGAGTGTTCGACTGATACGCTACATCGTCGAGCATCCCTACGATTTCTCCATTTTTAATTTCATAAAACAGCTGTCCGCTGAACTGGAAGTTATAGCGTTGCTGGTCAATGGAAGAAGAACCCCGCCCCAGGATATAAATCCCTTTTTCAGTGTCCTTGATCATGTCTTTGATACTGTATTTTTCGGGATTGGGCTGTAGGGAAACATTCGGCATTCGCTGGAACTGAACGGATTCCCAGCTATCAGCAAAGCTGCAACCCTGCGATTCCTTTTCGCCGAGCATGTGTACCTGGTCCCGAGTAGCCTGGAGACTAACGAGTGTACCCTCTTTCACTAAATCCCATTGCTTGCAGGGAACACCTTCGTCGTCATAGCCCACGGCAGCCAGCGAGTGGGGCTGCGTTTTATCGGCGGTAATGTGTACCTGTTTGCTACCATAAGGAAAACTTTTGGTCTGGAGTTTATCCATGGTGACGAAAGAGGTACCCGCAAAGTTGGCTTCATACCCCAGCACCCGATCCAGCTCCAGCGGATGACCTACCGATTCATGAATGGTAAGTCCCAGATTGGAGGGATCGATAAGCAAGTCATACTTACCCGCCGGAACCGACTTAGCCGAAAGCTTTTCCTTCGCCTGTTGAGCTGCCAGCGTAGCATCTTCAATCATATCGTAGGAATAACGATACATCGTTGGCCCTTTCGGAATGACAATTTTCTCTGAAGCCAAGCCGTCCAGGTATTCATACCCCATACCGATCGGAGCACTTAAAGCATCGCGGGTTTTGAATTTACCGGCCTGCCGATTTACCGCCGTTACCGTAAACGTCGGCCACATCCGGTGAACGTCCTGATCAATATATGAGCCGTCAGTGGAGGCAAAGAACTTCTGTTCGTTTACAAAAAACAGATTGGAAGTCACGAACGTCGCCCCATTTTTCTGAGCCGCTCCGTTCACCGCCATTAACAGGTCAATCTTCTCTTTAATGGGAATTTCGAACGCATTTTTCTGGATCGGCGTTTTCCAGGATTGATCGCCCACGCCCTTTTGAGGAGCTAGCTGAACGGGTTCCAGCTGAATCTCTGCATTCGCTTTTGCCATGGCAACGGCTGCTTCGGCACAACGAATAATGCTATCAGGGGTCACTTCATGGGTCGAAGAAAATCCCCAGGTTCCGTTGGCAATTACCCGAATGCCAATGCCGTAAGATTCGGAGTTAACAATATTCTGAACCTTATTTTCCCGGGTAAATACGTATTGCCGCAGGTAACGGGCAATGCGAACATCCGTATACGTAGCTCCTTTACTGCGAGCGGCATTCAGAGCCCGGTCAGCCATCTGTTTTTTCTGAACAGCATCAATCCAGGGCATCAGGAGGTCTTCTTCCTGTACCCTATTTCCAGTCATTACACTCGCCGGAAGCAGGCTGGCTCCCATGCCCATGCCCGATAGTTTAACAAAGTCACGTCTTTTCATACAGAACCAGAGGGAATGGTATTACAAAA
>CAJYHS010000011.1 GCA_913774715.1 uncultured Siphonobacter sp. | reverse complement strand
GGGGAGATGGGGACGAACCCATGTCGAGGGAAACCGCGACGGCCCTGCTGGAGAAGATTGTGGATGACCAGCGGCAGATCATTTCGGAAGTAACCGGAAAACGAGCGGAGGAAACGCCCCAGTTATGGGCATTGTACAAAGAAGTTCAGGATTACTACGATAAAGGAATGCGGGTGCCCGACGACGTTACCCTGTTGCTGTGCGACGATAACTGGGGTAACCTGCGAAAGCTCCCTGCGGCGAAAGCCAATAGCCGGAAGGGCGGATACGGCATTTATTACCACTTTGACTACGTAGGCGGCCCCAGAAATTACAAATGGCTCAATACCAATCCGCTACCACGAATCTGGGAGCAGATGCATCTGGCCTGGAAGCATGAGGTGAAAAACATCTGGATTGTGAATGTGGGAGATTTAAAACCCATGGAATTCCCCATTTCCTTTTTTCTGGATTACGCCTGGAATCCTGAAAAAATAGGCCCTGACCAGTTACAGACTTATACGCAGGAATGGGCTACGGCTCAGTTTGGTCAGGCCCATGCGACTGAAGTTGCCTTTCTGCTGGCCCGGTACGCCAAGTATAATGCCCGAAGAAAACCGGAACTACTCGATGCCAAAACCTATACGCTGGAAAACGGGGAATGGGAACGGGTCGTAAATGAATATAAGGATCTGTTAATCAGGGCCGAAAAGCTGAATACAAAACTTCCGGTAGCGTATCGGGATGCGTTTTTCCAGTTGGTGCTGCATCCGATCCAGGCCTGTGCCAATCTGAACGAGCTGTATTACCAGGTCGCCCTTAATCATCAGGCGTATCATCAGAAGTGGAAAATAGCCAATACCTATGCTGACCGGGTAAAGACCTTGTACGAAAAAGATTCGCTTATCACCCAGCACTATCATCAGCTCAATGATGGCAAGTGGAATCATCTGATGAGTCAGACGCACATTGGTTATACGTACTGGCAACAACCCGAACGGCAACGCATGCCGCAGGTGTTTCGGTTATCAGGCGGAGAAGGGAGCGAAAAACCTACATCGCAAATAAAAAACTCACGGCAGGCGAAGATTCCCCCTGGAATTAAAGGTCCGGTTTTCTATCAGGATGAAAAACGGGGCGTGTCTCTGGGGGCAGATCATTTTACCAGGGCTATTCATTCCAACGGCGTAACCTGGAAAGCCCTGCCCGACCACGGCCGAACGGGTTCTGCTCTGACGGCTTTTCCGGTAACGGTCCCCGAACAAAGTTTGGCAGGCAATGGCCCTCACGTTGAGTATGATATCTACACGTATGATCAGGGAGAGGCTACGATTCACGCGTATTTTTCTCCGAGTCTGAATTTCTACGGCTCCGAAAAAGGATTGCAATACGCCTTATCCATCGACGATCAGCCGCCGCAACTCATTAGCCTTAACCAGGAAGACAAAACGAGTGATCGCGGCGTATGGAACCAGTGGGTCGCTAACAACATCATTATAAAGCCCAGTACACATACGTTTGACAAACCGGGAAAACACACAATCAAGTTCTGGCTGGTTAGCCCGGGAGTGGTGCTGCAAAAGCTGGTAGTTGACTTCGGAACGGTCGAGCCAAGTTATTTGGGGCCGGAAGAAACCATGGTTGAAACCTCTGATAAATAGATATGATACGATTGAAGTATACGCCCATTGCTTTGCTAGGGCTAGGGTTGCTGACTCTGACCAATTTCACGACGGAATCTGACTCATCGGTAGCACCGTTAAATCTCCCCTCGCTGAAAGAGGTGTACAAAGACTATTTTCTGATTGGAACCGCCTTGAATGCCGGCCAGATCGACGAGAAAAGTCAAAAAGAGACGCAACTCATTACCGAGCAATTCAGTGCTGCTACGCCCGAAAATATCATGAAGGCGGAAGTAATTCATCCCCGTTGGAATGAATACAACTTCACCTATGCCGACAAGCTGGTTGAGTTCGGTAAAAAAAATAAACTGGCCATCAATGCTCACACCCTGGTGTGGCATAGTCAGTTACCGCCTTTTGTGCGAAAAATCAAAAGTGCAGATTCTCTCCAGTTATTTCTCAAAGAACACATCCAGACCGTCGCCGGTCGATACCGGGGAAAAGTGCAATCCTGGGACGTGGTCAATGAAGCCCTCAACGAAGATGGAACGCTTCGCAAATCCATATTTCTCAACAGGTTGGGGGAAGGGTATCTGGTGGAAGCCTTCCGACTGGCCCAGGCCGCTTCCCCGCAAACGCACTTGTACTACAACGACTACAATAACGAACAACCGGCCAAACGGGCGGGTTGCATCGAAATCGTTAAAAAGATTCAGGCGGCCGGCGTGCGAATTGATGGGGTGGGTATTCAGGGACATTGGCACGTGGGTAAAATTCCCTTGCAGCACATTGAAGAAAGCATTCTGGCCTACGCGGCTCTGGGGGTTAAAGTAGCCATCACGGAGCTGGATATTGAAGTACTGAAACGCGATTTTCAGGGGGCAGAAGTTAGTCAGCAGATGAAGAATGAAAAAGGGTTGAATCCTTACAAGGAGGGTCTTCCGGACTCGCTCCAGCAGCAACTGGCCAGCGATTACGAGGCTCTGTTCAAGTTATTTGTCAAACACAAAGACAAGATTTCCAGGGTTACGTTCTGGGGTGTACACGATGGCCAGAGCTGGCTCAACGGCTGGCCCGTGCGGGGAAGAACCAATTATCCCTTATTGTTTGACCGGCAGTACAATCCCAAACCAGCCTTTTACAAAGTAATCCAGGCCCATCAATAGTCACGCTATGCGATCCTCTACTTCGCCTCACTTATCAGTACTGGAAAAAATAGGCTACAGCCTGGGAGATTTGGCCGCGAACCTTATCTTTCAGACTTTGATGGCTTTCCTGACATTTTTTTATACGGATGTCTACAAAATTTCACCCGCAAATGCCAGCTTCATTATGCTCACGGGTGGGGTAATCGGGGCCGTGTTTAATTTGGCCATGGGAGCCATCGCCGACCGCACCCATACCCGATGGGGTAAATTCCGGCCCTGGATCCTCTGGACTTCCGTTCCCTTTGGTATCATTGCTCTGCTCGCTTTTTCGACCCCTTCCTTTAGTGAAAGCGGCAAAATAGCCTATGCCTTCGTAACCTACCTGATTCTGGTGATGGTGTATTCGGCAAATAACCTGCCGTATTCAGCCCTGAGTGGGGTAATGACGGGTGATATGAGGGAACGAAACAGCCTTTCTTCGTACCGTTTTGTGGCGGTAATGATTGCCCAGTTTATTGTGCAGGTATTGCTACTGCCTTTAGTCATTTCGATTGGTCAGGGCGATAAGGCCGCCGGATTCGAGCAGGTAATGAAAGTCTTTGCCATAACGGGTGTCATCTGTTTTCTAATTACTTTTTTCACCACCAAAGAACGCGTATCGCCCCCCCGGCAACAAAAGACACCGTTAATACAGGACTTATCGGATTTGATTCATAACCGGCCCTGGCTGATTATGCTGGGGCTCACCGTTCTGGTTTTTATTACCTTGGCCATCAAGGGCGGAATGAATATCTTTTACTTCAGATATTACTTAACCACCACAAGCCAGGTTGCTTTTCTGGATAATCTGGGCTTTACTACCTTGCTTGATTACCTGGAGAGTATCGTGGGAAAAGCCGCTCTGGCAGAATTCCGTAAACCCGGTAGTGCTCCCTATGCGACGGCCAGTGTGGTAAGTGGGGCCAGTACGCTGGCAATGATCATAGGCATTGTGTTCTCCAAGTCGCTGGCCGACAGGATCGGAAAGCGAAACGTATACGCCTTTTTCCTGGCTCTCTCGGGCCTGAGTCTGCTGGTTATTAATTTTCTGCCGCAGACGGCTGTCACTACTGTTTTTGCTCTGCAAACGCTCCATGGGTTTTTGTACGGAATCACTACCCCGCTGTTATGGGCCATGATTGCCGACGTTGCCGATTATAGCGAGTGGAAAAATAATCGCCGGGCTACGGCCATTATCTTTTCTGCCATGATTTTCGGTTTGAAAGTAGGCCTGAGTTTTGGAGGAGCCATTGCCGCCTGGTTACTCAGTACATTCGGTTACGATGCCGAAGCAGCCGTGCAAACAGAAACAGCCGTTGAGGGCATTCGCTTACTGGTGAGTATCGTGCCCGGCTTAATTTTCATAGGTGGAGCAGCCCTGCTGTTTGGATACCGGATTGATAAAAAAATGGAGAATCAGCTCGAACTTGACCTTCAGGCCCGACGCAGGGCCTTCCTGGAAACCCCTAACTAATATTTTCTATGCCAGAAGATTCAATTGAACACATTGATTTTAAAGAACTCCGCAAGCAGGCCATTTCCCAGCCGCTGGTGTCTCATCTTTATACGGCGGACCCCTCGGCTCACGTGTTTGAGGGAAAACTCTACATCTATCCTTCGCACGATGTCGACGCTGGTATTGCGTTTGATGATCTAGGAAGCCATTTTGCCATGGAAGACTACCACGTTTTTTCTATGGAAACGCCGAATTCACCCGCAGTAGATCACGGACTGGCTTTACACGTAAACGACGTGCCCTGGGCAGAACGGCAAATGTGGGCACCCGATGCGGCTTCCAAAGCGGGTAAGTATTATCTGTATTTTCCCGCCAAAAAAGCCGATGGTATTTTTCAGATTGGAGTAGCCGTAGGAGATTCTCCGGCTGGACCTTTTACCCCGCAACCCGAACCCATCAAAGGAAGCTATTCCATTGACCCGGCAGTATTTGTCGATGACGACGGACAGGCCTATCTCTACTTTGGGGGCTTATGGGGCGGACAGCTGCAATCCTACCGATCAAACACTTACGAGGCAGGGCATGCCGAGCCAACGGGGAATGAACCCGCGTTGGGTCCACGCGTGGCCCGATTAACCGACGATATGCTGGAATTGGCCGAAGAGGTGAAGGAAATTCAGATTATCGATGAAAAAGGAGACGTGTTAGTGGCCAGTGATAATGCAAGACGGTTCTTTGAGGCAAGCTGGGTACACAAGTATCAGGGAAAATACTATTTCTCTTATTCCACCGGAGATACGCATTTGATCTGTTACGCGATAGGGGATAACCCTTACGGACCCTTTACGTACGCCGGAGTCATCCTGGAACCGGTCGTGGGATGGACTTCCCATCACTCCATCTGTGCGTTCGAGAATCAGTGGTATCTCTTTTACCATGATTCCAGCCTATCTGAAGGCGTTACCCATTTGCGAAGTATAAAAGTAACCGAGCTGGTACACGATGATCAGGGATATATTCAAACCATTCACCCCTATCACACGCTTTGAAACTGGGCAGTAGTAGCTTTCAAAAAAGAAAGACGGGCCTGGCTGGATTTCAGTTCTTTAAATTATCGTATTACCTTTCGACTGAATCCATTAACCTCTCAACCTATGCGGCAACGGTATCTTTGCCTGTTTTTAGTACTCATTTCTTTGCCTGTTTTTTCGCAACAGAAGCCAGGCCTCAAACTTTGGTATAAGGAACCTGCGGGTAAGGTCTGGGAAAGTGCCCTGCCTCTGGGCAATGGCAGACTGGGAGCTATGGTGTACGGAAACGTAAACACTGAAGTGATTCAGCTGAATGAACATACCGTCTGGAGCGGTAGTCCTAACCGCAACGACAATCCTAATGCTCTGGCAGCTCTTGCCGAAATCCGGCAACTGATTTTTGATGGAAAACACAAGCAAGCCGAGCAGCGAGCCAATCAGTCCATTCTCACGAAAAAATCGCACGGGCAAATGTTTCAACCCGTGGGCAACCTGAATCTTAGCTTCAGCGGTCACGAATCTTTTACTAATTATTCTCGGGAGCTTGATCTAAAAGAGGCCGTCTCCCAAAC
>CAJYHS010000010.1 GCA_913774715.1 uncultured Siphonobacter sp. | reverse complement strand
CGGGTCAGGTGAGGAACGGCAATCCCGACAAAACCAATGGGGCCACAAAAGGCAGTAATGCTTCCCGTCAGGATGCTGGTACTGGCTAGTATAATCGTGCGGGCTCGTCCTACGGTTAATCCCATACTGCGGGCGTAGGCTTCGCCTAGTAATAAACTATTGAGGGCTTTTGAAGAAGCGAAAGCCAGTAATAAACCTACTATCACCACTATAGACAGCACCAGCAAGTGATAATCTACCACACCGCCCAAGGAGCCAAAGGTCCAGAGCAGGTATTCCTGCAACTGTTCGGGCTGACTGAAATATTGCCAGATGCTGATGACGGAAATCGTGATCGTTCCGACCATAACTCCGACGATGAGTAATACGACATGATCGCGAATTCGCCCTGCAATAGATAGCACTACTAATAATACCAACGCCGAACCCAGTGAGGCCATGCACACAATCAGCCAGCTACCCGAAATGCCCAATTCGTGAATTGCGTAGAGACTCGTTACGCTCCCACTTCCCAACATTACCGCTGCTACGCCCAGACCCGCTCCGGCGGTAATGCCCAGTTCTGAAGGCCCGGCCAGTGGATTGCGAAATAAGGTTTGCATTTGTAAGCCACTAACCGACAATCCCCAGCCAACCAGCACTGCAGTAATGGCTTTAGGCAGGCGAATTTTTTCAATGATGAAAAGCCAGGCCGTTTGATCGGATTGTTGAGTAAAGAGAATACGAGCCACTTCCCCGGCTGGAATCGATACCGAACCCAGCGTTAGGTTCAGCACGAAACAAGCCAGGCTTAGTAAAATCAGGAAGCTGAATAACAGCGGTCGGGTCATTGTAATTTTTTATAGTAATACAGCTCGTAATCGGGCAGTAACTCGGGGTGCAGAATCTTAATGAGGTCGGATAAAATCAGGTGCGGATTGACGGCTCCCGATTCCCAGTAATCGTTTGACCCACGGGCATTCGTTCGCTTGCTGTAGTTATAGAGTTGCCCCGTTTTGAACGCTTTGAATTCGCCGTACCGACTGTCCTTATCAAGAATATCTTTTTTTGTATCACGACCACTAATGCCTACGTTGAGCCAGTAATCCGCCTGTAACCCAATGGGGTAAACGGCTTCAAAATTAAGGGGTAAACTACCCGTTGCTTTTACTTTATCCCAATGATAGGTGGTACCCGCATCCCGGAAGAACTGAGCCATATAGCTATTCCCGTTCGGCACGTACCAGGCGTCTTTATAACTCGTGCCGGTAATAATGCTGGGCTTGTTTTTAAGATTTCTGGTCAGACCCGCCAGGCGTTTGTATTGCTTTTCAATGTCCGCAAATTTCTGGTTAACCAGTGCTTCCTTATTCAGTAAAGCCGCCATCAGTTTTACCCATTCGGCTCTGCCCAGGGGCGTAGTTTCTACCCATTCGGAATTAATCAGTACCGGAACGCCCGCGGCATTCAGCGTCTGGTAACGATCCATGCGGGCATTGGGCTGACCCACGGCCATGACCAGATCAGGCTTCAATGCAACCAAAACTTCTTCGTTAAGGGTCTGATCTTTACCGACTTGTGTGATTTTCTTTTCGTTGATTCGTTCAATGACTTTTGGGGAAGAGACGTACTTCAGATCACCCAAACCGACTAATACGTCTTCGGCGGATAGAAAACTTAACAAGCCAATATGCAGCGAAGACATGCCGACCATCGTCCGCAAAGGAATTTCAACAATCTGCCGATCTGCATACCCTTTGGGCCGGGGGGTGCCGCGTTGAAGAAGAACATACCGAGCAGTATCCGTCGTTTTTTCGAAAGGACTCAGAATGTCAACAATCTTGTAGTTGGGTCGATACTGAATGCGGAAACCTTTGGCATGGCTAAGTTTTACCTTTTCGGGAAAGTAATCCTGTTTCACCGAAACGTCACCCTGTTCGGAAACGGAAGAGGTGGTGCTGCATTGCGTAAAACTGGACATACAGCCCAGGCTCACAAGCAAACCAAAGGCCCAGCGGAGCATCGTTTTCCGGCTGGAATGAAGAGAAAAATGCATCATGGTTCGTACCAGCTTTTCATCCGAAAGCTGTCGGGGGTTAACATCAAGGCAGGTCTTCTGACTCATTCCCTCCCAAACTCCTTCCCAAGCTAGGCTCAGTGGATGTACGTATGGAAGTTTTGTGGTTAGGGTTTTGAGTTTGGGGTTTAGAGTTAGTCTGGCATTTCCAAACTCAACTCTAAACTTTAAACACAAAACTCCTCAAACTCTCCCGGAATTTACAGCAGCGGAGACTGTTTCGGATTTGCACCGAATTCCCTTTTAACTATCTTCCTTCTCAGAAAATAGACCTTTATGTATGAATGAAGGGGCAAAGCTACGAAGAATTAATGGGAGGGAAAGGCTTCCCTGGAAAGAACTCCAGGAGTTAGGGAGGTAACAAAAGTAACCCGCTCATTTACTGAACATTTAGGTAATTCCAGTAACTGATACCCGCAGGAATGATATACCTTAGCGATGGCTTTGTATAGCTCCTGAGCTTCCTGAAAACTTTGCCAGCGTTCCTCGTCGTTCACGTAAATTTCCAGCCAGGGGGGAGTCATGAGCACCTGAGTTTGATACCGATATTGCTGGGCAGCCATTGAAAAATCTTTGGAAACGGAAAAGCCGCCTACTTCCAGGTAAGCCATAATGTCGGGAATACCCCGATCAAAAAAGGTTACTTCAGCATCGTTGTTTTTGAAATCCTTAATCATGGCTTCCAGGGCCAGTTGAGCAAACCCTTCGAGGTTTTTCCAGGGAACGAGATTGGACTGGAGCTGGACCTGTTGACGAATTAACTGACGGGAAACTTCTTCAGAAATCGCATAACCCCGTTTTCCTAAAGCTTCAATTAAAGTAGTTTTGCCTGCTCCCGGCCCGCCAGAAATCACGATTCGATTCATTACTTTCCGATACAAAATTTAGCAAAGATATGATTTGAAACGTGATTACAGGATTATACAGGATGCCTGTTCAGTTGACTGCCCCTACTTTAGCTTTCTCTACCTCTAATGAAATCGGTTTATGAATCCGGTTATGGATTCTCAATCGTCAAGCAAAAAGACTATGCAAAAGATAGGTTTATTACTCTTCGGATTACTCGGTATAAGTCTTTCGGTAAGGGCTCAGCAGTATGTCATAACTGAGCATGGGGTGGGTAAGGATAGTACCCGGATGAGTACCAAGGCCATTCAAAAAGTTATCGACGACGTACATCAGCAGGGTGGCGGTACGATAGTGATTCCTAAAGGCGTATTTCTGAGTGGGGCTTTGTTTTTCAAACCGAAAACGCATCTGCGATTGGAAGAAGGAGCCGTGCTCAAAGGATCGGATGATATTAAGGACTATCCCCTGATTCCTTCCCGAATGGAAGGAAAAAAACTGGATTACTACGCTGCTTTAGTGAATGCCTATAAGGTCGATCAATTCAGCATTACTGGTCCGGGCAAGATTGATGGAAATGGATTAAAGTTTTGGGAAAGCTTTTGGGCGTATCGCGAAGCTCAGAAAAAAATCAATCAGGTGGCAACGAATCTGGATGTACACCGCCCGAGACTGATTTTTATCTGGGGAAGTAACGGGGTAAAAATCAGGAATGTACAAATGCGGAATGCCGGGTTCTGGACGACGCACCTGTACCAGTGTAACGATGTTAGTATCGAAAATTGTGACATTCAGTCGCCCTACAAGCCCGTTCCCGCTCCGAGTACGGACGGCATTGATATTGACGTTTGTAAAAAGGTCATCGTTCGCAACTGTTATATCTCGGTGAACGACGACGCGATTGCCATCAAGGGCGGGAAGGGCCCGGATGCCCATACCTTACCTGAAAATGGCATCGTAGAAAATGTGCTTATTGAGA
Source organism: uncultured Siphonobacter sp. (assembly GCA_913774715.1). GTDB lineage: Bacteria > Bacteroidota > Bacteroidia > Cytophagales > Spirosomataceae > Siphonobacter. The sequence continues at coordinate 9,555 of CAJYHS010000010.1, read as the reverse complement.
ACTGTCGGTTTGGCCCTTCTCATGGGGTCTTAACCCTGGGTAGTGAAAGTATTCACGCTAAAAATATTGTATTACGTAACTGTACGGTCGAAAGTAAAACGCCCATTCTACGGTTGAAAATGCGGCCCGATACTTATCAGGTTTTTGAAGACATTACACTGGAGAATATCAAGGGAAGCTGCGGATCTATCTTTACCATGAACCCCTGGAAGCAATTTTTCGATATGGCCGGAAGCACGGAAAAACCCTATGGCATCGTTCGCCGGATTACGCTTCGAAACATTGACGTTACCAGCCCCAAGCTGGGCGAGCTGGAGGGGAACCCCGCTGATCAGGTTAGTAATATTGTCTTTAAAAATGTTAATGTTCAGGGGGCTACGGCCGATTTTAAGAATATTTACCCAGATGTAAAACTTCAGCAGGTTAAAGTAAATGGAATGCTGCAGGCTAGTAAGTAGCCGGATACTTACTTAAAAGAAAACGTCATTAACTGATTTGTTAATGACGTTTTCTTTTAATGTATTCGTTTGAAAAGGATCTTCAATATTTATTAAGCAAGACTATTTTTACAAAACTGGTTTTTGAGTAGTATCATATATTTAATCAATCGGTATCTAACTTTTCGATTTCCTTCTTCACTTCCTCCAACAGTTGTTGCTCTGTTGGTAGGTATAATTGGTATTTACTGGCGATGATGGTTTTGTTATTCTCGGGCAGAGAGATTTTTACCATTGCGTCATTTTTGTCCGTGCAAAGTAAGATGCCTATGGTTGGGTTTTCAAACTCCTGCTTTTCGTAGCGGTCGTAATAATTTACGTACATCTGCAATTGCCCTAAATCCTGATGCGTAAGTTTTTGTGTTTTGATCTCTATCACTACAAAACATTGCAAGAGTCGATTGTAAAATACCAAATCCACAAAATACTTATCGCCCTCTATATGAATCCTTTTCTGACGAGCAATAAAAGCAAACCCATTGCCTAATTCCAAGATAAAATCCTGTAAATGAGTGATGATGGCCGTTTCAAGATCTTTTTCGTAATAAGAACTTTCCCTTTTTAAACCTAAAACTCCAGTACCATGGGGTCTTTAATGATTTCTTTGGCATCAACAGGTTGTTGTTCGTTTCGGGCTACGGCTAAGACGGACTGTACATCATTACTTAATAAAAGTCGTTCAAATAACTGGCTATTGATCTGACGTTCCAGTTGCCGGGCTGTCCAATTATTTTTCTCAGCCTCTGTTATATAAAATTCTCTTTTATCCTCGTCATCAATACGAATAAGTAATCTGTAATGCGTCCAGCTGAATTGCGAACGCAGTGCGTTCGCAATTGGAAAGGTGCGGTAAAACTGCCGGTTCATCTCTAGCTGGCGTACGGAAAAGCCTGTCCCGAATTGGGGCTGAAACGTGTTGGATATAGACTTTATTAAAAAGGTACCATACGCTGCCCGGTCTTCGCCACGCTGTTCTTCTTCAAAAATCACTTTTCCGATATGCCAATACATAAGTACCGTTCAAAATCCACACTACGAATGGCTTTTTGCTGGGCATTTGTGATAATGGTCTGAATTTGCGATATACTATTTTTATTCAAATCCATTGGTTACACTAGTTAAACTTTCACTGTAAAAATAAGAGTTACTTCACTCGTTTAAGTACAGTTTCTAATACAGGATCTACTTTTTTAACTGCATCCTGGCGGGTGGTTTTAACCGGAATGTCAACGGGGGTACCCTTACCCTCGTAGCAGACACCTTTGTTGGAAAAATAACGCTCATTCGAAAGCGAAACCAGCCACTTGTTAGGTAACTCGAAGCCGTACATATCCGAGTAAATACCCAGCGTATGATCGCCGACGAGTTTGGCCTGGGGTAAGGTCTTCATAATCATGGCAAAGACGTCAGCCGCACTGGCCGTCTGATCGTTCGTTAATACGTAGGTCGGAAGAATGATCGGCTTTGAGCCCTGGGGTTCCAGGTAATAGTTTTTAGGCGGGCCGAAGGATTCATAGCCTCCTTTTCGAACGGTTTTGTAATGACCAAGCTGCTTTTGCTGGGAAAAGCGATTGGCAATGGCGTAAGAGAATTCATCATTGCCCCCGATGTTTGAGCGAACATCAATGACCAGGGTTTTTAAATGTTGAAAGCTCACCAAAATAGAGTCTAGTAATTTTCCAGCGACCTCTGCATCCTGGGCTTCATCTTCGGAATCGTCCGAGGCAAAGCAGCGGCTAAATCGAAGATAGCCAATGCCTTTGGAGTAGCCGAAATAGAATAATGGCTTACCGCGGAATTCCGGCCCGGCTGCTTGCAGTTGAAAACCGTGTTTGGCTAAATCCGTATCGACCATCGTCCAGAATTGGGCTTTGGCTTTTGGATCGGGAAACTGCGAATTGAAAAAAGAAGGTTTTCGGGATTTGAATTGCTTTTTTCCGGGAATAATCAAATTAATGTGATCGTCTTGGAAAGGCGTAATCATTTGTGAAAGAATGGAAAACAAGCTATCCTCGCTAGTATGGGTGTTCACCAGCGGACGGTATTTTTCGTAGCTGGCTTTCCAGTCTACATTCCGAAGTTTGAAAAAAGCATAATGATCTTCAAACGTTTGCCAGAGTACATCGAAACTGCGTTCAGGTAAGGAAAGGGACGAATCTAGGGGCGGAGAAGCCGGATTTTGACCAAAGCTGCTGAAAGCCATTAGTAACAACAGCAGAGAGCTGAAAAATCTGGTACCCAAAAGAAATGAATTCATTTTAAAGGCGTGGAAAGGTTTCATGATCCTTAAGATTTCGATGGCAAGGAATAAGTAAAATGAATGAATTTGAAATCGGCCTAACTAATAAAAAGTAGAGAAGTCTTAGATAATGAATAATAGTGATAGTCAGTGAATGCGAAAGGATAGGCGGCTGATTGTAGACCTGTAAGAAACTTATTCTGAAGTCAAACGTATAAGCAAACCGTTCGTTATGAATTTTTTTCTGGCCATTACTGGACGTAATTTGCGGGCAAATGAGGCGACTCCGAACTCATTTCTTGATTGCAAATCATTTTTGATTCCTTATGAAAAAAGTTATGATCTGCCTGGCCAGTGCGTGTTTATTATCAACCGCAGCTATCGCTCAGGACATGAAATTACCTTCCTCAAGCCCTAAAATTAGTCTGACGCAACAATTTGCGACTTCAAAAATTGAACTGGAATACTCCCGTCCTTCGATGAAAGGTCGCAAAGTATTCGGCGAAATGATTCCTTACGGCAAAAGCTGGAGAACGGGTGCCAATGCTCTGACCAAGATTACTTTCGGCGAAGATGTGGTGTTCGGTGGTCAGAAAGTAGCGGCTGGAGCCTATAGTTTATACACCATTCCTGGAAAAGCCAGCTGGACGGTTGTGCTGAACAGCGAACTGCAAAGTAAAGGCGAGCAGTTTTTTGATGCGTCGAAAGATGTGGTAAAAGTTACCGTTAAACCTGTGGTTTCCAAAGAGAATTACGAAACATTTACCCTCGATTTAAACGACATCACCAGCTCTTCTTTAACGCTGAATATCCGTTGGGAGAACGTGAAAGTTCCCGTAACGATCATGGCGGATAATAAGGAGAAAATTATCGCGTATCTGGAAAAAGAATTGAAAGGAAGCAATCCTCCGTATCAGGCGGCAGCGGGCTATTTCAATGAAGCGAATTATAAATTAGAAGACGCGATTACCTACGCTGATAAAACGCTGGCTGCGAATCCCAACGCTTTCTGGATTCACTCCCTGAAAGCACAAATCTATTCCAAGTTAGGCAAGAAAAAAGAGGCTATTGCGTCCGCACAGAAAGCAGCAACGATGACCAAAGGAACTGATTTTGAGTTTGAATATGCTCATAAATTGAATCAGTTAAGTAAAGGGGCGAAGTAGATAATAAGAAATTTACTTCAAAAAAAGGAGGTTCTCTATCAAACAGAGGGCCTCCTTTTTTGAAGTCATAGTTAATTAAAACTCAGGATAATTGATTAGTAACGCTCTCGCCTAGGCCTGCTTTTGACGCGGGCGAGCCGATAAATGCCGTTCCCGCCGCGTAAATTCCTCCTGCGAACGTCCATAGGCATTGATAATATCGGTTTGGGTAACTACACCGATGGCTGTCCCTGAAGCATTAATAACACTTAAGCGATCTGTTCTTTCAAGAGCCATTACTTCCAGTGCCTTTTTTAGTAACGTATGTTCTTCAACAGTAATCATGCCTGAAGTCGAGGGTAAAGCACGTTGGCATACATCGCCAGCAGTCCATTTTTCCAGCCAGTCAGGCTCGTAAGAATGCGGTGTTTTCGTACCACGACGGGCAATCTTTTCGGTCATAATGGTATTTTCCATCAATAAGAAGGACAAGCAATACGAACCCGAACACGCGGCCAGTAAGGGCAGAAGAGCATGAGACTGCAAGGTCGTTTCCAAGGCAAAAATGATGGAGGTAATAAACGCCCGGCTCGCACCGGCGAATAGTGCCGACATACCTACTAATGCCGCCAGCGGAATCGAAACGCCTGATTCCGGGAAAAAGTAAACCATGGCATGACCCAATACCGCACCCAGTGCTCCACCGATGGTCAGCAAAGGAGCCAGCGTTCCACCTGAAGTACCGCTACCCAGGGAAATCGCCCAGGATAAAAACTTAAACGTGCATAAGGTTAAGATGGCGATGAAAGAAAGCTGTCCGGAAAGGACATGTGTAATGTTTTCGTAACCTACCCCCAGCGTTTGCGGAACAAAAAAGCCAATGAGACCAACGGCTATTCCGCCAATGGCAGGCCACCAAACCCAATGAATCGGCAGTTTTTCGAAACCATCTTCAATCCAGTACACCGCTTTGGTAATCACTACCGAAAGTACGCCAATGATTAATCCGATGATACTATATACCAATAAGGCAGAGTTACTGGCCTCTGTGATGGCGGTCGCAACGGGAAAAACGGGTTCGGAGCCAAATAGTAAATGGTGACCCGCGGCTCCGGTAATACAAGCCAGAGCCACCGGAATGATGGAACGGGCTGAAAATTCGAAAAGTAATAACTCAATCGCTAAAAAAATTGCGGCGAGGGGGGTGCCAAAAATGGCAGACATCCCGGCAGTAGCTCCGGCGGCGAGCAGAATTTTTCGTTCGTGATCACTGATGGACATGAACTGACCGAGCGTTGAACCCAGAGCTCCGCCCGTAGCAATAATAGGGCCCTCGGCTCCAAAAGGCCCCCCGGTACCGATAGAAATGGCGGCTGAAACGGGTTTTAGAAAAGCAATAATGGGTTTGATTTTACTGCGATTAGTCAGGATCTGTTCCATGGCCTCGGGAATACCGTGACCGCGAATGGCTTTCGAGCCGTATAAGGCCATTAGTCCCACTACCATGCCGCCAATGGCAGGAAGAATGATTACAAAAAGACCCAGTGAATGGTCAACGGGACTACGCTCCGCGATGGAAAACTGACCGTAGAAACAAAGATTGGTTACCAGATTGATGAGGTAAACCAGTAAGCGGGCAACGAGGCTAATCCCCATGGCGAGTAAAACGGCCCAGAGTGAAATCACTACAATGCGTCGTTTAGCGGGCGATGACAGGACTTTTCGTTTTCTATGCTTGAAATGTTCAGCCAGGTTAATGGATACTGGAATAGGTGCTATTTTCATGGGAATGAAAGAAATTTTTACAAAAGTATGATATAAATCATACTTTTCAATTATTTTTGGCATTAATTATTGATTAATACTAATTTTAGTCATAGTATCTCTTTCCATGAAAAACTCTATAAAACGTGGGTATCGCGTGGTGCGTTACATTGTATACCGCGAGACCTTACTTCGACCTAAAGACCATGTGTGGACATTCATTGGAGCTTTTGTAGCCATTGCTACCATCGGTTTTTTTCAGCAAAATCACTTTACGGAGCAGGATGATGTCTTTCTGATTGGCTCGTTTGGAGCTTCCTGCGTGCTTATTTTTGGAGCGACGGATAGCCCGCTGGCTCAGCCTCGTAACCTAGTAGGCGGGCACGTGCTGGCTTCTTTGATTGGCGTTGCCATTCATAAACTATTTCCTAATGAACTGTGGCTTTCTTCGGGTTTAAGTGTGGCGATTTCCATTGTAGTTATGCAGATGACCAAGACCATGCACCCACCGGCGGGTGCTACGGCTCTGATTGCCAATATCGGTTCGCCCCAGATCAAGGCTCTGGGTTTTGCTTATACCTTAACTCCGGTACTGAGTGGCGTCACCATTCTGCTCGTAACGGCTCTCATCGTTAATAACATTCCCCGGTATCGCTCGTATCCGCGTCATCCTCTTCCCTGGCATCGGCTGATACGTAAACGGAAGCGGCCTTTGCATCAGCACGAAAAACTAGCGGCATAATCGAAGGCGAAACGCCTACCTTTGCGGATAAACAATAATGGAATGAAGAAGAGTAAAAAGGGATGTAATTTATCGGGCTGTGTGTTTTGCGAAAACCGTCTGGAAGGTTGGCAGTCGGTAATTGAAAGCAACCGCACGACAGTCACTTACAAAAAAGGGGAGGTAATATTTGAGGAAGGGATGCAGGTGGATCGAGTCTATTTTATCAATACCGGAATCGTCAAGATTCATAAACAATGGGCTCAGCAGAAGCAACTGATTGTCAATTTTGCCGGAGCTGGTGAAATGATTGGGTACCGAGGGCTGGGAAAACACCCTATTTTTCCCGTTACTGCGACGGCTCTGGAAGAAGTAGAAATCTGTTTCATGGATTTGAATTTCTTTGAATCCACCCTTCAGGCTAATCATAAGCTGACGTATGTATTGATGAAATTTTACGTCGACAGCCTTCAGCAAGCCGAAAAACGCATGCGGAATCTGGCATTGATGGATGTAAAAGGACGCGTGGCTGAGACCCTATTAATGCTGGCTGATAAGTTCGGTCAGGACGAAGAGGGATATATCAAAGCCGTCATTACCCGTCAGGACATGGCGGCTTATGCGGGTACGACTTACGAAACCTTTTTCAGAATGGTCAATGAATTGAAAGAAGATCACCTGATCAATCAGGAGGGAAAACGAATGGCGGTGCTGAATCCGAAAGGTTTGGAAGCCTTACTAATTCAGGCCTGAAAATTCGCTGAACTTCATTACCTATCTTAATGAGTGGGTGCCGATCGACTGGCAGAGTACGGGCATTTTAAGTAATGCGATTCTTCCCTTTCATCAGGTAAGCCAATCTGGTTTCAGCCTTTATTACATTAATAATCCCATTTCCATCAGTATATCTATTTAGAAATAGAACTACGGTTTCAGGGGAGTAATTTATATCGGGTGGAAGAGGTATTACCTCCCGTGCAAAGAGTAGGTATCCAATTCAACTAACTCCTAAGATTACCCGTACAAGCGTAAGCAAATAAGTAAAACTAAAACGTCAACTAGGTGCCTTATTTGCTTGGAGACCTTCGAACTGGTATTAGGTATTAGTTCATGCTGCTATGGATATAATACAGTGCGATACTGCTGTATTTAGTTATAAATCCAATCTTTCCTATACTTATAATACTGCTAATAACTACTCAAATAACTCTATTTATTAGGATCAAAAGTACTTAAAAAGCCACCGTTGGTGCCTATTGAGGCAGAACTTATGATTTTCATCTATGCTTGAATTACTTACAATCATTTCATACAAAAATGCTTAATTTTAAGGCTATTTTTGATTACGCTGGCCTTGCGATTTTCATAGTAGGCTGTATTGAAATGAACGGATTGAGTAATAAAAAGCATAGAATCATGGGCAGTAACAGGTGGATGCATTTCGGGATGATTCTTAGTTGGAGTGTTCTTCTGCTGCTATCTGCTGCGGTGTGGGCACAAGGCCCAACGCCGGGAAGAATATTAAACTATTCGCTTAAAGATGGCTTATCCCTGGGGGTTGTTAATAGTATTGTTCAGGATAGACAGGGACAAATGTGGTTTGCTACCAGCGATGGACTAAACCGCTTTAACGGAACGTCTTTTCAGGTTTTCAGGCATTCGCCTGATCAGGCTCATAGCATTGCGGGTAACTACATTAAAAGTATTTTCAAAGATCAGTCCGGTTCGCTCTGGATTTCTTCGCGGGATGGATTTAGTGAATTCATTGATTCAGAACAAAAATTTAAGCGTTACCAGCCCCGCCCAAATCAGGGTGACAAGAGTTGTGATATTAGCGACATCTCTCAGGGAAAAGACGGAAATCTGTGGCTCTCGCTTAATGCTTCAGGGTTTGCTGCTTTTCAGACCAGCAGCCATCGCTTCACGTATTATAATCAGAAAACCTTGGCAGGCCTTTCTACCAATTCCGTGTTAAATGTCTTTGAAGATTCCAAAGGCTTACTATGGATTGGTACACGGGAAAGTGGAATTGATCTGTATCAGATTGATGCTCAAAAGAAATTAAAGAAAATCACTCTTGACTACAGTCAGGTTCCCAAAGCCAGAGTGCATGGTGTGTATGAAGATCATGAGCATAATATCTGGATTGCAACAGCCAAGGGGCTGGTCTTGTTCAAAAGGAAAGAAGGTCGGTTTTATAAACTGAATTTACCGACAGATTCAGGTAGTGAAATTTTCCTTTCCCTGGTTGAAACCCGCCATCATCAGCTCTTGGTGGGTGTGCAGGAAGGCGGCTTGTATCGAATTGATCTGAAGTCATCCAGGCGTCCTGAAGAATTGCGACTGGAACGCGTAAAAGGTTCGAATCATTTGCCCATTACGGGTCGCTCGGTCCAGTCTCTTTTTATTGATCAGGATGAAAACGTATGGGTAGGTACCTACGGTGATGGTGTCTATCTAATGGGAAATGAACCCGAAAAATTTACACTTCATACGCAGAGAACCAGTCCAGCAAAGGGTGAAAATTTCATGCGTTTTTATGGAATTTGTCAGGATAAAGAAGGTAATCTATGGATGGGAACCGACGGAGGAGGCATTTTTAAAAGCACTCCTCAGGGGGAAGTAATAAAACATTATGTGCCTGATAATAGACCGGGTAGCCTGAAAGATGGTGCGGTCATTGCTGCCTATCGTGATCGGGAGGATAACCTCTGGTTTGGTACTTACTCGAAAGGACTTTTCCGGTATAATGTTAGATCGGACTCTTTTCAGCAATATGCTCACCAGTCTGACAATCCTGGGAGCCTGGAAAAAAACGACGTGCGGGTTATTCATCAGGATCGCCAAAAGCAGATCTGGGTTGGTACTAATGGAGGGGGACTAAGCCTGCTCAATCAGAAAACAGGACAATTTCAGCATTTCAAGCCCTCTAATAGCAGTATCAATTCCAATGATGTTCGGGCTATTGTAGAAGATGCTAAGGGAAACCTTTGGATCGGAACGTACGGCGGGGGACTCAACTATCTGGATGTGCAAAACAGACAATTCAAGGCTTTTTTCAATGAACCTACTCATTCTCACTTCATATCGAATCGCATTGTTACGTCTCTGGCCATGGATGCGGCGGGGCAGTTATGGATTGGAACTGAGGGCGATGGCTTACTGGTATACGATATTCCCCATCAAAAA
>CAJYHS010000009.1 GCA_913774715.1 uncultured Siphonobacter sp. | reverse complement strand
GTTCAATATCTTCCGGTGGAATCAAACTTAAAGGACTTTGCTCTCCGTTCGCTCCTGAGAGACCATAAGCATTGAGGTTATCCGTGGCGGGCTGAGCACCGTTGAAAAGCGTAAACGGAACGCCATCAACGACATATAAAGGAATAGTTCCGGCTCCTAATGAACCCTGACCGCGAATCTGGATTCGAACGGCACTTCCGGGGAGGCCATTATTCTGCGTAATCTGCATCCCCGAAATCCGGCCCTGTAAGGCTACCATAGGATTAGAAACAGGCTGAATACCAATGTCTTTGGAGGTAATCGAACTTACTGATCCGGTATTATAACGTTGCGTCGTAGTTCCATATCCAATCACAACTACATCGTTCAGTGAAGCATCTTTGGGTTTTAGATCCACTTTCAGGTAGGACTGCGTTCCCACACCAACCTCGCGGGTTTCGTAACCTACGTAGCTGAATAGGAGCACAATTCCTTGATCCGGCGTAGTAATGCGAAATTCGCCCCGGTCGTTGGTAACGGTTCCCTGCGTAGTGCCTTTAACCCGAACGCTTACCCCAATCATGGGCTGATCGTTATCCGCACTGACCACCTGACCGCTCACTTCCCGCTGAATCTCCAGGGGAACATCAGCCGAACTGGTTGCTTTCAGGGGCTTAATCACGATCATGTTTGAGTTGGCCTGGGGCTGAAAAGTCATTCCTATGGGAATCAATACCTTTTCCAATACCTGATTCAGCGAAGTATTAACCGTAGAAACGCTTACTTTCTGATTCATTTGCACCCAGCTGCTGCTATACACAAATCGTACGTTCGCTTTGGCTTCCAGTTGTTGCAGCGTTTGCTTTAAGGTAAGGTTCTGAACCGAGATAGTAACCGAACGATCCAGAACGCCCTGGGCGTAGTTGGTGTGGGCGAAAGTCATGGAAGCCAGCCACATCACCAGAAAACATTGATAAACCGTAAATCGCATAATTTGATAAGTGACGGTTTGGGGGGTAGACTTTTTTAGCATTAATTTGGTTAAGTTTTATTCGGACATCATTCGGAATAAGACAATGAACACCCTCCCCGCTTTCCAAGAGCGGGATCAATTGCATAACAGGGAGTTCATATCAGGTCAGGAGTGCGGGGGCACTTCTGGCCTTTTTTTAAGGGGGAATTTGAGAAGAGGTTTAGGCCATTCAGCAAAGGATAGAAGTGAATAAATGATTAAGTGAATAAAAAATTACTGGCAGTTAAGACCGTTTAATTCAACCGTTGAGCCTTTAATGACGTACGTACCCCCAAAGGTCTGCGTTAATACCGATACTGTATTTTCCAGAGACTGATCGGTTAAATCGGCTCTTAGTAAGCAGTGGTTAATGGTTTTTATGTCACTATTAATCTGGACATTAAATTTCTTTTCAATGCGACTGAATACGTCAGACATCGGTACATCTTCAAACTGCATGGGATACTCGGTTCCCTGAATATAGGTTAGCTTTTCGGGTTCGCTAGTCTGTATAATTTCCGGCTTAAAAGCTTGATTCTGTTGCTGATACACGGCCTTCTGAGCGGGTAATACCGTAACCTGGCCCTGAGGAGAACTTAATATGACTTTTCCCGTAAAAACCACCACTTCCGTTTTTTTAGCACGATTCCTAATGTTAAAACTGGTCCCTAATACCTTGGTCGTCATAGATCCCGAATGAATTATAAAGGGCTGTTCGGGATTTTTGGCTACTTCAAAAAAAGCTTCTCCCGTCAGCTTTACTTCCCGTAGCTTCCCCGTAAATCGGGATGGATATTGCAGGCTACTCGAATCCTTTAACCACACCAGCGTTCCATCGGGTAATATGACTTTATGAATCTCTTTCACGTTGGCATAAGCCATTTCAACGGTTACGCGGGTTGACCAGTACTGATAAACGCCGAAACCAATTCCCATCAGTAGTACTAGTGTCGCTGCCAACTGCCAGGCTACCTGCCGGTACCAGGGCAAACGAAGGATGGGCTTCGGTTGAATATGCTTTTGAATGCGTTCCTGCATTCGGTTTTTAATCGCTTGTTTGTGGATGGCCGGAATCTCTTCGAACGCCTGCTCAGGAAAGGAAGCCAGCCATTGATCGACCCGTTCCTGCTCGGTGGGCGTAGCGGTTCCGTCCAGAACTTTCTTTAAGATCCGGTCAAATTGTTCTTCATTCATAAAGTGATGCAATCTAGTTAGAGTGGAAAAGGTGAAATGCCTGGGTTCATAAACCTAAAACTTCACGCCTCAGTCAACCTCTCTACTGTTATATTCCCTAAGGGAGCTTTAACACACAGTCGAAAGGCAATTTTTTTTGAAAAACATGAAATTAGTAAAATAAACTTCCAGCGATTCGAAGAAATACCTATGAATCAATGGCAAAATAGCGTTCCGATGGCTAGTAGCAAAACGGAGTCGCCCAGTACGGTTCGAAGGTGTTTGAGAGCCGTTGTTAAGTAATTTTCAACGGTTCGGGTCGAAATGTGTAGCTCTCCGGCGATTTCGTCAATGGAAAGCTGTTGTCGCCGACTCATCCAGAATACCTGCTGGCATTTATTGGGTAAATCCGCAATGGCACGTTCAATGCGTTGTTTTAAATCTTCTGCCGCCCATTCCTCATCGGTAGAATTATCAACTTGCTGGGAAAGAAAATGACTGAAATGTTCGGCGTACTGGCTGCGGACTTTTTCCGAGCGGAAATAGGAGAGTATCCGCTTTTTCAGTACACTAAACAGGTAAGGAGCCAGCGAATCGGTAACGACCAGGGCCGAGTGGTTTTCCCAGAAAATAATGAATACTTCCTGCACCAGCTCTTCGCTTTCCTCAATCAGCCGAATGCGGTTATATACGTACGCATACAAAGGGGACCAGTAGCGATCATACAGGGACGAGAACGCACTTTCGTCTACGTTCTGGAGACGATGAAGCAATTCATAATCCGTATCGAAATAGTCCTGTGGTATAGCCTTAACCGTGATTTTGTTTGCAAAAATTTGAGTAAAAATACGGAAAACAGGTTAATTATTTGGCAGATTCGTCCATCTACTTATGATCTATCGGTCCTTGCGGGTTATAACTCACAAATAGTCAGCCTGTAGTCTGCTTAAAAAGAAAAAGGTAATCACCTGAGCGATTACCTTTTTCTTTACCAGAAAGATGGCGGAGTTAGGAAGCCATTTTCTTATTTTCCATAAAGACCTTCGTACGGCCTTTTTCTTTAGGTAACTGAATGACGTTGAGGACATTCAATACTTTCATGATCTGATAAGAAGGATCGATTTCAAACCATTTGAAAGCAAAGTTTGCCCGGTTTCCGTAGGTGTGGTGATTGTTGTGAAAACCTTCGCCCATCATCAGAAAATCCACAGGCATGAGGTTCTTTGATGTATCATTAACCTTGAATGTCGTGTAGCCAATTTTGTGAGCAAACCAGTTGATAATCGCTCCGTGAATCGGGGACATCAGGAAGTGAATGGGCAACAACAGGAACCAGCCCCAGGAAGGTGCAAAGTAGATATAGAAAAGGGTATAAAGCGTACCCCAGGCCAGACGGGAAATACGGCTGGAAGCAAAATTATCAAAGCTTCTCCAATCCGGAACGTTGGCTGTAAATTTGGGATCAACTGCCATGCGGCGTTCACGAACGGCTGAGTAAAACCTGGCCGTTTTCAACATCATATCGAACAGACCATTACTATACATGGGTGAGTGCGGATCTTTTTCCGTATCAGCGTAGGCATGGTGCATGCGGTGCATAACTCCATAGGCGTAAGCACTCAAATAATTGGAACCCTGAAAAATCCAGGTTAATACGAAAAAGGTACGTTCCCAACCTTTGGACATGGTAAAGGCCTGGTGAGCAGCGTAGCGGTGAAGAAAAACAGTCTGGAAAAATAAGGCTCCGTACCAGTGAATGGCAAAGAATATTAGGATAGCAGTCATAGCTTTTGTTTACTTTTTTCAACAAAGATTCGGCGTAGAGGTGGCTAAACCGAGCTTTTAGCGATGACTGGTTGATTTCACTGACCGAATTGTAGCATTACCTGACTGACTCGCAGGGCTCAAAAAACGATTTCAGGAGTTAATCCATTCTTTGAAGGCCGTAACCCGGTCGCGACTGACGAAAACTTCCTCCTCATCGGGTGGAATTAACTCCAGCTTTAACCGACCATTGAAATGCGGGTGAATTTTGTGGATGCTGTCAATGCAAACCAAACGGCTACGACTGATCCGGTTGAAACGGCGGGGGTCTACCTGCTCGCTGAGTTCTTCTAAGGTAGCATCAATCAATAACTTTTGCTGGTCGAATGTAATGACGAAGCTGAGCTTGTCTTCACTTTTGAAGTAGGCAATATCCTGAACTTTGACCACTGCGAAGCCATTCCCCTTTCGTACCATGAACCGTTCTTTCGGTTCCGACTTCGTTGGCTGAGGCGTGGGTAATAAGCCCTTTTTCAGTAGCCGGTAGGCTTGATTTTCGTACTTTTTCAGGGCTGCCCGTAGCTCTTCGGGCTGAATGGGTTTCAGCAGGTAATCAATGCTATTCTGCTTGAAAGCCTGAATGGCGTATTGATCGTAGGCCGTGGTATAAATGATCGGAGCATCGATGGAAAGCCGTTCGAATAATTCAAAACTTTCCTGATCTTCCAACTGGATATCGGAGAATATTAAATCGGGTTCCGCATTGGTGCTGAACCAGGCTACGCTTTTTTCAACCGACGGTAATACCGCCATTACTTCAATAGTTGGATCTAGCTTTTCTAATAAAAACCGGAGTTTTTCAGCGGAGAAATACTCGTCTTCGATAATAACTACTTTCATACTTTTTCATGATAAATCAAGGGTAACCCCACCCGGAATACCTTTGAATCGGGTTCCACTATAATCGACTGTCCGGTCATAAACTGGTAGCGAGCCTGCAAATTTTTTAACCCAATACCGCTCGAATTAACCTTGCCGGATTTATTATGAATGCTGTTCGTTACCCAAAGCGTTGAACCTTCGGTATGAATGGAAAGCGTAAGCGGATGTTCATCGGAGATGTAATTATGCTTGACGGCATTTTCAACCAAAAGCTGAATAGAAAGGGGTAATACCTGAGCCCCCTGCGTATGTGAAAGCTGGATCTTCGCTTCAATTTTATTGTAAAACCGAACATTCAGCAGGAATAGATAGGCTTCAACTACGGAAATTTCAGCCGACAACGGCACCTGTTTTTCTTCCGTGTGATCCAATACATACCGATAGACCTGAGCCAGTTTGCTAATGTATAAGTCGGCCAGAGCCGGATCTTTGTACACCACGCCGCTCAGCACACTCAAACTATTGAAGAGGAAATGAGGATCTAATTGTTTCTTAAGCCCTTCGAGCCGGGCCACCAGATTTTCCTGCCGCAGTTTTTCCTGTTCCAACAGCGACTGTTTCCATTGATTAAAAAGAAACGCTCCTTCGTTAAAAGCCGTAAAGAGCAGGGCCAGTAGAAAAGAAACGAACGCATTCTGAACGATAACGCCGGGGGTGATTAACTCAGAAGCTACCAGCCGCCCGTAAATCAAAATTCCGCAAATCAGGCTGAGTGATGAGAATAGAAAAATGCCAAGCACTTCATAAACCAGATGTTTGGTAATGCTGCGTTCCCAGGGAAAAAAATACAGCGTTAAGGCCTGAATGAGTTTACTACCTTCCCAGATGATATAGCTGGTTAAGGTAGCAACCAACACGGAAAGCAGGTGAGCGGTAGAACCCAGCTGCATGGGAATATAAAAGGTAGGCACGACGATGCCGAAGCTCAAGGCTCCGAGTAAGGCCGTCCATCGGACCTGAAACCTATAGCGAAACTTTTCTGCCAAATTTTTAAAGAATAAATGGAGGCTCAAAGGTAAGCGGTCATCCCTGGTTTTGGCTAACAAAGTAATAATAGATCGTATAGAGTGCTTTTCTAAAATTACTTTGAAAATAAATGAAAAAATATTTTGTACTAATCGGTACAGTATTATACCTTTGTAGAGCAAAACAAAAGGAAATGGCAGGCAGACCCAAAATATATAACGAAGAAACGGCACTGGATCAGGCCGTTAGCGTGTTTTGGGAAAAAGGCTACGCCAATGCTTCCGCTGATGATCTGCTGAAAGCCATGGGTATCGGTAAAGGCAGTTTTTATCTGGCTTTTAAAGGGGGCAAGCAGGAGTTGTTCGAAAAATCCATGAAGCGGGTGGTCGATCAGAATTTTAAAGAATTAAGGACGGCCATTCAGAACTGTGATAACCCCGTGAAGCTCATCAAAGATTTCTTTTTAGGGTTAACCGGAGAACAATCGCCGATTGGTAATCAGGGGTGCTATTTTGGTAATGCTCTGGTACAGATCAGTAAAAATGATGCGGGACTTAAGTTACTGGCTTCTCATTACTTAACGGTATTGGAGGGCATATTTGAGGAAGCTATGCAACGGGGAAAAGAGTTGGGTTTACTCAAAACTGAATTGGCTCCGGCCACGCTGGCTGCCTACCTGATTAACTTATGGAACGGCATTAATGTGACTCGACGAATGGAAACGGATTCGCTGAAACTGACGGAGCTTTTAAAATTAAATCTGGCCATAATCGAGTAAATTTTTTTAATTAATATTGTACTATTTGGTACAAAATACATCCAGTCAATCTATTACTAACACAACATAGTCATGAAACGCAGAGCTACAGCCGTTTGGAACGGAGACATTAAATCGGGAGCTGGTCATTTAACGACGCAAAGTACTACGCTTAATAAAACTCAGTATTCCTTTAATAGCCGCTTCGCTGAAGGCGTTGGAACAAATCCTGAAGAGTTGCTGGCCGCGGCTCACGCCGGTTGTTTCACCATGAAATTAGATTTGGATTTAACGCAGGCAGGTTTTACCGTAGAATCATTGGAAACAGAATCGGTGATTACCTTGGATAACGGCAAGATTACCTTATCGGAATTAACGCTCAAGGCGAAAGTACCTGGTATTACGGACGAAGAATTTCAAAAAATTGCTGCTGAAGCAGAGAAAACCTGTCCCGTTAGTGGAGCATTCAGTTTTGAAATCAAATTGAATGCTAGTTTAATTGCCTAGTTAACCATTACCTTTAAAAAAAGCCCACTGAACTTTATTATTCAGTGGGCCTTTTCTGTTTAAATGAGTTCCAATAGTTAAGACTATAAATAAGCTTGCTTTCAGTAGATAGCAGCCTACATTAAAACGAGTTTTTTGGATGATAAAATCTATTACGTTAAATAAGATATTAGTAGAAGAGTATAAATCTTGTATTGAATCCAATGAGTTTTACCAATCGAGAACCCGTAATGTTCTTAACTCATTTGTTAAATCCTCCACCGATTTTTTCTGGTCTTTTTTTAATAAATGACGCATGTAGCGAGCTTTTGAGCGGCTATATTTTTGCTTGTTTTCTTTGAAAAACTTTTTGACTGACATTTTCTTGATTTCTTCAGCAACCTCCTGATAATCCTGCGTTTGATTAAGAAAAGCATCACTAAGTGCGTAGTAGTAAGAGGTTTGATAATCCCATTCTCTCTGTTTTTTTACTAATCGGTTATTGAGGACAGCCGTGGTGAAGGTTCTGGTCTGATCGGAAGAATTTGCAGGTATTCCAGAGCTGGTACCTTTCGAATGTACCACCCAATTGCCGTTAACTACTGAATACGTTCCATCGGAGTGGACTACCATATTCCCGTTCACCACCGAATACGTCCCATCAGAACTGATAATCATGTTTCCATTTTTTGTGGAAGACTTTCCGTCTGATTGAACAACTGTATTACCAGTAATGATTGAAGTTTTCCCATTCGAATGGTTTATGATTGAACCGTTTATAAGGGAATGAGTACCGTTTGAATTAACAATACTATTACCCTGCTTAATCGAGTGAGTCCCATCTGAATGTATTTGAACATTACCGTATATAAGAGAATGGGTCCCATTGGGGTTAACAATAACGTTACCATACTGCACCGAATGCGTTCCATCGGCATTAACGATGACTTGCTGAGCTTTAAGGTCTCCTAAAGACAGAATCAATAGGAATAGTATTAAATAGTTCATGGCCTTAACGATTGGATAAGGGAATATACATCTTATGGAATAAGGTCTGGTGTTAATCTTTCTTAAAGGAGAAGGAAGAATAAATGTAATGTGTTAAAATTAAGTATTTGTCCTTATGTAATTTAATTACGCTACTTGATCGGTATTATTCGTATTAGTAGTATTAATCTAATTCTCGTAGTTAGCTGACAGAATAATACATTTGATTAGTTTCGGTAATTATTACGAAAAAAGTCGGTAATAATTTTGATCATTTCCTGGTCTGAACTATTAGGCGAATGAGGTAAAAAAACAGTGCTAATGACTTCACTCAATCCTAAAAAATTCTTCGCATCCAGCGTTTTATAAAATAGATATTTCTGGCTGAAGGTTCGATGCTCAATCGGCTGTTTAGAGAGAACCGTAATGTAGCTTTGACGGGGATCTGACCTTAATAAATCTATAAATGCTTCGAACTTATCAAGTTCGGCTTCACCCATTTGCAGCATGCTGCCATTTAGGTAAATGAAGACCCCTTTGATATCGAAGGCATCAACGGTTGCGGCAAATTGATCCAGAATAGCCATGAGCTCTTTCTCCTGAAGGAGTTGTCGAGAGGAGCTGAAAAAGGCGATGCGGTATAACATAGGCAGACGGCCGTAGCATAAAGTTGACTAGAAAAAGAAAAAAAAGTAAGCCTGGTTCTCAATGCGGTCGACTTACGCTAAACAAATCTAAAATAAATCATACTAATTATAAGCTAAAGTGCTCATATTCCCATAGAAAGTTCTGTGTTTTTTCATATCTTGCGTGGACTTCGCCTTTGCATGCACTTTATACCAAATTATACTCCAAAACGATTGTAAAAAGAAAAACGATTAGCATCCATTGACAATGGAAGAAGAGAAATGGTGGGATGAATTCAGAGAAGGTAATGAGCGGGCATTTCAGCTGCTTTTCAACACATACCGCCTCCGTCTGTATAATTACGGACGCAAATTTAGCCCCGATGAATTAGCAATTGAAGATGCTATTCAGGATTTATTTGTGAAGTTATGGCTCAACCGAACGTCGATTAAAGAGACCCCTTCCGTAAAAAATTACCTGTATAAAGCTTTCCGGAGAACCCTATTTCGTAAGCTCGAATATGCAACACCCCTGCTCGATTTTTTTGAATCAGAAAAGGATTACCATTTTCAGATTGAACTTGGGCACGACGTTACGCTGATTCAGGCGGAACATCAGCGACAACTCAAGGAAAATCTTGAAAAAGCACTCGAGAAAATGAGCCCTCGTCAACGGGAAATTATTCACCTGAAATATTATGAGGGGCTTGAATATGAAGAAATTGCTGAAATTATGGGCATATCCTCCAGTAGTACGTACAAGCTACTCTATAAAGCGTAGGACAGTTTGAAAAATCAGCTTTAGTCAAATTAATTTAAGATACTGTTTAGTGTTTTTTTGTATTGGAGAAATCAGGTTACGAACTAAAGTATCAATCTCCGTATCTAAAAATCGATACGGAGATCATGAAATTAAGAATTCATAGTCTTGAGCACTTTACAGAAACCGTTCATCTGGCTCATTGTTCCCAGACTAAGGCGACACCAGGTTTTATCGTTCAGAACCATGGTTTTCAGAAGATAGCCTCGCTCTTTAAAGTATAGCTCAAAATCTAGGGCAGGCAGTGTAAGGCGGAATAAAATGAAATTGGTAAAGGAAGGAATGACCTCATAGCCCATTTTAAGTAAAGCCTGTGACACTTCGTTTCGTACCCGATGATTCTCTGCAATGTAAGCTTCATGAAAGGCACGATCCTCTAGAGCTGCAAAAGCCGCTTGGACGGCAATGTTACTCAATACCAGGCCATTATAAGCTGTTATTTCCTGCAGAGGTTTTAAAAAACTTGTCTGTCCCAGCATATAGCCAATGCGTAATCCTGCCAGTCCTAGCCCTTTGGAAAAAGTTCGGGTGATGATTACATTGTATCCTTCCCGTACAAGCGAAACCATGCTGGAAGCGTCAACGGCCAGATCAAGATAAGCTTCATCCACCAATACGGGCACTCGTTTACTGACACGTTTGCAAAATTCAATCAACTCAGCATTCGAAGTAATACTGCCCGTTGGGTTGTTAGGGTTGCAAACGTAAACCAGACGGGTCTCATCGGTAAGGGCGGCTTCCATAGCGGCCAGATGGTGTGAGCCATCCGACAAGCATGGGATGCTTATACAGCTGGAACCCATTCCCCTGACGGCATTTTCCAGTAAAGGAAACGTTGGACTCGGCACGATCAGAGTACCGGGGCTTTAAAACAGCAATAAGGCAATCTTTTCCAGCAAATCGGAAATGCCTGCCCCTAACTGAACTTGCTCTGTGGCTACCTTTTCATAAGCAGCGATGCTGGCCTGAAGCCGGGGTAACTCGCTGAATGTATACCGATTAACGAAAGAGAGGGCTCGAAGAATGGCCTTCTGCACGAGTGGAGAGGGACCATTGGGGTTTTCATTGGCATCCAGCCGAATCGGCTGCACTACCGAAGGTTTCCCTAATAATTCTGAAAACATGATCGATTGATGAAGTAGTTGGCTTAAGCCGTTTTATTGTAAATGTACTACGAACTTCAGGCAAGAAGCAGAGCTTGAGCGATTAGGAAGGAAACAAATAAAGGCCCCTCAGAAAGAGACCTTATTAATCCTACACTTAACCAAAACTAATGGAATATTATTGGCCTAATAACTCGGCAAGTTTGGCGTTTAAGGCCTCACCCCGCAGGTATTTAGCAATGATTTTACCTTCTTTATCAATCAGAAAATTCATAGGAATGGCATTCACCTCATAAAGTTGGGCGGCTGGACTATTCCAGGCTTTTAAATCGGATACCTGAGTCCAGGTCAGTCCGTCGTCTTTGATCGCTTTCAGCCACTTTTCTTTACCTTCCGGTTTGTCCAGAGATACTCCCAGAATGGTAAAGCCTTTGTCTTTGAATTGATTGTAGGCCTTAATCAAATTTGGATTTTCACGGCGGCAGGGAGCACACCAGCTGGCCCAGAAGTCAAGTAAGACGTATTGACCTTTATAGTCCGAGAGCTTTACGGGCTTACCATCCACATCGTTAAGGGTAAAATCGGGAGCCAGAGAACCTTCCTGGGTTTTCTTTACCTTCTGGATTTTCTCTTCAACATCCTTTCCCAAATCAGAATTTCGGATGGAAGCACTGAGTTTCAGAAAATCTTCTTCCGCTTTACGAGCATCAAATTCAGGTGGTAAGGTCGAATTAAAGGCCATTAAAGCCATGTATTGATCAGGGTGGCTTCTGACGTATTTCATTTTTACGTCAATGATTTCATTCTGAATGGCCGTTGCCCGATCTTCCAGACTCTGGATGTACGCTTTATCCGATCTTTTCTCTTCGGGTTGCTTATTAAACTCATCGTTCAAGAGGGTATACTTCTCGTAATGAGGCTTTAGCATGGCGGTTACCTTTGCATTTTCATCATTCAGTTTTGAACCCTTAATCGTAGCATGTTTGATGGAATCCTTCGCCGTTAGGGTAATTTCAGTATCCTCAACAAACAAGGCCAGCACGTCAAACTTGGGACGCATAGTTGGATCGTTCGGAACATTATCATGAACGAGTCGGATATTAGCCTCCTTAGGGGAACCTACTTTTCCTTTGAAGATAAAGTTACCGTCTGTAAGAAAAGTTGAATCAACGAAGGACTGATTCGTTCCCCGTATTTTATAATAGAGATACGCTTTAGCGGGTTTGTTGAGGTGACCAACTTTGCCTTTGATGGTATAACCGCTCTGGGCATAACAGCTAAGCTGAGCGAGTAAAAGAGCAGGAAGCATGAATTTTTTCATGGCTAATCAGGGAAAAACGATCTAGTGTTGTGAAACTTGTAAATACTGTTCGTATTGTTTAGGCTTTTTGAGAATAGCAATGGCCCGCAGGTAACTACCATTTTCACTATTGAGCGTTCGCTGATAATACTTGTTACTATTGAAAAGCTGACTGGCAATTTGAGCCTTTAGGTGTAACTGAACCAGTGTTTTCAACCGCAGTTGGGTTGATTCATTACCCGAAGGCATAATTCCCGTTTTGGTCAGGCGTTCCATTAATTCCGCTGGAACCTGGAAGTCCTTTTCATACGTCTGGAAATCCGTGTATTTCTTTTGAAGAGTTGCCCGATTTTGATCCATATATTCAAAAGCGATTTGGCCAATCATGCCCGAACCCAACAGTTGTTGGAGGTAAGGGGAAAATTCCAGTGTGTCGATTGGAACGAATACATCGGGCATAATTCCGCCACCGCCGTATACGGTCCGTTTTCCTACCAGGGTTCTATACTTGAGGGAGTCCGGGAAGTGTATGTTCTGGGCATTCGTTAACTCGCCACTTTTCAGCCGGGTCTTCAGATTATCTTCGTAGGCATGGCCATGATATGGTTTCTGGATGGACCGGCCCGCCGGAGTGAAATATCGGGCACCTGTCAGTTGAAGCACCGATCCATCAAGCAACTTCACCGGCTTTTGCATGAGTCCTTTTCCGAAGCTTCGCTGACCTATCACAACGGCCCGATCCCAATCCTGCAAGGCTCCGGTCAGAATTTCACTGGAAGAAGCCGTGGCCTGATCAATCAGAACCACCATAGGTCCCGCCATAAACTGACCCTGACCACCGGTATAATAATAATCCTTACCACCATCACGGGGCACACTATAGAACACGAGTTTTTCCTGACTCAGAAATTCATCGGCTGCGGCGATAGCGGCTTGTACATAACCACCTCCATTGCCCTGTAAGTCAAGGATTAGACTTTTCATTCCCTGAGCTTTCAGGGCATTTAAAGCCTGATCGAGTTCATAACGGGTGGTGGAGTTAAAGATGCCCAACGAAATGTAACCAATGGACTTATCGACCATATAGTAACTCCGAATGGCTTTATCAGGAATGGTACCCCGAGTCAGTGCTACGGTAAGTGGATTGGGGGAACTGCGACGAACCAGAGTTAGGGAAATGTTCTGCCCTTTCTCTCCCCGAATTTTCTTCATAATGTCCAGATTTGAAAGCCCGTTCCCAGCCAGTTTCTGGCCATCAATGGCAATAATCCGGTCTCCTGCCCGCAAGCCTGCTTTTTCGGCGGGGCCTTCCGGTACAATCTGGGTAATAAACAGACTGTCGTTTTGCATTAAGTACTGAATGCCAATTCCGGCGTAATTTCCGCTCATGGCCTGACTCATGGCTTCGGCTTCTTTCCGACTCATGTACTGCGAATGTGGATCAAGCTCTTTAATCATGGCTCGAATGGCGGCATCCGTCAGCTGTTCATCATCGGTTGGATCGACGTAATGGGCTTCAATAGCTTTCAGAGCCGAAGCAAACTTTTCTTTAGGGTTTACCTGAGCGGTTACGCCTGAAATCGTTAGTAAGCCCAGGGCCAGGGTTACGTAACTTTTGCTATAATTCATGGCTTATTTTTCGGATTTAAGGATTTCAATGACGGTCGACAATTCGTCCACCAGTTTGCTCGGACTACCTGAATAGCCTTCGGAACTGTACCGCATCATGCCATTTTTAAGAACAATTTTCCGGGGAATGCCCGATGAGTTGAAGCGGGGGGCCAGCGTACTGAATACGGCGTTTTGCTCACCTGTTTTTTTATTAATTCCATCATGAAGAAGGTTAAATCGATAGCCCATCTTCCTGATATAGCCTTCCGATTTTTCCTTATAGTTATCGTGCTGCATGGTGCCTACGAAATAAAAGGCTACTTCCGGGTCGCTGGCGTATTTGTCGACTGCCATCTGCATACCGGGAAAGGCACTAATACAGGGCTTACACCAGGTAGCCCAGAAGTCAATGACTACGATTTTGTCTTCCCAATCATTCGAACGGACCAGTTTTCCTTCGGGGTTTTCCAGGGCAAACGGCATGATTTCTTCATTCAGTAAATGCTGTTTGACATAAGCTTCCAGTTCAGCTCTTCCTTCATCCGATTTCAGTGAGGATAAGTAAGCCTGAAAGCCAGCGGCGGTTCCCTTTTTCTTGGAAAATTCTAATTGTAATTTTTCGAGCATTACCGGGGTTAGCGTATTCGCTCGGGCACAGGATTCCAGAAAGGATTGTGTGGCGGAACCTGTTTTTTCAAGTACCTGAAGATAGGTTTCGTTGAACTCAGCATTGGCGTATTTCCCTTTTTCTGAAAAATGGTCAAAATAGCTTTTCGCTTCCTGATCTTTTCCCATGTCATGCAACAGACTGAGGTGAACGTATAACCGTTCATCTAATTGATTGACTGCCTGCATCTGGGCATCTTTGGCAGTGAAAACGTTTGGTTCTTCGTACGAGCCGTCCTTTACGTTCTGGATCAGATGCTTGATCAAGGGCGTTGAAATCAGGTTAATACTATCCAGCGGAAGCATTTTGAAGGTAAATGCACGCTGAATATTCCAGCGAGCAATTTCATTGGTTGTTTTAAAATCAAGCTGGGGAAGCAAAGCCAGGAGTGAACCAAACTGACGAGTTTCGAAATAAGCCGTGGCCAGGTTTCGGTGAGCTTCATAATAAATGAAAGCCTGATTAGTAGGTTTTTTTTTCCATTCGCCATAAGGAAACTTCTTCAGGAAATTTTCTGATTTACTAATCATCTGTTCACGAGATTTTGCTCCTATTAATTCGTGAAAAGCTGCCATCCGGGCGTACGGGCCCGTAGGATTCCCCTGAATGACCGATTGCTCTAGCTGATCAGCACGGGTTTTGTCTTTCAAATCATACCTATAGTACCGGGCCAATTCCATGCGATTCGATTCTGATAAGTCAGCAATGGACTCCAGTTTGGCGAGCAATGCTGGAGCTTGCTGAGTAAAAGACTTTCCCAGAATGACTTTTTGCATGGACAGGTATGTAGGAATGAAGTGCCTTACCCGAGCGGGATCCTTTAATTCCGTTTGTAGGGCTTTCTCCAGTATTTCTGCCGGTAATGCAGGTTGCATATCATTCCAGAAAAGGGGCATGTGGCTATCCAGAGTAGGCATTTGGAAGATAACCGAACCCAACGCACTACCGGGTAAGGTCTGACCCGTGGAGCTTACCGTCGTCTGTCCATAGCTTTTCTGAATATCCAGTTGATCGGGCCTGATAGGGGATCCCTGAAAAAACCGAAAGGCAACAAAGGCAGCTGGGCTGGGGATTAAAAGTTGTCCCTGGTAGAGATTGCCTCTTGATTCCAAAGGCAATTCCACTCGTTTCCAGGAATAATTTTGGTAGAGCAAAGCCTCACACAAGACAGGAATACCCGCCTTCAGCGAACTGCCCTGAGGTGCGTATTGGATCTGAAGTGTCTGGCCCGCTATTGGTTTTTGCGGGGAAAGCGTGAGTTGCTGAGCCTGCAAGCCTCTGCTGAACAGAAGAGCCAGACAGACCAGAATAATAAACGGAGATTTCATAGAGGGAATCAAAAATTAACGATCGTTTTGCTGAATCTCAGGATTGAGATCAATGTATTTCGGAGCAATGGGATAAACGTAGCGATTGCTGGCTGGAGCCAGGGTATAGCTCACATTCTTGTACGTTCGAGTGACGGATTGAGCCCATTCACTGTCCAGACTCAGGCGACGTTGGTCAAGCCAGCGAAGACCCGTTCCCATGAGTTCCCGGCGACGTTCGTCTAATACGTACCCAAGAGCCTGCTGAGCGGTATTGGCCTGTAAGGCTTTATAATTAGCCGCCGTGAAGCGTTTGGCACGAAGGGTATTGAGTACCTGAAGGGCCTGGTCAGTCTGGTTATTCCGAGCAAAGCCCTCGGCCTGAATTAACATCATTTCGCCAACGCTAGGTCCTGAGTTAATAGAAAGGTCTACAGTCAAGCGTCCTTTATAATATCCCCTTCCCACAATGTTCGGGGCAAAAGCCGTACCGACTCGCGTAAAGAGCATATAGCGAAGATCGTTTGTGTCGAATAGCTGTAATAAAGCAGGATTGAGCGGAATATTTGTATTAAATAAAGCCGATCTCGAAAGAATGATTTCCGGGTTATTCAGGTGACGGGGAAATTGCGTAGGGGTGGTCTGATAGGTAGTTAAGTCAACCAGCGTGTTCTGGATTTCCAGAGCTTTACGGGCATTTTCCTGAGCCAGTGTATATTCCTGACGCATCAGATAGGCCCGGGCCAGTATGGCATAAGCCGCGGCTTTTCCGGGGTGAGTGTTGAAATTCGGATAGGTAGGCAGAAAAGGCAGAGCTTCTTCGATGTCTTTAAAAATCTGCTGATAAATTGTTTCCAGAGATACCCGGTTTAACTTTTGGAAAAGATCAGGAACCAGTAATAAGGGAACACCGAGACTGGTGTTTGCTTTATCTTTTTGGTAAATCGGTGCGTAAAGATTAATCAGCGTGAGGTAGGCATAGGATCGTTGCACCTGAGCTTCCGCGTAAATTTTATGCTTTGCTTCGTCCGTTCCATTTTCGCTCGTCATTACCTTGGCGAGCACCTCATTACAGACATAGATCTGATTGTAAAGCTGATCCCAGCCCGCGTCGCTTTGCGTAGCGTCGTAATAGTTTTCGGCCCAGGTATAGACATTACTTTGGTCAGTCGTCAGG
>CAJYHS010000008.1 GCA_913774715.1 uncultured Siphonobacter sp. | reverse complement strand
AACCAGGAAAAATCCGTTTTGAAAGTTCAGTACGGAAATCACACGCTGGATAGCCTGATCCTTGACAAAGGCGTACAAAACTTCCGGTTAAGCTTTCCATCTTTCGCGAAAGGTCGTACTCAAACTGAATTGTTCCTGAATGGAAAAATTCTTGATACACTGCGTTTTTTTAGTACAACCACCCCACCCTTACAAATTCAGTTTTTACTGGGTAACCCCGATTTTGAAAGCAAGACGCTGGCTGAGTGGTTGGGGAAATCCGGTCATTCGGTTCAGATGGAAACGGTCGTTTCGAAAGATATGGGAAACACCCTGAAGATCAACCAACCCGGTAAGGCCGATGTATACATTACAGATCCCGATCACGCTTCCGATCCAAGTATAAAAAAAGCGGTAGCCCAGGGGAAAAGCGTACTTTTCATGAATGCGGTTGATGCGGAAGCGGATACCCGGAAGATTAATCAGGCGTTAGATACGAACTGGAAAGTTCGTAAACTCTCGAATGACGCTAGTGTTCCGTTGGCTCATCAGCTCACTGGTCTTCCGTATGAATGGCTCCCTTCGCTACGTCAGCAAATCATCCCCGGTTATCCCATTGCCATTGACAGGGGCTCCAGTAAGGTAGGCGTCAGCTTGATCAATGAAACCTATCCTCTGCAATTAAGCGGTGATAGTATCGCTTATGAAAACCTATGGACTGCCGTTCTGGCCGAGCTACAACCCACGCTTCGTAATACCCTAACGGTAAACGCTCCTCTGGCGAAACACATTCGAGCGACGTTGCAGCTGAACAACCTTAGCGAAACTAATGCAACCTTACGATTCGGTGCCGATACGGTTACCTTACAATCTTCGCCAATCAATCCGGCTTCGGCTGAAGCCTTGATCATTCCCCACCAAACAGGCTGGGTAACCTGTCAGGATAGTCTGGAAATTTTTATAGAATCGGAACATGCTCCTTCTTATCCATTTCTGTTAACGCAAGCCTTCGTTAAAGCTCACTCAAACTTTAATAATGAACCGGAGAAAGGAGAAAAGCTTCATTCCATCCCAGACGGATTCTGGCTTTTGCTACTATTCCTTTGTTTTACCGCCTTATGGGCAGAAGCTAAGTTCAATTAATATCTAAGTCTCTCATTTTAAAGGAATAGGCTAAAAATTTAATCCTATTATTTTGTTAACCTTTCCCTCTCGTTTTACATAGGAATGCAAGGTCAATTATTTATTTTTAAATGATTTCCCACTGCCTTAACTAACTATGTATGAATGAGATCGACGCTTATAAAGAGGCCCGAAAATTCTGGAAGAGAGCAACCCAGTATCAGGACGCCACCGACATCAATCTTGAATTTGAATTAACTCTACACAAAAAGCTCTTAAACATCTTTCACGTTGGACCTTACTATTACTTCATTTTCAATTTAACGAATGGCGAAGTGGAATACGTGAGTGATTCCGTTACCCAGGTCATAGGTTGTAAAACGGAAGATTTTGGGGTGAAGCATACGCTCGCTCATATTCATCCAGAGGACTTAACGGTATTCTTAAATTTTGAAAATACCGCTGTCGATTTTTTCAGCAAACTAAGTCCTGATAAAGTTCTTCGGTACAAGGTCAGCTATGATTACCGGATACGTCGGACGGATGGTCATTACATCCGTATCCTCCACCAGCTAGTAGCCATTCAAACAGGCCATGACGGTAGCGTACTCCGCACGTTAGGCATTCATACCGACATTAGCGATTTCAAAAATGACTCGAAGC
Organism: uncultured Siphonobacter sp.; assembly: GCA_913774715.1. Lineage (GTDB taxonomy): Bacteria > Bacteroidota > Bacteroidia > Cytophagales > Spirosomataceae > Siphonobacter. Next base: position 6,563 of record CAJYHS010000008.1, on the reverse strand, counting down.
CCGTTCTTTCATTCATCGATCTGGACAATCGGGAATCATTTATCAATGTTAAGCCCCAGACTACCTTCACCTCTTCAAAAGCAGCCCTGACTCCCCGTGAAAAAGAAATTCTAAAAGCACTGATTGCGGGTTATCCGAGTAAGCAGATTGCCGATCTCTTCAACATTACCAAAGAAACCGTGGATCGACACCGAAAAAATATGCTTGCCAAAACAGGCGTCAAAAGTTCAGCTGAATTGGTTGGGAAAGCAATTCGGGAAGGTTGGTTATAGTCTATCTACTGTCATCTAACCGTTTTCACACCTCCCGAAGTCTAGACTCCGGGAAGTGTGGTATTGCCATTAGCTCTCATGTCTCTCTTAATTCCTGCTTAATCGGCAGTTTCAAACTTTCTCGCTTAAATAGTTGATCAAATTCTTTTGTTTATAATTAGTCTTAATACATTTGTAAATAGAAGTGATCATTAAATGGTCACTTAAGGCTTATCCCATTTATCCTCTGCATTTCACACGTATTCTGGGTTTCTCACCATACGTTTTTCATGAACAAAAAATACACATTCCGTAAAGTAGTTAACGACCTGCACCTTTGGGTGGGCCTTCCATGTACGTTGGTGTTGTTCATCATGTGTCTCACGGGAACCATGTATGTGTTCAATCGTGAAATCACGCAGTGGATCGATCACGATAAGTTTCAGGTTTCTGCCCCGGCTCAAGCTCGCATTTTGCCGATTTCGCAGTTGATTCAAATCGTTGAACGAGAGAAAAAGGATTCCCGGGTTTCGGTTATCCAGATTCCTGAACACATGAATGAGGCCTGGACTTTCGGATTCTTACCTAAAGACAAACAAACCGAACGGAAAGAGATCACGATTAAAAAAGTTAAAGCTGCAAAAGAAACTAAAGCTCCTAAGAAAGAGAAACCAAAAAATTTCTGGGTTAATCCTTATACGGGTGCCATTCAGGGCGATGCTCAGACTCCAACGGTCAAGTTTTTTGCATCTACTCTTCAATTGCATCGCTGGTTAATGATTGAAAATCACGACATCGGCGGATTGATCACGGGTATCTCCTGTTTCGGGATGTTATTTCTCTGTATTTCTGGAATCATCCTCTGGTTACCTGCCAAAATCAGCAGCTGGAAAAAGTGGAATGTCTGGAAAACGGGATTTGTTATTAGAACGGATGCCAGTGGCAAACGTCTCAATTTTGACTTGCATAAAACCCTGGGTTTTTACGCCTTTATTTTTGTGACCATCATGGCCCTGACCGGCCCCATTTTTGCCTACGAATGGTATCGTGAAGGTTATCGAAATTTGTTTGGGTATAAAGCTCCTGAAGAAAGTACGGAGGTAGCGATAACGGGTGAAAAAGTGGCACTTGAAACACTGGTTGCCGAGGCCAACCGCGTGTATCCTTACATGGGAGCTCTTCGCATTAACATTCCTAAGAAAGCGGAAGGAACCATTTCGATTCAGAAAAACCAAACTGGATTTTTTGCCTCAGCTGGCACAGATCGAGTGGTTTTCAATCCTTACTCGGGCAAAGTACTTCTGGTGGATCGTTTCGCAGATAAACCGCTAGGTCAGCAGATTACGTCGTCTACCAAGCTCATTCATACGGGAGAAATCTTCGGTACCTTTACTAAAATCCTTTACTTTATAGCTTGTCTGATCGCAACCAGTTTACCCATTACCGGATTTTTCATCTGGTGGAATCGTGGCAAATCGGATAAGAGTAAAGTAAAAACCAGAGCAGCTTCGGTACCTGCCGCCAATCGTCCGGCTCGGGTGGTTCGCCCCCGCCCCGTGATTCAGGCTTCCGTCAAATCTTAACTAGCAGTATCAGAAACCAGAAGAGAGCATTCCTGAATGAATTCTCTCTTCTTTGTATATACGGAAGTTTCCTAGTAAAATGCGGCTTTCTGCCTTAGTGATGCCAATGATTTTAAATAAATCGTTTAGGTTTGCCGGAAGTTTGGGAATCTCCACTGATTTTTAAAGTACGATACCATCTAAAAATTATATAGATTATGATCATTACCCCTAAAATTCGCGGGTTCATTTGCTTGACTTCACATCCCCAGGGATGCGAGCAGAATGTGCTGAATCAGATCACTTTTACCAAGTCACAAGGCACGGTAGAAGGTCCTAAAAAAGTTCTCGTCATCGGAGCTTCGACGGGTTTTGGTCTGGCTTCGCGGATTACGAGTGCTTTTGGTGCCAATGCCTCTACCATTGGTGTGTATTTTGAAAAGGCAGCGGCTCCCGGCAAACCAGGTTCAGCGGGCTGGTATAACACGGCTGCGTTCGAAAAATTCGCTCAGGCGGAAGGTTTGTATGCCAAAAGTATCAATGGCGATGCGTTTTCCAATGAAATCAAGCAACAAACCATTGATCTGATCAAAGCCGATTTAGGTCAAATTGATCTGGTAATTTATAGCCTGGCTTCTCCTCGTCGTACCAATCCGGTTACAGGCATTACCCATCAGTCAACTCTGAAACCTATTGGTGGAAGCTTCACTAATAAAACGGTAGATTTTCACACAGGCACCGTTTCTGAGATTTCTATCGAGCCCGCTAACGATGAAGAAATAGCGAATACCGTAGCCGTAATGGGCGGTGACGACTGGGAAATGTGGATCGATGCTCTGAAAGCCGCTGACGTATTGGCTCCCGGTGCAACGACAGTAGCCTATTCTTACATTGGCCCGAAATTGACAGAACCCGTATATCGTAATGGTACCATCGGTCGGGCAAAAGATCATCTCGAAGCCAAGGCTTTCGATATTGATGCTAAACTGAAAGATGTAGACGGTCGTGCTTTTGTTTCGGTAAATAAAGCTCTCGTAACGCAGGCTAGTTCAGCTATCCCCGTTATTCCTTTATACATTTCCTTATTGTATAAAACGATGAAGGAAAAAGGTATCCACGAAGGATGTATTGAACAGATTAACCGTTTGTTCCGTGATCGTCTTTATACAAATGGCGATGTTCCCGTAGATGAAAAAGGTCGTATCCGCATCGACGATTGGGAAATGCGGGAAGATGTTCAGTCGACCGTTTCTACCCTTTGGGAAGAAGCAACGACAGAAACGTTACCAGCCATTGGCGATCTGAACGGTTATAAAACTGACTTTTATAACCTCTTCGGTTTCGAAGTTCCCGGCGTGGATTATGAAGCAGACGTGAATGAAGTCGTAGAAGTGCCAGGTCTGCAACAGGCTTAGCATTATTAGCTTATTAATACCAACAAAAAGCCGTCCCTTCTATTCAAGGGACGGCTTTTTGCTATATAGTACTTCCCTATACAAGTGAGGCCAGCTTTTCGCTGGCAGCGACACTCTTTTTGGTCCGTATATTTTTCTGGCTCGGGAATCACTCCTTCTCTTAAACATGATACCCAAAAAGTGGCTGGTGAAAACACCAGCCACGGTAAGCGGGTTTAACACCCACCCCAACGAACCTAACTAACCCTAAATTTCAGGGTAACCTGGGTTTTGGGGACGCAGGTTGGGATTATTCAACATTTCCTGACGACCGAGTGGCAACAATAAATGCTTTGCCTGTAAAGGACGATTTGAACTCAGGTTCACGTGACCTACAAATTCATCGAAACCTTTCGTACTAACGTTGAAAACTTTACGAAGACGAACCATGTCATACCAGATGATACCTTCATATGAAAGTTCATACCAGCGTTCCCGCCAAACGGCTTCACGGAAGCTATTCTGAGAGAAGGTTCCCAAAGCTGGAGTTGTTAATTTGGCCCGATCTCTTATTTTCTTCAGGGCATCGTACGCCGCTTGGGTTGGGGCACCTAATTCATTCTGAGCTTCGGCATAAATCAACAGCGTCTCTGCATAACGAATCTGTGGCACGTTCAGGTTATTCTGACGCGTACCGGCTACACCCTGAGTTCCGTTGGCCGTAACGTTAAAGTGCTTGAACACGTAAGGAGCTCCCAGATCAAACTGAGCACCGTTTCCATTGGTAAAATAAGTCGTATAGAAATAGCCTTCGCGATCTTTTGCCCGTAAATCTCCCGTTTCGTACGAACGATAGAAATTGATTTCAGGTACCGTACTACCCGTTCCCGAGGGACCATTATAAGTAACAGGCTTGAAGTTCGGATAATAGTTATCCAGCGGGTTTGCGGCAACAACCGTATTATACTGCAACATGAACAAATGCTCCGTGCGGTTTTTCAGGCTTTCCAGGTGCACTTCCCCATACGTCGCAAACAGGTTGATCGTACCTGGATTTGCATTTGCATACGTTATTACTTCGAAGGCTTTATCAGCCGCCAGCTTGTAGTGCGTGGCTCCTTTTCTCAACGGAAAACCCGCCATGGTCAGATACACCTTCGATAACTGCGTTTTTACTGCCGCCAGATTCACGTGACCGGATACGTCCATCCAGGGTAAACCTGCTCCTTCTGCAAAAGTCAAGTCTTCAATGATCAGGTTATACACCTGCTCTGAAGAAGCTCTTGCCGGACGGAAATCTTCTGAGTTGATGGTTTGTGGCTTGGTAATTAAAGGAACATCTCCCCAGAGACGAACGGCATTGAAGTAAGCCCAGGCCCGCAGGAATCGGGCTTCGCCCAAAATCTTCTTCTTGGCCGTCTCGTCCATCGTAATACCCGGAACTTTATCAAGCACTTGATTCGTCTGAGCAATCACCCGGTATAAGCCATTCCAATAGTTAACTACGTGGGCGGTGTTACCATCGTGAATCAACCCATACAAGTTGTTTAGATCCGAGTTCTGAGCGGTTTCAGTAGTAGCATTACCCGTTAACGCTTCCAGTAACTGCCAGTTGGAAGAGAAAATACCCGCATCGTTTCCGATGAATCGGAGGTCAGCATAAGCCGCATTTAACGCAGCGGTTGCATGGTCGGGTAAGGTATAGAAGTTGGTCTCGGCTAAGTTAGAAGGGGCTTCTTCAGCTAAGAATTTGGTACAGCCCGTAGCCGCCAGCATGAGCGTACACGCCAGGGCTGCTTTCCCTATATTTTGACGAATATGTAATTTCATGATCATTTCTTTAAATACCATCGATTAGAAACCTACCTGTAAACCAACCATATAGGTCGTTGGCTTAGGGTAGTTATGCCAGATCATACCCTGTGTAAAGGCACTGCTGTTATCGCCCTGGTTCGTTGGGGTAACTTCTGGATCACCGATTACGGGATCTTTCACCAGCAGGAAGAAGTTCTGAGCTGAAGCATACACCCGTAAACGGCTAATCTTCATTTTGCTCGTCATGGTAGCCGGGAAGTTATAACCGATCAGAGCATTTCTACCTCTCAGGAATGATCCGTCTTTGATCCAGTGGCTATCCACGTTCGTTACGTAACCTGCACGTGTTTCACGGATTTCAGCGATAGGCGTATTCTGGTTCGTAGGCGTCCAGGCGTTTAGAACGGTGGTATAACTGTTGGCCAGAGCCTGACGGTCTTCGCTGGCGTGGAGATTCATCAGCATAACGTCGTTACCGAACATGTACTGAAGTTCCAGCGTGAAGTCTACGTTTTTGAAACGCAGGGTGTTCGTTAAGGCACCCCAGCCTTTCGGGTTACCATTACCAATGATCGAACGATCCGCATCTGTAATGGCACGGTCACCATTTACGTCGAGGTATTTGATATCACCGGGTAACATCGTCAGACCATTCCGATAACTCGTAAAACGAGCCGCTTCTTCACGTTCAGCTTCACTCCAGGTTCCCAGACGGGTTAATCCCCAGAACGAACCTACTGACTCGCCAATACGAATAATGTTTGTTTGGTTAGTGAAGTTAGGACCTCCTACCCCGAAGATATCTGAAGGTGTAGCCAGCGACAGAACTTTGTTTTTGTTCATCGAAATATTGAAAATCGTGCTCCAGGAAAAGTTCGGACGTTCAATGTTCGTGCTGTTTACGCTAAACTCCAGACCCTTGTTTTCCATGGATCCTACGTTCTGACGAATCGTAGCGTAGCCACTGGTACGGGGAACGGGAGCATCTAACAGCATGTCTGTCGTTTTACGATAATATAAATCGAACTCGACGCTGATACGGTTTTTCAATAAACCTACTTCTAAACCTACATCCGCCTGTGCGGTTTTTTCCCAACGTAAATCGGGGTTAGCCAAACGGTTCAGACCCGTTCCACCCTGACGTGTGTCATTAAATACCGTCGAGAAGTTAGCACTTAACAGTCCAAGTGAGCTGTAAGGAGGAATCTCGGAGTTACCCGTCATACCGAAACTCGTACGTAATTTCAGGTTTGACAGCACATTGTTGTTCTTCAGGAATTGCTCTTCCGAAACCCGCCAGGCCAGTGCCGCAGAGGGGAAGAATGCATATTTGTGATTGGCTCCGAATTTGGAAGAACCATCGACACGACCCGTTACCGTTAGCAAATACTTGTCCATGAAGCCGTAGTTAACGCGACCGAAGTACGAGTTAAAGGCATTACGAGAAGCCTCAGATTCCACCGTTGGAAGCAGAGCTCCAGCACCAAGGTTATTGAAACCAAAGTAATCGGTTGCGAACGTCCGAACACTGGCACCAATGC
>CAJYHS010000007.1 GCA_913774715.1 uncultured Siphonobacter sp. | reverse complement strand
AAAGGCTTCGATCTGTCGCTGTTTTTTCAGGGAAGTGGAAAATCCAGTATCAATATTCGCCAGTTCCTGACCGTGCCCTTTGAAAATAACGGCAGTAATACGGGTTACGAATACCTGAATAATCGCTGGACACCTGAGAATCAGAATGCCAAATATCCCAGAGCCACTCCCGCTCCTTATGCCAACAATACGAAGGACAGTGATTTCTGGATGGTTAACTCCAGTTACCTGCGATTGAAAACACTCAACTTCGGTTATACGCTACCCAAATCCCTTTTAGGAAAAGCTCACATCGGCTCCGCCCGGGTGTATTTCACGACTCAAAACCTGCTCACGTTCAGTAAAATTAAACACGTAGATCCTGAAATGGGCTATACGGATCGTGAAACTGCTTATCCGGTTATGAAAGCCACCACGTTTGGAATAGATCTAACCTTTTAACTGAAGATATTTTATGAATCGAATTATTACAACTGCCAAAGCATTAGGGCTGAGCTTCTTGATACTGACCCTATCCTTTTCGTGTGATACGGATCAATTCCTGGAAAATGTCAATAAGGCCAACTTAACGGATCAAACCCAGTGGGAATCCGAAACGAACGCAGATGTGTTCCTGAATGACGTGTACAGTGAAATTCCGAATAAATTAAATCAGACCGAAAGCCTCGATTACTACACCGACGATTACAACATCAGTCACTATTACACGGCTTCGAACTGGCGAATCGGTATCTGTCTCGTTCCTTCCAGCAGCACGGATAACCCCTGGGGAGGCACGCACGGCCCAACGTATGGGTATACCTGGGAAAATTTCTTCGTAAAAATCAGAAAGGTGAATACTTTCATTCAGAAAATCACGGAGAATAAAGCCAACTATTCCGAAGCGTATTACAACAGACGGCTGGACGAAGCCAAGTTTTTGCGGGCATTCTTTTACAGTGAGTTCTTCGTTCAAATCGGCGGGCTACCCATCCTGACTGAGCCATTGGATCGTACTAAAATGTCCCTCGAAGAATTACAAAAACCTCGTCAGACTTTCGAAGCAACGTATAATTTCATCGTTAGTGAGCTCGACCAGGTCGTCAAAAATGAATATCTAAACGTTAAATATAGTGCTTCTGAACGCGATGCAGGCCGGGCTACCTTGGGAGCAGCTCTGGCTTTAAAAGGCTGGATTGAGTTATTTGGGGCCAGTCCACTGTTTAATACGGCTACGCCTTACTTATCTGATCCCGGAAAATTCGTTCACTTCGGCAATGCAGACGCCTCCCGCTGGGCTAAAGCGGCCGCTACGAATAAAGCGTTCATCGACAAGTACGGGAATGGCAAAAACTACAATTTATTCACGGATTTGAAGAACCTCTGGCGGGCTAGTAATGAGTATAACCCGGAAGTGATCTGGGATCGTCAGGTGGTGGCGAACGTTCCCAACATGGGTGGAAGTTACGAAGGTCGTGGCGGTCCCACGTACGTGTTAGGTGAATATCGGTCCTGGGGTAATTACAATCCTACGCAGGAGCTGGTTGATCAGTTTGCCATGGCCAACGGAAAGCCCATTACGGATCCTACTTCAGGGTACAATCCTCAGAAGCCTTACGTTAATCGTGAAAAAAGGTTTTATGACTTTATTGTCTACGACGGGGCTCCGTATAAGCTCGACTGGATGCCTCGTGCGGATACCATTTACACCCGCATTGATTTAACGTACCCGAACCCCGACCGGACTAATCAAATAGATCTGGCGGGTAAAACGGACGTAGGGGATTCCGGCTATTATCAGAAAAAACGGCTTAATCCCGATGCCGCTCCGGGCACCGATGCCAGTGGTCAGAACTACGTTTTCTATCGCTATGCCGAAGTCTTACTGAACTACGCCGAAGCTCAGAACGAAGCCGCCGGACCGGATGGGTCAGTTTATGAAGCCATTAATAAACTCCGGGCCCGCTCTGAACTTCCCGCCCTGCCCGACGGACTAACGAAAGACCAGATGCGGGAGGCCATTTATCGGGAAAGACGAGTAGAACTCTGCTTTGAGGACAAACGACATCTGGATAACAAGCGTCTGGCGAAAGCCGAGCAAATCATGGGAAAGCCCCGAAACAATATGGTTATTCGGAATTCTGTTCCTGCTACGAACGCCGGAGTCTGGGTCTATAGCATTGAGCCAGAGAAAAAATACATCGTGAAGTTCGACAAAAAACAGTACATGAATCCCATTCCTCAAAACGTTCTGGATCAGAACCCAGGAATCAAACAAAACCCCGGTTACTAAACGGGAAGGAGGCATTTCCATCGGAAGGAGGAGATGCCTCCCGTTTTTTTATTTACTTGCGAAGATTTTGTTACAGTCCTAAGGATTGAAGTCTTGTAACAGGAAATAGAGTTGAAGCTTTTCCTACCCTTTAAACCGTTTATTTCTCATGTTCAATTTCTCAGTAAACCATCGCTGGAAAGTAGGTCTGCTACTGATCTGTACCTTTTTTTCCTCCCTTCATTTCATTCAGGCTCAAACTTCCAAAAAATTATCTGGCAAAGGAATGGCGGGTAAACGGATTCTGGTTTTTTCCAAAACGGCGGGCTTCAGACACGCTTCCATTCCGGCAGGGAAATTAGCCCTTATGAAACTGGGTAGTGAAAACGGTTTTGCCGTAGATACCACCGAAAATTCAGATGCTTTTCAGGAGGCTAATTTGAAGAAGTACAATGCGGTTGTTTTTTTAAGTACCACGGGTACAATACTGGATGCGGCTCAGAAAGCTGCCTTCGAACGTTACATTCAGTCGGGTGGCGGATACGTGGGTATTCACGCAGCGGCGGATACGGAATACGATTGGCCCTGGTATAATCAATTGGTGGGAGCTTACTTTTTAAGTCACCCCAAACAGCAAAACGCTGAGATAGAAGTACTTGACCAGAATCACCCTTCTACTAAAATGCTGCCTAAACGCTGGAAACGCTACGACGAATGGTACAACTACAAGAGTATTGTTCCTGAAATTAAAGTACTGGGCAATCTTGACGAGAAATCGTACGAAGGTGGAAAAAATGGAGAAAATCACCCCTTCATCTGGCACCGTGATTTTGACGGCGGTAAGTCATTTTATACGGGCGGCGGTCATACGGATGAGTCCTTTAGCGATTCCCTTTTCCTCCAACATATCTTAGGCGGTATTCAGTCGGTATGGGCAGGTAAGCTGGACTATAAAAAAGCTAAGACGCAACCTTAATTTATACAACTATCAGATACCAAAACACCGAATAAGTCTGAAACTTATTCGGTGTTTTGGTATCTGATGATACGCTATAGCTCTATTTCAGACGTTGGAATAATATTAATAAAGGCACTTGTGATTTCATTGTATTTGTCTTCGTCGAAACTATAATAATACGCCCCTCTTTTCGAGAAGCCTTTCTGTTTTTCATCCAGCTTATTTAACAGTCGCATTGACAGTATCTTCCGGCTAAAGTTTCGCTTATCAAATTCAATATTATAAATCGCTTCGTACAGTTTCTGGAGCTGTGGAAGCGTAAATTTATCAGGTAGTAGCTCAAAACCAATGGGATGCTGAGAAGCTTTGGATCGCAACCGCTTCAGTGCCAGATCTACCATATCACCGTGATCAAAGAGCAACGTGGGCAAGTCATAAATCGAAAACCATTGAGCATGAAACGTCTCCGATATTTTTGATTCGTACTCATCAATTTTCACTAAAGAAAAATAAGCGATGGAGATCGTCCGGGCAATCGGATCCCGGTCGGGTTCTCCAAAAGCACTTAACTGTTCCAGGTATACGTTGGTAAGTCCGGTTAACTCATGTACAATTCGGGCCGCCGCCTGTTCCAATCCCTCTCTGGGCTGTAACCACCCCCCCATCAGCGACCAGGTATTTTCCGCTACTCCCCGCTTCACTAGCAATACTTTCAGGTTTTCTCCATCAAAACCGAAGATAATGGAGTCCAGTGCTACTAGATAGGCATGCTGCTCTTTATATTGATCTAACATCATACAATTCACTCATCAAATGTTCAAGGCCGGCGTTACCTTCGAAACGTTGGCAGTACGAAATATCCTGATTTTTTAATGGTCTCGCAATGTTTTAGCGAGTATTACTTCTCATCTAACCTTATTTACGCTAAAAGTATCGCAGCCTGCAGAATTCGCTATGGTTTTGTACGGCTACTTATTCAGAAAGAGCTGCTGCCGAAACGCCGTTGGTGTGGTACCGGTATACTTTCGAAATTGTTTGCAGAAGTGGCTTTCATCGGTATATCCAAACTCATCCGCAATTTCCTTTAAACTAAGCGTACTGTAAAGTAAGCGGGCTTCAATGAGTTTGATTTTATACTTGGTAATGTACTGTTTCAAGGATTCTCCGGTCTGTTTTTTGAAAAATAAACTAATGTAAGCCGGAGCATAGTGAAAGGTTTCTGCCAGGTGTTCTATGGTTAAATGAGTAGGTTGGTAAATGTGCTGCTTGATATAGTGAAGAATGGCTTCTACCGAATCTTTGATCAGAGGTTTTGCGGGATTCTGACCGAATAAATTACGGGCAAGAATGATTAATATACTTCGCATTAAACTGTCACGGATCATCTCGAAATAATGCGTTTGTTCATGCATCGATTCGGCTTCAAGTACGCTTAATAACTGATGCAATTTCTGCTTTTCCACCTTATTTTCTACAATTGAGCCACGACTTTGCGAAGAGGTATTCAGTAACGTTCGAATGACGGATTGCCAGGGCCGATCTTTATCCTGAGCATCTTCCTTATGAATGGATTCATCAAAGCGAACGAAGCTAAATTCGGTCAGCTCAGCGATTTCGAAATTATGAAAATCTTCCGGGCCTAATAAAAACACGTCTCCTTCGGCATACGGAAAAGTATTTCCATTGATATGATGAATGCCTTTTCCCTGAAGAATAAAGATGATTTCGAAATAGGTGTGCTTATGTACGGAGTGTAGCCAGGTACTTGCCTCAAAATGATAAATACTAAAAGACGAATGTAAGGTATAGCGTTTCATAAGATTATCTGCCTCGTAAAACTACCGATATATAATGGATTTTTACAATTAATCCTATTGAAGAGACTACTACTTTTGTCAGTAGTACATACGCTTGTGTGCAAAACCTAATACTTTTATATGAAACGTATATGTGTGCAAATTATCACGTTCTTAGCTTTATTACCC
>CAJYHS010000006.1 GCA_913774715.1 uncultured Siphonobacter sp. | reverse complement strand
TAGTAACTACCAGCTCGTCCATCTGCTGAAAGTCGGACTCCATTTCTACGTTCACCGTACTGGAGGACCCCAGCGGTTTGGAGACCACCGGTTTCATGCCTACCATCCGAAATTCGAGCTGGACATTTTCAAGATCCGATGCGGATACCGTAGAAGAGTAGTAACCCTCGGCATTTGTAATACCCACAACTCGGCCATTAACGGATCGAACGGAAACCCCACCGAGCGGTTTTTTGTCCGCTTTATCCAGCACCGTTCCCGTTACCCGACGCACGCTTTGCGGACGAACCAGGATACGATTACCCTCCTTTCGGAAAGAAAGAGTAGTCAAGGCCGCCAAATCCCGAAGAACTACAGATAAAGGCCCACGGCTAGTGAAGTTATACCGACGCGTGGCGTGAATGTCCTGCGTATCATAGTTGAACTGAACACCCGCCTGTTTTTCGATTTCCGAGAAAATATTCGTGAGTCCCGCCTGTTTTAACTGGAAAGAGAGTGATTGAGCCTCCGCTTTTTGTGGGAATCCGAATCCAACCCATAAGGATACGATTAGCCCTGTTAATCTAACATTCATTTCTCCGCACTTAAATAAATCTTACGATGATGGATGGTATAAGTCAGGTGTTTAGAGAAGGCTATATTTTCAATGACCTGCTGGACTTCTTCGCGGTGGAAGCTGCCCGTGTAATGCCAGGTCAGGGTTGGATTCTTGAGGATCACTTCATAGCCGTACATCTGCTCAATGGCCTGGGCTACGGTTTTGAAATCAGCATTTTTAAACACCAGATACCCATCTTTCCAGCCACTCACGGCGAGCGAGTCGAAAGAAGTACGGGTGAGTGTCTGATTTGAGGTTTGATAAACAGCCTGCTGTCCGGGCCTTAATACGAGTTGTTGATGAAGTATATTTTTAAGCTGAACTTTCCCCTGATGCAGCGAAACGGTAATCTGATCGTTTTTCGGATACGCAGATACGTTGAATTCCGTGCCTAATACTTGGGTCGATAAATCACCCGTCTGTACGATGAAAGGTTTGGTGGAATCGTGAGTAACGGAGAAAAACGCTTCGCCTTCAAGTTTGATTTCCCGAATAGTAGAATGGAAAGTTTTGGGATAATGAATTGTACTGGCCGCGTTGAGAATCACTGTACTTCCGTCCGATAACGTCAGTTTGGACTTCTTACCATTGGGATTCGAATGATGCACCCATTCCACTTTTTCGGGTTCTACAGACGAAGTGCTACGGTTGGAATAGAGAAAACCGCCGACTAGTCCAAGGACGAGTAAAACCGATGCCGCAACCAACCAGGGTTTTCGATTGTAACGCGGAGCAAATGAAACCGTTGGCGTGTCGATGTATTGACGAAGGCGGGCTTTTTCCTGGTCAAACTCCTGATTGGGCAATCGCAAAGCGAGCAAATCCAGCAGGTTTTCGGCAGCAACGATTTCGTCAAGTTTCTCGGGATGGGTACGTATCCAGTGTTCCCAGAAAGCCACCGCTTCGGGATCTGATTTGAAGTAGTACGCGATGAATGACGCTTCGGCTGCAAAATCTTCCGCCTGGTAATGTTCCATGAATACACTCGTTTGCTTACCAGTGCAGAAAAGCGGCTCTTTTTACCGGGTCTATTTAGTCTTTTTATAAATTAATTTTTTAGTAGTCTGATTATTAATGATTTAAGGATGAAAATAATTCCATATAAATTAACGGACGAATAAGAAAAGTAGCAGACTGCTAAACACCTGCATGTGTTTGCGGAGGGTTTTCAGAGCTTCCGATACCTGGTTATAGACGGTTCGGGGTTGAACCTGCAAGCGTTGAGCAATGGCTTCGTAACTCAATTGCTCATAATACTTCAGGCGAATCATTTCGAGCTGACCCGGCGTAAGCTTACTCAATAAATGCTGAACCCGCTGTTTCGTATCCTCGTCAGACTGCATTTCTACCAACATTTCCTCATACGAACGCTCGGCAGGAATAGTGGTCGTGTCCGTCAGGGAAGCAAAAGCATCCTGACTTTCTCTGAGTAATTTTCGCTTGAGGTAGGTAAAGAGATAAGACTTGATATTTTCTACTTCCGGCAGCCGCGACCGACGATCCCAGAGTTCACAGAAAAGTTCGTGAATGCTATCTTTAACTAATTCACGGTCCATACTAACCCGGCAGCCGAAGGCAAATAAAGCCTGATAATGAGTTTCATAGAGAAACATAAATGCCTCCCGGTCGCCCATTTTCAAGTGTTGCCAATGTATCTGTTCCGTGTGTGCCGACATAGTAAGGCCACAAAGGTAAATTAATTATTTATAATCATTATAAATAATTTACTTGAGTAGAAATTCTTCGGAACAGGAGTGGTAAAAATAAGCATTATATAGACAAAAGTCCGTTCGGGTCTGACCCGAACGGACTTTATAGAAATGACCCTTTTAAAATTAACTCCGGTTTTTGGAGATAGCCTCAATCAGTCCCCGCATATACCCAATGGCAAACAGGGCTCCGATGTTACTGTACCCCGGATGTTCGTTACTGTCTCCAGCCATAGTCGGCACGTGATCGGGACGAATGGGACCTTTGAAACCGATTTCATAATACGTTTTCATGGCCTCATACATATCCGTTTTGCCGTCGTCATGAAAGGTTTCTTCGAAGCTACTTCGGGTGCCGCGGACGTCGCGGAAATGAACAAAATGAATTTTTTTCCGGGAACCAAAATAGCGAATCACCGAAGGGATGTCCTCGCCCATGCTGGCAAACGTGCCCTGACAGAGCGTAATGCCGTTATTAGGGCTCGGATAAATCTCGATCATTTTCTTAAAGGCTTCCGCTGAAGTCATAATCCGGGGAATGCCCTGAATCGCGTCAATTGGTGGATCGTCCGGGTGAAGAGCCAGTTTGATTCCGTATTTTTCCGCTTCCGGCACCACTGCTTTCAAAAAGTAAGTCAAATTTTTCCACATGGTTTCTTTGGTAAAAGAACCGAAGGAAGTGAGTGGTTTATCTTTTACCGCTTCATAATCAAAAGCACTTACCAAAGCACCGCCGCGACTGGGACGATCCATCGTCGTTCTGGCCCAACTGATCACCGGCATCCAGTTATAACAAACCGTGTCAATGCCTGCCTGCGACAAATTTTTCAGGAAGGTAATAAAGTTGGCAATTTCCTCATCACGACCTTCCAGACCCAGTTTGGTTTTCTCATACAACGAAGGAGGCCCTTCGATCACTCGTAAGGTTAACCCCTGTTTTTGCCAAGCTTCTTTGACGGCTTTAATCGCTGATAACTCATAAGCTTTTGTAGAATCCAGACCTACGCTGCGAGGGTTGATACCACCGACGGCACCCAGCACCCGCATTTGTTTGGATAATTCGATGCGTTGCTGATTCATCCCGAAAAAATGGGCCAGGCAAAACTGCATCCCGCCATCCTGAACGTAAGGAGCCAGAGGTTCGAGGGTTGGCGGATGCCGCCCCGCCGCCGACAAAGCGGCAAGCGAGGCGGTTTGAGTGAGAAAATGACGCCGGGAATTTTTCATAAATAGTTCTAGAGGTAAGCAGGATAAGCTGCTGTAATAAAGGTACTGGGTACTATGGTTTATCCCACCAGACACGAGTCATAAACACGTCGGGACCCTGGCGGGTAATGGCATTCTGTACGTTGGGGTTAACCCCTGCTTCGGTAAGGGGGTAACGCAGGCGACGGGGAATTTGCCCGTTGGTATCATTACCCACGTAATTCACTGGTGTCAGTACCGGATAACCCGTCCGACGCCAGTTGGCCCAGGCTTCAATGTGGTTAAATACCGAGGCTGTAATAAGGTAAATTTCGGTGTGAATCGCATTAAGTTTGGCCGTTAACGCTCCGCTTGCGGGGTAAGGATTGGCAGCGGCATATGCCGATACTTCCGCCGCAGTAATCGTTCCGCCCATCACCGAGAGTTGATTTAACCCGGCGGCTTGCCCAGCTTCGAAGCTGGCCTGAGCTGAACCCGTAGCCCAGCCGCGTTCAATGGCTTCAGCTTTCAATAACTGCGTTTCGGCGTAGGTCAGGTATAACCAGGGGTTTGCCAGACTCATGGTGTTAGTAGCCGGACGAGAGTAATTATCGAGACTCTTTTCTTCCAGAGCATTCAATCCGGTAGCATCTGTGGCGTTGGGCAAACCACGTTGTTTTTCTACGGTGCGGTCCCCATTTTTCAGCATGGCAATGACAGGCAGACGCGGATCTTTGCGGGCTTTCATCAGATCAATCAGCGTTTTACCCCACTGTACACCTGCGTTGTTGATATTGGTAATGTTCTGACCACTCGGCCCCAGAATCCAGGAATTGGGGTTAGAATTTATTACCGCTCCGGTATTATCAAAACGGATGGCGATGCTTTCCGCATTGCTGGTAATGAGTCCGCCGTCAATGGCTTTTTTCGCCCACAGCTGAGCATTGGCTGCATCGGCTTTCTGCATCCGCATGGCCAGACGTAGCATCAGCGAACGTGCTGCCCGTTTCCATTTTTCCAAATCTCCCGAATAGATATAATCCGCCGTTTTAGGAATGTAGGCAGAAGCATTAAAGGCTGCAATAGACTCATCCAGCTCCTTTAACAAGTCCATGTAAATCTCCTGTTGGGCATCGTATTGCGGAGAAAACGTGTTGGTAATGAAACCTTTACCCGCTTCATTGTAAGGCACATCGCCATAAATATCCGTCAGTCGGGAAAATTCCATCACTTTCAGAATACGAGCCATGGACAGCACGTTCACATTCTTGGGATCCGCCTGAGCAATATCAATCAGGTTTACCAGACTTTTGATGGAATTGGAATAGGAGTTATCAAAAAAAGCCGAGTTTACTTCCCCGAGGAAGGTATAAAAACTGCCTTTGTAAAACGTAGCGTCTACTGACGACATGTGCTGCACCAGACAGGCGGCGTAACCGAAATTGGTACGCCAGGTTTTCTCGGTTGGGCTACTGGCCGAACTGGCTACGAAAAGCTGGGATTCACCCAATAAATAATCAATCGGGACGGCCGAAGGCGTGTTGGGATTAACGTTAATTTTTTCAAAATCTCCTGTACAACCCAGTAAGGATCCGAGAGAAAGGACGAGTATCGATAGTTTCTTGAACATCTTTTCAGCGAATAATCCGTTAAAATTTCAGATTAAGGTTAGCTCCAAAGGAACGGGTAGCGGGCGTTCCGGCAAATTCGAGCCCCTGAGCGTTACCGTTATTATAGGTCGTTTCAGGATCGATGATGGGAACGTGTTTCATCAGCACCGCCAGGTTCCGGCCTACGAGAGAGAAGGACACCCCTTTAAAGGGTACTTTCGTCAACAGTTTCGAAGGAATGGAATATTGAAGGATAATCTGACGGAGTTTAATAAAATCGGATTTATGTATGAAGGGCGTAGCAATGGCACTGTACCAATTACTGTAATAAGCCTGAGCGGGAGCGGCCACCGTATTAACCTCGCCCGTGGCGGTTACGCCTTTCCCAACTACGCCGCCCTGACGGCCTTCGAGTGTGGCTTTGCTCAGGCCAAAACGATACGCCAGTGCCTCGGTTCCGGAATACATGTATCCGCCAAATTTACCATCCACTAATACACTGAGACTAATACCCTTATAACTGAATGAGTTCGTAAGACCCATAGTGTAAGGCGACACGCCGGAACCAAAGTTTTTCAGATCTCCGGCTACTGCAAATCCCTGAGCATTATAGACGATATTTCCGCTGGCATCGCGTTTGAAATCGTAACCTTTGATCTGACTGTAGGGTAAGCCCACTTCCTGATGAATGAATGTTGCTCCGGGGCGGGACTGGTCTACCCGCAGGGTTTGTAAACCGCCGTACAGGTTATCTACCCGGCTGTCGTTATAGCCCATGTTAAAGGAAGCGTCCCAGCTAAATTTATTACTCTTGAGGACCAGGCCGCTCAGTAATAACTCAAGCCCACGGTTGCGGATCTGTCCGACGTTGAATAAAGCCGTACTGTAACCCGAGGTTAAAGAGATGGTCGCACCCACAATGTCGTTGGTGGTTTTACGATCGTAGACCGCAAAATCTACATTCAGACTATTGTTGAAAAGCTTCGTTTCCAGACCTAATTCTGATACCGTTGAAGTTAGGGGCTGGAGGCTGGCATTCGGCACGCGATTGGTATTAATCTGAGCCAGAGCCGAACCCAGGTGAGCACCATTCAGAGCATAATACAGCGATAGATTATAAGGATCAGTATCGCCACCGGCCTGTGCCCAGGAACCGCGAATTTTCAGGTAAGAAATTGCTTCGGGTAACGTAAAGGCTTCAGAAGCTACAAAACTCACCCCGACGGATGGATACAACAGGCTGTTACGTCCTTTGGCTAAAGTTGAAAACCAGTCATTCCGGGCCGTCGCGGTTACGAATAAATAGGTATCGTAATTAAATTCCGCCGAAGCATAAACCGAGTTAATACGTTTTTCAATGTAAGCCTCCGTTACCGTACGAGCCGCCGGATCAATGTTCGTTACGTCGTAGAAAAAGGGAATGTTGAAACTGTTATTCGCCGATACTTCATTGACTTTGGTCACCTGCTTCATGAGGTTGCCCCCAAACAAGGCATTAAGACCGAATTTATCGCTGAACTTTCGGTTGACGCCCAGTAATAACTCACTGTTCGTTTCAGTGAAATCGCGGAGTGAGTTGGTGTAACTTCCTCGCAGGACATAACCCGTTCCGTAGGGCTCGATGGCTTTGTAGCGATAGTTAAAGTTATCAAAACCAATGCGAGCTTTCAGGTAAAGCCAGTCCGTGAAGTTATACTTCGGTTCAAATGAAGTCATGACCCGACGCTTTTCGTCGTCCTGCTTGAACTGTTCCGTGGCAAAATAGGGGTTCTGGGTATATTGATTATCCGACCAGACTTTCTCATTGCCATTGGCATCGAAAACTGCGTTGCGAAGCACGTCTACGTCGAGTGAAGTCGGTAGCACGTACATGGTGAAGTTGGCGTTACCCGGCGAATCGTTCACGCGGGGGCGGTTATGGTTTTTCTCCAGAATGTATTTCGCATTCGCTATAAAGGATAACTTACTACTCAGGTTTCCATTCAGGTTGACGCCAAAGTTGTTCCGGCGAAGCGTATTCTGTGGTAATACGCCTTTGTTATTCAAATCACTCAGCGATAAACGATAGGTGATTTTTTCGGACGAACCCGTCAGAGCCAGCGTGTTGGTGAAGGTCGTTCCAGTATTGTAAAACTTGCGAAGGTTATCCCGGGCTGCCACGTAAGGACGAAGCACGCCGTCGTATGACATGGCATCGGAGCCGTCCAGTCGGGCTCCCCAACTGTTACGGGTGGCGGTTTCAGCTACGGTGGTAGGCTTTATGCCGTTATTACCCAGGCCATATTCGTATTGGTAGTCTTTATAAGATTTGAAGAGTAAGTCTTCCGCCAGAAAGTTGGTATTAAACTCCAGGCCAATGCCTTTTCCCTGCATGCCACTTTTGGTGGTCACTAAAATGGCTCCGTTGGAAGCCCGCGAACCATACAGAGCCGCAGCTGTTGCTCCTTTCAGCACACTCATGCTTTCTATTTCGTCGGGGTTCAGGCTGGAAATCCCGTCGCCGCGGTCACTTCCCGTCCAGTTTCCATCTCGGTTGGCACCGATGCTTACTGAACCGAGGTTATCATTATTAATGGGAATGCCATCGACGACAATCAGCGGCTGGTTATTCCCCGAAATCGAGCCGTTTCCCCGAATCACAATTCGGGTGGAACCGCTGGGGCCAGTGGCCGTGCTGGAAATATTCAGACCGGCTACTTTTCCGACCAACCCATTCGCTACGTTTGTTGAACGGGCTTGGGTCAAATCTTCGCCTTTGATTTCAGAAATGGAATATCCGAGCGATTTTTTCTCTTTTTTAATACCTAAAGCCGTGACCACAACTTCATTTAAGTTCTGCGTATCAGCGGCTAGATTCACGGCAATCGAAGTGCGTTGCCCGACCGTGAGTTCCTGCCGCTGGTAACCAATGGAGCTAAAAACCAGCTTAGAATCAGCCGAAGGAACGCTGATTCTGAATTCGCCTCTGGCATCGGTGGTGGTTCCGTTGTTCGTTCCAGCTACTAATACACTTACACCGGGCAATGGGGCTCCGCTGGCATCTGAAACGGTTCCCGTAATGATCAGATCAACAATAACCTGTGTATGAGTCGAGGCTATGGGCTGAGTTACTTCCGTAGAAGTGCCCAGAGGAATGGCAAGACTGGAGCTTTCTGCTTTTTGTTCCAGAATGACGTACGAGTTGGTCTTTACCTTTTTGTAATAAAGTCGAGTGGAGCGGAGGGCCGTTTCGATATTTTTCTCCAGTGAAAGATTTTTATCAAACGCCGGGCTCGCCACGGTAACACCTTTGACGAGTTTATCTTCA
>CAJYHS010000005.1 GCA_913774715.1 uncultured Siphonobacter sp. | reverse complement strand
TCAGTTTTCAGTTTTCAGTTTTCAGTTTTCAGTTTTCAGTTTTCAGTTTTCAGTTTTCAGTTTTCAGTTTTCAGTTTTCAGTTTTCAGTTTTCAGTTTTCAGTTTTCAGTTTTCAGTTGGAAAGGGGAAATCCGTAAAG
The DNA here is from genome assembly GCA_913774715.1 of uncultured Siphonobacter sp. GTDB lineage: Bacteria > Bacteroidota > Bacteroidia > Cytophagales > Spirosomataceae > Siphonobacter. Next base: position 83,884 of record CAJYHS010000005.1, on the reverse strand, counting down.
GTAGGAAAGGCTATTTGAAATAGAACTTCTAATACGCCTATCCGCTTACTGGAATGGAGAATAATTTTGAGGTTAGAAAGCGAAAGAGCGTAGGTTTGATCAATAACGGAAGAGTACTTAGAACTCCATAAATAAAAAGTGGCTGGTAAAATACACCAGCCACTTTTTAATAATAAGCCACAAATCTGGAACTTAATAACTTATTTCTTACCTCATTTTTTCGTCAGCGTAAACAGATTCTTTACGTCAATAACTTCGGCGATTTTAGCAAAAACTAGCTTCGGTACTTCGATTTTATGATCGACTAAGGCCACCTGAAAATCGGCCTGTAAGGTAATCTTGTCACCCTGAACGGTTAACTTGCCAGGAAGCGTCCGTTCTTTTTTTACGCCGTGTAAATCAAACGTTCCCACGGCTGATACGTCGTAAGTTCCCGACTTACTCAGATCGGGCATTGGCTGGATTTTTCCCCGAAAAAAAGCGTACGGATACTTCTCAGACTCCACGTAATTCTCGTTGAAGTGTTCCTGCATGAGCTTATTCGGGAAATTAAAATCCGTCATGGTCATTCGTACGGCTAATTCTCCCGTTTGGCTATTCAGTACCGCTCCCGCTTTTTTGTTAACCGCCGAGATATTTTCCATGGGCGTTTTCGAAAAAAAACTGCTTTCTCCCGCTTGAGTAATGAAGAGCTGAGCCTGAGCCGACCCCGCCACGAATAATAGCAAGGCCAGCGTTTTTAAAATGGCATTGGTCATAAGAGTCAAAGGTTAACGTTTGTGATCGAAACTGAAGGTGCGGGAAATGTTGAAGCCATAGTGAATATCGCCCCGGAAAAAATTGCCCGTGGTTTGCGTCAGAAACTGCTTTTCAATCATGCCCTGAGCATTCGTAAAATGCAACTGAAAGACGTGTCCGCCCGTTTCGATATCGACACCTACCGCAAAAGCATTATAAGTAGTAGCCCCGCCGGGAGCAGTATTTCTCTGATCCGAACTCAGGAATCGGGCATAATATTCAGCGTTGACAGATACTCGTTTACTGATTTTATAGCGGCCACCCACGCCGAGGGCTGCAACTGTTTCGGGACCCGTTTCGGCTTTTCCTAGAGTCACGAATGTTGGCGTGAGTTGTAAGGAAAATTTCTCGTTAAACTTACGGGCAATCAGGGCCTGAAACGTCCAGTTCTGCCGTTCACCGTTGTTATAATAAAGCGTACTGGTGGCGTTTTCCCGGGTGGGCTGGGTAACAATGGCATCCGAAGCCAGGAGGGTAATACTTACCGGAGAAGAATGTTCGCCCGTGCTTTGCCGGAGCAAGCGGTATTTGGCGTACATATCCACCGTTTTCTGAATGCTGCTACGACCCATGCCAACGGTGAACCGATCCGTAATTCCGTAGTCGAGGCCAAGCCGAATGTAAGCTTCGTCCATACCGTAAAAGTTATCTACCCCCGAATTCAGGCGGCCAAAACGGTGCGAAATCAGAAAATCCAGGTGCTTACCTTTTACCGTTTCGATGGTGTGACCATTCATGAGTCGGGTACCTTTGAAGGTAGCAGTAGTATAGGTTTTCGCTGCGGGCTGATCTAGTGATTTCAATAGATCATCGTCCTGAGCAAAAGACGTTTGCCCGCACAGACACAATCCCGATAGGAGAAAGAAGAACAGAGAATATTTCATAAAGGCTCGATATTCAGGTGGAAAAAAGATTACTCAAAAACCCGAAGGGTGGTGCCGGTCAGCTCGGTTTGATACTGCTTCAGAGCTGAAGTAGCGGGTCCTGCTAATACCGATCCCGTAGTGCTGAAGCGGGAGCCGTGAGCCGAACAGTAAAAATCATTGTTTGTCGAACGATACTGCACCGAAACCCCCTGGTGCGTACAGGCCTGAGAAACGGCAATGTATGCTCCGGCTGAAGTACGGGCCACGATAATTCCGCTGACGTATACGTAACCTCCGTTCGTGTTCAGTGAAGAATAAGCTGAGGTTGATAAATCAAGCGACAATCCGGTAGTACTCGAGCCATCGCCATCACCAGTACCCGGATCAATCGGATCGTCCTTTTCATTTTTACAACCCGACAGGCAGTGTTGTAGTACAATAGCCCCAATGCTGGTACCTACCAGCGTCATAAATTGCTTACGATCCATCGATTTCATGTCGTTAAAATTCTTATAGAGTTTTAGAAAGGCAATACGTTTTCAGGGTAGCTTAGAGCTACCAACCATTACGATTAAGGGTGATGTGGCGTTGCAGAAAGTAATATAAAATCTGTGTTAATACATATAAGTGAATGTTAACTAACAGATAATCAAGGTTTTTTAAGTTGATAACGCAAGGAGAAAAAGACGCCACTGCTACGTAATCGCACGTTACCAAAGCCAACCCCACCGAGCGGGGTCTTGACGAAAGGTTCTATACGCACCAGTAGTCGGGGGAGAATGGGTCTTTCCACGCCCAGCGAAATATTGGCGGTAGCTAGCCAGTGATTACCCGTTCGTTTTTTCTCCAGTTCATAGGCATAGGTCGGGTATTGGTAATAATAATCTTCCTTGAGCATCAGGTAAGACGTACTACCCAGGCTAACAAAAAACTGATTTTGTTTCCACTTCCATACATCATATGTAAGCGTTAGTGGTACGTCAAGCATTCGGCAGGCCGCATCGATCACATCAGGGCGTGCATAAGTGGCCCAGTAGCCCTGATAAGGTCGGTAATCATAACTGCTGGCGGAGTAGTTTTTGAGCGAATAAATAACCCCGGCCGAAGCTCGCCAACGTTGAGCGAAACGGTATTCCAGCTGTAATCCAGTATTATAACCCGTTGCTGCCTGCCGCCCCGGCACCTGTGTGAAATCAGGTGAAAGCATCAACTGCAACGACCAGCGACCAGGTAATACCTGAATCGGAGCATCTGTAGCTGATTCTAATTCCGGCGTTTGCCAGCTTAAATCCACGGGTAACTTCTGCCAGAGAGTTGATTTTAATGGAGATAATTCAGTCGCTACGTTTGTATCAACAGGATTCTCAATAGTAGATAAAATGGGTTGGCTAGCCGGTATTTCCGGATAGGTATTCGATGCCAGCTTATCCGAAGCAGAGCGTGTATTACCTGATTTATTCAGCGAGATAGCCGGAGAGAATGCCTGCCTTACCCTCTGATTTTTGGTCGCAGTTTTCTGATGATGTATTGACTTTTCAGTCTGCCGTGCTGGTTTCTCAACAACATCAGGAGTGATCATTGACTGATTATCAGGAATGGAATGAGCCGCTTCCTGAGTGTTCATCGAGCTACTTTCTATAGAGTTGGATGATCTTGGTAATGGGTTAGGTAAGGTTGAAGGAACTTGTTTAATTAAGGTATCCTGATTTGGGGTGACTACCTGGTTATTCGATTGAAGTACTGCCTGACTGCTTAGCCAGAATAACGCCATCATCGTCAGGATAACGATTCCTTCAATTAGGGTAAAACGCTTCAGTTTGGTTTGGAAATATCGATCCCCATCGAGCTTTTGCTCCATGCGTTTCCAGGCCTCTGGATCGAACTGCGGTTCGAATCCCGAAGCAGCTTTCCGGAACAGGTCGTCCAGCTGATCGTCAGGCGTATTTGGAGGATCGTTCTTCATGATTTTTTTTTAATAGTTCCTTCAAATGCTGACGGGCTTTGGCCAGATTAGATTTAGACGTACCTACGTTAATGTTCAGTTGCTGAGCTACTTCCTCGTGCGTATACCCGTCGATGACATAGAGGTTAAACACGGCCCGGTAACCCGGACTCAACTGCTGAATCAGGCCAATCAAATCTTCATAAGCCAGCCCGTCGAGCGGACTTTCGGTGAGGGATGCAGGAACATGAATGTCTTCCAGTCCAACCTGACTGGAATAGTTAAGCGTACTTCGATATTGATCAATCGCCGTATTAATGACGATTCGTTTAAGATACCCAATGAACGAGGGCACCGGATCGTGCTTTTCGATCTGATACTGATGCATGCCCTGAAATACCTTCAGAAATCCATCATTTACTACCTCCAGACTTACCTCCTTATCGGGACAGTACCGCAGGGCAATACCCATTGAGAACGAATAAAAAAGCCGGTATAGGTTTTCCTGGCTTTTTCGCTCGTTCCGGGTACACCCTTTTAACAAGGGGAGTAACTCTGCGGCAGTGATTTTCGTCACGGTTAAGGTCGTTTCAATTCCTTACTCGGTAGAAAAAGCCAAAGGGTTGCCTGCGGAATCATAATTTTTTTTGAAAAATTTATCGATTATAAATAATCTATTGACTATTAGTAGCTTAGGCCTCTGAATAAATTTTTAAGACTGAATTTAAAAAAAGAAGCACAGGCGTTATTACGATTTTTAATAGCCTATTACCACTGATCTTTTATCATATTTGCGATCATGCAACGAGCCTTCTATTTCCTGTTTTTCATACCTTTTTTAGCCTGCCAGCCTTCTGCCCAGAAAACGGAAGAAAAGCAGTCGGTCGATTCTACACAAACGACCATTTCGAGGACTGATTCTTCGGTAATTGATCTGGTTGAAAAGAAAGCAACACTTGGAAAATCGGAAACGATCGCTATTACCAATGACCCCGTTTTTCACAAAGACAAAACCTTCGAAGCCATTCCTTTGGTGAATGTACTGAAGCAAATTCCTGCGTACGCCAGTTTAAAACCGGAAGAAACGCAAGTCGTGTTTGAATGCGAAGATGGATATAACCCTTCGATGCCTTTGACTAAGGTCATAAACAGTAAAGCGTATCTGGCAATCAGGGATAAGGACGCACCGGCGGGGGAAGACTGGACGACTTTGCAGAAAGGTTCGGAAACCAAGAAAATTGCTCCTTTTTATATTTGTTATACCGATGTGAAAGGCGAAGATCCATCGTATAAATGGCCCTATAATCTGGTCAGAATCAGCCTGACTTCAGCCTCGAAAGAAACCGCTGCATTGTTTCCCAAAAATGATGATTCAGTGGTAAAAGGATATGGCTTATTTAAAACGCATTGTCTGACTTGCCATGCCCTGAACGGTGTAGGTGGAACCTTAGGACCCGAATTAAATAAACCGAAAAGCGTAACTGAATACTGGAAATCAGAAGATTTAAAAGCCTTTATTGCGAATCCAGCGAGTTATCGGGATAGAGTAAAAATGCCGAATCTGGGTTTAAAGAAGAAAGAAATTGAGGAGATTGTGGGGTACTTATCCTACATGGCTAAACAATGATATGAAGCTGATTTTAACAATTGCACTGACGTTGACGACGTTAAATTTAAAAGCTCAGGATACCGAAGCCGTAAAGACGGTTATTGATCGACTGTTCGAAGGAATGACCAAACGCGATACCGCTATGGTACGGAGCGTATTCCATCCAACGGCCCGGTTGCAATCGGCGGGGACGGATAAGCAGGGAACACCCGCACTGACCTTAACGTCTATTGATGCATTTGTAAAATCCATTGGATCTATTGCGGCTACGGTTACTGTCGAAGAACGTCTGAAGAGTTAAGAAATTAAGGTAGATGAGCGGCTGGCAACCGCCTGGACGCCCTATGAGTTTTATGTTAATGGCAAGTTAAGTCATTCGGGGGTGGACGCTTTCCAGCTTTACAAGACCGATCAGGGTTGGAAGATTATTCAGATTAGTGATACCCGTAAGCAATAAAAAAGCGTCACTGAAGATCTTCAGCGACGCTTTTTTATTGCCTGTAAATAGGGATTACATCATACGGGTCAGGCGACGCGACAGGAAGAATAACAGCACCGCTGCTACGCCAGACATCACGACAAACAACAGGAAGAAGTCATACAGACTGGCCATTTGGTAACCCAGGAAGTTCGTGATTTTACCAGCTTCGGGGTAATACGAACTCAGCGTTCCGGCCAGTTTGTTAGCAACTACGTTTGCTAAAAACCAGACGGCCATTAATAAGGAACTGTATTTTGCCGGGGCCAACTGATTTACCAGTGACAAACCAATGGGCGAAAGGCATAACTCACCAACCGAGTGGAAGAAGTATAATGCGGCTAGGTAACCCGCACTCACTTTCACGCCTGGAAGGGGGTCTTTTACGGCTGGTAACATGATTAAATACCCAATGGACAGTAACGTCAGACCGATAGCCATTTTGTAAGGCGAGGAGGGTTCCAGTCCTTTATTACCCAGATACGTCCAGACGATAGCCATCAGGGGGGCACAGGTAACGACGAAGAAAGGATTAAAATTCTGGAATAAAGCGGGAGGAATGGTCCAGCCAAATAACTGACGGTCTACCTGTTCGTCAGCAAAGAAAGTTAAGGAAGCTCCGGCTTGCTCGAATGCTGCCCAGAAGAAAATTACGAAGAACGAAACAATGTAAATTACTATGACCCGCTGTCTTTCCAGAGCATTCAGGGATTTGTCCATCAGGATGAAGGCCAATGAACCAATGCCACCAAACACGGGAACCCAAAGCAGGATGGGATATACGTTTACATCAAACCATAACATGCCCAGTCCAACCAGGAACAAAAGAGGTAATACCCAATAGGTCTTTTTCACCACTGAAGGTGTAGCGGGCGTTTCGCCTACGGGCTCGCCTTTCCAGGTAACCAGGTATTTTATTTTTCCCCACTGAAAAATCACCGTTCCTAATAACATGGCAATGCTACAGGCCAGGAATGCCCAGCGGAAGTCCTGAGCCCGACCCGTATTTCCTACGACAGCACAAATGGTCTGGCCAATGAAGGAGCCCAGGTTGATACCCATGTAAAAGATGGTATAAGCAGCATCTTTTCGACGGTCGGCAGGATCATAGAGGTTACCCACCATGGAGGAAATATTGGGTTTGAAGAACCCATTTCCTACAATCATAACGCCCAGACCAGCGTATAAGAGCATATTACCCGAAGGTTGCTGATCGTACAAACCCCCTGAAAGAAAGAGCAGGAATTGGCCAATGGCCATTAACAAACCACCTACTAAAATAGAACGACGGTTACCCCAGTATTTATCCGCAATGTAACCGCCAATGAGTGGGGTCAGGTAGATAAGAGAAGTGTAACCGCCGTAGAAATTAGATGCGAAAGCTTTGTCGAAAAGGAGAGCCTGAGTGAAGTAAAGCGTTAATACGGCCCGCATTCCGTAATAGCTGAATCGTTCCCACATTTCCGTCGCAAAAAGTAAAAAAAGGCCCTGCGGGTGGCCTAAAATCTTTTTGGGTTCCTGAGTTTTAATAAATTCGGACATCCGAGCTTTTTGTTTGATTAATGATTTAAGTAAACTGTTGTGTTCAATAAAGTCCTCAACCCGGTTATGTATTTCGACTCAACCGAAAAACGAACCCTGAAGGATTCGATGATTTGGGGCTTTTTAGCTGAAACACAACCGCTAAACCTTTTCAAGTGTAATTCGTTGTACCCCAAATATAAACGCAGAATTGGGGCTTGCCAAATACAGGCCATCTATGAAACTTACTGACACTCTTCGAAAACACCAAATTTCCTTTGCTCCGGTCATGCCATTTGACTGGAAGAAAACGCCCATAAAAATTCTGGATTTTACGGCTGGTAATAACGCTTTAGCCCAGCAGAATCTTACTCAAACTTCAGATTTCGCTGCTTTCGTAACTCAGGAAATGGCAGCAGCAGATGCTGTTTGTGGGGTAGGGGGTTACAATGAACATCGGGTCTTATACCGCCGAAGTCCGCATTTTCAGCAAACGGATGAACCCCGGGAAATTCATCTGGGAATTGATATTTGGGTAAAAGCCGGAACACCTGTATCGGCACCACTGAAAGGGACGCTGCATAGCTTTCGGGATAATGATAATTTCGGCGATTACGGCCCGACTATTATCCTGGAGCACCAACTCGACGGACATACTTTTTATACTTTATACGGGCACTTAAGTCGAATGTCGTTAGTAGGAAAAGAAAAGGGTCAGGAAATTCAGGCGGGAGAGGTTTTTGCCGAATTAGGACCCTTTCCTGAAAATGGCGACTGGCCGCCGCATCTGCATATTCAGATTATTGAAAACCTGGAGGGATGGTCGGGCGATTACCCCGGTGTATGTGCCGTCAGCCAGCGGGAAAAGTATTTGAATAATTGTCCCGATCCGAATCTGATTTTGCAGATTCCAGGCTTATTGTGATTAACAGATGTGGCTGGTCTTTCGGACCAGCCACATCTGTTTTAGAAAATACTTATTTAAAAAATACTTCGCCATTCGTAAGGCTTCAACGTAATGACTACCGCTCCGGGCAGGCGTACCTCAAAAGTTTCATCGGTATGGTTAGCGATCAGGGTCGTCTTCCAGCCATTCGCTTTTTCCAGAATCAGACTGCTGCAACGCAAGGGCTGAGACGTCCGGCTAGGGATGATCTGCTCGGGCTTGAATTCACTTAAAAAGGCGAAAAGCTCGTAAACAGGCGTTGGTTTCTCTTCATAGATAATACCATCAGGACCAAAGAGATCGTAATACGTGATCGACTCCGCCCCGGCTTCGGCCAGATATTTGTAACTGCCAAGCGTCCAGCTGGCGGCAAAACGCGTATGAAGGCGTTCATCCGTTTCTTCGGAAAACAATACCGGAGCAATCTGTACGGGTTTTTCGGAAAGATGAAGGGCAGAGCGTACGGTTTCTCCTTGCCCGGCCAGGTTTTCAACGATAGAAACCTCGTCAAAGCAATGCACCTGCGGATTAACGGAATAACTAACAAAATCTACTTTGGAGAAATCGAAAGGATTTCGATTGAATTCTACGAAGAAGTCTTCCGTTCCGCCCCCGATTCGCAGGGTAGGCCAGCGAGATTCGAGCAGCGGTAAGGCTTGATCCAGTAATTCATTCGTGGTAAGTCCATTTTCATTGAGCAAAACCACCTCTTTGATGAGCGATTTTGATTTAAAAATATTCAGATTCGGTACGGCATTCAGATCAATTGAAACCGCCAAGAGGATGGGAACATTCAGCTTTTCAATTTCCTTAAAAGCTGCGAAAAATAAATCCTGCCAGTTTTCTTCTTTTAAATCCAGTTGCAGTCGAATATGCGAAGGACAAAGTTTACGGAGTAAGTCAACTTCTTTATCCGTAAGCGTACGAGTGTTCTTGGGCCAGGACAATCCCCACTTCGCCAGGGTCTGAGACTCTCCGGCTAAATCCACCCGCACATTTGGATCCGGGCTAATGTATAAAGGCCATTCTCCTGAAAAAGATAAAACGGCTTTTTGCTGAAAGTTTTCACCTTTTACCACATCCACCGGTTTTGGTAAACTCTGGGGCGTAGCGTAGGTTTTGTAAGAAGTATCCGAATAATTTCGTTGGTCTTCGGTTTCAAAAATATCTCCTTCAAGCTGTAATTGAGCTTTCAGGCCATTAACGGCGTGCCATTCCAGTCCGGCAACAGTCATGAATGGCTGGTGCGGAAGAATATAATCGGGAAACGTGGAAGGCGTTTCTTCACCGTTGGGATGAATAACCCGAACAATTTGATTTTTAAATCCTTCAATAGGATGGAGAATACAGAGGCCCAGTCGATTTTTAGAGAAATTTTCTAGAGCCGTTCCCTGCCAGTCAAATGTTACGGTTCCATCCGATTCTCCGGTGATCGTTACCTGACCTTCCATCTTGGGTTCGTCGGTTTTCCAGTGATAGTGCACCTCAAAGGTATCTGCTGAAGGTTCGACGCGTTCATCCTCAATGGTAATGGCCGCTGTGCCCCAGTTATCATCGCGAATGGCTACGTAAATCCGTCTCAGAATTTCCTGATCATTAATGGTGAAGTAGCGTAAGGAGCCTTCGTGGTAAAGTAGCGTGAGGTTTCCGGCACGTAATATCATCGAGCATTCCATTTATAGTGATACGGAAGAAGCAAAAAAAGAATGCCCGTAACGTCTCCCGCTGCTTGATAAATAATCCAGCTATTTCCTCCTAACTTGATCAGACAAGGGGTAACTACCTTAATGAAAGTAAACCGTATATTTCTACTCCTCCAGGTGTCGAAGGTTAATTTTCCATTCCTGTAATAAACTGTCTCTGAATAACTGAGCTGCTTTTGTGACCGGAATTTCAAAGGAAGAAATGGTGGGTAATCCTGCTACTTCCAGCCGGGTTTGGAGTTGACGGTTCGCAGTGCTGTCCGGATAATAATCGAAGTGCATCAAATGGTGTCCTTTGGGAAGAGGGTAATAGTACGTATCCGTTTCACGAACAAGCTTCTGCTGACGAATTGCCATTTCCTTTTTCCAGAAATGCGGCCGGTTAATCGCCGGAATCTGGGTGGGTAACCAGTAAAGATGGTAAGTGCCGGAAGAATCACGGGTAACCTGAGCCTGATCACTGGCCAAAACGGGTTCTAACTTTAATACCTTTCTTTGCTCATTAAGCGTTTGTCCGAAAGGCTCCGTATGAAATAGATTTTGCGAACGTTGAGGGTAAGTTTTAATGAGGTTCCAGGTCAGAATGCCTATCCCGATCACTAAAACAAAAAAGATAATACGGTCAATTTTACGGAGAAAATGCATACGATGGACGTTACTGAGGATGGGTTATTCAGATTAGGGCACGGGTACTTAACCAGTCGAATTGAAGTTACTTACCTAAGCTTTTAGTAATAAATGACTGTTAGTCAATAGTTTAAATAAGGGGTTGCTGAGTGCTGATTCTTCTTAAGAAAAACAGCATGATTCAGCCTAAAACAATTGACTTTCGTCAGGGTTTATGGGTTTAGACTTTTGTATAGAATCGTTAATATTTTTAAATTCGTCGCAAAATAGTCAATCTACTTAGGTCCAATCAAAACGCGAATAGCAATTGCTTGGTAGTATCGTAGAAAAATCCTATTTTCGCGGTGTAGAAATCGTGAAAGAGCAGTAATCAAACGGATGCAAATTCCGGTAAAATAAATTCGGAAAGTACTAGTAAAGAGCAACACTTTTTGATTACTGCTGAATGTTAACAATAAAAAACTGATTGAACGTGGCAGATATTTTTGAACGTCGTCTGGCTAACCTGGGGCCTCTCGGACAGTATTCCGACAAAGTCCATGGGTATTTTGCTTTTCCTTACCTCGAAGGCGAAATTGGTCCTCGTATGAAGTTCCATGGTAAGCAGATGCTGAACTGGAGTCTCAACAACTATTTAGGATTAGCCAATCACCCGGAAGTACGGAAAGCCGACGCGGAAGCCGCCGCTGATTGGGGAATGGCCGCTCCGATGGGAGCCCGGATGATGTCCGGCCAAACGCCTTATCACGAAGCTCTGGAACGCCAGTTAGCCGATTTCGTAGAAAAAGAAGATGCCTTCCTGCTTAACTTCGGTTACCAGGGCGTTATGTCAACCATTGAAGCCATTGTTGACTACAAAGATATTATCGTGTATGATGCGGAAAGTCATGCCTGTCTGATCGACGGTATTCGTCTGCATAAAGCGAAAATGGGTAAGTATTTTACCTTCAAGCATAACGACATGGAATCGCTGGAAAAAAACCTCCAGCGGGCAACCAAACTGGCTGATGAGCAGGGTGGTGGTGTCCTGGTCATCACAGAAGGCGTGTTTGGAATGTCAGGGAACATCGGTAAACTCGATGAAATCGTTGCCCTCAAGCAAAAATACAATTTCCGATTATTAGTGGATGATGCTCATGGTTTTGGTACTATGGGTAAGACGGGTTCAGGGGTAGCTGAACACCTGGGCGTTCAGCACGGTGTAGATTTACACTTCTCGACGTTTGCCAAATCAATGGCTAGCATTGGTGGCTTCATCGCTGGTCCTAAAGCCATTATTCAATACCTGCGTTACAACATGCGTTCACAGACCTACGCCAAGTCATTGCCTATGCCACTGGTATTGGGAGCGATGAAGCGTCTGGAACTGGTGCGTACGCAGCCTGAATTGCGTGAGAATCTCTGGAACATTGTTCGTGCGGTACAGAATGGCCTCCGCGAACGTGGATTTGATATTGGAACTACTCAGTCGCCCGTTACGCCGGTATTCTTACACGGACAATACGATGGTAGCGTAGTAACTCAGTTAGTGGCTGACTTACGTGAGAACTTAGGTATCTTCTGCTCAATCGTTGTGTACCCAGTGGTTCCGAAAGGAGTAATTATGTTACGGATCATTCCAACGGCTGTTCATACTTTGGAAGATGTAGAAGAAACACTCGATGCTTTCGACATCATTCAGAAAAAACTTACCGAAGGCGAATACGCTAATAAAGGCTTTGCTGACGTAACTAAAACTACGGTTTAGTAGCTCTCAGAGCTGTTTTTACCCCATTTTATTTCAGGAAGACTGGATAAAATGGGGTATTTTTCTGTCCAGACGATTAAATTGTATAATTTTTCCAAGAACTTTCACATTTTTGAGCCAAGTTATCTTGCGGGAATAGGGTAAATGCCTAAATTTCGCCAGAAATGCACTTTTGCATACTTTCAATCATTCGTTATACATCAAACACCAGACTCACATGAGCAGATTCTCAGAACTCAAAGAATTGGTATTGTCATTGGAAGGTGACTTCGAAAAATTCTATGATAAACAGAACCAGGCTGCTGGTACTCGGGTTCGTAAAGGCATGCAGGATCTCAAAGTATTAGCTCAGGATATCCGTTCTGAAGTTCAAAACAAGAAAAACGATAAAGAGGACTAAGCCATAGCCCTCTTTCGCTATAACCCTCGGATGTTGGCATTCGGGGGTTTTTGTTTTTCATGCTAGAAATGTTCTTTATTCATGACTACCGCTACGCCGCGAGTAGTCACTTTCTTGGTCTGGGCATCGATAATTTCCGTTGAAATTTCAGCCGTATGTTTGTCGCCGTTAATACTTACAATTTCAAAGCGAGCTTCGTACGCTGCATCGACAAACATGGGGCGTAAGAATTCAAGCGATTGCTTCACGTACACACTACCTGCTCCGGGAAACTTGGTACCAATTACGTTTGAAAAGATACTGGCTCCCAGAATTCCGTGGATGATCGGTTTTTTAAAGGGAGTCGATGCTGCAAATTCAGCATCCAGGTGAAGAGGATTGTTGTCGCCGGAAACTTCCGCAAAACGGATAACGTCTTTCTGAGAAAACTGAAAGGAATGTTGATACTTGTCGCCAGTAGTCATGATGCGTGTGATCTGTCGTTGGTTAATAGCTTGCAAAGGAAGTCTCTTCGCTTGATAAATGCACAGAAATCAACGAGCATATCTACATTCATCGAAAGATCGCTGCACAATATCCGCAGGTTTGAGTAACATTGCTCTTCGTTTGATTTCAGCGTTAGATTCCTGAGTTATGAAAAAAATCTGGTCGACACTTCTCCATTATCGGCAATACATCGGCGTAGATGGTGCCATGTATTTATCCTTCATTCTGGTCCTCATTATTTTGTTTATCTTTTTTTCCTGATTAAATGATAATAGTAAATGTTCTATTATTTGTTGGAATATTTATTTAATTGCAGTCTAATCCCTTCTATCACGATTTAAACCGTAGATTCCATGAAAATAACCGTTGTAGGAGCCGGGGCCGTTGGAGCCACCTGTGCCGATAACATCGTTCGGCGGGAGCTGGCTCAGGAAGTAATCTTACTGGACATTAAAGAAGGGCTGGCAGAGGGAAAGTCACTGGACATGTTTCAAACCGCAACCTTATTGGATTTTGATTCCAGAATTGTCGGCTCAACCAATGATTATTCCAAAACGGCTGGCTCTGATGTCGTCGTGATTACTTCTGGCATTCCACGAAAACCCGGTATGACACGGGAAGAACTCATCGGGATTAATGCGGGAATTGTAAAAACGGTAACGACGCAAATTCTGGAACATTCCCCTGAAGCCATTATTGTGGTTATCTCCAATCCCATGGATACCATGACGTATCTGGCTCTGAAGACGGCGGGTGTGTCCAAGCATAAAATTATTGGGATGGGTGGCATTCTGGATTCGGCCCGATTCAAAACGTATTTATCATTAGCGATGGATGTGCCGCCATCGGATTTACAGGCTACCGTTATTGGTGGTCACGGCGACACGACTATGATTCCATTAACTCGTTTGGCAACGTATTCAGGAACTCCCGTTAGCCAATACCTGGATGAAGCTTCTTTACAAAAAGTAGCGGCGGATACTATGGTCGGTGGAGCTACGCTAACGGGCTTGATCGGAACTTCCGCCTGGTACGCTCCGGGAGCGGCGGGAGCTTTACTGGTAGAAAGTATTGTAAGAGATCAGAAACGGATTCTACCCTGCTGTGTCTACCTGGAAGGTGAATACGGACAATCGGACATTTGTCTCGGCGTACCCGTAGTCATCGGTAAGAATGGCTGGGAAAAAATCGTAGACTTTGGTTTGACGGAGACAGAGCAGGCGGCTTTCAATAAATCAGCAGAAGCGGTACGAAATATGAATAGTGTATTATAGTTTCTTAGATTAGGTAAATGTAAAGGTTTGATTCATAAAAAGCGGTCTGGAGAAACCTCCAGACCGCTTTTTATTGAATCTATTCAGTAAAGGAAATCTTCGCTTTACTATTCTACAATGAATTTACCCTGCATGATACCGTAGTGACCCGGGAAGCTACAGATGTACGTATACGTTCCTTTCTTAGGAGCTGTAAATTCAATCGTATCTGTTTCACCGCCTCCTAATAACTTGGTATGAGCTACAATACTGGTTGCTTCTGACTTAGGGATATATTCCGTACTGGCAGCCATGTTTGCTTTAGAAGCGAAAGCCTGTAAATCAGTGCCGGGCTTCAGCAATACGAAATTGTGACCCATGGCTTGCTTCGCAAATTTACCCGTATGTTTGAGCGTCAGTTTTACTTTCTGACCCGCTTTTACCTTGAATTCTTTTTTATCAAACTGCATGGCGTCATTGGCATTCAAAACCAACGCTTTGGCAGGTTTACCAGCTTGTGCTGAAGCTTCTGTTGCAGGTAAAAAAGTAGATACACCCAATAAAGCAAGAGCAGCCGCAAACAGCCGGAAACGTTTCGTATTCATAGATTTATTTTTATTTAGTTTAAATTAATAGCAAATTAAATCAAAACTCCTTGTACCCATAACATAGATTCGGCGTTTTTTATTCCATTCCATCAGAAGAGTTAACACTTATTAATAAATATTTCCTCTGGCCCAGATCTATAGTAGAAACGCATGAATGTAGAGAAGATGTTTTCAAACGAAGGCACTAATCTGAGAATAGGGATCAGATGGCTTAGCTGAGAGCCCTATTTTTAACGTTCTAAGTGTGCCGTTCTTCCGGTATACATAGGAACGATAAGCCGGAAAGAACTAATAAATCATTAGTTTTGATTTTTTATCAAGCTGTGATTCATGAGTAATAAGCTTCTTTTTTATACACCGCCTATTTTTCAACAATTTCCAGAACTAATTGCTGCTCAGAGTACGCGTCATGGAGGAGTAAGCCAGCACCCGTATGCCAGCCTGAATTTAGGAGGTTCCACTCAAGATGATCCGGAAGCCGTTGCGGAAAACAAACGTCTTTTTTACGAGAGTTTAGGAATTAGAGAAAATCAGGTTGCGTCCTCACATCAGGTGCACGGTACAGAACTATTCGTAACCGATCAGCCCGGACGGCAGCAGGGACATGATGCCGTTATTACTCATCAGGCCGGAGTAATGGCTTTGGTAACCGTAGCTGATTGCACACCCATTCTGGTTTACGACATTCGGAATAAAGCAGTAGCTGCTATTCATGCGGGCTGGCGGGGAACGGTTGCCGGCATTGTAAAAAAAACGCTAAAGACGATGCATAGAATGTATGGCAGCAATCCTGAAGATTGTTATGGATGGGTAGGTACCTGTATTGATGAGTGCTCGTTTGAGGTAGGCACTGACGTCTCCGACCATTTTACGGAGAATTTCAAACGCTGGGACGAAGGCAAACAGAAATTCTTTGTGGATTTAAAAGCCGCCAATGCCGATCAGTTGCGAAGTTTCGGAATTCCTGATTCACAAGTAGAAATATCGCCTTATTCAACGGTTCTGCATAACGAAGATTACTTCTCGCATCGATTGGAGAAAGGCATTACCGGTCGTATGGTAGCAATTATTGGCAGAAAATAAAAGAAGGGATGCGTAAACGTGCATCCCTTCTTTATCAGGTGGAAGAAAATATTATCGGCCAAATGCACTTCTTAATCGTGAAGCGGCGTATTCCTGAGCGTCCTGAGCATTAGGTTCAATGGCGTACGTGCCAAAGAATTCGTGAGTTACTCCTTCGTACAAACGATATTCAGTAGTCACTCCAACCGATGAAAGTTTGTCAGCGAGTTGTTTACCTTCGGTTTGTAGAGGATCAATTTCGGCACCAATGATAGTTGTGGCGGGCAAACCATTTAACGTGGCTACGTCGACCAATGAAATGTATTTGCTGTCGCCATCGGACATGGTGCGGAAATATTTATCCACGAACCATTCTACTAAAGGCTTACTCAGCGGTTTAGCCGTTGCGTAGGTATTATAAGATGCGGTGGTTAAATCGTTATTGGCAACTGGATACACTAGGAGTTGATGAATCGGCATTGGGAAGTTATTATCACGAGCCATCATGCTTACGTTAAGGGCCATATTTCCGCCCGCACTTTCCCCAGCCACGGCTACTTTCGAGGAATCTCCATTCATGGAAGCCGCATTTTGTCTAACCCATTTGTAAGCTTCATAGCTATCCATGTGAGCCGTTGGAAATTTATTCTCAGGTGCTTTGCGGTATTCAACCGACACCACAATAGCTCCTGCATTACGAGCCAAAGCCCGGGCTGAAGCTTCGTATACTTCCGGGTTAGCGATTACCCAGCCACCACCGTGGTAATACACGATAACGGGTAAGTTACCCGTAGCTCCCTGGGGACGATAGATGACAGCTCTGATGGGAGTTCCGCCTGATCCAGGAATCATCCGTTGACTGGTATCTACCTGCATGTCAGGAGCTGTAATGTTATTCTTACTCAGTAAAGAATTGACGGCATCTTTAATGGATGGTTTGGTACGGGCCTGTTGTGGCGTGAGGGTATATAAAGGCGTTGAATCCAGGCGAGCCATTTCTTCGACAATGGCCTGCATTTGTGGTTTGATAGTAGGTCCCCAGGAAGGAGTTGGACCCGTAGGATCAATATTCTGTCCGAGATCTGCGTCGTCGTTTTTATTACAGGCCGTTAGCGTCAAAAGCCCAAACATGGCGAACAGGTAACTCCCCTTGGCCAGGATCCGTTGCCTCTTTGCTGTGTAAGTATTCAATGTTGTTTTCATGCAGAGTTGGATTTAATAAAAAACTATTTCATTTATATATTAACTCTTTGAAATTCACATACCATACTTCAATACCTATAAGTTTATAACTAGTTTAATCCTAAGCAGTAGTGCGAAAGGCGGTTAGTTTCTACTGAATTATTTCTCTGAAAAGAAAAAGGAACGTTTGTTATAAGAATCTTTTTTATAATGGTCTTATTTATAGCTATTTACATTAGATATAGATAGTGAATACCAGAATGGTAAATTATACAAGATAGAATTTTATACTTACACGGGATTTAATAAATACTTGAAAATCATGGCAAAAGAAGCCAGAGATGATGGAAATCAGGCAAGGAAAAATGGTATACGCTCTTCAGCATTATTCGCAACCTTTTGAGCAAACTATACCTCAAATACAATAACTATTATAATAGGCTCTAAAATGCAACATCCCGAAAGTGGCAGGCTTTCGGGATGTTTTAAAAGGGTATTCAACTAAAAATACCTAGCTATTGATCAATCGAAATAAAGCGTTCTCCAACGTTCCAGCCTTCCAGTGAAACAAGTGGTTGGTCAGTGGCCTTAGGTGTGTAGTCCAGGGTTACCGTTTTATGTTCTCCTGGTAATACTGAAATGTAGTTATCGCTATAAAAGACGGGTAATACGCGTTGCTTCGTTTGTGAATGCACTAACGAAACACGATTAAAAAATGCAACTGGATTTTTTGCATCATTCCGTAAAGTAACCTCAATTTTACCCTTTGTCAGCTGCTTGGCGGTGGCCTGGATTTCTACTTTTTTCAGCTGTTGCAAGCCCGTGTAGTTTCCTTTCTCATTAGGTAACCAGTAGAGGTTATCACTCACTATTTCCTTATCCAGATTCAGTAAGCGTAAAGAAAGGAACACGCCGTCTTCTTTTGCCGCTTTTCCCACTGCCTTTGCCACAGAAAGGTAGGGCCGAGCCGTGCTGGGTCCGATTTCCGAGAATACCTGAGTAATCAGCGTTTCCTTACCTTTCATATCATACAGCTTCACTACCATCATCAAATCGCGTTGCGTCTGGAACGTATTGTTGGCCATCATTACCATGCTGTCCACGGGGTTATACATGATGTGAAGGGGCTCGCTACCGTTGTGCAAGCCGTATAAACAGGCGTTAGGATCAAGGTAATAATCGTACATCTGACCGCGAAGAGCCGTCCAGGGATTCTGCGTTTTCCAGATAATCGTGCCCGTATACCATTCCCACATGTGCGAAGAAAAACCTTCCATCAATGCTCGGTACTGATCATAATTAACAACCTGAGCTTTGAGACCGAAATCGCGGGCATCTTTAGCCTTACCATAGGAATCAATATACTGGTCATACCCAATGTATTTGTGATACTCCCATACCGAATCGACCTTTGATTTGCCGTTGCTAAACTGCGGAGCTACCAGATTTTCTTTGGGCATGAAGCGTTCGAGCGACTGAATATCTCCAACGCCCACGGAACCCACCTCGGAGTTGAAAGGCCAGGTTTTAAAGGACCAGAATGTAGAAATCGGTTGAATGCCATAAGGCCCGTCGCCATTACCGCCGAGGGAATTGAAGGACATATCATCCGAGTTCGAATAATCAATGAACCAACGGGTACCGTCGAGAGCAGGTAACAGAGAATCCCGAAGTGGTAACATGATGTCAGACGGTAAGGTAATCTCGTTACCTCCGCACCAGATGGCCAGCGATGGATAATTCCGAATCATCTTAATCTGATCGGCGGCAGACTCCAGAAATAGCGAATGATCGTCGGGATACTTTCGGCGAGTCCACTGATCTTCCAGTTTTGCGGGATCCACCCAGCGACCGTTGCAGTCGCCCGAGCCCCAGAAATCCTGCATGACCAGTAATCCATATTTATCACAGGCCTCGTAAAACTCAGGACGTTCGGTAATGGCTCCTCCCCAAATTCGAATCAGGTTAAGGTGCATGTCGCGGTGAAAGCGGATTTCGGCGTCGTAACGTTCGGGAGAGAACCGGAGCATGGCATCTGAAATGATCCAGTTACCGCCTTTAATGAAGACTTTTTGTCCATTTACTGATACCTGCTTGCTACGGGTCGTGGCGTTCCATTCGGTCTGAATTTCCCGAACGCCTACGTTAATTTTTTCTTCGTCCGAAACTTTTGTCCCTGCTACAAACTGAATGGTTACCGGATACAAATGCTGCTTGCCGTAGCCGTAAGGCCACCAAAGTTTAGGGTTATTCAGGGTTAAATTGGGTAACTCAACCGTTACCGTAGATTCGCAGGAATGCTTACTTTTTTGGAAGTTTTAATCCCATCAAGGGTGTATTGAACGGTTCCTTCCACACGACTGGCGGTAGGGTTCTCCAGCTCGGTAGATACCTTAATCGTTGCCGGTTTCTGCGGGCCTTCGGACATCCGTTTACCAGGAACTAAGGTAACCACGTGCGGATTTTTCAGCTGAACGGCTCCGGTTTTTTCAATGATTACTTTATCCCAGATACCTGTATTACGGTCGCGGATGGGTTGAATCCAGTCCCAACCCGCTGTATACTGATGGGAAACATTTTTGGCAATTGTGCCGTCTCCGCCCTGCCCGCCATTGGGGTTACCCACTGGGTTGGGAGGATAAACTATGACCGCCAGACGATTTGAACTACCTTTTTTCAGGTATGGAGTGATATTGAAGGTCTTCCGAAGGAACATGCCCGTATGGGGCTTGTCGGTTAATTTCTTTCCGTTCAGGAAAACGTCACAGCTGTAGTTAATCCCCCGAAACTGTAACCAGACCTGCTCACCCGTTTGAGCTTCTTCCTTGAAATCTTTGACAAACCAGTAGGTATAATAATCCCGGCCCGTATGGTAAATGTCTGGAATGTGCTTGTTATTCATTCCGTAAAAAGGATCGGGAATCTGTTTGTTATCCAGCAGGGTCGTCAGTACGGTACCGGGAACGGTGGCAGGCTGCCAATCGGCCAGACTAAAGGCCGGCGTGGAAATTTCTTTGCCCGTTACTTTGACTTTGGAAATCGGAGCACATTTCCAACCCGAATTCAATTCGTAAGGCTGCTGAGCGAAACCCACTGTCGAAATAAACAGGGCCGCCAAAGCAAGGATGGTGTTTTTCATAGGGCTAAGGGAAGCGTGTGTGATGCACGGTTATAAAGAAACCCTCCGCATTTCATGGAAAGATGACTTTCAATTACTCATCGGAGGGCTTAAGATTCGAGAATGACTCGATGATTAATCGTTCAGTGAACGGGGACGGTCGGCGGGATTAACGCCAAACGTTTTACTGGGTTCTTTACCCATCTGAATTTCCATTTCACCACCATTCATCAGGTCTTTGTGTAATAAGTAAGACCGGGTATAAGGCTTGCCATTCAGCTTAATGCCCTGAATGTATTTGTTTTCGGGACCGTTATTTACCGTTTTCAGGTGGAAGGTTTTTCCGTTACCCAATTTCAGGTCTACCTCGTCAAACACCGGACTACCGAATACGTAAGCTCCATTGGCAGGGTTTACGGGGTAAAAGCCCATCGAAGACAGAATATACCAGGCCGACATTTGACCGACATCTTCATTACCAATGATTCCGTCGGGCTTCGTTGTGTACATGTTATCAAGGATATAACGAACTTTTTCTGCCGTTTTCCAGGGTTGACCTACGTAAGGGTACAGGTACGTTACATGGTGACTGGGTTCATTGCCATGAGCATACTGACCAATCAGACCTGAGATGTCATTAGAAGCTTCCTGACCCATGTCGCCCTTGATGATGAACAGCGAATCCAGTTTTTGAGTGAATCCTTTTTCACCACCCAGTAACTCGATCAGACCTTCCACATCCTGAGGCACCAGCCAGGTGTATTGCCAGGCATTCCCTTCAGCAAAATCATCTTTTTCGTGACGTGAAACGAAGGGATTGAAAGGCGTCCGCCATTCCGTATCCGACACGCGACCCCGCATGAAACGCGTGCTGGCATCGAAGTTATTCCGGTAATTTTTCGCCCGTTTGCTGAAGTAAGCGTAGTCTTCCATTTTTCCCAGCTTCTTCGCCACCTGAGCTACTGCCCAGTCGTCGATGCTGTATTCCATATTTTTCGCCACACTTTCCGTCTGCGTATCGGCAGGAATATACCCTTTCGCTTTGATGTAATTTAGTCCGCGTTCGTCCAGCGTAGCCGATTTCTTCATAGCCTCGAAAGCCAGATTTACGTCAAACCCATCGAATCCTTTCAGAATGGCATCCGAGATGATAGGTAAGGCACTGTTCCCAGGCATGGTGTTGGTTTCGCTACCTACCAAATGCCAGATCGGTAATTTACCCTGTTGCTGGTAGATGTGCAGCATCGTATTCACAATGTCATTCACGCGTTGACCCTGCGTAATGGTCAAGAGCGGATTGGCTGCCCGGTACGTATCCCAAAGCGAGAAAGTCGTCAGGTTTTTGAATTTCGCGTTCGTGTATACTTTCTGATCGGCTCCGCGGTAATCACCGTTATGATCGTTGAACGTAGACGGAGCAATCATGGTGTGATACAGTGCGGTATAAAACACTTTCAGACGATCCTGATCTTTAGTCTGTACCTGAATTTTGCTCAGCTCCTTATTCCAGGACTCATCAGCATTTTTCGCTACCTGATCAAAATCCCAGCCCGGAACTTCGGCCTGAATGTTAGCTAAGGCATTGGCTTCGCTCACGGGAGAAATGCCCACTTTCACTAAAACCTGATCCCCTTGTTTCGTAGCAAAGCTTAACACGCCTTTTACCTGATCACCTTTGGCAGATTTGCCGGAGATGGCTTTAGTCGCGTTATATAAATCGAATTTTTCGATGGGTTTTGAAAAAACGATGGCAAAGAATAATCGCTGATCTTTCGCCCAACCCGTTGAATAACGGTAACCCGTCAGGGTCGTTGCATCTTTTTGTTCGAGATACGTATCCGTCGCCCGATCCCAGCCAATACCTTCTTTCAGATCAATGAGAATGTGCGATTCATCGGATTTAGGGAAAGTATAGCGGTGCATCCCCACTCGCTCGGAAGCCGTTAACTCCACACCAATGTCATAGCGTTGTAGCTTCACGGCATAGTAACCCGGGAAAACCACTTCGTCATCGTGCGAGAAACGCGACATATAGCCACTTGGGGAGTTACCCGCCACGCTGCGTTCCAGACGAACCTTACCCGTCGTTGGAATCATCAGTACATCACCTAGGTCACCAATACCCGTGCCGCTGAGGTGAGTATGAGAGAAACCGGCAATCAGCGAATCCGATACGTGATACCCCGAGCACCAGTCCCAGCCGTCGCCCAGCTTACCGGGGTTCGCCTGCGTAGGTCCAATCTGAATTGCCCCAAAGGGAACGTTGGCTCCTAAAAATACGTGACCGTGAAAACCCGTACCAATGCGGGGATCCACATACTGAGTAAAATGCCCCGGTTTCGCTTTTGCAGCGGAAGTATGGGGTTTGCTGTGCTTGCCGCAGGCGGCAGCCAGCAGGGCTAAAGCCAGAATACTTACTTTTTTCATAAAATTAAAAAATACAAAGGCAGCAAGAGCCTTGGTATGAACTCATCAATAGTGTTTATGACCTTGAGGAAATAAAATTAAAGGAGTTGAAGTTAAGGAGCTTATGAAAGGAATCCTTCTTTTTTAAAATATTTTACAAATATGGGAAATGGTTTGATTCAGGAAAGAAAAGCAACCAAATTCTGAGAAGTCTGCAATTGATTGATCAAAAAGTGATGAATTTATTAAACAGCAAACGGATGAAGGGGTTCATTTAAATAGGAGCCAAATAAAATTTGGTTTTAAAAGGTTTAACTTGGCCTTTTTAATTGAATCGATACGCGATGGCAAAACCCCCGTATTGTTCCGATTTTTTCTGCATGCGAAGGGCTTCGCGTTGCGTATAGGAAAAGGTGGAAGATATAGTAAACCGTTGAAATGCCGCAGTAACTCCTAGCTGGTGCAGATAAAGCAAATGAGTAATGTCTCCGGTAGCAGGGCCTTTATCCTGAATGAAGAGTCCGCCCTGAATGGTGGAGTTATACAACTGATACTTCAGCTGAGGGTGAAAGAAGAAATAGATTTCCGGTTTTTGTGGGGAAGAATTTCGACTGATTCGAGCATTAAATAGTGACGATTCTGAAGCTTTCTGGAATAAGCCAATCTGGACTAAAAATCCCGCCGAAGCATTCGTAAAAGGCGTTCCTAACTCAAGCTGAGCCGAAGCAAAGACGTCCAACCAGCGTTTCGGTTGTTGAGGTAATAGCCCATGAACGTATCGTCCGCGAAGATTAAACGATAACTCACTATTCAACTGATTAACCCATCCTTCGGGCGGAATAAAATCAAACGTATTATGGATGAGCGTTTGCATTTGTTTAGCGTAGGAATTTTTTCCCGTGAAGCCGAAGGAAGCACAGACGTTCAAAACCCGATTTTTTCGGTAAAAAAACGAATACCCTTTTTGAGCATACAGATAGCCCGTATAAGGACGGTCGATTTGGTGAGTGGTTACTAAAAAAACGTTTTCCGGGTTGTAAATCATCTGACCAATCTGATATGTGGACGTGATTTTGGTAACCTTATGGGTGCTGTCGAGGCGAGCATTGAGCCGGGTGGGCAGGTAATGAAAGTTCAAAAAAATGCCGTTGGTATAATACCCATCGTGTTTATTCCAGAGGTACGCGTCGTTTTCAGAGATGACTTGCAGCTCATGACTCTGAGCTGCCATCAGATGGGGGAGAAGCAGGCTAAACCCAAACAAAAGAATCCGGAAAAAGGCGGAGGACATAGATAGCGGTACTAGAGGTATCAGGTTAATAGAGAAGTTAAGCTAATAAACTGTAAATGAAGAAGAAGGTTTGGATAGAGTAGGGGCTATTTCCAGGAATCCACACTTCCAAAGCGGACTAGCCAAGAGAAAAAGGGTTTGAGAAAATACATTCCTCAAACCCTTTCAAACCCATCAATTCAACCTTATTACTGCATTAACTTCTTCCGGCGTTCGCGACCGCTGTAAACCCATTCGTACACGGCAGGCAGGATCAGTAAGGATAATACCGAAGCCGTCATTAACCCACCAATGACTACAATCGCCAGTGGTTTCTGCGTTTCGGAACCAATACCGTGGGATAACGCGGCGGGTAGTAAGCCCAGCGAAGCCATTAATGCCGTCATTACTACTGGACGTAAACGGGATTTTGCTCCTTCTTTAATCGCCTCGCCCAACGGCATTTTCTCGTGTAAGTTCTGTCGGAATTTATTGACAAGGATAACCCCATCCTGTGTGGCCACCCCAAACAGAGCGATGAAACCTACGCCGGCAGAGATGCTGAAATTCATACCGGTTAATAGCAAGGCCAGAATACCACCGATTAAGGCAAAGGGGACGTTTAATAAGACCAGCGTGGAATCAAGAGCATTACCAAACGAAGCGAACAGGATAAAGAAAATCAGCAGAATACTGATGGGAACAACAATCGCCAGCTGTTTTTCAGCCCGCTGCTGATTCTCAAACTCTCCGTTCCATTTGATTTCGTATCCTTTTTCCAGTTTCACCGCTTTGGCTACCCGGCCCTGGGCATCTTCAATTGTACTACCTAAATCTCGACCCCGAACGGAGAATTTCACGGCAATAAAACGAGCATTGTTTTCCCGATAAATGAAGGCCGGACCCGCCACGTTACCAATATTCGCGATTTCCTTGAGGGGAATTTTACCGCCGTTCAGTGTGGGTACCTGTAATGCTCCAATTTGCTCGATGGACGAACGGAAGGGTAAATCATAGCGTAACCGCAGGTCAAATTTGCGTTCTTCTTCGTAGACCTGACTTACAGCTTTTCCACCAATCGCCATTTCAATAACCGCGTTAGCGTCGGCGGCATCTACGCCGTATTGAGCCATTTTATCAGGATTCAGGGTAATGATTAACTCCGGCTGCCCGAGGTTACGGAACACGCCTAAATCCTGAATACCGGGTACTTTTTTCAGAATGGCGTAGACTTCATCGGCTTTTTTATCGAGCACATTCAAATCCCGACCCTGAATTTTCACGGCAATGGAGCCTTTTACGCCGGATACCGCTTCTTCGACGTTATCCGAAATGGGTTGGGAAAAGTTGAAGTCAATGCCCCGGTATTTATGCAGTTTTTGCTGCATTTCGGCGATTAACTCATCCTTGCTAATGTCGCGTTTCCACTCTTCCTGAGGGTACAAATCCACAAAGAATTCCTGATTGAAAAAGCCCGTCGCATCCGTTCCATCATTGGGACGGCCCGTTTGGGAAATCACGCCACGCACCTCAGGATACTGCTCAAACACCTGACGGAATTTGCGGGTATAGTGATAGGAATCTTCCAGACTTATACTCAGAGGCATACTGGCCCGCACATAAATGGAACCCTCGTTCAAGTGAGGCAGGAATTCTGTCCCTACAAAGTGAAAGGAAGCGAGCGATCCGACCAGGAACACAACTGCTGTCAGAATAGCTCGTTTGGGGTGGTTCATGACCCGCGTTAATAACGGAGCATAATTCCGATTCAGGAATTCAATAACGGGGTTATGACGTTCGCGGACGTTTTTATTGAGTAAGATGCTGCTGAGAACCGGAACCAGCGTCAGGGCCAGTAACAAAGCACCAAGCAAAGCAAAACCCATCGTAAAGGCCAGAGGACTAAATAACTTTCCTTCTACCTTCTGGAACGAGAAAATGGGTAATAAAGCCGTAATAATGATCAGCTTGGACGTAAAAATGGACTTACCCATTTCCACCGAAGTTTTCAGAATCCGGCCCATTTTAGCTCGTTTATTAAACTTCTCCATGCCCTCATGTTCGGCCCAGTGAGCCAGCATCACGAAGAGCCCTTCCACCATCACCACTGCTCCGTCGATAATAATCCCAAAGTCAATGGCACCGATGGAAAGCAGGTTGGCCGACATGCCTTTCATCCGCATCAGGATAAAGGCGAAGAGTAAGGCCAGGGGAATAACAATGGCTACGGTAACGGTCGTCCGCCAGTCGGCGAGGAAAATCAGCAGAATGATGGTAACCAGCGTAATGCCCATGATCACGTTTTCACCTACCGTGTGCAGCGTATGATTATTCAGCTCCGTCCGGTCATAGAAAACCTTGATTTTTACATCTGAGGGTAATACGACCGAATTCAGATATGCAATTTTTTCTTTGAGTTGGGGTAACACTAATCCGGGGTTTTCACCTTTTCGCATCAGGACAATACCTTCTACCACATCATCGTGGTTATCCCGACCAACAATGCCCAGTTGAGGTAAAGCGGATTCATGAACTGTTCCAAGATTCGAAAGCCGAACGGGAACGCCCTTTACGTTCTTTACGATAACCTTCTCAATATCAGAGACGTTTTTCACTATCCCGATTCCCCGGACGACGAACGCCTGCTGACCTTCGCGGAGAATGTCACCACCCACGTTTACGTTAGCTCGTTGCAAGGCACTGTAGACATCCAGAGCCGTCAGGTCATATTTGGCCAGTAAAGCCGGGTTAATACTTACTTCGAAAGTTTTGATATGTCCACCAAAACTGACGACATCCGCAATCCCCGGAACGGCCTTGATGGCTTTCTCTACCGTCCAGTCCTGAATGGTTTTTAACTCCGTGGTATTTTTGGTGTCAGACGTCAGCGTATAGCGATAAATCTCACCCGTAGGGCCGGCAGGAGGCTGAATTTCAGCGTCTACGCCGTCGGGTAAGTTCACGTTCGCCAATTTTTGACTAGCCTCCATGCGGGCGTTGAAATTGTCTACGCCATCTTCAAAAACGATTTTGATGAAGGATAATCCGAACAGGTTAATGGAACGAATCGCCGTTTTGTGGGAAATGGAATTCATTTCCGTTTCAATCGGGCTGGAAATGAAACGTTCCACTTCTTCCGCACTGCGGCCCGGCCACTGGGTAATGATAACGACTTCGGTATTAGTCACGTCGGGGTAAGCTTCCACCGGCGTGTTGTAAAAACTAACGGCTCCCGCAATGACCACCAGTCCGGTCATCAGAAACACAATGCCTTTGTGTTTGAGGGAAAAACCAATGATATTTTTAATGAACTTATTCATGATCGGACCCGGGAAGGGAGTGTGGGGTTAGTCCGTTAATTCATTGAAAAGCAATAAGGCACCTTCGGTAACAATTAAGTCACCATCTTTCAAATCGCCCTTGACGTAACTATAACGGGAAGTGCTGCGGATTACCTCGACAGGAACTGCTGCGTATTTCCCATTTCCCGTATCTTTAATAACGAAGTATTTATCCTCGCTGAAAATGACCGATTTCGGATTTACGGCCAGTAAGCGTTCGGGTTTTTCGATGTGCAGCTTGATCGTGCAGAACATCTGAGGTTTCAGTAAGCCGCCGGGATTAG
Source organism: uncultured Siphonobacter sp. (assembly GCA_913774715.1). Classification (GTDB taxonomy): domain Bacteria; phylum Bacteroidota; class Bacteroidia; order Cytophagales; family Spirosomataceae; genus Siphonobacter. The sequence goes on along the minus strand of CAJYHS010000005.1, from coordinate 56,237 downwards.
CTAATACCACGCGGGCCTGTAATACCTTACTGTCGTTATCAATGACCTGGCTGATGTTTTCAATTTTTCCCTGAAAAACCTTATCTGGATACGCAATGGTCGTGATATTCACCTGCTGACCGACTTTGACGGCCTCAATATCCGATTCATAAATGTTAATCATGATCCAGACATCCGACAGGTTTGAAATGGTAAACATACTGTTCCCATTATCCGAACGAATCTGGGTATTGGGGTTTACGTTGCGTTCGACCACATAACCGCTCACGGGAGCTTTCACCATGAATGTGGGCTGATTGTTGGACGACGTGCCGCCGTACATTTTCATTACCTGCGTTGAGCGGTCCAGTTCGGATGTTGCGATTTCCAGCTGTTTGCGGGCGTTGATGACATCTGATTCACTGGAGAATTTGCTTTTATAAAGCTGTTCGGCGTTATCTGCGTTACGTTTGGCAATATCAAAGCTGGCTTTAGCCTGGTTATAATCGCGTTGGTACTGGCTCACGTCCGCACTCTGCAGTTTGGCTAAGACCTGACCCTGTTTGACATAGGCCCCAAGTTCGGCGTTGACTTCCAGTACATTACCGCTAACGATGGGAAAAATACGATCCACCTGTTTTTGGTCGAAAGACACTTCCCCCGTAAACTGCAACTCCTGCTCGTAGTTTCGAACGCGAACGGTATCCGTTTTAAAGGCCGAATCCGTATCTTTCGTATTAACCTCCTGAGGTGTTTTATTTTGTTGACAAGCCGCGAGAGTCAGCAGACTCAGCAGGTAGAAAAACGGCTTTAGGTTCGTTTTCATAAAGAGTGGGAAAAGGGATGAAAACCTGAGGTGGAGTTAAAAAGTCTTGGAGTTAGTAACGAAATTGATTTGCTGCTGAGCCTGGTATAGTTGATTACTCAGGTTAATGAAATTCAATTGGGCATCTTTATAGGAGCGAACTTTGTCAATAAAACTGACCAGATCAATGACGCGTTTCTGGTAGTCAATGGTCGCATTTTTGCTGATGTCCTGAATGCGTTGACGGTAATCCGCATTGGTTCCAGCCTGTAATTGCTGAGCGTGTAGCCATTGTTCGTAGGCCGAAATAACTTCTTGCTTCACCTGCAACTGGCTCTGATTAATACTTTGATTATTCTGCTCAATGCCAATTTTAGCCGCCTGTATATTACCTTGATTCCGATTTTTGAAGGGTAAATCCATCGCTACCTGTAAGCCGTAATAATTGGGGTAAGCTTCGCCGAAGCGTTCGTAGTTGGCACCTACAGTTAACTGCGGGGTTGCCAGTGATTTCTGATAGGTCAGATTTTTCTGGGCATAAGCCGTTTGCCGCTGAGCTACCTGTAAATCAGGACGATTGGCCGTAGCCTGATCCAGTAACTGATTGAGAATGGGGGTGGCTGTACTGGTAGTGGGTAAGTCAGGAACGTAATACGTAGAACCCTGATCGGCCAAAAGTATACGTAAGGTAGCCTCATCCTGACTGATCTGATTGAGTAAATCGTTCATGGAAGCATCGGCATTGCGTTGTTCCAGTTCCAGACGAGTTACCTCATATTCTGAAATTACCCCAAGTTTTAATTGAGCCCGGAAGGCATCAAGCAAACTGGAAAGCCGAATCCGTTCTTCCCGAATGAAGGCATATTGAGCCTGTTCGGTGGCTAGGTTACCAAAGGTTTGAGCTAACTGGTAACGTAAACTTCGCATCACATCCTGAAAAACGGCTTGCTGAATCTCCGTATTTGCTTCATTCAGAGCTACTAATTTACTCCGACGACCCGCCAGGTTAAAGACCTGCTGAATTTGCCAGCTGTACGCTCCACCCGTGGGGTTTAGTAAATCACCTGAAGTATTGCGAAGGGGTAATACTCTGGAAGTGTTGGGGTTAAAGGCGTTGAATTCAAATTCAAAGTTGGGATTATCCCAGAGTTTGGCTTGCTGAACGGCGGCTTCCGATAGGTTGATGTTGTATTTCTGGGCAATCAGAGCAAAGTTTTTCTGCAAAAACTGCTCTTCTGCCTGGGGTAAGGTCAGACGAAGCGTGTCCGTCTGGGAGAAGGACGATGGAGTAACTGAAGCGAATAGAAAAACGCTCAGTACTACTCTGAATGATTGAATAAGCTTCACTGTCTTGTAGTTTAAAAAGTGGGATCAGCAGGTATTAAATAAGCTGTACTTTCTGTGCTTGACGTCAGCAAAGGTTCTTTCAGGAACTTATAAGAGCTTTAAAGGAGCTTTAAAAACGGATTAAAATTAAATTTCGGCAAAGTGGACTTTATCGCAACAAATAAATCCTGCGGTAAGGGAAGAGGGAGCAGGGGAACTTATCATAAGTTATTATTTTCAAACGTATTCAAACGCTGTCAAATCATCAAACCAAACTCGAACATTTTTAGAGTCTTGCTCCGCAAAATTTACAGAAGACAGCGTCTGCATCATGGCCTTCGCGACCGCAGGATGGGCACGCTTCACGGCTGTGGTTTTGTTTTCGGGCGGCTGCCGCAATTTCATTGGTAATAATACCCGTTGGAACAGCGATGATTCCGTAACCAATCAACATGACGATACTGGAAATGAATTTGCCCATTGGCGTAACCGGGGAGATATCCCCATAGCCTACCGTTGTGATGGTAACAATAGCCTAGTAAATACTTTCAGGAATGCTGGAAAACCCATTTTGATGATTTTCAACCAGATACATCACCGAGCCCAGAATCGTTACCAGCATGATAACGGTAAGCATGAAAATGCTGATTTTCTTCAAACTGGCCCGGATGGCCACGCTTAGGAATTCCATTTCAGTGAGGAAATGGGTAAGCTTGAAAATTCGGAAAATCCGTAATAGACGTAAGGCCCGTAATACCAGAAGAGACTGAGCACCCGCGTAAAAAATACTGAGATAGGAAGGAATAATGGCCAGTAAATCAATCAATCCCAACGGGCTGAGAACGTAACGAATAGGCTGGCGTATACAAACAAGACGAAGAATGTACTCAAGCGTAAACAAAAAAGTAAAGGTCCACTCCAGCACAAAAAACAGGTGTCCGTATTGCTGGTGGTATCGGTCCACGCTATCCAGCATTACGACTAGGATACTCGTAAAAATGGCAATTAATAAAGCAACGTCAAAGGCTTTCCCAGCTTTGGTATTCGACTCATAAATTACTTCCTGAAGCTGCTCCTGCCAGGTTTTTTTCGGTTGGTTGTCCATGGCTGGCAAGGTAAAAAAAGTCGGCTAGGGCTGCAAATGTCTCAAGGTTTACAAACACAAAACCCCGATACTTACAATCGAAGTAACGGGGTTTTAGTAATAGTTCAAATAAAGACTACTGTTCAGCAGCTACTTCATCCGCGATTTTGTCGATTACACCCATTTTCACGGTGTTCGTACGTAAATCCTGTTGAGCAGGTACGCTCAGTAAGGTTACGAATACATCGCCTTTTTGCAGGTGACCCTGTTTAACCAGAATCTTCGCAATATCGTGTGAGATTTGTTCGGTGCTCAGGTTCGCACTGTCGTAATTGAATACGCGTGATCCCCATAACAGACCCATTTGCGTCATCAGGTTTTCATCCGCCGAGAATACGAAAATATCCGCTTTCGGACGGTGTGAAGACAGACGGTACGCCGTGTAGCCACTGTTCGTGATGCACAGAATGGCTTTCGCCTGTACGTCACGAGCCAGACGGCAAGCCGCGGCAATTACGCGGTCGTTCAGGATGGTAGAAGAGTTTTCTTCTCCCTTCAGCATGTGGTTTTTGAAGTAAATCGCTGATTCATCCCCATAAACGATAGGAATATTATTCTGCTGTTCTTCAACGGCCTCAATAATATGAGCCATGGTCGAAACGGCTTCTACAGGATATTGACCTGAAGCAGACTCCGCCGAAAGCATGGTCGCCGAAGCACCATCCAGAACGGCATTGGCAACGTCAGAAGTCTCCGCACGCGTCGGACGAGGAGAGCTCGTCATGGACTCGAGCATTTGCGTGGCCACGATCACGGGTTTCGCCTGCTTGATACATTTGCGGATCATGGTTTTCTGTAACTCAGGAACCATGGCACCGTCGAGTTCAACTCCTAAATCACCCCGGGCAACCATTACTGCATCCGTAGCTTCGATGATGGCATCAAGAACTTCAGGAACAACGGCTTCGGGTTTTTCGATTTTAGCGATGATTTTCGAACGACCATTTTTCGCTTTGATCTTTTCCTTCACAGCCCAGATGTCTTCAGCTGAGCGAACGAAAGAAAGAGCGATCCAGTCTACGTCGTGCTCCAGACCGAAAATCAGATCTTCTTCGTCTTTTTCAGTCAGAGCGGGTAAGCCTACTTTCGTTCCGGGCAGGTTAATGCCTTTTTTCGATTTCAGAATACCACCGTATACTACTTTCGTGTGTACTTCTTTTTTATCGTAATCGATAGATTCTACCAGCACCTCCAGGTTACCGTCATCCATCAGGATGCGTTCGCCGGGTTTTACGTCCAGGTACATGGAAGTATAAGTCGTACCTACGCGTTCAGAAGTTCCCAGCAGATTTTCGTCCATAACGAAAGTCAGTGGGTTTCCTGCTACGAGTTCAACACCGTTATTTTCTACGAGTTGGGTACGAATCTTAGGTCCCTGTAAATCCTGAAGGATGGTAAGGTTTAAGCCATGTTCGGCGTTAATTTCGCGAATAGCCTGAATGCGACTCAGGTGGTCAGCGTGCGTTCCGTGGGAAAAGTTAAGCCGAAAGATGTTCGCACCAGACTGGGCGAGCTTCAGCAACATTTCTTTGGACTGGGAAGCCGGACCAACGGTGGCGACAATTTTGGTTTTTTTCTGGTAAGGCATGTGTACGGAATACAAGTGTTCAAGTTTCCAGGGCCGCAAGTTAGGATTTCGTCCCGAAAATTCCAGCTTTCAAGGATAGAATCCTCAATCTGTTAAAAAGAATTTCCTTTGGCACTAGCTCAAAAAAGAGGTATAAATTTTCCTTTTTTTGAGTAAATATTGACTTTAAATAGCTTTTCCTGGGGTAAGGATAAAACTTAGTCCGGGTTCAAAATTGGTGAATTATCATGGAATACTCAACCTGTTTATCCGATTCTTCGGGGATTGTTCCTGAAATAGTGGTCTTTAGTCTGAGTAAGCTGGGTAAAAAGCAAGAATGGGTAGAAGGAAAAGAAGGAAGCTTTACCTTTCGTCTTTTCCGAGTCCTGTTAGGAGTAAGATTTCAGTCTTGAGCGAAAAGTTGACCCACTTGGTCGATTTTCTAGTGAATAAATCCATTTTTAGTAAAATTTTGTCAACCCGGTCGGTGCAAATAATCCGTCTGGATTTATACATCTCTGATTACTTTGAAATTCAATGCCTCTAAGACGTATTAAACTTATACTAATGCTGTTATGCATTACTTCACTGACTTGGGCTCAGTCGGATACTACCCTTATTGTTAAGGCCATTGCAGGCCTGCAGTATGATCCCCCCCGAATTCAACTCCGGCCCAATACCCGCGTAACACTCATTCTGGAGAATTACGACGACATGGCTCACAATCTGGTTATTACCAAAGCTGGTATGCGAAAAACGGTGGTAGAGCAGGCTTTGAAAGTCCCTTCTGAAAAGAATTACGTTCCCGAAACGCCGATGGTGCTCGCGGCAACCAAGATTGTAGCCCCTGGTAACTCCGAAAAAATTTCTTTCACGGTCGAAGAGGGTATTTACTCGTACGTCTGTACCTATCCCGGCCATGGGTTTGTGATGTATGGAGCCTTATATGCCTTGAATGCAAAGCTGCCACCTCTTGAACTGGATCCCCACGTGGCTCAGATTGTGAAAGATAAAGTGGCCGGTCAGCAGGTAGGGCCGCACGCGTTTCCGCTGGAGTATCCTTTATTATACCGCACCTGGGTTCCTGGTGCCAGCCCCGCCGCTATTGTCGTGAGTTTTGATGGAAATAGCTCTTATTGCTGGGATGCGGGGCAGTGCCGCCTGCGGTACGCCTGGACGGGCGGATTTGTTGATAACTCCGATCAGTGGTATTCGAAGGGAGATAAGTACACCAAAATTATCGGCGATGTTTATTGGAAGGAAGATTCGTTGAATTATCCCATCAGGATAGGCACGCCTGAACATATTCCAGTAGTGAAATTCCTGGGATATAAGCTGAAGGATCGATTACCCACGTTTCGTTACCTGGTGGATGGAATTGAGATTCACGAAACGCTACGCATAGTACCCGGCGAAATAGGGATTACCCGCGATTTTCAGGTTCTGAAAAACCCAACTCAGAAGAAGATTTATTACAAAGCCGGGACATACAGTCGAACAACATACCAGCCGAAGTTTTTAAAGGCAGATCCTGTTAATCGGGAGACTTATGTTATGAATCCCGGCAACACCAAGTTTTCCATTACTATTAAACCCAACTCTTAACCATGCGACATCTCATTACCCTCGCCATTAGTATGGGTTTAGTAACGAAAGCAATGGCTCAGGATCACAGTCACCACATGACCAGCCCCGCTGCTCCGGGGGATACCGTGTACGTAGCTGAAAATATTCCACTTCCGACTGGGTTGAAAGGCGAAGTAGGAGCGATTGACTTTCTGCCTGACGGCCGCCTGGTCGCTACTTTCCACCGCGGAGAATTGTACTTCTATACTCCCAAAACCAAAGAATGGAAACTCTTTGCCGAAGGAATTCACGATGCTCTGGGCTTGATGGCCATTTCTTCGAAAGAAGTGCTGGTATTGCAACGGGCCGAGTTAACCCGAATCCGGGATACGGACGGAGACGGGAAAGCCGATGACTTTAGCACGGTGACGGATGACTTTGGCATATCTGGTAATTACCACGAATTCAATTTTGGTCCGGTGAAAGATAAAGAGGGGAACATTTACATTGCTCTCAACACGGCCTCCAACGGAGCGGGTATCCGTCCAGAAGTACGCGGCGAGTATAATCCGCTGGGTCGTCCCGGTCGGATGTATTCCTGTGTGCCGTATCGGGGTTGGGTGATGAAGCTAACGAAGGATGGCAAATTGCATCCCTATGCTTTAGGTTTTCGCTCCCCTAATACACTGGCATTCGATGCTGCGGGCCGTTTGTTAGTGAACGATAACCAGGGCGATTGGCTGGGAACCAGTAAGATGTATGTGGTAAAGCCCGGGAAATTTTATGGTCACCCCTCCAGTCTGGTTTGGAAAAAAGATTTTCCAAAGATTGATCCATTAACCTTAACCGTGGAAACGCTTGATTCCATGCGAACCCGGGAGTCCGTAGCGTTCCCGCATGGCTATGTAGCTAACTCCGTAACGCAGCCTATCGTGGATCGAACTCAGGGGAAATTTGGACCTTTCCTGAATCAGACGTTCGTTGGCGATATGGATCATCGGTATTTGATGCGAGTCTTGCTGGAAGAAGTCGGCGGAGAAACGCAGGGAGCCTGCCTGCCTGTGCATATTCAGGGCATGAGAGTAGGGAATAACCGCTTTGCTTTTGCTCCTGACGGCAGCCTCTGGGTAGGACAGACGGATCGCGGCTGGGTCGGTAGCGAAGGCATTCAGCGGATTCACTGGAATGGAAAAACGCCGCTGGATATCATGGATTTCAAGTTAACCAAAACCGGTTTTGATCTGACGTTTACCAAACCTGTCGATGCCAATACTGCCACAGAAATCAGTCAATACGCCGTAAAGCGTTTTTATTACGAATACCACAAACAATACGGTTCAAAGAAATTTGACGAAACGCCCGTAGCCGTAAAACAGGTCAGACAGTCAGCCGATGGAAAAAAGATTTCGATTGAGCTGGAAGACCTGCAACCGGGCTTTATCTACGAATTCCGCCTTGGCGATTTAAAAGCTAAAACGGGCGAACCGCTGCTGAGTCGCTGGGTTTGTTATACATTGAATCACTTAAAATAGCGTTGTTAGGTTTTTATTGATGATTAGTACCAAGAGCCTTGGGTGTAAGCCTGAGGCTCTTGAGTTATTTGTCTTTTCGAACGAAATGCAAGAAATTAATAAGACTGCAAATACCTGAACCCATTCGATGAAGTAGTTCAGGTATTTAGAGGCAAGAAGTTAGGAAGATTGCTGTGTGCCCCCGGATGATAATCCGGGGGCACACAGCGTGGTTAGTACTAAACAAAAAGACCCCGAAAGCTAAGCTTTCGGGGTCTTTAAATGACGTTTCTATTCCTTACTTCGAACTCGTCGCGGCGGGTTTTGCAGAAGTAGCTAAGACCAGTTTGGCCCCCACTTTAGCCGTAACGTCAGCCACATCAACCAGATCCTGAACGGAGCTGGTTTTCTCGATACGTACTAACACGACGGGAGCTTCCTGCCCTTCAATGCGGCTTAACAAGGCACTTTCCAGTTCGGCAGCTCCGACCATCTGGCCTTCCACATTATACTGTTGATCGGGTAAAACCGACAAGTTAATAACCTTCGAAGGCGTAGAAGGAGCCGTGGATGATTGCGGCAATAACATCTGCATGGCCGATGGACTGGCCAGCGTCGCAATCATCAGAAAGAAAATCAATAGAAAAAATAAGATATCCGACAGCGAAGCAGCCTCAATATGCCCTTTATGTCGGTTACGACGTTGTATTTTCATGAGAATGAGTTTACAGTTTTCTATTTACTGGTTTCAGTAGCCAAATAACTGACAACTGAAAACTAACAACTGAAAACTAAGCCGAAACCGGTTGATAAAGAACGTCTAGGAATTGATTCGTGGCGGCTTGCAGACGAGCAACGGCCCGGTCTACCATACCATTCAGGATCGTCAGTAGAATGTATGCTAAAATACCAACGGCCAGACCCGAAGCTGACGTGATCATTTTCTCATAGATACCACCTGAAATTGTACCGATACTCAGGTTATTGGAAACAGAAATATCGTGGAAGGCCCGAATCATCCCGGCTACGGTTCCTAGGAAACCGAACATGGGAGCAATGGCGGCTACGGTACCTAATAAACCCAGATTTTTTTCCATGTAAGAAAGCTCCAGCTGAGCCGTGTTCCCCATAGCCTGCTCAATTTGTGGGATAGGTGTACCAATGCGGGATAGTCCTTTTTCCAGCACCCGGGAAACCGCTGAACTATCGCTCCGGCAAAGTTGCCGGGCCGCATTCAGGTTACCCGACTGTACAAGTCCCCAGAAACTGGCTTCGAAAGATGCTCCCAGAGCCGTCGCTTTTTTGAGGTATAGCCAACGTTCCACGAAAAGATAAATCGTAACAAAAAGCAGTACCGCAATGGGAATCATAATCCAGCCACCAGCGGCAAGCAGATCAAGAACACTAATAGATTGTTCAGCACCCGCCGCTACAGGAGTAGCAGCAGTGGAATCAGGAGTCACGGAGAGAGTCTGTAGCAGCATGCGTACGGAAATCAAATTGGTAGGTTATCAGTTCTTTGTTAAATACGAAAACAGGTACTTATTCCTTGTATAAAGTTGGATCTCAATGCGAAAATACTTTTCTAAAAGCCATTCAGGTACGCAATCAAAAAAAACTTTCGCGTTATTGCTCCAGCTACCTAACGGAACGTACGCGATTTAGTTTTGAATTGGATTTAATTTGTACGTTGAAGTAGTTTGAAAAGAGTATCCCACCTAAACCTTTAAAGAGTAAAATGCGATGAAGCGAATTCAGACGCTTGTAGTACTAATGCTTTCCGTGGCAGGTCTGGTATCCTGTTCTCAGCCGGGCGATCAGTTTGTGAAAAGCTGGAAAACTACGGACATTGACATAGAGACGGTTTCGGGGTTACCCACGGACACGATTGATGGTTTACCTGCCGAATCTTACCTGAATTTCTACCGGGGTGGCCGTGTCGTGTGCTATACGCGACAGGGAAATTACCGGATGTTTGACTGGGAGCTTTCCGCTGACGAGCAGACTATCTATCTTAAGCGGCAGGCTCTGGCCTTACCTAATCTGCAATTAAAGGTCCACACCGTTTTTCCGAATTACTGGTCGGCAAAGTTGCCTGGTCTGGACAGTGTCCGGCTTTTTAAATACACTACGGTCTTTACGTATGAAGATTACGATTTACTTGACCCCAAGCATAACAACTGGCGTCTAAAGTCCGATCATCGCCTCTCCGAGGCTGAATTGAAGGCTAAGGTAGGCCAACATATTCAATACGTTGCGGATTACTTCGATGTGGTAATCAAGCGGGAGCAGAAGTATTTTGAGCCTCGGTTTCTGAATCTTCCTTCCCGGTTCTATCAAGGAGCTATTGGCGTGCCGGCCTTCGAAGGTACGAAGCCCGAATGGCGACGACTCTTTTATGATGATACTGAAGCCAGAAAAGCCCTCAAGTACTACGAAGCCGCATTTCGAAGCTTACGGTCATTACCTCCGGAAAAAGATATGTTAAAAGGTTTACGTCGTTCGTTCAGTAAGATGTCAGAGACTTTCAAAGAATAATACCGTTCAGCCGAAGCCTTTTTCCACTTACAAATTCATGTTGGTATTCTTACCTAAAACTTTCGTTTCTTGCATTACTTAGCAAACTAAACATTATACTCTGCATGAGAGTTCGATCCAGTTTATTGATTGGAATGGTAATGATAGCCGTGAATGCGGTGGCTCAGAACCTGAATCAGCCCATTCCGTTTGACCCCCAAACCAAAGTAGGAAAACTACCCAACGGCCTGACGTATTACATCCGTAAAAATGCCGAACCCCAAAATCGGGCTCATCTGATGCTGGCGGTAAAGGTAGGTTCCATTCAGGAAGAAGATCAGGAAAACGGTCTGGCTCACTTTACGGAGCACATGGCCTTCAACGGAACGAAGAGTTTTCCCAAAAACGAATTGGTTAGCTTTTTGCAATCCAACGGGATTAAATTCGGAGACGACCTGAATGCCTTCACCAGCTTCGAACAGACGGTCTATTTCCTGCCCGTGCCGACGGATTCCATGAAGGTGTTCCTGCGGGCTTTCGATATTCTGGAAGATTGGTCACACGATCTGACCATGGATGAGTCCGAGATTAATAAAGAACGCGGCGTTATTCTGGAAGAGCTTCGGGGTGGCAAAGGGGCTCAGCAACGCATGCGGGATGCCTATTTTCCTGTGATTATGAACGGCTCAAAATGGGGCCAGCGGAACGTGATCGGAACGGAAGAAATTCTGAAAAATTTCAAGCCCGAAACGATTCGTAACTTTTATAAAACCTGGTATCAACCCCAGAATCAGGCCATCATTGCGGTGGGCGATTTTGACGTAGCTCAGGTCGAGAAAATCATTCAGGATAAATTTGGAGCAATTCCTGCGGCTACGAATCCCAAGCCCGTGGGCGTATTTCCGATTCCCGATAACAAAGAAACCAAAGTGGCGATTGTGACGGATAAGGAACAGCCTTACACCATCGTCCAGATTCTGACGCGGTTACCCGAATTAAAGGAAAAAACCTTTGCTGATACTCGCGAGAAAATCAAACGGGCTTTGTTCAACCAAATGCTGAATAACCGTTTGCAGGAGTTAACACAGAAGGCCGATCCTCCATTTCAGTACGGATTTAGTTCCACGAGCAGCTTCCTGGGTAACTACGATTCGTACGTGAGCGGTGTCGTAGCTAAAACGGGAGGTATTGAAAAAGGATTGAAAGCCGTTCTGGACGAAAACGCCCGGGTAGCCAAATTTGGTTTTACGGCTACTGAGCTGGAACGAGCCAAGCAAAACCTGATGACTTCCACGGAGAAACGTCTCAAAGAAAAGGATAAAACCAAGTCGGAAGCCTTCGCAATGGAGTACATGAACGACTTCATTAATGACGTGCCTTCGATGGGAACGGAACGTTATGCAGCTTTCGTGAAGGAAGAGTTACCCGGAATTAAACTCGAAGAAATTAACGCGTTACCCAAACAACTGATTTCAAAGGAAAACCGGGCGGTTATTGTTATGGCTCCCGAAAAGGACAAAGCAACTCTGCCTAAAGAATCGCAGTTGCTGGAATGGATTGATAATGCCGGACAAAACGTAACGGCTTACGTGGACGAAGTGGTTTCGAAACCCTTATTAGCCAGTCAGCCTAAGGCGGGTAAAGTAACCGCTGAAAAGCAGATTCCAGAGATTGGTATAACGGAACTGACCTTGTCGAACGGCGTGAAAGTAGTCCTGAAACCTACCACTTTCAAAAACGATGAAATTCTGTTCCGCTCGTACAGTTTCGGGGGAACCTCGCTGTATCCTTTAGCCGAAAATCTGAATGCTGATCAGTCGAACGTAATCGCCGCTCAGGGTGGGGTAGCAGATTTCTCTGCCATTCAGCTTAAGAAATACCTGACGGGTAAAGTAGCCAACGTATCGACTTATGTAGGCGAAACAACGGAAGGCTTAGCAGGATCGTTCTCGCCTAAAGATGCTGAAACGGCTTTCCAGTTAATCTACGCCAATATTACCGCTCCGCGTAAAGACCCCGAAGTAATTAAGGGTTACCTGGCTAACCTGAAAGACGAATTGCAGCAGAGCTTCGATACGCCCAATCCGGAGGCCGTGTTTAGAGATACACTTACCGCCGCTCTGAGCAGTTACAATCCTCGTCGCATGCCTATGAAACCTGCCGACGTTGATAAAATTAACGTGGATAAAGCGTTTAATATCTACAAAGAACGCTTCGGCAATGCCGCTGACTTTACCTATTTCTTCGTAGGGAACTTCAAAGTAGAGGAGCTGAAGCCCTTACTGGAAAAGTATCTCGGTGGATTGCCATCAACGGGTAAAAAGGAAACGTATAAAGATCTGAATATTCATCCGCTGAAAGGAAAAGTGAACAAGACGGTATACCGGGGAATCGACGATAAGTCGGCGGCTCGTCTGGTCTATTCCGGCGACTTTGTGTACACGCCTGAAAACGTTACCAACCTGAGTGCCATCGAGGAAATTCTGAATATCAAACTGATTGAAGAAATTCGCGAGAAAGAAAGTGGTGTGTATTACATCGGTGCACAGGCCAGTGCCGAAAAGCTACCCAAACCTCGGTATACGCTTTTACTGGCCTACGGAACGAACCCCAGTCGTGTGGATGAATTAGGAACAAAAACGATTGCTCTGCTGGAGGATCTTAAGAAAAATGGCCCTTCGCAAACCGACGTGGATAAATTCAAAATTGAAACCAAACGTCAGCTGGAAGTGCAACTAAAGGAAAACCGGTATTGGCTGGGTGAATTATTATCCAGCTACGAAAATGGCGAAGATCCTAAGGATATTCTCAAGGAAATGAGTCTGGTTGATAAGGTAACGGTAGCTTCCGTAAAAGCCTTGGCCGCTAAAGTATTTGGCCCCAATCTGATTCAGGTGAAGCTGATGCCAGAGAAGAAATAGTGATTTTGAGTAAAAGTTGGAATGTTAGAGACCGTTTGATTAAGTTTTAGATTTTCGTGTAACTAGCTGGTCCAACGTTTTCAAACTTTAAAGCTAAAGAGCCGGATGGTCGGAGAAATCTGGTCATTCGGCTCTTTATTTTTTGGTGAATGAGGGTAGAAGCAGGCTGAAAACGTCTATTCCGCATAGACCGGGTTGTTTTTAGCCCAATTACCTCTTTACGTACCCAACTGCTATGAATATTAATCCTCCGCAGGTAGGCGAATCACTGTCAACTCCAACGAAAATGGGCAATTATCGCTGGACAGTGGTTATGTTACTTTTCTTCGCCACGACGATCAACTATGTCGATCGTCAGATCATCGGCCTGCTTAAACCTACCCTGGAAAAAGAATTTAATTGGACCGAATCCGACTATAGCCGTATCGTAACGTTCTTTTCGGCAGCGTATGCCATCGGGTTATTACTTTTTGGTCGGATTGTTGATAAAGTCGGCACCAAAATGGGGTATACCATTTCCATTGTATTCTGGAGCATTGCGGCTATGTTACACGCGATCGTAAGTAGTACTATGGGTTTCATTACCGTTCGGGTATTACTTGGCTTAGGTGAAGCGGGTAACTTCCCGACAGCTATCAAATCAGTTGCGGAATGGTTTCCTAAAAAAGAAAGAGCTTTAGCCACGGGTATTTTTAACTCAGGAGCCAACATCGGTGCTGTTGTAGCACCCATCATGGTCCCCTGGATCCTGGGCGTTTATGGCTGGGAAGCGGCCTTCATCATTACCGGAGCCATTGGTTTTATCTGGCTTATTTTCTGGTTAGTGATGTATGAAATTCCATCCAGAAAAAAGAACATGGATCCCGTAGAATACGCCCACATTCACAGCGATAGTGACCTGGCAGCTGCTACAGCTGAAACGGAAGGTGGTTCCATTTCCTGGGGACGCCTGATTGGAATCAAGCAGACTTGGGCATTCATTTTCGGTAAAATGCTGACCGATCCCATCTGGTGGTTTTTCCTGTTCTGGTTACCTTCTTACTTTGCCGAGCGTTTCCAGCTGGATTTAAAGAAACCAAGCTTACCACTGATTATCGTCTATACCGCAACCACCATCGGAAGTATTGGTGGCGGGTATTTGTCGGGTTACTTCATCAAACGTGGTATGCCCGTTTTTAAAGCCCGTAAAATGGCAATGTTGATTTTTGCCCTGGCCGTAGTTCCGATCATTAGTGCCAAGTACATCAATGATATCTGGGTAGCCGTTGCTCTGATTGGGTTAGCGGCCGCTGCTCACCAGGCTTGGAGTGCCAACATCTTCACTACGGCTTCGGATATGTTCCCGAAACGGGCGGTAAGCTCAGTCGTAGGTATGGGTGGTATGGCTGGTTCAATTGGTGGGATGTTATTCCCGATTCTGATTGGTTCTATCCTGGATACCTATAAAGCTGAGGGTAATATCGTGGCGGGTTATAACCTGGTATTCATCATTTGCGGCTTTGCTTATCTGCTGGCCTGGGGTGCGATGCATATCTTCGCTCCTAAAATGGAAGAAGTAAAACTTTGAGTTTAGAGAGATTTCAGACTTTCTTTGAGGGCGAATGGAATTTCCATTCGCCTTTATTATTGGAAACCGTTTGAGATTTGGATACCGTCTGGTAACACTACGACCTGGATTTCGTTATTAGGTAAGGCCTCAAACCAAATAAATACAGTTTTATGAAAAACCGATTTCTTTTTGCCTTCGTTACCCTCTTTCTCTTCCACTTCTCATCCTACGCTCAAAACAAGTACGAAGGAGATATTAAAGCTTACGAAGAACAGGACAAAACCACGCCTCCGGTGAAAGATCCCATTCTCTTTGTGGGTAGTTCTTCCTTGCGATTATGGGATAATATTAAAGAAGCTTTTCCTGATAAACCCGTACTGAATCGGGCTTTTGGTGGATCAACGTTAACCGATGTATCTTATTTCTACCAACGCATCATTCCCGTTTATAAACCTAAGCAGATTGTTATTTACTGTGGAGAAAATGACATCGCAGGGGGTAAGTCGCCCAAGGATGCGTACATGGAGTTTTTTAAGCTTTATGCGAAAATCCGGAAGGATATGCCTCGGGTACCCGTACTTTTTATTTCTGCAAAACCCGCTCCTTCGCGTTGGAACAAGCGAGCGGAAATGCAGGAATTTAATCGTTTGGTGAGTTCATTTCTGGATGGTGAAGAAGATGCAGACTATCTCGATGTATGGCCTGTCATGCTCAATGCAGAGCTTCGTCCAGAACCGATTTTATATAAATCAGACAGTCTGCACATGACGCCTGAAGGGTATCGTCGTTGGGTTGAAGTAATTAAGCCATTATTGGTAGATTAATAAAAACAGCTCCAGCACAATGACAAAGACGCGATTTTTCGCGTCTTTTTTTCTAAAATTACTATTCTGACACAGGAGCTGTAATCAGCTAACATCTTTACAATCTAAAACCAGACCTATGAAAATTGTACTACTGGATGGCTATACACTTAATCCCGGAGACTTGGATTGGGCACCCTTGCAGGAGATCGGCGAGTTTGTGGTATATGACCGCGTGAAGCCGGAAGAGATCGTCGAGAAGGCCAAGGATGCAGACATTCTTTTAACCAATAAATCAAAGTTAACGGCTGAGGTGCTGGAGCAATTACCTGATGTCAAATATATCGGCGTAACGGCTACAGGTTATAATATTGTAGATACAGAAGCGGCCCGCCAGCGGAATATTCCGGTTACCAATGTCAGTGATTACAGTTCACGGGCCGTGGCTCAGCATACCTTTTCATTACTACTTCACTTCACCAACGACGTAGCCCGACTAGCGGAATCCGTTCGGCAGAAGCAATGGGCAAATAGCCCTGATTTTTGTTACTCATTCAGTCCTTTGACGGAGCTTTCCGGTAAGACATTAGGTTTGATTGGTTTCGGAAGTATTGCGAAGGAAGTAGCTAAAATTGGTCAGGCCTTTGGGATGCGGGTAATCGCTCATCGTCGGAGCGGCAAGCCAGCGACTGGTTTTGAGTTCGTGGAAATGATGTCTCTGGAAACCATTTTTCGGGAAAGTGACGTCTTATCACTGCATTGCCCACTTACGGAAGAAACCAAAGGCATCATTAATGCCGAGCGGTTAGAGTGGATGAAGCCCACGTCTTACCTCATCAATACGGGACGTGGTCCACTGATAGTCGAGCAGGATTTAGCTGATGCTTTAAATCAGGGAAAAATTGCCGGAGCGGGTCTGGATGTCCTCTCTGTAGAGCCACCTTCAGCGGATAATCCATTGCAGGAAGCTAAAAATTGTGTAATTACTCCACACGTAGCCTGGGTAGCCTTTGAAGCACGCCGTCGATTACTGCAAATGACGGCAGATAACATCAAAGCTTTTTTGAATGGAACGCCGGTTAATGTGGTGAATTAAAGAGGATTCGGGCCATTCTGTCAGTAGTTCACAACTATACTTTGGAATTATAATCCGCTGTGAGTTCAAAGCTACTTTTGACTTCCCATCCGAAAGGAACCAACTAAAAATAACCGCTGCCAGCAGAAAAGCTGGCAGCAAAACGTTGAAAGGTTCATATATGTCTACATAATTGAAATTGAATGCTGCCAGCGAAAAGCGGGCAGTAGATAAGGTAGCAGTGACAATGATTACAAATACTTCCCAGGTTTGATAATCTATACACTAAAAGTCTGTAGTTCATTATTTATTACGTAGATTTCCGAAATTTTCGGATATAACTGATGATGGAAAAGCTAACTCCGGCGGAAGATGCCGCCATGCTAACGCTCTGGCGATTGGAGCGTGGTACCTTAGGTGTAATTTTGGAAGCCATGCCAGAACCCAAGCCGCATTATAATACACTGGCTTCAACCTTTAAAAACCTTGAAAAGAAAGGCTACGTAAAATTCCGTCGCTACGGTAATGTGTATGAGTATTACCCAGGCGTCGAACGGGAGGCTATGGCTGGACAAGTAGTGAAAGATTACTTCGACGACTCCTATAAAAACCTGGTAACCCATTTTGCCAAAGAGCAGAAAATCTCAGCAGACGAGCTGCGGGAGATTTTATCCATGATTGAAAAAGGCCAATAGCATGGAAATCCTGATTTATCTGGTACAAGCGAGTTTGAGTCTGGCTGGTTTTGCGGGCTTATACGCTTTACTCTTACAGAAAGAAACCTACTACCGCTGGAATCGCTGGTTTTTCTGGATGGCAGGAATAGCCTCGTTGGCCATTCCCGCCTGGAACGAGTGGTTATCTCAGGAAGAAACGCTCCAGCAGGTAACGACTTACGTACCCGATCTAAGTTTTCACTACGAAGCTCTTCAGCAAACCCAATCCCGTTATCCTTCGATTGAGGTTATTCTTCTGGGAATCTGGATAATTGGAATGCTGGTGATGAGTTTTCGGTTAACGGGCCAGTTTATCGGCGTATACCAGCTTTATAAGGATTCCAGACTTTCGTCCATCAACGAACAGCCAATTTTAATTCCTTCTCAGGAAACGGCTCCCTTTTCGTTCTTTCGGTGGATTTTCATGAATCCCGCTCAGTTTACTTCGCATGAATTGACAGAAGTATTACTGCACGAACAGGTGCACGCCGAGCAGGGGCATTCCTGGGATGTGATGATGGGAGAAGTGCTTCAGGTAGTGTTCTGGTTTAATCCGTTGGTGAACTGGTGGGTAAAGGTCATTCGTCAGAACCTGGAATATTTGGCGGACAAAGGTGTGTTAACTCATGGGTTGAATGCTCGCCATTATCAATATCATCTTTTGCGACAAAGTGGACTGGCGGTGCCTGTTCGGACGTACTTCAATGTGTCAGAACTCAAAAATCGGATTCGTCAGATTAATACGCCTTCATCAGCTCCCTGGAAAAGTGCTAAGCTGCTGCTCATTTTTCCCTTATTAGCTTTCTGGGTAATGGCCTTTACGCCCCGGCAGGTATTAGAAGAAATTACGATTAACACTATCGGTGCAGCACCAGTAAAAGTATCCGGAAAGTCCTTTCAGGTAGATAGCGTGGTTACTCAGAAAAAAACTGCTGATAAAAGTAAAATTACGCCGAAACGCAAAGCGATTTCCCTTGAAGAAGAGGCAAAAACAGAATATTACCTTAACGATGAAAAAGTAAGTAAGAAAGCAATAGAAAAAGTAAACACCGACGAGATCCAATCGGTGGATGTGGTAAAGGCCCCCTCCGGTCAAGTAAACGGCGTTGATAAAGTAAAGATTTCGTTGAGAAACAGGAGTATCGAATCAGGAGAGGCAGGCCAGTCAACCGTCAAAACGCCCATATATATCGTTGATGGAAAGGAGATAGCCGATCTGACCGGTATTGAGCCCGAAGACATTAAAGAAATACACGTATTAAAAGGGAATTCAGCTATTGAACAGTACGGTACGAAGGCAAAAAATGGGGTAGTTTTAGTTATTACCAATCCTAAAGACTGATACAAAAAAGACCTCGCATAGAGGTCTTTTTTGTATTAATAATCACCGCCAGCACCGCCACCGCCGAAGCTTCCACCGCCGAAGTCAAATCCACCACCGCCGCCGCTTCCGCCGCCCCAGCTGCCCGAAGAACTGCCCCAGCCTCCCATGGTGGTATAAGGACCGAACCAGGGTAATCCAGCTCCAGGTCCGCCGGAATTCCGACAGCCGTTACCCATCGTCTTCGCAATAAAAATGAAGACGACTACGGCAATAAGCAGGAAGATAAGTACCCCGCCGGTAGAAAATCCTTCGTCAGAATTACCTTCACTCTTATACTCTCCGCTGGCCCGTTGAATAATCTCGGTAGTGGACTGATCCAGACCCTTATAATACTGCTGTTCCCGAAAAGCGGGCGTTAATGTATTCGAAATAATTCGTTTCGCTACAGCGTCAGGGATGGAGCCTTCCATACCATACCCCGTGGCAATGTATAACTTTCTGGTTTCCGTTGCCCAGAGGATAATTAACCCATTATTTTTTCCCTTTTGCCCAATGCCCCAACGACGGCCCACTTCAAAAGCATAATCGCCGGGAGGATAATCACCCGTGGTTTTAACAACGAGAATAACAATCTGAGTAGAGGTGGAATCCATGTAACCCTTCAACTTGCGTTCAAGCTGAGCTTTTTCGTTACCGGAGAGCATGCCCACGTAATCGTTCACCAGTCGGGCAGGTACGGGCCGTTCAGGAATGTCCTGAGCGTAGATGTGAACAATACTAAGTATGGAGAAGAACAGCCAGAGTCCCTTCCGTAGGTACTTGAAAAATGGAGCGGGAATTGTGACCATTGAATGTTTAGTGTTTTTGTTTTAGCGTTTGGGTGACCAAGCGTCTAAATCAATAGTTCGATTAGCTAAAAGAAATTTCGTCGGGTAATTCGTTCTGATCGTCAGACTGGCGAGGGAAATAGGTTTTGAGCTGAATGCCTGCCATCTCAATGCCCGTGCATAAACCTTTGACTAGATCATTTTGACGAAAATGTTCCCGCATGGCGTCGCGAGTGCTATTCCAGAAGTCCGCTGGAACGACGGCATTAATGCCTTTATCGCCGCAAATAGCAAATTTCCGGGCTTCGATTGCCACGTAAAACAGCACGCCATTGCGTTGAGCCGTCTGGTGCATATTCAGCTTCATGAAAATTTGCTGAGCCCGTTCCAGCGGATCCAGATCGGATTGAGTTTTTTCCTCAATATGAATCCGGATTTCGCCCGAAGTTTGCCATTCGGCCTCCTTGATGTGCTGAATAATTTCCTGTTGCTGATCTTCCGTAAGCATAGCCGTTCTGGAGAAAAAAGCAGGTCTTCACTTGGTAAAGCAAAGACCTGCAAGAAATTAGAATTTAACCGTAGGGGCTTTTTCAGCTCCCGCATCTGCTTCGAAATAACCTTTGGCAGAGAATCCAAACATACCCGCCATGACATTAGTAGGGAAGGAACGAACCTTATTATTATACCCCTGAACAGCCTCGTTAAAATCGTTACGAGCTACTTTGATGCGATTTTCGGTGCCTTCCAGCTGAGCCTGTAAATCACGGAAGTTTTCATTGGCTTTCAGCTGAGGGTAATTTTCAGCAACAGCTAGTAATCGTGATAAAGATCCGTTCAGTTGAGACTGAGCATCCTGGAATTTTTTGATGTTTTCAGGAGTCAGTTCATCCGCTGTAAACTTGATGGACGTGGCATTAGCCCGGGCGTTCGTAACCTCAGTGAGCGTCGATTTTTCGAATTCAGCAGCTCCTTTTACGGTATTAACCAGGTTTGGAATCAGATCGGCCCTACGCTGGTAATCGGATTGTACTTTACTCCAGGCTGTCTTAACACTTTCATCCTGCTGAACCAAACCGTTGTATGAGCAGCCGCCCATGATGACAATCAGCACTATAATGGCAATCGTAGCAATAATTCCGCGTGACATATTTGTTGAAGTTTAAATCTGTGTGAGAAGTTATTATAAAATTATGGGCCAAAGCTAAAGTTTTCTGAACGTTGAAGACAGTAAATTAGGATGAAATGAAGATAGCCGGATCGAGAGTCCGGCTATGGCCTGATGAGTGGAAAAGAGGAGAGAACTGTTGCCTTAGTTTTCCCACTGCTTATTGATAATTTTCGATTTAATAATGAACAAAGGCCGTCCTTTCGACTGGAAGAAAATCCGCAGTACGTATTCGCCAATAATCCCGAGGCCAAACAGATTCAGCCCGCCAAAGAAAATGATGGTGAACAAGGTTGCCGGAAAACCCGCTGGAACATCCATACCCAATACAAATTTCTTGATCAGGTTATAGATAAAATACAGCATGGCAAAGACAATGGCCGTCGATCCCAGTCGAGTTAATAACTTGATGGGAAACTCACTGAAATTGAAAATGCCGTTGTAGGCCAGTTTAAAAAGCAGAGCAAAGGAATACTTGGACTCTCCAGCAATGCGTTCGTCCCGTTCGTACTCGACTCCGATCTGCTTAAAGCCTACCCAGGTACGCATGCCCCGCAGGTAACGGCTTTCTTCGGGCATATTTTTCATAACATCGACTACCCGACGCGAAACCAGAGCGAAGTCGCCACTGTCCAGGGGAATGTCAATGTAAGAAATCGAACGCAAAATCCGGTAAAAACTATGATAGGCCATTTTCTTGATGAAGCCTTCTTTCCGCTTGCGGCGGACGGCATACACCACGTCGTAGCCTTCTTTATACTTGGCGTAGAAACTTTCGAGTAGTTCCGGGGGATCCTGCAAATCGCCGTCAATGACCATGATGGCTTCCGTACCGCGAGCCTCGTTCATGCCCGCCGTCAGAGCCAACTGGTGGCCGTGGTTACGAGCCAGAAAAACGCAGTGATAGCGAGGATCTGACAAAGCCAGAGCCTGCATTAAGGTAGCGGTATTATCCTTGCTGCCATCATCAATCAGAACAACCTCGATGCTTTGGGGCAGTTTATTCATCAATGCATTTAACCGCTCTACCAGGTGAGGGAACGTCTCACTTTCATTGTAAAGAGGAGCAACAATTGATAGCTGTGGATTATCCAATGGGAGAGTAATAAGAAGGTTGTCGAATCAGAATAAGGGGCAAAAGTAATGTCAAATTGTCAATTTCGTTGCAGAAGGGTAGCGTTTTGCCTGTTGATCGTCCATTTGAATAACTTCCATTTCATACGAGCCTGGTTTTAGGAGATCAATAGGAAAGCTGGCTCTTCCTCCAACGCCCGGTACAAATGGATTTTTACCCGTATTTGGAACACCTCCAAAGGGCACCAGGTACTCATCTGAATTGAAAGTTGACTTTAGATGAAGTAACACCATTCCATTGCGACTGCGTGGAACAGGGAAATTCGACTGCACGACACTAACTTCCTTAGAAGAAATAGTTGGAACGAGTGAAATGTTTTCAGGTTCCAGACTTTTCTTCAAAGCTTCATCGAAAAAATGAACGGGCGGCTTAAAAACGCCCATTTGAATGGGTTCTTTAAACGACCATACAATGTAAGGCTCCAGAATAGTACCACGGGTAGCGGCTAACCCAATATCGCTGCGGTACTGATTAAACGCGTTGGTTAAAAGTAATTTCCGGCGTTCGACTACGAGCGGGTAATAGTTAAAATAGGATAACAGACTAAAGATCAATCCGAAAATAATCAGGGGAGTGGGGCTAATAGCAACGCGTTTCTGGCCCTGCAGCCAGGCTAAATACAATAAACATAAAAAGAGCAGAGGGTATAGACGATAGTTACTGATTAACATCACAAAATACCCGAAATGAGGCCTCAGAATGGCGATGATTCCTGCATTGATTAAAAGAAAGAACATGCCACCCAGCAGAAAATCCTCAACGATTGTAGATTCCTGCGGAGCTATAGAGGGTTGGAAATAATAACGAACGAGCGACCAGTAGTGCTGAATAAACCAGCGAATGGCGATCCACATAATGACCACGCCTGCCAGTGTCGGTAGCATAAAACGCCAGGGTTCGGCCATGGAAGGAAAAAAGTCGAAAGGACCACCCATGTAGGTAAAGAAGCCACTGAGGGATAGGTGTGGCATTTGCAGGAAACGGCTGAAGCTTCGCTCATTACCCGAATAGGGGAAGTTATAGTAATACCCGGCAATACCCACGGCCATTCCAAAAGCCCAGAGAAATACTTCCCGAAATCGCCTGCGGAGTAGTAGAATGCCTAGTCCCGCTAGCCATACGAACATTCCGTTGCTCATCGTAAAGGTGGTGATCAAACCTAACAATAAAGCCAGCGGAAAAGAAAACCGCGTGCGTAAGGCCAGCACATACAGGGTAATCAACACCAGAGCCAGCAAAGGCTCATGCTGTAAGCCCGTGATCGACCAGAACGAAAGAAGGTAATATTGAGGTTGAAACAGAATAAGCGTCAACGGCAAAAAATACCAGTACGAAAGCTTGAATCGACGGAATGTAAGTAATAACAAGCCCCAGATAATGACTACCGAAAGATTGGCAAATCCCTGAATCCAGCGGAAATCGAGAAAGCCCGTGAGGTAATACACCAGCACCGTAATTAGCTTACCCGTTGCCATGCGGTGTTCATTATTGGGTACAATCAGCCAGTGCCATTTTTCAGCCCAGGTTTCGGCTTTCAGAAATTCCAGAAAGAAGCCTGATAAAGCCTCGAAATCATCGAACCAGGGAATGTTAACTACGTATAATAAAAAGAATAGGGCGAAACCAACGATTGGAATCGTATTGACCAGAAGTGGTAAAAGACGGCTGGTTTTCATGAAAGACTATCAGTAAGGCAAAGTTTAAGGGGCTGGAGCTAATACGAGAGCTTTTTTCTGGAAAAACTTGGTTTCACAGTCATTCCAGGGATGCTTTTCATTGTCTTTGATATCTTCCAGGAAAAGTGATTTGGGAACATGTTTGAGCGGCTGGATAACCACCGTCGTTTGAGCAGGAGCCTGTCGAATGGTTTCGTATCGTTCGTATAATTCGCGGCTATAAGCCGATGCCGTTCCATTTTTTAAGTCACTTACCATCATCCGAACGTTCGTATTTTTCCAGATGAATAAGGGTAAAATGAGGATGGACAAAATCGTTAATACCCGAACAATTCCTGGGCTCAGAAACCCAAGATTCCACTTCTCCTGAATCCAGAGCATGGTCACCAGAATATTGTAATAAAACCCGATCAGGTAGAAGAAGTAAACCGAATTGTTAATCCGGGGGGAAACGCTTTCGATACCCACTCCGTAAAAAATAGGGAAGTATAAAATTGGTACAACTACTGCCCAGACCAGCCAGCCCACCCACACAGGAATGCGAACGTAAGCACTGAAAAGAGAAGCATTAGTCATTTTATTACTCAGCCAGTTGATCCAGAATACGGCGAAAACCAGCGTTAGAGGAAGCCACTTTACCCCAAATGCTATCGCCGTTTTTATGGAAGTAACAATCGAAAAAGAAAGATTACCACCTAAGGGATTACTTCCCTGACGAATTTTCGAGCCGGGTGATTCGAGTACCAGATAACAGCAAATCACAGCTTCAAGGAATAGGATTACTAATACCCAGTCCAGTTTTCGTTGAAACAGAAGTCGATAGCCTGCAAAGCAGAGTAACATGCCCGTAGTGAGCAAGAGGAACATTTCGCAGAGGCCAATCATGGCAAAAACCAAAAAGCCCGCCCAGACGATTAATCCGTATTTAATACGTTGATTTTCTGCTTTATAAGAACGGATCAGAGCGACCCAAAACAGCAAGGTCAGGATTTGAGGCAGAGCATAGGTATACGAACCCGTTACCCAGAAAAAGCTCTCCACAATGCTATCAAGCTGAAGGATATATAATACCAGAAAGCCAACGCTGATTAACCATTTCTGATAGCGAGGAAGCTCAATAAGTTCACCCAGCAACAGATACACACTACCCATGGTTGAAAGCATGTAAACAATGGGTAAAACCTGATAATACCAGTACCAGCCTTTGAACAAGGGCGTCGAATGGAAAAGCAGACAGGCAAAATACCGCCCGGTCCATTGATCATAATAAAACTTGGTAGACCACAGGATTCCATAATCCCGGGCCATGTATGCGAAACAAAAATCGTCAGCGGCAGAGGGATGATTAAAGAAACTGAGCACAAACATGGGAACGATGGTCAGGGCCACCAGAAACGCCCAGCCCAGGTTCGTCCAATATCGCTGCTGTATAAAACCAGACATAAACTAGAGTAGAAGGATTAAAGCAATAGGGAAGGATTAATACTTGAATCGGTTTTTCAGGTTGTTAATAGGTTTCTCAATGATGTACCAGGAAAGCGTCGCTACAAAGACGGTTAGTAGAACATACATGGAAAAATTGAAAACCAGATTTTCTTCCAGTGAAGGAAAAGAACGGTAAATCCGGTGCATAAAACGGTAAACCGGATGCGTAGGGGTAATGTGGTAGTGGTTAAAGACGAAGTTATGGTAGAGATACAGTCCATAGCTGATGCGACCCAGAAAAACACTGACGGGATTTTCGAGTACCCATTTCATCACTCCGCCGTACCCAGTGATTGCTTTACCGATCAGGAAAAAGGCAAAGATAGAACCGGCCAGTCGCTCAAAAACGGAATTAACCGAAAGGTGAGGATCCGGAGAAAGGTGATACCATAACAGACTTGCACCCAAAATAGCCAAACCCAGCCAGACGAGACTTCCTCGTTGAAACGTCGAATCGAAAAGGCTACGGTGGTAGATATACATGTAAGCCATAATTCCGCCCAGGCCGAAGGCATCCAGACTGGTAGGCATTAACACATAGGAGACAAACCAGGGAGCTCCGGTTAGGAAATAATACAACCGTAGCAATACGCTACCCACGATAAAACCAACGAGCAACTTAGGCAAATGCCGATTGGGAATGAAAAAGACAATGAAGGGGAAGAAGATATAAAACTGTTCTTCAACGGCCAGTGACCAGAAATGATCCACTACGCCCAGCCAGTGTTCATTATGAGCAATGTAAATATTAGAGGTATACGTGACCAGCCACCAGAATTTCTCACGGGCGGGCGGCACGTTGAATACCACGAGCAGAAAAATAGTCAGGTAGTAAATCGGGAAAATCCGAATAGTCCGGCGGATGTAAAACTTTTTCAGGTAGGTTTTAAATCCATCTTCGCGTGGTTTGTACTGATTCTTGCTTTCAACGAGAATGCGGGTAATGAGAAAACCACTAAGTACAAAAAAAATGGTAACCCCGATGGGACCAATGGGAAGTGTATTAAAACCCGCCAGCAGGTGATCATATAAAACCAGAAAAACGGCTAAGAATCGGATTCCATCTAACTGCTTAAAATAGGTTTCCTGTTTTTTAGCTATTTCCTGCAAATGTATGGGCGTTGTTGACATTTCTAATGCATGATTTGAAGCAAACCGAACTCATGACTCAGGTTGAAAAAGCTAGAGACGGCCTGTCATCTGAATATAACTTTAAAAAGAGCCGGTAAGTTGGCAAATAAACCCGGCTGCGAGTATTATTTCCGTAATGACCGAAACTTTTCAGGCTCGTATTTCTCACTTAAGTCTTCTTAATCAAGACCTTGTTAAGGAATGGTGGAGCAAAACCAGGAGCTAATTTCTTAAAGTTCTTCGATAAAGCCTCAAAATATTTTCTTTGTTAATATTCCTGTTTTTGCCGGAGTAAAGAAAGAAAGGCAAGGAAGGGGGTTGAGAATGAGTTAGTTTTATTAAGAAAATTAGTCGAAATTGCATCATTATCCTTTTTGACTTAAAGGTTTTTAAGACATCTAATGAATGATTTAGGTTTCGACGTTCGTTAGTAATGAAGTTGTCGCAAAAACCCTTCAGCGTTGCTGAAAAATTATATCCATTTCCTAACCATTAATACATGGAAACAGTCTCTGTCCTAACAGGTACTTCTGCATGTCTGACCATGAATCATTCAAAAGGTCGGATGGTAGTAATTCCTACGTACAACGAAATTGAAAACATTGAAACGGTGATTCGTCGGGTAATGAGCCTGGATCCCGGTTTTGATCTTTTAATCGTTGACGACGGATCTCCCGATGGTACGGCTCTGAAAGTTCGCCAGTTACAGGATGAATTTGGCGATAACCGAATTCATTTACTGGAGCGACGAGGAAAGCTGGGGTTGGGAACAGCCTATATTGCCGGGTTTAAATACGCCCTTTCCTGTGGATATGAGTATATTTTTGAAATGGATGCCGACTTATCGCACAACCCGGATGATCTGGTTCGTTTGTGGCAGGCCTGTGCCATGGAGGGAAATCATGTAGCGATTGGTTCTCGGTACATTCAGGGAGTTAACGTAGTCAACTGGCCGATGGGACGCGTATTGATGTCCTATTTTGCTGGCGTTTACGTTCGGTTTATTACCGGAATGCCTATTATGGATGCTACGGCTGGTTTTAAATGCTACCACCGAACCGTTCTGGAAACCATTGATCTGGACAAAATTAAATTTGTGGGCTATGCCTTCCAGATTGAGATGAAGTTTACATCCTGGAAGTTTGGTTTTAAGCTGAAAGAAGTGCCCATCATTTTTACGGATCGTACGAAAGGTACTTCCAAAATGTCATCGAAGATTTTCAAGGAAGCTTTTCTGGGCGTGGTACAACTGAAAGTTGACAGTTTTTTCAAGCGTTACAACCGCGAAGTAGTACGGGTGGAGCAATAAGGTGTGTATACTGAATATAAAAAACGGCGAGTCATTATAGAAATGGCTCGCCGTTTTTATGATACTAATCTATGATTAATCCAGAATCTTCCATTTACCTAAGCCCCACTTCGAGAAGCGGTACAGTAATGACGTTCTCAATACTCCTAAGCCGTATTTGGAACTACGCATGAAGTTAATCGAAGATGCTTCGTCGAAATATTTGGTAGGGCAGGTTACTTCTGCGATTTCAAAACCTTTCCAGAAAATCTGAGCGATCATTTCATTATCAAAAACGAAGTCATCATCACATTTGTCAAAGGGTACGGTTTGAAGTACTTCGCGTGAGAAAGCCCGGTAACCTGTATGATATTCAGATAGTTTCTGATTTAACAGGACATTCTGAGTAAAAGTCAGAAAGCGGTTGGCAATGTACTTATACATGGGCATGCCACCTTTCAACGCTCCTTTTCCTAAGATTCGAGAACCAAAAACCACTGGATACAGATCGTTACCAATAATCGAGATCATCGCTGTTAATAACAAAGGCGTGTACTGGTAATCGGGGTGAAGCATAATGACAATGTCACCACCTAACTCCAGAGCCTTTTTGTAACAGGTTTTCTGATTTCCGCCGTAGCCTTTGTTGACATCATGTCGGATAACATGCTTAATACCTAGTGCACGTGCCACTTCGACGGTATTGTCAGGGCTGTGGTCATCTACTAAAACCACTTCATCTACTAAATCGAAGGGAATTTCTCGATACGTACGTTCTACGGTAAGGGCGGCCCGATACGCGGGCATGACAACGATTACTTTTTTATTGTTGTACATAAGGTGAAAAAGACACTAATGACAGGTCTCAAATCAAGGCTGAATTTGGTAAACAGTGGGTCGCAAAGATGGTTTCAAACCTTAAAATTACACACCAATTTCGGAAGAGCCTACATTTGCATTATTTTATGAAACCTCAGAAAGGACAATAGGGTTTTTAATAAATAGATAATTAGTTGATTATTAGTTAATTATTTCCTGTGTTTATATTTTGTTATTAAATAATGAAAACGGAAAGAAGCCCTCAAAGATTTGTTTTTATTTAGGGATGATGATTCATTTACTCCCAACCCATCAATTGAATACTTTACTCTAGAATCGTTCCTTCATGAATTCTTTCTGGTCGAAAAATAGCTTACGAATTTTTCAGAGGCGGCTGGTTAATTTAAGTCCGAGAAACCGTTCCCTGGTGCTTTTATCCTTACCTAAGGAGCAGTTTCTGGATATTCATGAACTGGATTTTCTTTCGGGATTTTCTTCTTTCGAGCTTATCAAAGGGTGCATGGCGGGTAAAAGTAATTTGCCCCTCTGTGAGGTACTGGACCCGCGTCACCAAAAAGTTAATGACGTATCCCGTCGTCTCCGGCAAATTGCCCGAACAGCCCATTTCATCGAGGCAGAGCGGGGAACGGAAGATTTATACCTCGGCTGGCCTCTGGTACAGGGTAAATTTTCGGATGGGACCGTCGTTCGGGCTCCTTTACTTTTCTGGCCCGTAGGGTTACGAGTCAATCCTCAGAATCAGTGGGTGTTGGATCGTCGCGATGAGCCTCTGGTTCTTAATCGTTCTTTAGTCATGGCCTATGCCCATTTTAATGGGTTAAAGGTCGTAGAAGAGGTTTTGGAAAAAGACTTTGAGGATTTTCCCAAAGAATCCCTGTCTTTTCGAACGGAACTATACGAATGGTTGAAAACCACGCCCTTAAAGCTGAACTATAACTCAGACTTATTTGAAGATCAGCTTCAGTTTTTTCAAAAATTACTGAAAAGTGACCTGGAACGAACGGAGCAGCCCGGCGAATTACGGTTATTACCCCATGCCATCTTAGGAATTTTTCCTCAGGCGGGCTCTTATCTCGTTCGGGATTATGAAAATTTACTTCAACAACTGGAGGAGGAAGATTTTGCACCGTTTCAACTTGAGTCCCAAGACCGGCTTTCGGCTAAAATACGCGAGGCGGATATATTAACCCCTTTTCCAATGGATGCTTCGCAGGAAGCCGCTTTTCGGAGGGTGAAAAAGGGGGAATCACTGGTCGTACAGGGACCTCCAGGCACGGGTAAGTCACAACTGATTTGTAACCTTATTGCAGATTTTACCGCTCAGGGGAAACGAGTATTGGTAGTGAGTCAGAAAAGGGCGGCCTTAGACACTGTTTATGACCGATTATCACGGGTAAACTGGCAGGATTTCGCTGCTAACCTGCACGATTTTCAGCATGATCGCAAAAGTTTGTATACTCAGATTACGAATCAGATTGATCGCATTGAGGAATACAAACGATTGAATACGAGTTTGGATGCTATACTCTTAGAACGAGAATTTACGCAGCATTCTAATCAGATCGACCGCATCCAGCAGGAATTGGATGATTTCAAAAAGGCCCTTTTTGACGCTAGTGAATGCGGACTATCTCCCAAAGAACTTTACCTGACTTCAGATCTGGAAAACCCCCGGATTGAGCTTCAGGACTTATACCAGTATTTTCATTTTCACAAGCTCGAAGAAACAACGCAGAAATTCAAGCGATACGAGGAATATCAGCTCCGAATTCATCAGGATCACCCCTGGCAGGATCGAAAGGATTTTAGTGCATTTACGTTTCAGGATGTGGCTGCTTTTAAATCGGTCATACTCGAAATTCCCGAAACCCTTGAGCAGATTACGCAGAGTTTTCAACCCTGGTTAGGAAGGAATGTGAGCTGGGTAGAAGTACAAACGCTGCAAAGTCAAGAGAAAGAGCTGAATTACCTGGTTAAGGTTTTGACTGCTGAGCAGGAAATCTGGGTTCGAAGGCTTCACTATCGCCAGATTGCCGACTGGAAGGACTGGCCCGTGCGTCTCCAAATTGAAAAGCTGCAGAATGAGGGATTGGCTCACAGAAGTTTCAACAGCTCAGAACTACGTCCTTTTCTGGAGAAGCTTGAAAGTGCAATTCAGGCCAGGGCGTCGTTATTCAAGTGGTTATTCTTTCAGAATAAAGAAAGTCTCCAAAGGCAGGCTGAAGCATACGGATTAACACTGAGTTTAGAAGATTTACAGAAATTCAGAAAGCTGATCTTAAATCGACTCGAAGTCGAATGGCTCATGGAGCAATGGGCTGAACCATTACAAATAAAGATTAAACAGGAAGAATGGTCGCAAACGTTGCAGCAGTGGGAACAGGTTAGCTCAAAGGTGAAAGAAGCTTCCATCCAGTATGAGCACATTCGTACATCTCATTCTTTAATTGGGGAGGTATATCGATTTCATGCCGAAACAAATCAGATCGGTTTTGCCGATAAAGTGCATCAAATGTTGCAGCAATTCCATCGACTTAACCAAAAACAGGAGGTCTGGAAAAAATACCTGACGCATACGCAGATTGATTATATTATTCATTCCTCTCCTCACCAGTTGAAAGTACTGTTAGATTTCTTATCTACTGATTTTGAATTACTTCAGGAATTTGATACGCTTCAGAGTCAACTGACTTTAGCCGAAAAGCAGGTAATCAAAAGAGGAACGGGGAATCCATTACAGGAAACATTTATTAACTCACTGAAACTAGCCTGGATTGAACATTTAGAATTAAAGTCACCTCTGTTGCGAAGCGTGTCCGGCATGAAAATGCAGCAGATGGAAGAAGAGTTACAGCAGGCCGTGATTCGAAAGCAGGAATTAGCCGGAGAGATCGGTCGAAAACAGCTACGGGAGCAAACCTACCAATCTCTCGAAATGAATCGATTGGGAAACGTGACTACGTATCGAGACTTGAAACATCAGGTTACAAAAAAACGACTGATCTGGCCCGTTAGGCAGGTATTCAGTCATTTTACGGATGAAATCTTAACGCTGGTACCTTGTTGGTTAGCCTCGCCCGAAACCGTTTCAGCGATCTTTCCATTAACCAATCAACCGCTATTTGATCTGGTTATTTTCGATGAAGCTTCCCAATGTTTTGCCGAGCAGGGCTTACCTGCCATGTTTCGGGGAAAGCAGGTAGTTATTGCCGGAGATAGCAAGCAGTTACAGCCCTCTGATTTATATCGTGTCCGTTTCGAAGAAGAAACCGATGATATTCCTGAATTAGAGGTAACCAGTTTGCTTGATTTGATGGCCCGGTATTTACCGCAGGTGCTTTTACAGGGGCATTACCGTAGTCGCTCCCTTGAGTTGATTGAGTTTTCCAATCAGCACTTTTATGAGAATCGTTTACAGTTATTGCCTGATTTCCGGGAAATGAATAGGAATGCAGGAGCCATTCATTACATAAAAGTAGAAGGAGCCTGGAAAGAACAACGAAATGAGCCCGAAGCAGATACCGTAGTTAACCTGATTCAGACTTTAACTCAGCAGGAACCTGAGCTCTCGGTGGGAATTGTTACCTTTAATTCTCCTCAACAGCGGTTATTGGAAGATAAACTGGATAGTATTTCAGATAAAGCGGAGCCGCTATTTATTAAAAACCTTGAGAATGTACAGGGAGACGAACGGGATGTAATTATTTTCTCTATCGGTTACGCTCCTAATGAAGAGGGCAAGGTTTCAGCACACTTTGGTTCTTTGAATCAAGTAGGAGGGGAGAACCGCCTGAATGTGGCCATTACCCGGGCTCGACAACGAATATATGTAGTTACCAGTTTGTGGCCCGAACAACTGAAGGTAGAAGAAGCTGTAAATGAAGGCCCTCGTCTTTTAAAAGCCTATTTAAATTTTGCCCGTAACGTATCTGCTGGACATTATCTTCCGAAGCCGCTGCTCACTAAAGATTTGAAATCGAGTCAGTTGTTAAAAGATCAGCTTGAGAAAACACATTCTTCCTGGGTTAAAGAGTTACCCTTTTCGGATTTGGTTGAAAAAGAAAGGACCGTTTACCAAGGTTTGATATTAACCGATGATGACCTGTATTACCAGAGCTTGAGTTCGAAAGAAGCACACGCGTATTTCCCCATCAGTTTACAACGAAAAGGCTGGCCTTACCGAAGGATCTGGAGCCGCGAATGGTGGAAAAACAGAAGAGCTCATCACTAACAGAAAAGAGCATGCTTGAAAGCATGCTCTTGGTGAATTTAAGCTTCGTACTTAACGGTAATACCGTGATACCGTTCCTGTTCCGTATAATCTTTGCGTAAAGGATGGCCTTCCCAATCTTCGGGAAGCAGAATCCGGCGTAGATCCGGGTGTCCTTCGAAATGAATGCCCATCAGGTCATAAGCTTCACGTTCGTGCCAGTTGGCCGTCCGCCAGATTTCGCTGACACTATTCACGGAAGGTTGTGTACCTTCCTGCCGGGGCAGTTTTACTTTCAGGCAAATAGCGTGTTCGTAAGGAATAGAAAACAAGTTGTAGGCAACTTCAAAGGTATCCGTTCCGTTATCGAGTGCGGTTAAACAAGACAATGAATCGAAATACGTTCGTTCATCATTTCGTAGAAACTCGCAAATAGATACTAATGATTCAGGGCGAACTGTTAAGTTAGGCATAAGTACCAACTCTTCTTCGCCAACCAAAGCTTCCGTCCCAAACTCATGAGTGAGCAAGGATTTTAGTTCTGAGAAAGTCATGCAAATGTTGGTTTTTCAAATTTTTCAATGAGGGATAACGCAGCGGCAGGTTCCTGAACACTTTCGCCTCTGATCTTGTCCTGTAATTTCATAATGGCACCAATCAGAGCTTCAGGGCGAGGAGGGCACCCCGGCACGTACACATCTACCGGAATAATGCGATCAACACCTTTTACCACGTGGTAGCCGTGTTCCCAATAAGGGCCACCGCAGTTCGAACAACTGCCCATCGAGATAACATAACGAGGTTCAGCCATTTGTTCGTATAAGCGGCGAATCCGGTCGGACATTTTAAAAGTTACCGTTCCGGAGACAATCATGACGTCTGACTGACGGGGAGAAGGGCGAGGAAAAATCCCGAACCGTTCCAAGTCATAGCTAGACGCAAAGGTTTGCATCATTTCGATAGCACAACAGGCCAACCCAAAACCCATAGGCCAAAGCGAGTTCA
The DNA here is from genome assembly GCA_913774715.1 of uncultured Siphonobacter sp. GTDB lineage: Bacteria > Bacteroidota > Bacteroidia > Cytophagales > Spirosomataceae > Siphonobacter. The sequence continues at coordinate 22,672 of CAJYHS010000005.1, read as the reverse complement.
GACGAGCCCAATTGAGCAAATCTTCCGCAGTGGTTAGAATCAGGCCGCCTTCGCCGGTTTTAAATCGGCTATCAAGAAAACTATTCATTGATACTTCTTATTTACTTTTCCGTAAAGATCCATCGGTACTTTAGACTGAAAATCAGAAACTTTAGCCTGTGGTCGTACCCAATCAAGATATCCTTTTCGCCAGGCATAGGCCAGACCTAAGGTAAGGATTCCTACGAAAACAAACATTTCCGATAAAGCAAACACGCCCCAGCGGCCATTCGTTTCCTGAATCAGAGATTCCTGTCCGAAAACTGTTGCCCAGGGAAAGAGAAAGACTAATTCAACGTCAAAAAGTAAAAAGATCAGGGCAACAATGTAGAAACGAATATTAAACTGAATGTTCGCATTCCCTTCGGGCTCTTCCCCTGATTCATAAGTACTAAGCTTTTCCGGGTTTGGACGATTCGGGCGAATCAGGCGGGCAATGCCCAGCATGACAACCAGGAAAAGAACACCCGTTATAAAAAACAGAAGGATAGAACCAAAATCAGTAATCATATGCAATGAGGATTATTGAACTTGTAACTTCGTCGTGTCAGGGCGGGCTTTAGCCGATTGGCTGGAATCGGCACGGGCTACTTTCTTCTCTCGTTCTTCCAGAGCGGTAAGGCTGTCTACTACTCCTTTGTAAATGTCTTTAAACTTATCAGGCTGAGCAATGTAATAGCGGTAACTGGCTCGGTACGTGCCCGTATCCGCCTGATATTTTTTCAGAATATCCTTTTCCAACACCTGATAAGCGATCATAGAAGAATCCTGCGAACCGAGACGTAAACGTATGATTCGTTGTTCTGCCAGGTGTACGTCTTTGAGAATTTGTACCATCTTATCCTGCGGAATGAGGTTCTCCGGCGGAGAAGGAGCATTCGAACAGGCCATGAGCAGAGCCAATAAAGGGAGAAGTAGACGCGTTTTCATGTTTAATAGTTGGGTAAAGTTAGGTAGTTTTGGCGGAAGGCAAGGGCTTGAGCGTTTGCAATCCGGTTTATTTACCAAAAAATCAGAATGAACGAGCTCCTTTCAAAACTTCGGAATTACGAAATCCGAATCCGAAAAGCGGTCGATTCGCAGATGCACGGCAACTTTAAGTCGGTATTTAAAGGCTCGGGGCTAGAGTTTACGGATTTACGACAATATCAGTACGGCGATGATATTCGACTCATTGACTGGAACGCCTCTTCGAAAGGTCATGGTCTGTTTTTAAAAATATTTAAGGAAGAAAAAGAACAGACGGTGTTTTTTATGGTGGATGTAAGTGCCTCGCAGGACATTGGTAGGGAAGAGAGATCGAAGCTTGATACTACCAAGGAAATTTGCGGCGTCTTGGCTCTTTCGGCTATGCACGAGGCCAGCCACGTTGGGTTATATTGTTTTTCGGATCAGAAAGAGAAATACATTCGTCCGGCAAATAGTATGAAACATGGGTATCAGATGATCCTGGAATTATTTCGTCTGAAACCGGAATCTTTGAAAACTAACCTGTCAGATGCCATTCTCTTTGCGTTAAATATCCTGCGTCGTAAGAGTGTGGTCATCTTGATTTCCGACTTCATTGATACCGACTATGAACAGAACCTGAAAGCTTTGGCAAAAAAGCATGATCTGGTCGTAATTCACTTGTATGATGATCGGGAAGTTAACATGCCCAAACTGGGGATTATTCCGGTTTACGATAAAGAAAGCCGTCGCATGATGTGGGTAAATACGTCGTCGGCTCAGTTTCGGAAAACAACGCGAGTAGTTTTTGAAGAAAATCAGCAACGGCTGGAAAAACTTTGCAAGCAGTACAAAGCCAATTATTTATCTGTCGATACGCAGGAAGACTACATTCCTAAACTCATCAAACTATTTCGAGTAAAGTAACTATCCATTACTATCGTGAGAAAGGGGCTGACTTTTATTTTATTCCTATATATATATGTTACTTATCCGGTTTTCGCTCAGCCGAAAGGGACATTTCTATCCAGAGAATTCAAAGTAGGCCGGCCCGTGCAGTATTCGCTAAGTTTTCTGCATAACCCGGCTCAGGATGTGTTTTTCCCTGATTCTACGTACGACTTTACCCCCTTCAAATTTTTAAAAAGAGACTATTACTCAACGCAGACGAATGCTGCGGGCAGCCTGGATAGTGTAGTATATACATTGGTATCTTTTGAAGTGGACTCCTTGCAGCACTTGAAACTACCGGTGTATGTAATGAATCATAAAGACTGTACCGCCATTTACTCAGCCTTACAATCCATTCGTTTACGATCTTTACTGAATGCAAAATCAAAGCAGTCAGGTCTCCAGTCCAACACGACACTTGTATTACTGGAGGATCAAATTAATTACCCGCTTTATTTTATTATCGTCATTATTGCGGGCATTATAGGTGGTCTCATTTACTGGCTGTTTGGAGAATCCCTTCGTCGAAGATTGCGGCAGTTTCAACTCTGGCGACGCCATTTAGAATTTCGCGGAAATTTTCAAAGGCACTTGCGGGGAGCTACGGATTCCAAGCAGGCTGTCGCTAATGTTGAAAGAGCCGTTTTCCTTTGGAAACGATACCTGGAACGCCTCGAAGGAAAACCTTACACAACTTTTACGACTAAAGAAACCGTTGAGCAATTTTCCCAATCTCGTCAACTCGAACAGGCATTAAGAGAAACCGATGCGGTCGTATATGGGGGAGTTATCTCACCCCAGACGCAGGAATCGTTACGGATCCTGCGTGACCTGGCAGTACGTACCTATATTAAGCAGAGAGAGGTAATCTTGGAAAATAAAATGTAACCCAAGTTTTCAATGAAGCATGGGGCTTTAGTAGTATATGGATAATTGGTATGCATTTAAGTGGCTTTCAATCAATACTCTAACCAGTTTTCACTGGGCAGAGCCTTATTTCTTATATGGACTATTGGCCATACCCATCCTTTTCCTGTTGCGTCGGATATTTCATGGAAAAGCCCGTCAAAGACTCAATGTAGCCTTCTTACCCAAAGAAGTAAAGACTAGCTGGATACAATATTTAAGGCACCTACCTGGGGTATTTATTGGGTTAGGTATTGGCTTTATTTTGCTTTCATTAGCTCGTCCGCAGATCATTACTGAAACGGAAGAACGACTTGCGGAAGGGATTGAAATTGTCCTGGCTCTGGATGTCTCTGATTCAATGCTCATGAAAGATCTACTGCCTAATCGAATGGAGTCGGCGAAGAAAGTGGCTACCGAATTTGTCGAGGGGCGATTTAGAGATAAGATTGGGGTAGTGGTATTTGCCGGACAATCCTTTTTCCTTTGTCCACTTACTACGGATTATGAATTGGTAAAACAACAAATTGCTTCCATTAAGCCCGATATCATCACTACAGCTGGGACGGCAATTGGTTCGGCTCTGGCCAATAGCATCAACCTGATGCGGGACACCGAAGCTAAAAGTAAGGTGGCTATTTTGTTAAGTGACGGCGATAATACAGCGGGGAACCTCGATCCGGTTACGGCGGCTCAGTTAGCCAACGCCTACGGGATTCGGGTTTATACAATAGGCATCGGAAAAGAGAACGCAACCATTGCACAGGACACGACGGGGATGTCCATGGAAACCTTGGACATTGATGTGCTGAAGGAAATTGCTAATCAAAGTAAGGGACAGTTTTTTCAGGTAGAAGATGCAGAAGCTCTGAGAAAAGTTTTTAGACAGATCAATCGATTAGAGAAAGTAGACATTAAGTCCTCTTATTATCAGGATATTAAAGACTTTTATCATATTTATTTAAAGTGGGCAATTACCTGTTTACTGCTGGGGTTACTAGCAAAATGTACCTTTGTTGGAAATATCTTGGAAGATTGATATAGTAAAATTCAAATAATCCTGCTTTATTCGCTTTTATCATTGTTTTTTTGGAAAAGAATGAACTGCTGAAATTCAGTTTGTTGGAAGAAAAAATAACATTTTTAGTAAAAAATTGTATTACAATTGTGAAGTTTATGATAGTATTGTTGAATATTTAGCTGTTTATACATTAGTTTTAGACCCACTTTTCGAACCAACGTATAGAATTCATGTTAAAGTCATTCTATCATTGGGCAAGCGTTGAAGCAGGGCTTGATGAAGTAGGTAGGGGATGTCTGGCAGGCCCAGTAGTGGCAGCTGCGGTAATTCTACCAAAAGATTATAGTAATGAGTTTTTAAACGATTCCAAGCAGCTAAAACGATCACAACGTGATCAGCTACGGTTGGAAATTGAAAAAGAAGCGATAGCATGGGTGATTGCGGAAGCAAGCGTCGCTGAAATTGATCGGTTTAATATTGCTAAAGCAAGTTATTTAGCCATGCATCGGGCAGTGGAGCAACTTAAAGCCCTTCCTGAGCATCTACTGGTTGATGGAAACCGATTCACACCTTATCCTATGATTCCTCATACCTGTATTGTTAAAGGAGACGGAATCTATGCGTCCATCGCAGCAGCTTCTGTGTTAGCTAAAACGTATCGGGATGAGTTTATGGAAAAGCTGTCTTTGCAGTATCCAATGTACGGCTGGGAGCAGAACGTGGGATATCCAACACCGAGGCATTTAAAGGCTTTAAGCGAGTTCGGAGTGACCGATTGGCACCGAAAGACGTTTGGTCCCGTAAAAAATGTGTTAAACTCACAGGTTTTGTTGTCTCAGAAAAATACTGATTTGGTCGATTTATCTTCGTGATATTCTTTAATTAATACAATTTTATTAAAAACTCATAAAATTTTTCACAAAACCTTAACGTCGGGATTGAGAAAAAATGCAGTAGATTTGCTGAATCTTTACTCGGTTTTGAGGAACAAAAACAAAATTATCTTTCGTAGTTGCGTAGAACATCAAATTTTATTTTTCTTTACACCAACAAACCAAAGTTTCACTAAACCCTAAAATTACCAAACTAATGAGTAACACTACCAAGACCCCTACTCCCGCTGCCAAGCCTGCTGCTGCTCCGAAGAAGAAGTCGGGGGGCATTTCGTCTGGTTTAATTATCCTGATTCTGTTTATTGTTGCTGAAGCTTTCTATCACCTGTACTTAGGCGATGGTAGCCACTTTGAAGGAGGAGATCATAACAATGAGCCACTGCCAGGCGATTTCTTCGGTATCGTTTACAAAGGGGGTTTTATCGTACCAATTCTGTTTACTTGTTTCTTAACTTCTTTAACTTTCACAATTGAGCGTCTTTTCACGCTTGGTAAAGCTAAAGGAACTAGCAGCATCGATGAGTTCGTTCGTAAAGTACAAGTTCTGTTGAACCAAAATGACATCAACGGAGCATTGAAAGAGTGTGACAAACAAAAAGGTTCTATCGGTAACGTAGTAAACGCTGCTCTGAAAAAATATCAGCAACTGACTACTGACACTGAATTAGACAAAGAACAAAAACTGGTTGCTCTGAGCAAAGAAATCGAAGAAGCTACGAGCTTAGAAATGCCTTCTTTAGAGAAAAACCTGACGATCATCGCAACGCTTGCTTCGGTAGCAACGCTGATCGGTCTGCTCGGAACGGTATTAGGTATGCTTCGTTCATTTGCTGCCATGGGTCAGTCAGGTAGTGCGGATTCAGCTGCTCTTGCTGCTGGTATCTCTGAGGCACTTGTAAACACGGCCTTAGGTATCGGTACTTCTGCTATCTGCTTGATCGCTTATAACTACTTCACCAGCATCATCGACGGTATCACTTACAACATCGATGAAATTGGTCTGAGCATCACTAACAACTACGCTGCTCATTACTAGGCGTTGCTAAAGAAGGAAAGCTTCTTTAAAAATTGTCAGGGTTATGAAATTTTTCTCAGAAGAACTAATAATTTTGATCAACGAAACGTTTAGTTATAAAATAAAAACAGTGTAGCGATGGCAAAGGTTAAAGTAAAACGTCATGGAGTATCGATGGACATGACTGCCATGTGCGACGTAGCTTTCTTGCTGTTAACATTCTTCATCTTAACAGCGAAGATGCGTCCTCAGGAGGCTGTTCAGGTTACTACTCCTAACTCCGTAGCCCAGGAGCCCTTAGCCGCAGTCGATGTGATTACGGTTCTGGTTTCGGCTGATGGAAAGATTTTCATGGGGGTTGATAACCACCAGGTACGTCTTGGCATGCTGGAACAAATGTCTAAGCGTTATAATGTTGCCTTTACGGATCCCGAAAAAGAAGCGTTCCGCTTATCTGAAAACTTCGGTGCTCCAATGGCCAACATGAAACAAATCTTAGAGATGGATCCTGCTGAGCGTAATAAGCCCGGCGTACAGCCAGGCATTCCTAGTGATTCAGTTCGTAACGAATTGTTTTATTGGGTAGCAACCGCTCGTCAGTATTTCGGTAGCCAAGGTGCCAAGTATAAAGTGTTGATTAAAGCGGATCAGAACGCTCCTTACAAAGTGGTGAAGCAAGTGATTGCTACCATGCAGGAGCAGGATGTGAACAACTTTAATTTGATCACTGGTCAGGAAACTAAACCCACTTCCATGTAGAACTTGAAAGTTCGCTTTCAAATTCTTTAAACTAACAACGCAATGGCAGAGATAGCACAAGGTGGTGGGAATGACAAAGGTGGTAAAGTCCGCAGTAAAAAGGTATCTACCCGTGTAGATATGACGCCCATGGTAGATTTGGGCTTTTTATTGATTACTTTCTTCCTACTGACTACTACCTTACAAAAACCGGTTACCATGTTCTTGGGTATGCCGGCTAAGGATAAGGACAAAACACAAATAGAAACTTCTCCTATCAAAGAATCCGAAGCAATCACTGTATTGTTAGGTAAGAAAGATGGTGAAGATGCACTCTACTGGTATCAGGGAACGGGCAAAGATGTAGCTTCGACTCAGGTTGAAAAAACATCATTTGCTGCTAGCGGAGGTCTCCGTGATGTTCTTCGCCGTAAGAAACAGGAAATTGGTGATAAGTTTTTCGTAGTAATCAAGGCTAAAGATGACGCTTCGTACAAGTCTTTAGTGGATGTACTAGATGAAATGGCCATCACTGAAATCGATAAGTACGGTATTACTGACATCAATTTGAACGATAATAAAATTATCGACAAAGCAGAAGGTAAGTAATCAAAATAAAACTAAATAAATAGTTGTAAAACTAGTTTTTTAGTTTTAACTTTGAATCAATATCTTAGAACTTTAAACAAGTTGCCTATATTATCATGGCAGAAATAATCAAAATCACCAACGATACCACCTTAGAAGATCTGATTTTCGCAGATCGTAATAAGGAGTATGGTGCATACGACCTCCGTCGCCGGACGTCTCGTAATGCCCTAATCGCTACTGGTATTGCTATTTTGATTGTTGTGGCCTTCCTTGCTGCTCGTCTGCTTGCTGCGACGATTGGGGATGAAGAAAAAGAGGTAGAAGTGAAGCTGGCTGCAATGTCAGAGCTTCCCCCTCCGCCAGAACAACCAAATCAGCCACCACCACCACCACCGCCACCACCACCACCACCAGAGGTACCGGTGATGAGCACAACGGCCTTCTTGCCTCCAGAAATTAAGGAGGATACCGAAGTTCCACCCGATGTTGAGCCTCCCAAGCAAACTGAATTGATTGATGCTCAAGCTGGTAAGGAAACAGTAGTAGGAGATCCTAATGCTGTAGAAATCGTAGCTATCGAGGAAGGTACTGGTAAGAAGAAAGAAGAAGTAATTGAGGTGAAGCCCGCTGTTAAAGAAGAAGTCTTTACAGTAGTAGAGCAACAAGCTCAATTCCCTGGCGGAGAAGCTGAAATGTATAAGTTCTTGAGTAAAAACATTAAGTATCCTGCAGCCGCTCAGCGTGCTAACGTTCAGGGTAAAGTGTTCTTGAGCTTCATCGTTTCTCCTGATGGTAGTATCTCTGACATCCAGGTACAAAAAGGCTTAGGCTTTGGTTGCGATGAGGAAGCTATGCGTGTAGTTAAATCTATGCCTCGCTGGAAACCAGGTCGTCAATCAGGTCGTGCTGTGAAATCTCGCTTTAACCTGCCGATTTCATTCGTACTTGAATAGTAGACAACAATTACATTAGTATATTAATGGGTCAGAATCTTTTGGATCTGACCCATTTTTTCTACAAAGCGATGCCTAGACCAGTTAATGAACAGATTAATGATTTGATTAGCTTCATTATTCCACTAGGATACGGTGCAATGGGGTTCTATCTCATTGATTCGGCACCAACTTTTGCAGCCAGTGGAATTTTATCGGAATCAATCGCCAAGCTTTTAGGAGGATTATTTATTGGGTATAGCCTTTTAAAGATTTATTGGGCATATCGTCGTTGGCTAAGAAATCAAAAGGAACAATAGAATAGTTATCGTCATGAAAACTGTGAAATCATATTTTGTTCAAAGCCTATTATTAATAACAGTGGCTTTGGCATCTTGTCAGTCTGGAGACAAACAATCAGAAGAAACGGTTTCCAGGGGTGAAATTACCATTTCGGTGGATGAGTCATTAAAACCTATTGTTGAAGCTGAAAAAGAAGCTTTTGAGGTAAAGACAAAGTATGCAAAAGTCAATACCGTTTATGTGCCAGAGCTAGCTGCAATTCAACTGATGTTACAGGACTCCACCAGATTAGCAGTAGTAACTCGACACTTAAAACCAGAAGAGAAAGAGGTTTTTACCAAACAAAACCTGAAATATAGAGCTTTACATATGGCAACGGACGCCATAGCATTTATTACCAACGGCTCATCAAAAGACACTTTGATCTCAGTGGATGAACTGAAAAGTGTGATGCAGGGAAAGATTATCCAGTGGAATCAGCTTAAGTATGCTAAAAGTGCTAATAAAATTACATTAGTTCTAGATAATGATAACTCAAGCAACCTTCAGTACTTACTTGATACTCTGCAAGTTTCAGATAAGAAACAATCGCCTTTATTTGCCGTAAAATCCAATAAAGAAGTGATTGAATACGTGCAGAAAACCCCAGGGACAATTGGGGTAATCGGAGTAAACTGGATTAGCGATATTGATGATCCTGAGCACCCGGCATTTACCAAAGGAATTAAGGTAATGGGAGTGGCTCCCAAGTATTCAGCTAATCAGGAAGACTATATACAGCCTTACCAGTACGCGATTGCTTTGAAGAAGTATCCTTTGAGTAGAAATATTTATATGATCACTAAGGAAGCGAAGCGGGGACTAGGTACAGGGTTTATTAATTATGTATTATCGGACCCGGGCCAACGAATTGTATTAAAGAGTGGGCTTCTGCCTGCAACCCAAGTGATTAGATTAATTGAAACTCGCAATTTCTAGTAAAGTAAGGCTTTATAGAGGGCTGTTTGCGGTCGAAAATTATTTTTTTTCGATAAAAAATGTAACTATTTGTTTAGTTTATTCGTTTAAATAATAGTTACATTTGACAACGCAACTACTGTAACTAAGATAATTGTTTAGTTTTATTGAGAATCACTGTATATTGCAGTAATTTCGACTAGTTTAATTTTAATTGTTTAACGTAAGGTATCACCTTCCCAAAACCCAATTTTCTTCTACGATGAGAGTGAAATTCAAATCGCTGTTCCTGGTAGCCGGGATGCTGGCCTTGGGTGTAACGAGCTCCTTTGCCCAATCTCCCGAAGTTGCAGGGGCTCTAAAAGCACTAGAAGGAGACCGTCTTGGTTCAGCCCGTGAGGCTCTTGAAAAGGCGGCGACTTCTTCTCCCTCTGCTGAAAATCAGTTTTATTTAGGCTATTACTATTTAAGACTGGCTAGTGCCGAAGACGAAGGCAGTGCTAAAATCGCTGAATACTTAGATAAGGCTAAAGCTGCTTTTGACAAAGGTGTAGCGGATGATCCAAAGGGCAAGTTTGCACTTAACAAGGTAGGACAAGCTGGCGTTTTATTAGGTCAGGGTAAATTGCCAGAAGCTACGGCTCTTATTGATCAGGTATTAGCTGATACAAAAAGTCGTGATGAAGATGTGCTGTGGCGTGCTGCTGAGGTATATACTCTGTTCACTAAAAAAGGACAGGCAAATGACCCTGGTAAAGCTGTAACTTACATTGATCAAATTGCTGCCTTAAAGAAGCATAAAGATCGTCCTGAGTATCAAATCGTGAAAGGTGATGCCTTCCTGATTAAAAACGAAGGAGGTCCTGCTATTTCTGCTTTCGAAGAAGCTCTCCGTTTACAAACGGATACGCAGATGGCCGCTATGGCTAATACACGGATGGGACGTGTTTGGAAACGTGGTAAGAATTACGCGAACACCCAAACCTCCTTTAATGATGCGATCAAAGCAGACGAAAAATTCGCTCCTGTATATTGGGAGTTTGCTGAACTTTGGTTGTTCGCTGGTAACTACAAGAATGCTGCTGAAAACTTAGATAAGTATATTCAGTATTCGGAAGAGTCACCAGATGTAACTCTGCGTTATGTGAAGTTTGCCTTCCTTGCTCAGCAGTATCAGAAAGTAGTTGATGCTTTGACAAAAATCGAGGGTAAAGTAAACGATCCTGATCTGCCACGTATTAAAGGCTGGTCTTTGACGGAGCTTGGACAATACCAGGAAGGAGCTAATAACTTAGAGACTCTTCTGAAATCTAATCCTAAGAAGATTTATCCTGATGATTATCGGTATTTAGGTATTGATTATCGTGAGTTGAAGCAAGATTCATTAGCGATCATGAACTTCGAGAAAGCAGCTGCCTTAGGCGATACTGTTTTTAATAACTATGAAGAGATTGGTAAATTACAACAAGCTAATAAGAAGTATCTTGATGCCGCTAATTCTTTCGGCAAATCCATTTTATGGAAAGATGCACGTCCAGATCGTAAGCCTACCTATGCGGATTACTACCGTCAGTCTCTAGCTTATTACTACTATGTAAGTACAGCAAAAGATAGTACGGTTATTCCACAGGCAGTTGCTTTGTTTGGTAAAACAGGTCAGATGGCAGATAGTACAGTTAAAGCTAATACTGCCTTGACCGACGAGCAAAAAGATGCTCTTAATCAGATCGTGATTAAAACTCCTCTTTGGAAAGCACGTTTACATCGCGGACTTTCTGACCGTGCTGCTGCTCTACCTTTCTATGATGAGTTTATTTCTGTAGCTGATACAACAGAGAATAAAAAAGAGCTTTACGAAGCATATTACTACGAAGCTATTTACCAAATTTCGGTGTTGAAAGACAACGAGAAAGGTAAAGAGTATGTACAGAAAATGCTTGATGTAGATCCAGAAAATGCGGAAGCTAATCGTCTGATGACTGCTCTTACAGCTGCGGCTAATAAGGCTAAAACACCAGCGGCGAAGCCCAAAACTGGAGCTAAGAAAGGCTAATTCTAGTTACAGAAATCTTGGCTCTTCAAATGCGGCCTATCTTTCGATAGGCCGCATTTCTTTTTAGTGCTGGAGCATGAAAGGTATAGTACAATCAATTGTAATAAGAGATCGACCTATTGTCTAAAGCCAATAAGGGAGCTAGAGCAATCATTGATCAACATAAGACCTAATGGGTGGACTCAATATGGGAGTTTGATATTGAGAAATGTACATGTTAATACTTAGCTTTATCCAGGTTAGAGTCAACGGAGCATAAAAAAACCGGAGATAAGTAGTCTCCGGTTTTTTTATGTCATTATTGTGTGGTCTACTGAGGAACTACGGTTAGTCGTCTGCTTCTCTCAAAGCCATCGGCCTTCAAGCGGATAATGAATATTCCTGGTAACCTGCCTAAATCGATGAATTTACGTTCATTGAACTCATTAATCCGTCCCGTATAAATCACCGTTCCTGAAGTAGTAGTGATGCTTAATTCAGCTCCCTGCCAGTTCTCCTTTGTTTCCAGGGTAAAAGCTCCAGTTGGGCTTGGATTAGGATATACTACAAAGCCATCCTGATTAGCGTCGTAAGCGTAATTGAATGAAGCAGATGTGGGAGAGGTACATTCAAATTTACCCACAGGAGCAATGTTATATTCAATAACACTTTTAACGCGATAGGATCCTTCTTTCAAAGGTTTGAAGAAAACGGAATTGAATGTGCTAGTATCCGAGCCAGTAATCCATGAGTTACGCGTTCCAGGAATGGTCGCCTGTGCCTGTAGCGTGTAAGGCCCCACTTGTACAATTTTAGGAGTCTCAGGATTCGGACGAACCGAAACGGTTACCTTATCTGATCGGTTTTTACAGCCATTGGCATCCGTTGCCTGAGCATAGTAGTCACCACTGATTCGGGCCGTAACCAGAGAGGTAGCAGAAACCGTTTGCTCCGCTAATATCCAGGAAGGAGTTTGATTTGTATTTGCACGTAAGGTAACAGTTCCTCCTTCGCAGAAAGCAAGCTTTCCTGTGACAACCGTAGTGGTTGGTTTCGCAGGTAGAGCATTAACTTTTACCAGAACGGGGTCAGAGATAGGAGAAAAACAGTTCGCAGTACTTATGGTCTGAACCTGATACGATCCTGCTGTACTGGTAGAAATGCTGCTCGTTGAAGCATTATTCGTATTCCACAAATAAGAGCCTTCGGATGAGCTGGAAGTCAACTCAACTGATTCATTCGCACAAATCGTTACAGCACGACTTCCGTCAATAGTACGGTTAGCCTGGATTGTAGGCTTAGCTGGAATTGGGTTTACTGTAATTTGAATACCAGTAGAAGCAACCGAACGACATTGATTTCCATCGATTACCTGCACAGAATAGGTACTGCTGGTTTGTGGTTTTATACTTTTAGTATTCTCACCATTACTCCAGATGTACCCGGCGGCGTCCTGATTTGTAGTTAATGTACGATCCGTTCCGGCACAAAAACTAGCGGCTCCGTCGGAAGTGATCGTAGGCTGAGCAGGTCTTGAACGCTGGCCAAGAGTAATGGATTCAGAAGTATAGGTACACCCTAAAACATCTTTATAACTCAGAGAGTACGTTCCTCCGGTTGTTCCCGTGATACTTGGGGTATTTGCTCCGGTGCTCCACGTATTTCCTTCGTTATAATTAGATTGAAGGGTAGGAGTGACTCCTTCACAATAGTAAACGCTACCGGATTGATCCTGTAGAATATTTCCTCCAATGGCAGGACGATCAGGAACTTTATAAGGGAATGAAAAGATGGTATTATTGCCGCTTTTAATCTTCGCCATGTACGCATTTCCCTGCCCAACAGTTATAGTAGCACTAGCCTGGCCATTACTCCAGCCATAAGGAGTCTGATTAGGAACACTTAAGGTTAATGAATTATTAGAGGCACAAGTAGCCGTGATATTAACTAGAGAAAGGGCTTGCTTAGGGGTAGAACTGGTAATGACATTGGATTGAACAATGGAGTTAAACCAGGCTTCAGCTGCACTGGATAATCCATTGGTTGTAAAATGAACATCCGTAGGAGGGCCCAAACGGGGAATGTCAATGTTATCGGTGTTTGGACCTGCATATACATTAGCAACCGAAGAAATAACCTGATTTTGGCCGTCAATGGTAGGCTGCCAGGTTTTTTGAGAGTTATAACTTACTCGTGCTACTACCCAGCTAAGCTGATTATACCCAAGATCTTGTCGGCTTTTCTGAATAACAGTAGTAAGATCGCTAACGTAGGAAGCAGTTGAAGTCTGATAAGTGAAGTCATCAGCTTCTCCCTGGTGCCAAAGGACTGTTCTGACACCAGTTAGTGAAACGTAATAATTCAGCGTATTCTTCAGGTTATTATAGGGATAACCCGTTGGAAAATAGCCAGCATCGCCACAGGTAGTACAATAGCGGTTTTGCGTACGATTACCTTCGGATGACTCCCTCCAGTTCTTCACTGTAGTCGAAGCGAAGGCAGCATTATAGAAAAGAATAGGGACATTGAGTCGTTGAGCTAATAATTCACCCACTCGACCCCAGTACCAGGCTGTGAGCCCTACAGGAGCCACGCGATCGTTTGCTGATAGTTTTTTATAGCTAGGGATCAGAGGGAAGCTGGAAGAAGCTGAAGAATTACTATTGTATAAATAGAAATTCGGCTCATTACTTCTACTGCCGTCTACGTATCCAGAAGCATCGGCAATGCTTACACGATCATCGTTGGGATCAGAGGGGGTAACCCGGGAGTCCGTAATCCCCTGAGCATTCGATTGTCCTGCAATAACAAAAACTTCTCCTACGCCCACTCGCTCAACGGATTGAGCATTTACTACCGTATTGCCACTAACTCCCCGGACTTCAAGTTTATACCATCCGCCAGTAACGGAAACCGAACCGGAAAAAAATCCATTTGACACCTGAGACATCGTAGTCCAGTCAACAGTGTTTCCTCCGTTAACAGGAGTAAGTTTCGCTTCAATGCGGTCAACGGACTGATAATAGTTTCCTGAAATCTGTACCGTAGCTCTGTTGGAATTGTCTCGTTGGAAAACGATACGCTCTACGGGAAAGGTAATAGAAACCTGAGCTTCAGCAGCGAAGGAAATAAAGAAGTAACCCAGAAGAAAAATAAAATTATGGAAAAAAGACCTCATGAGTTAAAGGTTTTCAAACAATAAGGGTAATCGACTGTCCTAGCCCTCATTAATAAAATTATATATAACTGATTCGAAAATGCAATCCGCTTGATAGCTAGCCTTTACTTATCGTTTATAACGGGCACTAATGGGTATAAACGAATAAAAGAGATCAATAGATTGAGAAACGCCAAAATATATGAGCTTTCTAAATCTCTTTAACGCTGATTTCACTATTAATGTTTGAGATCCGATATTTTGTTGGATAGATTACCTTCTTAGTTCCCTCAATTGTAACGATCGAAACCTCATAAACAGCATTCGGCAAAAGGTAGGCAGCTGGAAAGCTGGCCGTAAACCCATTAGCATAATAGGCATTGCCGACTGAGAAAAGGTATGATTTTAATGAGAAACGTTTGTGTCGACTAGGGAGGATATGATTCTGATTTAGGCTCTTTAAAATAATATAAGCTCCATCATTTTTTTTGGTTTTTCGGATGAACGTTTCGTTCTCAAATGAAACAATTTCTTTTTTATAATTAACTTTCAATGGAAAGTATCCAGGGTTAACTTGATAGGGCTGATCAAAGAAATAAGGATGGGGTGGTTGATAAATACCTGCATCAATAGCCTGTTCCGTAATAGTATCTACCGGGCCTTTTAAACTGACGTAAATAGGAGAACTAGGAAGCGACCGATTCCGTTGCCAGCCATACATATCAGTATTCCTTTCTTTAAAATAATAATCTAAAGGAGCTACATATTCAAAGTAACTAAAGCCAAAAATACCCAAACTTAAGCCCAGCCATATTTTACTGAATAACGCTGTGTGGATAGGTTTGAGCTGAGTGAAAACCAGGATAGAAATGAGAATTAACCATATAAATCCAATGTGTTTATAGCGACTGATTAAAACAGCTTCGGGCCCATCCATAGCCCTGCCGATAGCAAAGGCCAATATGGTTATTCCAATATGAAAGATTCCTCCCCATAACGTGATTTTCCAACGTGGAAGAACGTATACATCCTGTGAAAAGAAGCTATTTCTAATCAATAAAAAGATTTGATAAAATATAATTCCCCAAAGAATCATGCCCGCAAATAATATGAGCGTAACGCGATTGGTATGATTTACTAAAGTATTGGTATCAGCAGAAATACCACTGAAGGCTAGGAAGTTATAAATGATTAATTTAGGATGAGCAAAGTTGTCAGATAACTTGGGTCGATAGGCCGGTACTTCTAGGTTATGGTAATAAAGCAATATCATAGATCCAATCACTGCAATCCATATTAATGTGTATTTCCACTGTTTCTGGAGAATGAGGAGAGCAATGCCAACGGGTAAGACAAAAGTGCCGCTTACATCACTGCAAATGGATAAAACTCCTAATAACGCCGCAAGGGTTATCTTGGCCGGAGTTGGGGCAAAAAGGTTATAAAATGCAGCTATTGCAAAAAAATAGATGATAATGTGTTGTAGAGGAATCATCCCCCAGTAGATAGCTTCATAATACTGAATATGAAACAATAATAAAGCACAGGAAAGAAATAGAATAGAAGGTAATTGAGATTCTTTAATAATAGAATAGAAAAAATATAATAGCCCTATAATAGATAATAATCCTATAAACATTTGAATCCTTAGATCCAGCGTTCCATTGAAAGTATAAATGAGAATAGCTATTATCCGGTCTAATACAATTCTTCGTTCGTCATCCTGAGTCCAGATGATATTTATGAACTCTTTCCAGGAAAAAGAAGAGAGATTTTTAAATTTAGTAACTGGTTCTAATAAAGCATCGTAATCGTCCTGAAAAGGAATATTACTACTATAAGTAAAGAAAATATAAAAAAATAATAAGATAGGAATAATGCTTAATGCTATGACCCATTTAAAACTATGACTATCTTTTGAAATAGCAAGCATTTTACTAATGTATAATGTGTTGAAGTGAACGGATAATTACGTTCTGATTAAAATTTATTAATCAGAACGTAATTCATATTAAACAGTATCAGAAGATGAATTCAATGTATTCCAGATTAAGTCCAGTAAAGGGCTTAATCCATCTCTAGTTACTGCTGAAAAATATAAATGAGGCAGACCGGCGGGAATTTGTTTCTCGATCGTTTTTTTATCTTCCTCACTGATTAAATCTATTTTTGAAATGGCTAATAGACGTTGTTTATCGAGTAATTCCGAATTGTATTCTCTTAATTCATTTAATAATACTTCATATTCTTCGCCTACGTGTTCAGAAGTAGAAGGAATAACGAATAAGAGAATCGAGTTGCGTTCGATATGCCGTAAGAAGCGTAAGCCAAGGCCTTTGCCCTGGGAAGCTCCTTCGATGATTCCTGGAATGTCAGCCATAACGAACGAACGGAAATCACGATAAGGCACAACGCCTAGGTTAGGCACGATAGTCGTGAAAGGATAATCCGCAATTTCTGGCTTTGCTGCCGATACAACGGATAACAAGGTTGACTTACCCGCATTTGGGAAGCCCACCAGACCTACATCGGCCAGAACTTTCAGTTCCAGAATAAACCATACTTCCTGACCCTCTTCGCCCGGTTGCGAGGTGTGAGGAGCCTGGTTGGTAGAAGTTTTGAAGTGACTGTTTCCTAATCCACCGCGGCCTCCTTCGAGTAAGACCATTTCCTGCCCATCTTCCGTAATTTCGAAAAGGATCTCACCCGTTTCTGCGTCTTTCGCTACCGTTCCAAGGGGTACTTCCAAAATAACATCTTCTCCACGTGCTCCCGTGCGGCGACCACCTTCACCGGGCTGGCCTTTGGTAGCAATGACGTGTTTGCGGTATTTTAAGTGTAATAAAGTCCAGACCTGCGTGGTGCCACGAAGAATGATATGCCCGCCTCGTCCACCATCACCGCCGTCTGGTCCGCCCAGAGGGACGTGTTTTTCCCGGCGGAAGTGGGACGATCCCGCTCCTCCAGGTCCTGAACGGCAGCAGATTTTTACGTAATCAATAAAGTTAGTTGTCACAGCCTCGTTAAGTACTCATATCTGGTAAACAGACACCGATATGATGATTATGGTTGCCTTGCAATGAAATTTTGCACAAAGATAAAGGAATATCCCGCAGCTACCACGAGTAGCTTTTCATGCTGTGTTTCTGTTGCAAGGGCGGTCAGGCGTAGTTCGGCAAGTTTTCACAGTAAAAACTTCCCTCATTCGCAAAATGTTTTAAATGAAAATAGGCTGTTTTGGAAGACGTTCTTCCAAAACAGCCTATGGTTTTCTGGTCTTCTAAAATCTAAACGGTAGCTTTCTCTACTGCGGTGCAGATTTTACCAAAAATATCGTCGATAGCCCCGATTCCGTAGATGGAGGAGTATTTGCCCTGACTCTGGTAGTAGTTGGCTACGGGCAGGGTTTTATCGTTATACTCCTGAACCCGCTTGCGGATCAGTTCTTCATTCTGGTCGTCGGGACGGCCAGAAGTCTTCCCGCGTTCCAGCAGGCGACGGGTTAATTCTTCCGCTTCTACTTCCAGAGCTACCATGGCTGAAATGGCCGTGCCATTTTCTTCCAGTAGAGTATCTAAAGCTTCGGCCTGTTTCACTGTACGGGGGAAACCATCGAAAATGAAACCAGCTGCTTCCTTGTTCTCTTTAAGCTTGTTGTCGATCATTCCAATCACGACTTCGTCAGGAACGAGTAATCCCTGATCCATCAGTGATTTGGCCTTCAGACCCAGTTCGGTACCTGCTTTAATTTCAGAGCGAAGCAGATCGCCGGTGGATAAATGGACGAGCTTGTACTTGTCAATCAATTTTTCGCTCTGGGTTCCTTTCCCGGCTCCCGGAGGGCCAAAGAGTACCAAATTAAGCATGAGACTTGTTGATATTCAGAATGAAACGATTTTTTCAGGGCAGCAAAGGTACAACACAGCCTGAAAACAGAAAGCTTTCGGACAATTTTTCCTGTAAGGTACTGTCCGGTTAGGAGTTAAACAGATGCGTAAGCTTGTTCAAATCCTCAGGTGTGTCAATACAGGGAGAATCGTAAGTGGTTTCAACGACCTGAATTTTATACCCTGCTTCCAGCCATCGGAGCTGCTCCAGCGATTCCGCTTTTTCGAGTGATGAAGGAGCTAACTTGGTGATTTCCGCCAGAATATCTTTGCGATATGCGTACATGCCTACGTGTCGGTAATATGTATGACGTAAATGCCACTCCGCAGGGTCGACGTTTCTCAGGTAAGGAATCGCCTGACGGCTAAACAGAATGACTTCACCTTTGGCATTTAATACGATTTTAGCTTCACCCGGATCAAATAAAGCTTCCGCCGTTGTTACTTTAAGCATCTGAGTGCCTAATTCTACGGTGCCATCCAGAGCCGCAATCAGTTCATTGATCTGAATGGGGCTAATGAAAGGCTCATCTCCCTGAACATTAACTACGTATTGAATCTCGGTATCGCCCGTATGGTGGGTTTCCAGATAAATCGTTAAAGCTTCCGCACAACGATCGGTACCACTGACGTGATCGTCCCGGGTGATGACGGCCTTTCCGCCAAAAGCCTGCACGTGTTCAGCGATGCGAACATCGTCAGTAGCCACGATCACATCAATGAAGTTAGCGGCTTTGGTAGCTTCATAGACGCGTTGAATCATGCTCTTCCCGTGAATATCGATCAGGGGTTTGCCCGGAAAGCGGGTAGAGGCATAACGGGCGGGGATAATTCCAAGTACCATAGTGTTGGGAAGTCGTAACGGATTAGGTAATGACAAAATTGCCTCCTTTTCGGATGAGACCAAAAAGGAGGCAAGGCGTTTACTAAATCCAAAAAATTTAGTCGTTTTTCAAATCCTGAATATCCAGCATACCTACGGGCTTGCCGTTTTCAGTTACCAGAATGGTATCCACGCTGGTTTTCTTGAAAATGGCGGCCGCCGCATCCAGTAACTGGTTGGTTTCAATCGAAATCGGTGTTCCGTATTCGAAATCACCCATGGTTTTCGAAAGAATATCACGACCGAATTCAGCGAGTTTCCGACGAAGGTCACCATCCGTAAATACGCCTTTCAGGTTACCTGCGGCGTCTACTACGGTTACGCAACCAAAACCAAATTCCGTCATTTTAACGATGGCTTCCGTTACGGATAAATCTTCAGTCACGATAGGATTAATGCTATTAATAGCTTGTCCTACAGTCACCGTAATCAGACGGGTATGCTCGATGAACTGGTTCGTTCCGATGGCCGTGAAGTTATTTTCGGTCAGGGCTTTCATCAGTTTCCAGGGCACAGTAATGGTGTGACATCCGAGATCAATGGCGTTACGAACGTGCTCGGTGTTACGAACTGACGAGAACATTACTTTCGAATCGAAACCATACGCGTCTACCAGTTCCACTACGTCTCCGATCAGCGTCAGAGCGTCGTAACCCTGATCCTGCATCCGTCCGGCCAGTACGCAGATGTACGTTGCTCCGGCTACGGCTGCCATGTATGCCTGTTGAATGGTATAAACCAGGTGAACGTTAACTTTCAAACCACGATCTACCAGCGTGCGGCAGGCTTTCACCCCTTCCAGTGATACTGGAATTTTGAAAACCGTACGCTGAGGATCCAGACCTAAGGCCAGTTGGCGATCCGCATCGGCTACGATGGCTTCGGCGGTTTCTCCTAAAGCTTCGATTTGAAGAACAGGAACAATTTTGGAAAGCTCTACGATGGTCGCGTCAAGATCACGAACACCTTCGCGGTGCATAAAAGTAGGGGTAGTGGTAAGGCCGGTCAGGAAACCGAGTTGAAAAGCCTCTTTAATTTCTTTTAAATCGGCAGAATCAAGATACAACTCCATGTGTGTAGTAGCATTAGGTTGTTTCCCATTCGGATGATCGCTTTGGATAACCGAGTGTACAGGAAAACCTTTTTAATGAATAGGATCAAACTTGTTTTCAGGCAAAGTAAATCGCCAGAGAAGCGGCTGCAAAGTTGGTGATTTTAAAGCAAAATCTGACGAGAAATGGGATTCGTTTTTAAGAAGACGTTATTCTTATGGAGTAACAAGACCAGAACGCCCGGAAAATAGACTTACCATTCCTGTTCTTTGAACCATCCGGCGTACATGACGTAGTTATTGGCGGTACGGTCAAAAACCTCGGCAGCGGCTTCGGAGACCGGTTTTAGCAGCTTGGCGGGGTTACCAGCGTAGATACTTCCGGGAGGAACGATGGTGTTCTGAGTAACAATGGCTCCGGCGGCGATGATACTTCCGGTGCCAATGACGGCTCCGTCCATGATAATGGCTCCCATGCCTACCAGCACACGATCTTCAATAGTGCAGCCGTGCACGACGGCATTATGGGCAATGCTGACGTAGTCGCCAATAATGGTCTGACTTTTCTGATACGTGCAGTGAATCACGGCACCGTCCTGAATATTGCTGCGGTTACCGATTCGAATGGCATTCACATCTCCGCGAATGACGGCGTTGAACCAAACAGTGCAGTCCTCACCCATAATTACGTCTCCAACGATAGTAGCATTAGGAGCTAACCAGCAATTTTGCCCGAATTCGGGGGTATGACTCTGAACGGGAAGGATTAAGGCCATGGTGATGAAGGATTGAAATGAATAACAAAGCTGCCAGCAAAAAGCTGGCAGCGGGTAATCTTATATTATAACTTAAGCTAATAGCTTTTCAATCGCAGCATGCACCTGCTCGAAGCCGAAGCCTTGCAATTGAGCATTCATTAGCTCTGTAATTTGCTCGTTAGCGGGGTTACCGATACTTCCTAAATGGTTATGTTTCAAATCGCGGGAAGCCGTGTAAGTACCATCGCCGATTTCTTTTCCTACCTGACGATAGGCATCCCGGAAAGGAACACCTTCAATCACCAGCTCATTCACCCGTTCGACGCTGAAGAGTAAATCGTATTTTTCGTCTTTTAGCAATTCCGTTTTTACCTGAATATTTTCCAGCATATAAGCCGTAATGTCCAGACAATCCAAGATTTCTTCGATGGCGGGCATCAGGATTTCTTTCAGTAACTGCATGTCGCGGTGATACCCCGAAGGCAGGTTACTCAGCACCAGCGTTACCTCCATCGGCAGAGCTTTCAGACGGTTGGTTTTACCGCGTAATAACTCTGCCACATCTGGGTTTTTCTTATGCGGCATGATGCTGCTACCCGTCGTTAATCCGTCAGGAAGAGTCAGGAAGGCGAAATTTTGGGAGTTATATAGACAAACATCCATCGCCAGTCGCGAAAGCGTTTGGGCGAGGTTGGCAATGGCCGTTAAAGCCATCCATTCCGTCTTACCCCGGCTCATCTGGGCGTAAACGACGTTATAGTGTAATCCTTCAAAACCCAGTAAATCTGTCGTTTGCTGACGATCCAGCGGGAAGGAAGAGCCATAACCCGCTCCGCTTCCCAGTGGGTTACGATTGGCGAAGTGGTAAGCCGTTTGTAATAAAGCCACGTCATCCACCAGCGATTCCGCGTAAGCTCCAAACCACAAGCCGAAAGACGAAGGCATGGCGATTTGCAGGTGAGTGTACCCGGGTAATAAATCGTTTTTATGCTGTTCTGAACGCTTCAGCAGCGTGTCGAATACGCGTTTGGTTTCCACCGTAATCTGCTCTAGCCGATCGCGGGTAAAAAGTTTGAGATCCACCAAAACCTGATCGTTACGACTACGGCCGGAATGAATTTTCTTACCAGTGTCGCCCAGTTTGCGGGTTAACATCAGTTCTACTTGTGAGTGAACGTCTTCGATACCGTCTTCAATCTCGAAATTTCCTGCCTGAATCTGTTGATAGATTTCCTTCAGTTCACGTTCCAGATCGCCCAGTTCGGCTGCTTCCAGCAAACCTACGGAGGTGAGCATGCGGGCGTGAGCGAGGTTACCCAAAACGTCGAAAGGAGCTAGGTATAAATCCATTTCACGATCCCGACCGACGGTAAATTTTTCTATTTTTTCAGAAGTCGAAACGCCTTCTTTTTGCCACAATTTCATTCGTATTCGTTGAGAGTTTAGCGTTTGCAGGAAAAGCTGAAACGGGTAAGCCACTAATCGAATCGCAAAAAACCGAAAAAGGAACGAGCAATAAAAGAAAAACCCCGCAGACCTGAGTGGATACGGGGTTTGGTAATGATTTATGTCGCAGAAAACTAGAAGTGACGTTCTCCTTTTTCACGCTT
>CAJYHS010000004.1 GCA_913774715.1 uncultured Siphonobacter sp. | reverse complement strand
ATAAACAACCTGAAGTGATTGTGATTGGCCTATCAAGCTATTTGCGAAAATCAACAAAGCTGTTAAATATAGGCCTTGTCCATTTTGAGGATTTTAGTGAGACAGAGTAGTAAATGCACGAATTCTTTGAGTTATATAAAATTAATCCTTATGTTAAATAGGCTAAATTATTGATTGAATATATATATCAAATCTATAAAATATGACAAATAATGTAATTAAATAAAAGAAGCCTTTGTAAAAGGCTATATACAGTAGTTTATCCATTTCTCCCCCGTGGAACATCTAATTAATAAAATAATTTAACATATATATTCGGCCAGCCATTTTCGGAACATCGATTATGCGATTGGCCATGCCATGGCTGATTAACCTTACGTACCCGATTAAAATATAAAACAACCCTATCATTCAC
Organism: uncultured Siphonobacter sp.; assembly: GCA_913774715.1. GTDB lineage: Bacteria > Bacteroidota > Bacteroidia > Cytophagales > Spirosomataceae > Siphonobacter. Next base: position 7,931 of record CAJYHS010000004.1, on the reverse strand, counting down.
CGTTCGATTGTGGGTGAAAATAGCTCTAACCATAAGGATTTATTTGAAGAAATTAACGAGCAATTATACTATGCGTAACACATTCACGATGCATCAGGTAAAGTGAGCCTTTGTCGAACCCGTATCGAACTCTTCGTCAAATAATGGGATGAAAAAGCCGGTGTGTATCAATTTAGAGTAAAAGGGAATGAAGTCACTATGCCAGTAATGGACGAAAATAAGGTGAGTGGTTTTGAGGAATAAAGCTAGATAAGCCAGTTGAAAGTCCTGATGTGGCCCAGCCTAGTTTACTCTCTATGAGCTCTAATAGCTTACAGAAAGGTCTGTGCGGCGATCAACAACCAATAAGTGGAACTTTTTCTCAAGCCATGACCTTTGCTTATACTTTTATAAGGCATTTTATACGAACGTAAAGCCTTAAGCCTTAGCTTCATACTCCAATGCTTTGACCAGCAGGTTTCACTGAGTTGCTACCTAGGTTTCCTGATTTCAATAATAAAGTTGACCAGTGTAATTACTTTTTATGCTTGATCTCCCTTCTCATACGTTAGATAAAAGATTTGAAAAGCCTGACTGGCTGGACCAAAGTCAACGATATCGTCACTCCACTATTCAGATGTTATGTTATGACAGCCGGCTGTTTGCTCTTTCCTGTACTGGGAGAATGCCCCATGAAACCAGGCTATTTGAGCCCGCTACGGTTCTTTTACACGTGGTTCAGGGAGAAATGCAGCTTGACATACATAAGCAAATCCACGTGATCAGGGCGGGAGAGTATGGTTTACTGCGAAAATTTACTCCCGCCTGCACGGTGACAAACCTTAGCTCACCGGAAGCATATCCCATAGTATATGGTTTCATCCTGCAGGATGAATTCATTCAGCAATTTGCAAAGCCTTCTTCTAAAGTAAGCTTGGTTTCTTCTCCTTACGTGAGCCTGCCGGCGAATGCACTGCTTGATGGATTCATGCTGTCCATTCAAATGTATGTAGGTCAAAAGCAACCCTTGAGCAGAACATTAGTAGATTTAAAGACCCAGGAGGTTTTATTTGCTCTGACTCAAATGGATGCAAATTTACAGTCTCTATTGCACGAATATGCGGTTACTCAACGAACGGATTTAAGTGAGTTCATGCACCGGATGTTTCTGTATAACCTGCCTCTGGCTGAACTGGCCCGGCAATCAGGCCGAAGTTTGTCCACCTTCAATCGAGAGTTTCGCTTTTTGTTCGGACAATCCCCTCACCGCTGGCTCATGAAACAGCGGTTGGATCACGCTTATCAACTATTACAGACGGGTCAGGTACGGACAAGTGATCTATACTGGCAGGTCGGCTTCGAAGATATATCCCATTTCAGCAGAGCTTTTAAAAAACAATTTCACCAGTCTCCCTCGCAGGTCTTTCGTCCTTCCTGACATTTTTAGACCAGCACATATGATTTGATCAGGCAAATAGCACGGGCGGGATAGAACTTATTTTTGGGCCGTTAATCTAATAGATTCAAACGTATGAAAGTGGTTCGCATCAACGCGTTCGGAGGGCCCGAACAATTAGTACTGACCGAGGTATTGCCCGCCGTTGCTCATTCAGGTCAGGTGGTTGTTAAAGTAGAAGCAAGTGGGGTTGGGCTGGTAGATAGTTTAGTACGACGGGGAATGTACCCAAGCCTAATGCAAGCAGATTTAGTACCCGGCGGCGAGGTAGCGGGGCGGGTAATATCTTTGGGTGATGGTGTCGATAAAGCCTGGTTGGGGCAACGAGTGTATGCGTTAATACGAATGGGTGGATACGCTCAGGAAGTAGTAGTAGCTACTACAGATCTGCTTCCATTACCCGATTCCATAACGGCCGTACAAGCCGTAGGTCTGGGGATTAATGCCCTGGTGGCCACTCTCGCTCTTCACAGGGCTAATCTTCAACCGGGACAGCATCTACTGGTGCGTGGAGCTGGAGGTGGAATCGGCGTAATGGCGGTTCAATTAGCCTTGCAGGCCGGAGCTGTGGTAACCGCTGTCACTTCCTCGGAAGCACGCCGAACGCAATTACAGGCGTACGGTCCGATTAACGTACTGGATCGGTCAGAGGCCGTTGCCAGAACTGAATACTATGATGGGATTATTGATCCAGTGGCGGGGCCAGAGACCACTCTTTTCCTAAATAAACTTCGTCCGAATGGACATTATGTGCTGATAGGCATGGCTGCAGGATTACCGCCCATGGATTGGGGCATGAGCCTATTGCAAATCTATTCCCAGTCTCCATCAGTATCATTTTTGAGTTTAGATTCCTACCCGACTCACGTATTACAGGAGGCCTTAACAGATGCCTTTACGCTGGTGATGCAGAATAAGCTTAAAGCCGTGGTACAGCAAACCTATACATTAGCTGAAGCGGCAGAAGCTCATCGTCAGCTCGACTTAGGAGAAGTGTTTGGCAAACTGGTATTGACCAATCAATAAGCGGTATTCCACAATAATTTCTGACTAGCTTGATTAAAGATTCTTATTACAAGTCCTAAGCTTATTGAATCTTTAATCAAGCTAATCATGTTCAGTTTAGAATCGTTTCTGCCATTGCTGATGACACTTGGCTAAAAACAACCATGGCAAAAGTATCGGAATATCAACTATTTTCAATCGTATAGTGCAGGTAGTTAACGTCTACGAATCCTTTCTCTACTTCATTGTTAAACGAATAAATACCAATTCAGTCTCAACGTATTACTGACTTGCGGAAGTATACACCTACAACTTACTAGACCCGTAAAAAAAGATGCTTACTTGCGACGGGCCAAATGAACGAGACTATTCATCAGAGGCTAACCTGAATGGTTTTGATCTGTAGTAACTGACCTAGCTTTTTGATTTTTGACGCGATATGGCCCACGCCGACCGCACAATGATGAGCAGGTCCGTAGCTATTCCAGTCTGTGACAAACTGCCTGGCACCCATTGGGAATCGATACCGGCTGTTCGTATTACCAATTTCCAGAATAGGGCCCGGCACCGATTCACCTTCCGCTACTAGCAAAAACAGTTCTCCCTGCCCATTTTCAACCACGGATAACAACGTAACGGGGCCATTTTTGACCGACATCTCTACGGATAAACCAGAGCCCACTTTACCGTGGTACACCTGTAAGGAACGTACTTTTGTCTTGCCTTCAGCAATGCCCACGTGGCCCGGTCCGTCATGCCCCATCAGCACCACGTCATCGGTATAGTCCATTGCGTAGTATTCGGTGAAGGAGCCCCCGGCTCCGAAGGTGTCCAGAATTTTCATGGCCTGAGCATTTTTGATCTCGTATTCGCCCGCTACCGGTACCCCTCGCCCCGTCAGCAGCGAAGTGCCCAGAATGATCGAACTCATCGTATCCGCGTTGGCGGGGTTACCCGTTCCTTTGTGGTAATAAGCAATCGATCCCAGTCCGTATTTGTCCACCAATTGATCCAGGCCTACCGACGTGCGGGCCGCCCGCTCAAGTTCCGTGATTGGGCAGTCGGCCTGTATCTCAAACACCTGATTGAATAAGGCAATACGCTCCTCAATGGCTAAAGCCGTTACCTGATGCTTCAGCTCAGAAAGTTCATCAACTTCCAGAATGATCATTTGACCGCCGAAGGTAATGAGCTGCAGGGTTGGGTCCGAATAAATATCCAGCATCCCACTGTAATAATTACCAATCAGGCCCAGTCGATTGTGTGCCATCACTTTAGCTACATAGGCGGCTTCGATCCATTCAGCAATCTGATTCCAGCAGCTCGGGTCGTTATGAAGCATGCCCGTGATCTGCTGAAATGAAATACCAGCCCGCCGGAATACGTTGGCAATTTCGGGAACGGGACAGGCCGAACAATACGCCAGCCATTCGCCTGTCATGCGTGCACGGTCTTTGAGCTGATTAAAAGAAGTATAATCGATAGCGGCTTCAGGCGAAAGATTGAGCAGAATAACGGGCACTTTTGTGCGTTGAACCACGGGCAAAACGGTAGCCGATAGGGCATACGTGGTTACGTAAATAAAGAGGATATCAACGTCCTGCTGCCGAAACTGATGACCAGCCTGCGTAGCTTTATCAGGCGTATCGATCAAGCCTAAATTAATTACCTCAGTGAAGGGACGCTGTAACTGATCGGCTACTACCTGCACGTAACTCAGTAAACGTGACTGCAGTCCGTCGAACTGAGGCCAGTACGTATCAAGCCCTACACCAAACAGCCCTATTTTTAGCGTATCATAGTTGGTAGTCAAGCGATGATGTGATGAAGAAGCAACGAATGAATTGGTAGTCATAAGTAGGAAGGTAAAGTGACTCGCTCGCCCAAACAAGGGAACGTTCAGCTAAAAAAATAAGCTCGGTTGATTTGCAGGTCTACTCACCCCTTCGCCAGGCTATTTCGCTTTCTGTATAGTCGTGCGAAAGCGGATCGACTGTTTTTGAATGGACGTATTTACCGGTTTTTTCTGTCCACGCTTTACGGCTGTTCTCTCGGTATAAGCCAGGCCGTAGCAACCCTGCGAAGTTGTTGAGCTTACTTCTAGCGTATACGGCATGCCAGCCTGTACCCGTACATTCGGATGAATTACTCTGTTCTTGGGGGACCAGCTAAGCATAGTTGCCGGTAAACTACCCTGGTACAACGGTGTAGCTGTTGTTGCAGAGTCTTCCGATGCATACAGGGTAAGCTGAAGCGGGGCGTTCGGATTATCTTTCTTATAAGCCGTAATCGACACGCTTGTCAGTAAGCCCGTTTGCGATGCCCGGAGCACCTGGCGTTCCGAATATGTACCCGTTACGGAGCAACGAATGGAGTACAGGGGCTCGGAAGCAGATGATATATCCGGTTTAGAAGTGCGGCCTTTACGAATAGTCATTACAGGCGTTTTTGAACAGTCAATCGGTTTAATTGACCCGTCCGTATTAAATTTCAACGGCGTCCAGTAATAATTGGCAAGTGCTTCATTACGGGCACCATTGTTCCATAAATCACTTCCGTACAGGAAAAGCGAATCATTCGCCAGCTTAATAGTAGACACGAAGGAGGGTTGTCCACCGCAGGAGTTGTCACTGATTCGACGCCCTTCCGACCAGGGCCCAAGGGGGGATTGGGCAGTACGGTAGGCCGTACCAGTCCCCGAGCAATACCCGCAGTTGGGGTCGGAATACGTAATGTAATACAGACCCTTTCGCTTAAAAAGACCCGGTGCTTCCGTCTTTTCTTTCGTTACGGCATTGACGTGCCGACCCGTTCCCGATAAGTAGTCAGCCGTCAGCTGCTCGATGACGATGGCACCCTTAGCCCGCCAGTCGGTGTAGGCCAAATAAGCCGTGCCGTCTTCATCCACGAACGTGTCATGGTCGCCATTATTCAGCCCCGCCACAGGTGATGTACTGTTAATAGCCAGCGTCGGTTCGGCTACTTCGGTAAAAGGGCCAGTGGGAGCCGAACTGGTGAACACCCGGAAGCCAACCCGGTTGTCGTATACATTAATCCACAACACGTACTTCCTGGTCTGCTGGTTGTAAATCACGTGGGGACGAAAGCATCCGTACGTACTGCCGTTGCAGCGAGATTGCCATACCGGCGTTTGGGCATCGAATAAATACCCCCGGTCCGTCCAGTTCATCAGGTCAGGTGAGGTATATACCTTGAATCCGCAGAACGGTGCCTGCTTGTTCTGCCACTCAAAGCCGCAGTCGTAGCTGGTACCATACAGGTAATATACCCCCTCGAAATATGCAATCTCACCATCATGAGCGTCAATAGCATCGCCTATAGCGTCGAAGCGGGTCACTTGTTTACCCGTTTCCGTAAAATTTTGCAGAGAAACGGGGGAGCCGGATTGAGCGGTTACACGTTGGCTAGTAAACTGTGCACACACAAAGAGAAATAAAATTTGGCAGAGTATTCGTCGGGATGATTTCATGTTCCTTAAGCAAACGTACATTTTATAATTCTTCTTCATTAGTAACCAGCATTTTGGGTCAATTTACTGTTGATAAGAATCTCAGAAGCGGGGATTGGCAGATAGTACTCATAATCGCTGTACACGTAATCTTGAGCGGTGAAGGAAATGCCTCCTCTGGAAACGGTCGGATTCGCCCTTTCTTTAGCCCCATAGGTATTCATGAACGCGGCTAGTTCCGCCGGGGTCATGGTTCGCTTCAGATCAAACCAGCGATGATTCTCGAAGGCCAGTTCGACACGTCGCTCCTTCAGGACTGACGTTTTAAAGGCGGCTTTGTCAAGACCGGACACTTCCTTCAGGTCCGCCCGTGTCCGCACCTGGTTCAGGTATCCGTACGCTTCCGGAGTAGGGCCGAATTGTTCGTTCAGGGCTTCAGCCAGCATCAGCAGTACATCAGCGTACCGAAGCACCGGCCAGTTGTCGTCGGTTCGTCCGCTAATGGTATGAGGATGCGTGTATTTAATAATGTAGGGAATATTAACGACCGTACCGTTTAGAGTGTAACTCGTTTTTAGCGAGGCATCCTTCCGTAGATCGCCGGGTTCATAGGCGGCAATCAGGTCGTTGGTTGGTATGTTTCGCCCCCCAGGCGGGGTGCTGGCAAAGCCGGTGATCGCGGCGGCCGACGCTCGGGGGGCAAACACATAGGCAAAACTGCTCCACTCACCCAGATCGTTGCCGCCCTGGTATTGAACTTCAAAGATGGATTCGGGGCCGTTCTTTTTAGCTGGGTTGAAATTATCCGCGTAAACAGGGTTCAGTGTATATCCTGTCACTTGCTTGAGGGTTGATACGGCCTCACTGTATTTTTTCTGCGTCAGGTACACTTTACCCAGCAAAGCCAAAGCAGCACCCTTGGTGGCACTGCCCACCTGAGCCGCCGGATAGGTTGCTGGTAAGCTCGCAACCGCATCTTTGAGGTCTGTTTCAATCTGCACCCAGGCCTGAGTCTGAGGTGAGCGTACCAGATCAAAGGCTTGGTCAGGATTGGCTAACGTCGAGGTGACAAGGACAAGGTCGCCAAAGTACTGAACCAGATGAAAATAAAAGTAGGCTCGCAGGAACTTCAACTGCCCTTCGATTGGTGCTTTTGAGGTCGCATCGAGCCCACTGATGCTTAATTTCTCGAGCGTATAGTTGATGTTGTATAAGGCAGAGTAGTACTGTCTCCAAAGACCGGAAATGTCTGTGTTCCCGGCATTTACAGTCGAAAATTCGAAGGCTTCCCAACGCACCGCATCCCCCCGATCCAGAGGATTGAGATCGACGGTTGTATTATCAGAAGGCAATTCCTCAAAGACGTAGGCTGAATTTGTGATGGTCTGTAATTGCCCATACACGCCGTTGACAGCCTGGCGAAATTGCGTTTCGTTTTTATAAAAGACCTCGGTACCAATCCGGGTTGGATCTGTTGTAACCAGAAAATCTTCCTTACACGAGAATTGACTCAGGCTCAGCAACAGGGCTATAAAAAAAAGGTTCTTTTTCATGGCGATTAAAAGTTTAGCTTGATGCCAGTAGCAATTGTTCTGGGGACGGGATAGGCCTCGTCATCAATACTCGGCTCGGTTGTACTGCGGGTACTCGCGTCGGGATTACTACCTGGATATTTTGTGAAGAGGAATAAGTTATTGCCGGTAACGAAAATCCGGGCACTACTCAAAATTGAATTGAACTTGGGTAAATTGTAGCCAATGGTAATGGTTTTGATCCAGACATAGCTGGCATCGTAGACGTATCGGTTGCTGCTCTCGCGTGACCATTTAAAGTAACTGGTGCCTCCCTGTGAATGTACATCCGATGGGTTGGGGCCTGGATTCTCGGGGGAACGCCACCGATCCTTTGCCTTCCTCTGTACGTTAAAGACGCCGTCCATATTCATGGTCGATGACTCAATGTTGCGGTAGATATCAAAATCCTGAGCACCCAGAAACAAAATATTAAAGTCGAATTTCTTAT
>CAJYHS010000003.1 GCA_913774715.1 uncultured Siphonobacter sp. | reverse complement strand
GAATGTATGGGAGTAAGTAGGGAGCTGTTCTACTTTCGCTGCTCTTGGAAATACTGATGGGAGGGCCTTGTGCCACTACCCTACCCCCCTGATTACCGGCTCCTGGGCCTATATCAATGACATAATCACTAGCAGCAGCTACGCTCATATCATGTTCGATAACAATCACCGTATTTCCTGCTTCAACAAGACCCTGTAATTGAATCATTAGTTTTTCAACGTCCGCTGGGTGTAGCCCCGTGGTCGGTTCGTCTAGAATATACAGGGTATTACCCTGCTGCTGCCTTTGCAATTCAGTGGCTAACTTTATGCGTTGTGCTTCCCCTCCGGATAGCTCCGTAGCCGGCTGTCCTAAACGCAGATATCCTAAGCCGACGTCCCGGATTACACCTAATGCCTCAGCCAGGGCTTTATCATTTTTGAAAAAGTCAAAAGCTTCATCCACCGAGAGGGCTAGTACTTGAGCGATGTCTTTATGATTGTATTTGACTTCCAGGGTCTCCGGATTATATCGTTTACCCTGGCAGACGGGACAGGGAGAATACACACTGGGCAGGAAGAGTAACTCTACCATTACCGAACCTTCACCCTGACAATGAGGACACCGGCCCTTGGCTACATTGAAAGAAAACCTCCCAGCATCATACTTTCTGGCTTTCGCGGTTTGGGTCGCTGCAAATAACTTACGAATGCTATCAAAGACGCCTGTATACGTAGCCAAATTTGAACGGGGCGTTCTACCAATGGGTTTCTGATCAACGACAATCAGTCTTTTGATCCCTTCTATTCCTTCACGGATGCTCCCACTTAACGTCTCTACTGTATTTTTCTCCAATGGATTTTCATCTTCTGTTTCCGTAGCTACGGGAATGGAAGTTCCCAAAGCACTGGATACTAGCTCCACCAGCACCTGGCTGACCAAACTACTTTTACCCGAACCGGATACGCCAGTAACGCAGGTAAATACGCCGAGGGGAAAGTCTACCGAAAGTTGGTGCAGATTATTTCTGGTAACAGCTTCTAACTTAAGCCAGGACTTAGGTTGACGCTTTTGATTAGGAAAGCTGACATTCTCAAAAATATACTTTTTAGTGACCGAGGATTTTGCTCTTTTCAAGCCTTCCAAAGGACCGCTATACAGCACATGTCCACCTAGTTCACCCGCAGCGGGTCCTACGTCCACGATCCAGTCTGCATGTTGGATCACTTCTGTTTCATGTTCTACGACAAACAAAGAATTACCCGCAGCTTTAAGCCGATCCAGAATCTGGAGTAAGGCTTTCGTGTCGGCGGGATGAAGGCCGGCAGAGGGCTCATCAAGCACATACACTACGCCAAACAGATTAGAGTACACCTGAGCAGCCAGACGAAGTCTCTGTAACTCACCCGGTGACAGCGTTGGCGTACTACGTTCCAGCGTAAGATAACCTAATCCCAAATCCAGAATGACCTGAAGCCGATTAATAACGTCTTCAACAATTTGAAAGGCTACCAAGGTCTTTTGTGAGTTAGCATCCTCTAGAGAAGTCTGCTTTTTTTCTTGAAGAAAGCTGGACAATAAGTTAGCCATTGCTTCCATGGGAAGGCGTGCCATTTCGGCAATATCCAGTCCGGCAAATTTTATGGCTAATGACTCTTTCTTTAATCGTTTGCCCTGGCATATGCTGCACTCATTACTAAGCATGTATTGAGCTACCCGCTTTTTCATGAGAGGACTTTGGGTGGTGGCAAAGGTATGCATGACATACCTTTGCACGCTGGTGAAGGTACCCATGTAATCCGGTGTAAGCTTGCGGCGGAGGGCCGCTTGCACTTCCTCCCGACTTCGATTGGCAAAAACGGGTACAACGGGTTGATCTTCCGTGAAAAGGATCCAGTCCCGGGTTTGTTGCGGCAAATCCTTCCAGGGTACGTCAATATCATAGCCTAAAGTAGTTAAGATGTCGCGTTGGTTTTGACCCTGCCAGGCAGCGGGCCAGGCCGCAATCGCCCGTTCGCGAATGGTAAGCGTGTCGTCGGGCACCATGGAGCGTTCCGTTACTTCGTATACTCTTCCCAAGCCGTGGCAATGCAGGCAGGCACCTTCGGGCGTATTGGGAGAAAAGCCTTCCGCATATATGATGGATTGTCCGGCCGGATAATCCCCGGCTCGGGAATACAGCATGCGTAAGAGATTTGAGATCGTAGTGACGCTACCCACAGAGGATCGGGTACTAACCGCTCCCCGCTGTTGCTGTAAGGCCACGGCGGGAGGTAACCCTTCAATCTGCTCCACCTTAGGTACGGGCATTTGGTTAAAGAGTCGTCGGGCATAAGGTGATACGGAATCCAGGTATCTACGCTGGGCTTCGGCGTACAGGGTTCCAAAGGCTAGTGAAGATTTACCAGACCCCGAAATTCCCGTAAATACGACTAGAGCATCGCGGGGGATGCTTAGATTAACGGACTTTAAATTATGTTCGGAAGCTCCTTTTACATGTATGAAACCAGAAAATTCTTTCTCTTTTTTTAGACTTGCCATGCTCATTTGCTTAGACCTTTACTATCCAGAATAGTAACAAATTCCAATGCCATCGGAGAATGAGGCTTTCTTGAGCAAAGTTTAAACAGGTTGATTAGGGTAGCGTTGCTACTCTGACGGCTTTTCGATTTATGCTACAGCACGAACTGGAGTTAGTATGGTTTTAGTAGAAATAGGGAATATCTTTTCTTTAAGTATTACTGCAATCATTGGTACAATCAGCATTGTTTCTAAAAACTCAGATTACCTATTTTTTACAAACATAAGAGTAAATTGAAAGTAACTTTCCAACTGCTATAACTATAAAAACAGCCTAGATTTTTAGCCACAAAGCAGGTCGAATGCCGCCTCCATCTCTGGGCCTCCCATAAATCCCATTACCACGAACATACACATGTCCGTTGGCGTTTATACTTGCTCCCGTACGGCCATAATAACCCGGTGATCGCAATCTCCACCAATGCCACTTGTCACCATACCTTGCTTGTCTCTTCTCATTATTCTCATCGTCGATAAGCCAGGTTTGTTGCTCTTTATTTTGTAGTTGGGCGGTACTATTGCCAAAGTATTGACAAACCTCCTGAAGGCTTAGCAAAAATACCCTGTCAGTAGTATCATTACCTCCTTTGGTTTTGAACCACGGATTATCAAAGTTGCGATGTGTAACGGAGACTATTTTTTCTTTTTCGTCTTGACTGAATAGATTATAAAATTCATCATTAAGGTAGTGCCGCAACGTACAATCTGCCCATATCGTGTCCTCAAACTTATCATGGTACCAACGTAATTCAAGTATATTCTCGCTAATCACT
>CAJYHS010000002.1 GCA_913774715.1 uncultured Siphonobacter sp. | reverse complement strand
CAGCGATGGCAGCGTCGGCAAATGTGGCCGCATTCTGGAAATCATCAGCGGTACCAAAGGTTTCATAACCACGGGTCAGGTACACCTTTGCCAGCATATGCTGCACAGCCCGCTTGGTGATGCGGCCAAAGTTGGGAGTCGTAGCCGGAACGAGTTCCAAAGCTTCGGTCATTTCCTTAATAATGAAGTCATATACTTCCTGAGCCGTATTTCGCTTGAAGGTTTCAACCGGAGCCGTAAAACGATCCGTAACCAGAGCTACTCCGCCGAAGGTTTGCACCATCAGGAAATAATCATAGGCCCGCAAAAACTGCATTTCGCCTTTCCGGTTTCCTAACGTAGAGGTATTTGCCGTTTTATCATTGAAGTAAAGGGCCGTATTCGCTACCTGAATTGATTTATAGACATTGGTATAAAAACTCAATACTTCACTGTCATCGGCAATCAGGTTTTGATACTCACTCAAGCCTACCGGCTGCTGGCTTCTTCCTTCCACGTACATGTCCGTACCGGCACAAAATACCCAGGGGGCCGCATAAACCGTACGCATGGAAGAATAAGCGGCATTAATCAGTTTTTCGTATCCTTCGCTGGTAGCGTAATACTCGTCGGATACCATATTGGATTTATTCTCTTCTTTCAGAAAGTCATTACAGCCGCTGCCCGTTAACATAAGGCCGATCAGCAAGGCTGCCATTTTTATAGATTTCATGCGAATGCTGGTTTAGAATTTGAGGTTCAGACCAAATTGGTAAGTAATCGTGCTGGGACCGGTATTGTTGATGTTACCTGTTGTGGTGTTACTAATGTTGGAGTTAGTCGTCGGATCGATACCGCTGGCATTTTCAGGATCGAATCCATTATACTTTGTCCACACAAAGGGATTCAGCACGTTAGCGTACACCCGCAGGCTTTTAACCCCTATTTTGTTCAGTAGATAGTTAGGCAAGGTATACCCTAACACAATGTTCTGAACTTTCACGAATGAAGCGTCTTTGTAATAACCTACACCCGTTACCCCAGACCAGTAAGGCCCGATATTGTTAGGCATGGGATACGTATTCGACGCACGAGAAGGCGTTACGGGGTTCTCGGCCATGTAATAGTTTTCGTAAATCTTGTTCGTACCCCGATCCGCGTAATTCAGGAAAATGCTGTGGAAGGCACTGTACACCTGCTGGCCCTGACGAGCAAAGACCGAAGCCGATAAATCGAATTTTTTATAGGTAAACGACGTCGAGAAACCGCCCGTCCACTTGGGATCTTTCTGTCCAATAATGGCCCGATCGTCAGTGCTGTTAATTCTGCCGTCATTATTTAAATCTTTCACACGGGCCTGACCAGGTAACTGTCCGTATTTTAGAGCCTGTTCCCGCTCGCTTTCCTGCCAGATACCGTCTGAAACATAAGTATAGTTCACATTGATGGGGCGACCAATGAACCACCAGTTACCCACTAAATCTTCTTTTTTGTCTAACAGATCAACGATTTCGTTGCGGTTACGGGCAAAGTTCAAAGATGTAGTCCAGGAGAAGTCTTTACCAGAAACGTTCACGGTACGGATCGAAAACTCAATGCCTTTGTTACGAACCGAGCCTACGTTGTCTTTGATGGAGCTCCAGCCCGTCTCGATGGGGATATCCCGGTTCATCAAAATTCCGCGGGAAAGCTTGTTATATACATCCAAGGTACCCGAAATACGTCCGTTGAAAAACCCGTAGTCCAGACCTAAATCCAGCTCACGTGTCCGTTCCCAGGTTAAGCCAGGGTTAGGTAAACGGCTGGGAGCATAACCCAGGGCAACAGTTCCACCGTAATCGTAAAAAGTAGGATCACTCAGGTTCATCTGGCTTTCGTAGGCACTGATGTTGTTGTTATTACCCGAGATACCGGCACTGACGCGAAGTTTCAGATCACTAATGAAGTTAGCCGATTTCAGGAAGTTCTCTTCCGTCATTTGCCAGCCCAGAGCCAGCGATGGAAACGTCGACCACTTATGACCTTCCGCCAGTTTTGACGAACCATCCCAGCGAGTCGCCAAGGTTGCAAAGTAACGATCTTTGAATACGTAGTTCAGACGAGCCATGTAGGAGAGAATCGATACCTGACGGAAGAAACTCGTACCCGACTGACGGTTAGTGGATGAACCCAGGTTATAATACGAAGAGTTAAAGGGCAAGTCATTTACCCGTAAGCCATCTCCTTCAAAACGGTCTTTCTGCATACTGAAAAGGCCCGTGAAGGTAAAGCGGTGTTCGCCAAAATTTTTACGAACAGTAGCAATGTTATCGAAAATGTAGGATAAGGACTGAGTTGTTTCGCGTTGAGCATCAGGCAATAATCCATCGCCTACGCCAGTCAGGGAACCCCAGTAACGACCATTCCGCTGAAAGTTCACGCTCGGAGAAAACGTTGAACGTAAATCCAGCCAGTCGTTCAGACTATATTGCAGATACAGGTTACCCACCCCAAATACGCGTCGGGTGTTATTCTCGGTATTCGGAATTTCAAGTAAAGGGTTAACCGTACTGGTAAAGCTGGAAATCGTGGTAGAGTTAGGCACTGGAATTTGTCCGGGACGGAAAATCAGATTGCCATTATCATCGTAAGGCTTGAAGATCGGAGCCATGTTGAAGGCATTCCGTACGGCATCATCACTCCCCCGCTCCATGTCCGAAAGCGAGAAGTTCATGCTCATCCCCGCCGACCAGCGATCATTGATTTTACCATCCACACTGGCTTTGAAGTTATAGCGATCCAGGTTTTCCTGTAACAGGTTTCCTTTTTCTTTCTGATAACCCGCCCCGATCAGGTACTGAACGGTGTTTTTATCACTTGCTCCCGTAATCGTCAGCCAGTGGTTCATTTGAGTACCCGTGCGTAATACCAGATCACGCCAGTTGGTATAATCGTTGTTTGCCACCCGCTGCTGAACAACGGGGTTACCCAAACTACCAATGGTATTGTCGTAATTCGTCCGACCCGCAATCAATTCAGGGGAAATGAAGGTATTCTGACGGTATTCCCAGAATTCGGGACCAGTCATGAAATGCGGCATCCGGGCTACTTCCCGTACGCCGTAGTAGCCATCGTATGAAATTTCAGAACGTCCTTTGATGTTTGATCCACCTTTTGTCGTGATCAGGATAACCCCGTTCGAACCCCTTGAACCATAAATAGCCGTTGAAGCAGCATCTTTCAAAACGTCCATTTTAGAAATGTCCTGAGGGTTCAGGAAGTTAATATCCGGCACGATCACACCGTCTACGACGTACAAAGGCTGACCACCCGCCAGAGAGTTCTGACCCCGAATCTGCACCGAAAACCCAGCCCCGGCCCGACCGGAACCCGCCGAAATATCAACCCCGGCAATTTGTCCCTGAGCGGCCTGTAAAGGGCTGACGGTTCCCCGATCGGCAATGGTCTTTCCTTCGATACTTCCCACCGCAGTACTTACTTCTGCTTTTTTCTGGGTTCCATATCCCACCACCACAACTTCGGTTAATGCTTTTGAATCAGCCTTTAAGGTAACATCCACGACGGAGCCCGCTCCAACGGATACTTCCTGCGGCGTATAACCCACATACGAGAAAATCAAGGTAGCTTCTTGCTGACTAAAGGTAAGACGGTACTTTCCTTCTTCGTTTGTCGTAGTTCCCTGCTGGGTTCCTTTGCGTAAAATACTTACACCGGGAAGCGTGGCCCCGGATTCATCTTTAACAGTGCCCGTAATGGTTCGTTCGCTGGTGGTTTGGGCCGTTACCCTCCCAACCCAGAGGCACAGAAGAATCAGGACGGCTTGTCCAAAGTGGAGCAATCCGTCTTTGAAAGGTAGGTGTCGAGTCATAGTGAGAAAGTTATATTAGGTCGCCTGAATGGGGCATTCCGTGAAAAGGATCATCATTCCAGATACCCTACATAGGCATGACGGAAATTTTAGAAACTATCCAGTAAATTATTTATCTATTTTTATATCAAAGCCTACTACATATTGGTTTATTTCTATTTAAATGGCCTTTTTATACTTTATAATTTTTAAAATTCTTCCTATCCTGTCTGGAAACACACGTCTATTTTTTAATAATTCAATTTCTGAGATTAGTAATTTTCTTCCTTTGCTGTGAAGAAATTCGGATACAATCATCCGCAATTTGGATACCTCCGTTCCAGTATGAAGACAGACCTTTGCATTGGATTTAAGATAAACGAAAAAGCCAATGGTAAAGAAAATCAAATTAGGAACCCAGGGCCTGATCGTCCCTGAAATCGGTCTGGGCTGTATGGGAATGACGGGCATGGCCCATATGGAAATCTATGGTCAGGCTAACGAAGCCGAAGCCATCGCAACCATTCACCGTTCGTATGAACTGGGCGGGAATTTTCTGGATACTGCCGACTTATACGGTCCTGTCATCAACGAACAACTAATAGCCAAAGCCATTAAAGGGAACCGCGACAACTACATCCTAGGCACCAAGTTTGGCTATGAAATTGACGACACGGATACCCTGACCTGGAAAATCAACGGAAAAAAAGAGTACGTCAAAAAAGCCGCCGAGCGTTCGTTGAAGAACCTGGAAACAGATTACATCGATCTGTATTACCTCCACCGAGTCGACGCTAACACGCCCATCGAAGAAACCGTCGAGGCCATGGCTGAGTTAGTGAAAGAAGGGAAAGTTCGGTACATTGGTTTATCGGAAGTAAGTTCGGAAACTATTCGTAAAGCTCACGCCATTCACCCCTTAACTGCCGTTCAGTCCGAATATTCTTTATTCGAAAGAACAATTGAGGAACAGGGTGTTGTTGCCACACTTCGGGAGCTGGGTATTGGCCTGGTAGCGTATTCACCCCTAGGCAGAGGTTTATTAACGGGCGGACTGAAGAGTAAATCCGATCTGAAAGCGGACGATTTCAGAAATGCTATGCCCCGTTTTCAGGGTGAGCAATTTGATAAGAATGTTGAAATTCAGCGTGAAATTGAAAAAATGGCAGCTGACAAAGGCATTACGCCCTCGCAATTGGCTCTGGCCTGGGCATTAACCCAGGGAGTAGTACCTATTCCTGGAACCAAACGAATTAAATACGTAGAACAAAATCTAGCAGCAGCCGAGGTTACTCTGACGTCGGAAGACCTGGAGCAGCTGGAACGTATTATTCCCATAGGTACTGCTACCGGCGATCGTTATGATACGGCGGGTATGCAAATGGTAAATCAATAAGTTGTGTTCAGGGGCAGAAATCGGCTTTCTGCCCCTGATTAATACCTCAGGACATGAAATTATCCTACACTCCTTTTCACATTGGCAGTATTACGGAGCAACACCGTATTCTGAAGTTACCCAAACCGCTTCATCCGTTGGTAAGCGTATTTCGGCTGGAAGATTCCATGCATCACGCGGAAGAATTAAATCAGAACTTTTCGCTGGGTTTTTACTGCGTTTCGTTAAAACAGGGCTTTAAAGGAAAATTCAAGTACGGCTATAGCTACTATGATTTTGAAGAAGGCGTTCTGTCTTTTCTCTCACCCAATCAAATTCTGGCCAATCAGAGCGAAGAAGAATACGAGGTAACGGGCATCAGTCTCTCTTTTCATCCCGACTTCATCCGAAATTATCCGCTGGCGAAAAAGATGAAGGAATACGGATTTTTTAACTACACCGCCAATGAAGCTCTGCACCTTTCAGAGCGGGAGGAACAAATGATCGGGAAAATTTTCAAAGCTATTGAGACTGAATATCAGTCTCCCATTGATGCGTTTAGTCAGGATGTAATCATTGCCAACATTGACTTATTGTTAACCCACGCCAATCGGTACTACAATCGCCAGTTCATCACCCGAAAAACGTTAAACCATGATTTGTTAACGCGTATTAATCAATTCATTGACGAATATTATGAGCAGAACAAAGCTTTAACGCAGGGTCTGCTGACGGTCGAAGTACTAGCCGATGCCTTTCACGTTTCGAGCGGTTACCTGAGCGACATGCTACGATCCCTGGTAGGACAATCAGCTCAACAATACATTCATAATCAGCTCATTGAGAAGTCAAAGTTACTGTTGGCCAGCACTAACTTATCCGTAAGCGAGATTGCCTATCAGTTTGGTTTTGAGTATCCTCAATCCTTCAACAAACTTTTCAGGAACAAAACTAATTTTTCCCCTTTGCAATACCGGCAATCGTTCAACTGATTACTTCTCAAAAATAAGCGGATTCCATTGATCGTTACCTTGTAAAATTTCCTGTGGTCGATAGAGCTTTGCCTGATTATCTTTTAACTGATGAGACCATTTCACCCGGTTCTTCTTGCTGGATCCCGTGCCATAACTTCTGTATTCTCCATACGTTACTGTGCTTTCCGCCTGAGGTTTATCCCAATTATGCCAGCCTTCGGGTTTGATATGTTTATCCATAAAGCAATGGATAAAATGGGTTCGGGCAAAGTCTCGCCAAGGTCGTCCCAGATACACGCTTTTCTCCGGCATATCACCCGTCAGTCGGCAGTTTAGAAACACCAGTCCCCAATTTTGATCTTTGGGAGTAGAAGCTGCCGTTATATAATTACAGCCTATCTTGCTGAAAATCGTGCAGTTTTCAAAAACGGCAGTAGACGAGCCAAAAATGAAGTCGATGGTGCCTTCGATGTAACAATCTTTATAATAATGCCGACCATATTCTCCGGGCATTCCCACGTATAAAGTATCCTGATTACCCAGGAAGTGACAGTTAAAAAACACCATTCGATCTCCCGGAGCGTATACCGCAACAGCCTGCCCTACCGGCCCGGCAGAATTTTCAAATGTCAGATTTTCAGCCCGAAAATCATTGGACTTGATGGTAAACGTGCTCGAAGAAAAGGTCCGAAACGGTTGGCCGGAAGGACTCATTTTACCGGAGTAATCGTCAAAAGTAAGGATGGTTTTTTGCACATCTTCACCTACGAGGGTTACGTTATTCTGCGTGGAGTCCAGCCGTAGTTTTTCCTTATAGATTCCCTTTTTAATATAAATCGTAATCCGTTGCTGATTCTGTCGCGGTATGGTAGACAAAGCCTCCTGCACGTTCCGGTAATCGCCACTTCCATCCTGGGCTACTACTAGTTTCTGTTTCTGAGCCGTAACCTGAAAGCTCACTGAAATAACCAGCCCAAATACCCAAAGTAGAATTTTATTCATACTCGTCTTCATACGATTTTATTTAAGAACAGACGACAGCTTCGTATTTCAGCCCTTGGTTTATGCTTAACTTATACTCAGGACTTCAACAAAATTTTCAATTCCATCCCATCGTAACGTCAGCCGAACAATCATTCCTGCGGAAGTTTGTCTTACTTGCAAAAAATTATAATCTCATTAGGCAAATTACCTCCCCTAAGCCTATGAAAAACATCTACCTGCTCTTGCTGTTTATTACCCAGGTTTCAGTAGCTCAAAGCCTGACGCAAACCGTACGTGGACGCGTAATTGATACTGAAACCAAGTCAGCATTACCGGGCAGCAGCTTCCGCCTGGTTCAGGATTCCAGCTCTGCTTCAGGCACGATTAAGGATGCAGAGGGCTATTTCAAGCTACTAAACGTAGGCGTGGGACGGCGATCTTTTCTGGTTTCCTGCGTAGGGTATCATCCCAAGCAAATCAGCAACTTAATTGTGGTGAGTGGAAAAGAAACGGTATTAATCGTCGAGCTGGAAAGTAATACGCAGCAATTGCGAGAAGTACGGGTCAGCGGTCGTACAACTCCCAAAAATGAAATGGCATTACTCAGCTCGCAACCTTTTTCAGTGGAAGAAACGGGCCGATATGCGGCTAGTCGGGATGATCCCGCCCGGATGGCCTCCAATTTCGCTGGCGTGCAGGGTTCCGATGACTCCCGTAACGATATTGTCATTCGTGGAAACTCTCCTCAAGGCCTGCTCTGGCGACTGGAAGGAGTGAACATTCCAAACCCCAGCCATTTCGTGATTCCCGGCAGCCAGGGAGGTTCCGTTAGCATGCTAAACAGCAAAACCCTGGGCAATTCCGAATTTTTTACGGGAGCTTTCCCCGCCGAATATGGAAATGCCCTAGCCGGTGCATTTGACCTTAGCTTACGATCCTGTAATAACGAAAAAGTAGAAGGCACCGTGCAGGTAGGACTTTTAGGATTGGAAGGCGTGCTGGAAGGACCCATTTCCCGGAAAAATCGTTCTTCCTTTCTGGTAGCCTACCGCTACTCTACACTCAACGTTTTTCAAAAACTAGGCATCCAGATTGGTACCTCTGCCGTACCGAATTATCAGGATCTGACTTTCAAGCTCAACTTCCCTACTGCTAAAGCCGGAACCTTTTCTGTTTTCGGCCTTGGCGGTACCAGTGCCATCAATATTGTGGTTTCCCAAAACGAGGATTTGCAGGAAGATTTATACGCGGATAAAGACCGCGACCAGTATTTCCGTTCTTCGAGTTACACCGTCGGCGTTAAACATGACTTTCCCATCAACGCCACGACCTACCTTCGAACGGTCATTTCTACGAGTCGATTACGCAGCTGGGCTAACCATGACCTGATTGATTACGCTGCTTCGGGCGTGATGACGGGCAAACATTATAGCATGGGGTACGATTTTAAAGATACCCGCAGTTCCATTAATTCTACACTTACAAAAAAGTTAAGCTCTACGGCTACCCTCAAAGCAGGCGTATTTCTGGATCGTTTTGCTTACAGTGACGTGGATAGCATCCTGCGGGAGCCACCCCGTTTTCCCGTTTCCTACTGGGAAAGGCGTTGGGATTACGCCACAACCGCCTGGCTCGTGCAACCTTTTGCTCAGATAAAAATCAAAGCCAGCAGTCGCCTGACCTTTACCGCCGGTCTAAACGCTTTGATCTATACACTTAACTCCCACTCCAAAGGCCTGGATCCTAGGGCTGGGCTTCAATACACCTTAAGTGACAAAGAGTCTCTAAGCTTCGCATACGGCATGCATCACCAGACCCAGGCAAGTTATACCTATTTTATACAGAAGCCCGTCGGAAGTAAGTATTCCCGTTATAATGAGCAAATGGGTTTGACCCGTAATCAGCATTGGGTTTTGGGCTATAATCGTCGGCTAAGTGAAACCTGGCATTTGAAAGTTGAAAGTTATTACCAGCGATTATCCAAAATTCCAGTTTCTGTACTTTCCACTTCCTCTTTTTCCTTACTCAATCAGGGCTCAACTTTCAACCGTGCATTTCCGGATTCGCTCGAAAATACGGGCATTGGTTACAATATCGGAGCCGAAGTAACGCTTGAGAAACAATTCAGTAAGAACTACTACGCTCTGTTTACCGCTTCCCTTTACGATTCTAAATACCGGGCCAACGATCAGGTCTGGAGAAATACGGATTACAACGGGCGTTTTGCCCTCAACGCTTTAGCAGGTGGCGAATGGCCCGTAGGTAAACGCAAACGCACCACGTTACTGGCGGGCGGAAAAATTACCTGGGCGGGTGGACGACGCTACGGACCGCTAAATGTAGATGCTTCGCTTTTACAGCGGGAAGTCGTCTTTCAGGATGCCGCACGCAATACCCAGCAATTCCCCAATTACTTCCGACTGGATTTAAAACTGGGCTTCCGAAAAAATGCATTAGGACTAAATCATGAACTCGCCATTGACCTCATTAATATGACCGGGAGGCAAAATGTACTGGGCGTCACCTTTGTTCCAATCCCGGGTCAGGCTCCTTCTGAAAGCTACCTGAAGCGTCAGTATCAACTGGGCTTTTTACCCCTATTTTATTATAAGGTTGATTTTTAGTAATCTTCATTTACTAGGATAAACAAAGTTTTTAGTAAAGTATTTTTCATCAACAAACGCACTTTTATTTATAGTACTTTTCATCTTAATCATTCTCATTTAATTCAGTAATTACTACTATACTAATTGATGAATAAACTTTATATATTACATTTTAATAATATCATAGATTAAAAATATATAATTTGGAACTATCTAGAATAGCTTATTTTGTATTGTATATTTAAAGTCACTACTTAAAGTGAACGTATTTCTATTCTCTAAACTAAAATTTTTACTGCTTTAGTCATCCGCCAATAATGAAAAATGTTATCTTTTTCTGTTGTCTATTGCTGGCAGCAGGAAATGCTTCTGCACAGCAACAAAACGTTATCCCTGTCAATACCTGCCAAGAATACATCAGGACCGTTGCAAGTGGTCACATTAAGTTAGCAGACTTTGAAATTTCAGATCAGAATCAAAATACTATTCATCTGACTTTACGAAGTAATAAAAATGAATTTGTATGGTTTATAAAGCTTCCTTCGTTAGGGTATTGTATTAAATCATCGGATAGCGTGTATTTTACGTTTGAAGGGGGCCAAAGTTATTCAGGGATTATGTTAGACCCCATTAACTGCAAAAGCGAGATTACTTATGAATTAAAAAATAAAGAAAACAAGGCCCTTCTGAATGCTTTTTTAACTAAACGATTTACCCATCTACGGATTTACTCTGAACATAAAAGTTTTTTATCAACAGTATCAATACCCACTGGAAATAGGATTCTGGACGTTTTTAACTGTCTGAGATAATGGTTAGTGATTATTCTGTTAAAATGGATGAAGGAAAATAAATGCCGTATGAAGGATAAAATTATCTTTACCAACGAAGACTACCTTGCCCTTGACTTATTTTTTGAAAGTTTGGATCAGGGGTATCCTCAAACGAATGAAACGATTCGGGCAGGAATTTATCTCTGTGCCAAATTGGAATGTATGAAGAATGAAGATCTTTCCGTAGATGAAGTGATGAATGTGCTTTATGATACGTATCTGACGATGCAGGAAAAACCTCACTCTAAGGTTAATTACGAGTTTAAATCAGAAGTATTTAAAAGTCACTTGGAAAGTATTAGAACTTACCTTTATAGAATTTTTTGACACCCATGATTTACTGGTTAAGATCTAAACGGGACAATGATTCTCTGACCTTCTGATTCGTTAGTAAAATAACAAG
Organism: uncultured Siphonobacter sp.; assembly: GCA_913774715.1. GTDB lineage: Bacteria > Bacteroidota > Bacteroidia > Cytophagales > Spirosomataceae > Siphonobacter. The sequence goes on along the minus strand of CAJYHS010000002.1, from coordinate 9,869 downwards.
CTCTTCCGTCCCCTAAGGGATTTCTACTACTGAGTTGATAAACCAACTAGAATTGAATTCACCGGTGTCCGGGTCGATGATTGAAGTTTTGTTTCCTTAAGTAACGTATACCTCCTTCCGAAATTTTTCCTGGTGCACTAGGCTATTTACCTTGCAAACTTGCCTAAGGTAAAGCCTTCAGGTACTGCCTGACAATCAACTTTAGTGAATCTGTCAGCAACGAAAACCACCCATCCAGGAGGAATTTCCCTGTTAATTGAATAGATTAGCCCTTGTTCTTGCAGCATCCGTTCATCTCAAGACCATTACCAGTGGCTGACTGTATCCCATTAATGCCGCCATTTCAACCTTAAACTTCGGTTTAATTCACTCTAATTCTCCATTTGATGAAAAAAAACACGCGTCGTACCTTTATTGCTAGCTCTGTAAGTCTGGCCGCCGGAACCGCAGCGGCAATGGCCGCTCCGCTTCATACTGAAAAAACAAAGTATCCCCTCGTTCACCACGTATTTTTCTGGCTCAAAAATCCAGGTTCAGTGGCTGATCGTGATAAGATTATTGCGGGCTTAAAGACGCTGAGAAAAATTGAAGCAATTAAAGAATTGCGAATCGGAATCGTCGCGAACACTGAGAAAAGAGATGTCGTAGATCAAAGCTGGGGTGTATCTGAACTCATGTTTTTTGAGAATGAGAAAGACCAGGCCAGCTACCAGTCTCACCCCATTCACCAGCAGTTTATCAAAGATTGCAGTGCTCTCTGGGACAAGGTAGTGGTTTATGATGCGATTGATGTATAAAGAAAAAGGCTCTGCATTTAAAATGCAGAGCCTTTTTTACCATTTTTACTTGCTCACCAGGGTAACTATGCTTTGCGGAGCAATAGATATGCTCGACGAAGAAAGGTTGTTTACAGCCATACTTTGTGATTCAGACGTAGTATAACTATTCAGAAACTTCAGCGAAGCTGGTTTCTCAAGTTGTAGTTTAAACGATTCGTTCGAGGGATTAATCATTACTACGACAACTTTCCCATTCTTATTCTTATAAGCCGAGACTAAAACCTCTTCCTGATTCGTATCGGTAGTAGCTTTAATCCGGGTAGCCTGAGGTCTAATAAAGCGGCTGTATTGGCCCAATGCCCAGAGCATTTTGGAATCTTGATGCTTTCCTTCTTTCTGATTCCGGTCCACGTACACCAATCCGTCTTTGTAATCGTAACAACTCAAAGCCAGCCACCAGTGCCAGGCTGAAGCCTGAGCGTTCACCAGATCATTATGAATTACTCGGGCAATGTATAGAGCTGGATTGATGCCCAAATCCTTACCCTGAGCGTTAATTTCGCCTTCATTATCACCCAAAATACAGTATTCCGACATCCAGTAACCTAAGCCGGGTTTGAGGGCTGCAGCCAACTGTTTTCTCTTCTCGACGGCTTTCGCATAAGGTGAAGTCGTGAAGTAACTGTGACCGGAAATAGCGGGTACCAGATTGGGTAGATTTCCTAAATAGTTGACCGAACCCTTGGTAAAGAAATCTGCAATCTGATTTTGCTGACCTTTTCGATTGTGCTCTGAATAGAGGTATTCAATTTGTCCGGCTTCGGCAATGGAAATCTTCGTGGGAAGTTTTGCCTTCAGTAAAGCCTTACTAAGCGAACGAGTGATTCCTGCAATGTCCGTATTAAAGAAAGGAGTGCCTTCCTGTCCACCGTCGCTCCAGTCCCACTGTGGCTCATTGACCGGACTCACGTACTGAAAACGAACGCCCGTTTTCTTTTGAACACCTTTAATCGTTTCAGTCAGAAAATCGGCAAATGCGTCAAATTTTGAAGGCTCCAGATTAGGCTGTTTGTTGGTGGCAAAGCCTTTATGATTTTTCGTCAACTGAACGGGCGGACTATTCGTGAACGCCAGAAAAGATTGAACGCCCCGTTTTTTAGCGGCTTCCAGAAACCAGAGTTGTCCCTGCTGTTTGTTCCAGTCGTAAGTGCCATTATCCCGTAAAAACCCTTCTGCCCGACGCCACTCATCCCGAATGCCACTTTCCTTTCCCTGCTCGGCGGTTCCGGCTCCGATGTTGAATCGCCAGAGCGAAAGTCCGATACCTTTAGGCTGACCAGTAGCCGTCGTTTCGGTTGAAAAAAGTAAATCAGCAATGGCTTCTTTTTCAGCGGCAGGCCAGTTCCCTACAAATTGTCCGGCCCAGGCATCCGAAGCACCAAAGTGTTCGATCACCTGATACCGCTGGTTGGGGTCAATCTGAACGCGAATGGACTTTTCCTGTTGAGCAAAAACGAGGTTACTACTTAAAAACAATCCAAGAACAGGTATAACGATACGTTTCATACGGTAAGAGAAGAAAGGTTCGAAGAAAAATCCCGGTGGAGTGACCTCCACCGGGACGAAAATTAATACCCAGGATTCTGTTCAAGCTTGTTATTGGAAGCCTGAATTTCAGCTCGGGGAATTGGCAACCAGTACTGCTTATCCGTAAAAGCACGACCCGTTAAAGCCACTTTTTTCGCATATGTATAATTGGTACCACTTCTATTAATGTCAATGCCGTACGCAGGTACATTTTCAACGGTTGGAGCCGTTTTCCAGCGACGAACGTCATAGAAGCGATGTTCTTCAAATGCTAACTCAATCCGACGTTCGTTGCGAATACGTTCCCGCATCTGGGCCTGGGTTAAACCCGTTGGTAAGGCAGGCATACCTACACCCGTCCGCTGACGAATGGCATTAACGGCTGCGTAAACCGAAGCATCCGGGCCGCTGGCCTCGTTTTGAGCTTCGGCGTAGTTAAGCAGGATTTCGGCATAACGGAAGTAAATCCAGGTCTGCGTTCCGGCAACGTCCCAGGGGTTGTCAATGGGCAGGTTATCATTCATGAATTTCTTCAGGTAGTAACCCGTTTTAGACGTATTCCAGTTGGATGGGCCATCCTTGCTGTCTTTGCCACCGGGCGTAAACGTCTGAATAGTGCTGTTCCGATACGGGGCATCGTTATACAAAATCGTAGCGTAGAAACGAGGATCACGGTTGGCGTACGGGCGACTGGCGTTATAGCTGGTGTTCGCATCCGTAATACGGGTTCCATCCATCATTTCATAGTCATCCACCAGGTTTTGTAAAGGCACGTTACCACCCCAGGCGTTATAGCTGTTCGGGCCATTGGCAATTTCCAGACACACGTGGCGAGCTCCCTGAGCATAGATGCGGCTGAAGATAATTTCCGAGTTATCGTTCGTTAAAAACAGATTACCGTATCCACCTGTGTATAAGCTATACTTTCCTAAATCCATTACTGCCTTGGCAGCGGCCGCCGCCGAAGCCCAGGTAGCTGCATTTTCATACAAGGGACTAGCTCCGTATAAAAGCAAGCGTGACTTCAGAGCCATAGCAGCACCTTTCGTAGCCCGTCCTAGGGCCCAGCTTCCACCATTGGCAGAAGGTAAATCAGCGGCAGCCGCATCCAGTTCGGCCACGGCGTAATCGAGTCCAGCTTTAATCGAAGAACGATTGAACAGTTCCTGACTGGTTAAATCATCCGTAATCTGGAATACTTTATCTCCTACCAGCACTACTTTACCATAGTTACGAATCAGATCGTGGTAACGGAAAGCCCGGATGAAACGCAGTTCGGCAATGACCTGACGTTTGCGGGCTGCCGACATGGGTAACTGCTCGATATTTGCCAGGGCGTAGTTAACCTCCCGAATGCTGCGGTAACTCCGGCTCCAGAATGTTCCGGCGATACCCGTGTTTTCAGGAGCGATTTGTCCCCGCTGAACTACCCAGGTGTTGTCATCATTGTTATAGATGGATTCATCGGTCAACGACGACCACATGGCGTATTCAAAACCCCGGCCAAAACCTGGAGGCGTACCTTCGGCTTCTTTGTCCGTCAGACGAACGCCCATGTAACGGTTTAGTACATACGCTTCGAATAATACAGAATCCGACAGGATGGACGCATCTGAAACCCGATCCGTGGGAACGATAGTTAGAAAATCCTGTTTACACGAGCTTACCATCGACCCCAGAGCCAGTAATCCTGCTAACAGTTTTGTTGATTTTATATTTTTCATGATCAATCTCAATTAAAACTTAATGTTAACACCCAGATTCACGATTCGCTGCTGTGGATAGAATTGTCCACTGCGATTATCTCCTTCAGGATCATAATCTTTCACTTTCGTGAGTGTGAAGAGGTTAAAGGCACTGGCGTATACGCGAAGTGATGAAATCTTGATTTTCGACAACACGTCCTGTGGCAAGGTATAGCCTAACTCGACGTTTTTCAACCGAACGAAAGAGGCATCGTTGAACCAGAAGGTACTGGGGTATAACCCACCGTTGATCGAAGAAGAAGCACGAGCATCGGCACGAGGGTAGCTTCCGTCAGGGTTAGTGGGGCTCCAGCGGTTATCTGCCCAGCTGCTGTAGAAGTTACCTACCTGACCAGATTCGGGTAATACGAACTGACGAACCTTGGTCTGACCCGAGAATACCATTGACAGATCAAAAGCTTTGTAACCGCCGTTCAGTACCAGACCGAACGTTACTAGAGGAACGTTACCGTATTTCGTACGAACCTGATCATCCGCTGTAATTTTACCATCGCCGTTGTAATCTTCAATGATTAAATCACCTAACTGAGTTCCTGGTAATTTAGGATAACGGTCGAGGTCTTCCTGCGTACGGAAAATACCCTGGTAACGATACAGCAACTCCGTGTTCAGAGGGCCGCCCGTTTGACGCTGATAGTCTAACAAACCGGGAGCTTCATCCATATTTACGATTTTGCTCTTGGCATATGTGGCATTCCCTGAAATGCTGTAGCGGAAGGGGCCAGAATGGCTATAGGTTAACGAACCTTCTACCCCACTGCTGTTTACCTGACCAATGTTTTCATCAGGCACTAATTTATCTGATCCATAAGGGTTTACGATACCAGAGACGCCAGCGATGGAACCACTACGAGCGGCCAGAATATTTGAACGCTGCTGGTTGAAGTAAATAAACTCCATGCTGAAGTTTTTCAGGAACGTGGCGTTGATACCAATGTCCAGTTTCTTAGCCGTTTCCCAGGTAATCTGTGGGTTCGCCAGTTTCGTTAAATCAATACCCGTAGTGATGATGTTCGCACCCGTCGAGTACTGGTTATTGAAACTATAGTTGTTATAATACTGGAACTGAGCCACATTATCATTACCCAGCGTTCCGTAAGAAGCACGAATCTTTAAATCATCAATAAAATTAACGCTATTCTTGAACCAGTCTTCCTGAGAAATCCGGTAACCGGCGGAGACCGAAGGGAAGAAGCCATACTGCTTGCCCACGGGGAAGATAGAAGAACCATCTACCCGAGCCTGTACTTCAGCCAGATACTTTTCATCGAAGTTATAGGCCAGACGGCCAATGAAGCTTTTCCGCGTGAAGTTGATGCTACTTCCAGAGTTGTTCTTGTCGGTAGCTGCGGCCCCCCCCTGTGAAAGTTCAGGCGTGGAAGCCGTGGGGAAGTTAATCCGGCTGGCACCCATTAGAATTTCATTGCGACGGTTTTGCTCATACGCTACAAACGCGTTTACATTATGCTTACCCAATTGCTGCACATAATTCATACGAATGTGCTGTGTGATGTTCGTAATGTTAGTCTGCGACTGAGTTAAAGACGGCTTACCCGCTGATCCACCCGCTACAACGGGTTGATACGTATTACTGGTGCTGTTGAAGTTATAAAGCGTGTAAGGAATGCTGAACGTCCGGCTGAAATTGAATGATTTGTCGGCCGAGTAAAACCCCTCAAGCGATAATCCTTCCACAAAGGGTAGGTTATAGCTTCCGCGTAAGATTCCGTTAAAAACTGACGTAGGGTTATTGGTCGTTCCGCCTATATCTGTACCTAAAACGGCAGGGTTACTGTTTTCCACACCCGTTGAATAATAGCCATTGGGATATTGGTCAATCACCGTAGGATAAGCCCGGTAAATGGACCGGAAGGTATTACCCGCCGAAGAAACGGGGAATTTACGTTCTTCCTGACGTCCCGATAACATCAGACTTACTTTGAAGTCTTTCGTTACGTTCGCATCAATGTTGGAGCGGAAATTATACTGTTTGTATTTCGTCGCTCCGTTGCGGTATAAAGCGTCCTGATAAATCGTACCTAGTGAGACGTAATACTTCACGTTTTCAGTACCGCCATTAATCGACAGACTTTGTTGATTTTGAGGGGCTACGGGTTTCAGGGCTACTTTCTGCCAGTTGGTATTGGGATAATTAATGGGATCTGAACCGTTGCGGAATTTTTCAATTTGCTCCGCTGAATAGAACTGATTCATACCTCCCGCCGGATTGTTATAATAATCAATCTCGTTCATAATCGTAGCGTAAGTCGCGGCATCGGCCATTTTAGGCAAACGCGTAGGTGACGAAAAGCCCTGATTGAAGCTGTAGGAGATCACGGGCTTACCCGTGGTTCCACGTTTGGTCGTTACCAGAATAACCCCGTTAGCCGCCCGTGAACCGTATACCGCCGCCGAAGCATCCTTCAGCACCGAAATACTTTCCACGTCGTTCGGATCCAGACGATCCAGACCACCTACCTGACCAGGAATACCATCCACTACGATCAGGACATCACTATTACCCGTCGTAGCAAAACCACGAATTTTATAACTCGATCCATCATAACCCGGCTCGCCACCGCGGTTGTTCGCTACAAAACCAGAAAAACGACCAGCCAGCGAGTTCGAAAGGTTGGGCTGTGGACTTTTCACGATGTCCGCTCCTTTCACTTCAGAAACCGATCCGGTCAGGGTTGCTTTTTTCTGCGTACCGTAACCCACCACTACTACTTCATTTAAGGTTTCATCATTGGCAGCCAGTGAAACGTCAATCTGACTACGATTGGCGATTTCCACTTCCTGACTGATGTATCCTACATAGCTAACCACAAGAGTGCCCGTCGCCGACGAAACGCTCAAGGTGTACTTACCTTCATTATCCGTTGTCGTTCCCTGCGTGGTTCCTTTTACCACCACCGTTGCTCCGGGTAAAGCCTGTCCATCGGACGAGCTAATCACGCCGCGAATCTGCGTGGTTTGAGCAAAACTTTGAACGGAGCTAATCGCGATTAAAAGCAATACAACTAACTGCTTCATCGGATTACTCAGCACACCTCTGAAGGGTTGAGGCAATACCCATTTTTCAAGAAAAAGTTTTTCCATAAACGGATTTTAAAATAGAACTAATGATTAGGATAATTAGTAATCAACGGGCCGTAGGTTCTCTGCTGTGGCTGGATTCAGCACAGGACTTTATTCTTCATCTGAATGAAAAAAGGAGAAAACGGAGCAGGACTCGTTCTATAATTTAACCGAACAAAACTAGGATTATTTGAACAGCACTATAGGGGGACAATTTCATATTTGATAGGGGGTAATTCACGAAAAAGGGCCATTTCTCATAAAAAATTGATCATTTCTGTGATTTACCCCCCCTTTTTGAAGCCTAACCTTTAAATAATTGCTGGCCGAGCGTCTGATTCTCGTGGAAAGCTTTTCGATACTTTTTGACGTACTCAGAGGGATTCATTCCGAAAAGTTTATTAAACTGTTCCCGAAAATACTTCGCATCATTCATGCCTACCTGATACGCCGCTTCGGCGATGGTCATGTCCGTACTCAGAAGCAATTGGGCGGCTTTTCTCAGGCGAATGAAACGGATGAATTCATTGATGGATTTACCCGAGATGGACTTAATCCGGTTGTATAAAGTGGACTGACTCAGGCCTATTTCAGCCGCCAGAACTTTAGTATTAAAAGCCGTATCCATTACGTGTCGTTCCACAATCTGAATGCAATCCTGAAGAAACTCCTTATACTCGGGCGATACCTTGAACGAGCTGGATTGAAGGGTAACTTCATTATAGAAATAACTCCGCAAATCCTTGCGGTTTTTCAGAATGGATGCAATCTGAGCCAACAACAAATTGGGTTCAAAGGGCTTTCGTAGAAAAGCATCCGCTCGTTCTTCCATGCTTTGCAGTTCAATTTCCTGTCGTGAACTCGCCGTTAGTAAGATCAGGGGAATATGGCTCAGACTCGCTTCTGACTTCAGCCGATGACATAATTCAAGGCCTGAAATTCCGGACATCATTACGTCACTAATCACCAGATCCGGCTGGTATTGATGAGCGGCCTCCAGTGCTTCTTCCCCACTTTGACATTCGATAATCCGATACTGATCTTCGAGTAACTGACGCAGATAAGCCCGAATATCCTCTTCATCATCTACGAGTAACAGTGTATCTTTCTCCTGAGCGAGTTCAGAAATCATACCCTTCACCGGATGCAGTGGAGCGGGGAGCCACTCAAGATTCTCAGCTCCGGAAAGTTCTTCCAGAAATACCGAAGGCTGATGGTTGGAAACGGGCGTAACTGCCGAAATTTCCTTTTTACGAAGCGTGATAAAAAACGTGGTTCCTTTTTCTTTTTCGGACTCGTACGTAATCTTACCCCCGTGCTTTTCCACGTAATTTTTGGTTAGGTACAATCCAATCCCAAACCCTGCTTTACCGGACCGATTTTCCAGTTTTTGCTGGTGAAATAGCTGGAAAATATCCGAGCCGGATTGCTGATCAATTCCCACGCCAGAGTCCTCTACACTGAAGATTACCTCATGCCTTTTCTCCTGAATCAGAACCTGTACCGAGCCCCCCGCTGGTGTGAATTTTAAAGCATTGGAAATCAAATTGAATAAGGCAATTTCCAGTTTCTCCCGGTCACAGGGAATTTCCAGGTTTTCGTTTTCACAGGTATACGTATAGGTAATTTGATGACTCTCAGCCTGATGCAGAAAACACTGAAACACTTCGTTACCCATTTCGTACAGATTAACCGAAGCAAGTTTTAGTTGATCCGTTTCCAGCTCTGCTTTCTGAAACAGCAGTAACTGATCCATCATACTCAATAGCCGGCGGGCATTCCGATAAATCAGGGTAAGGTTCGATTGTTCTTTCCCGGTTTTCTCAGCCGCCAGTAGTTGCTTAACCGGATTAATAATCAGGGTTAAAGGCGTTCGGCATTCGTGAGAAATGTAGGTAAAGAACGACAGTCTTTTTTCGTGTAATTCTTTCTCTTTTTGAGCTTCCAGCTGAGCTAGCTGTACTTCATAAGTTAATCTTGTCTGCTTCAGGCGGTACCGCTGGTAGGCGTATAAGACAAATAGCAAACTCAGAGCGTACCCCGCATAAGCCCACCAGGACTCGTACCACGGAGGAAGAATCTGAATGGGCAGACTCACGTAATCGTCAAACCACACGCCGTCCTGATTAGCGACTTTTACCTTGAAAACATAATTCCCGGCCGGCAGATACCGGTACGTAACCGAACGTTCCTGATCAGTATAATACCAGTCCTTGTCCAATCCTTCCAGTTGATAGGCAAATCGGCCGTTTTCAGGATATGCATAATTCAGGGACGTAAACAGGATGGTAAAAACGGGCTGTGAAGGGTCCAGAGTGATTGCTTTCTGACCCACGTATTTCTCCATCGGTGTACTACCTTTCCCCCCCTGCTTATCAAACACCTGAAGACCCGTAATCATTACTTTGGGATGATAAGTGGAAGGCTTCACGCGGCTGGGCTGAAAGGAATTCCAGCCTTCGGTTCCTCCAAAAATCATCAAATCCCGTTGGACATCGTATAGACTTGATCCGGGATTAAACTGCCCCCTTTGCAGATTGTTCTGCTGATCAAAGCTAAGTATCTCCCTGTTTTTCAGTCGAATACGTGATAATCCTTTATTGGTACTAACCCAGGCGACCTGAGCCGCATCCAGCTGAATGGAATTGATTACATT
>CAJYHS010000001.1 GCA_913774715.1 uncultured Siphonobacter sp. | reverse complement strand
AAAAATACGCCGGAGCCGAAAAGGAACGTAGAGCAGAATCCTGAGCGATGCTCCAGCCCGCATGACTGGCTTCGGGTTTCGCCAGCGTTTTACGATTTACCAGAAAAATACGGATTTCAGGATTATGAGCCCGCTCCAGTTCATGTACTGGATCGACCCATTCGCCAATCTGTTTCCAGGGTTTCGTTTTTTCGCTTTTCCGCATGGTAAACTCCATGTTCGACTGTCCCGAACACAGCCAGACTTCACCCACCAGGATATCTTTCAATACGATGGTATTTGTTCCACGAATGGTTAATTCAGCCGGGACACTCGAGGCTTTCAGGGGCTTTAACGTTACTTTCCAGTTTCCTGCTTCATCAGCCTTTACGCTTTTTTGCTGATCTTTAAATTGAACCGTTACCTGTTCATCCGGCTTGGCAGTGCCCCAAATCAGTAAAGGCTTTTCCCGCTGTAGTACCATTCCATGGCCTAAAATTCGGGGAAGGGTAACTTCGGCTTTTGCTAAAAAATTAGCCAGAATCAGGATTAGGGTGTTAAGCGTTTTGATGCCAGCAAAAAAGCGGGCATCGGCTTTACTTAAGGATATCTGGTTACTCTGATTATGCATTTTTATTCCTATGTCTATACTTCATAAGTTGGCATCGGCTTATTTAACCTGAAAAGACCTGATTTCGTAAGCGGCCTCCGGATCCATTTTTCCCGCCTCGGGTAAGTCATAATTCTGATCCGTTGGCGTATCGGCGTTGGGGAATCTTCGGATCACTCCCGTGCGGAACATAACTTTTTTGAAGTACGGAACCGGAGCGAAAAACAGCTTCAGACCTTTGTTCACGCCGTTCACCCAAAGAGTGTACATTCGTTTGTTACAATCCATTTCCAGCTTAATCGTGTAGGTTTTCCCGGCTTCGTACTTGATTATGCCCGCTTCCCGATACCCTACCTTGGCTTTTAGCGAACTGTCGGCATCGAAAATCAGGCGGGCGGCCGCCTGCCCGTTAGGTCCCTGAAGTTCAATGTGCAATACGCCGTGATTATTCTGGCGGGGAACTACCGTAAATTCAATCACGGGCTTGCGTGACTCGGCAATCACCCGTTCTGCCGTGGCGTAATCAAAATGGTCTTTATCTTTTAATATCAGAGCTTTCTTGCCATCACTGCCCTTTTCTATTTGCACGGGAGCCAGCACCGGACTGTAGATGTTCCAGTACTTCAGCTCTTCTCCAGGGGGTAAGTCCGCGAATACTTCCTGCACCGGGCCTTTGACATCGGCCATAATGGGAACAGGAACTTTCGCTACCCAAAGGTCTTCTTTATTCATGCTGTAAGTCAGCCACATATTCCCGTCTGGCGGCGTGCCATTCCCTTCCTCAATCCCACGAACGTATTGCGGACCGTATGATTTGTAGTTACCGCCATAACGCATGGCCGTAATTTCGCCCGTCACTAACCATAAATTCTTATAATCCAGTCCGTTATCGCTGGTAGAAATCGCCAGAGGCCAGCGAAATTCTGCGGGATTATACACCGTGGCAAATTTCCCATCCGACGTTTTTTGTCCCCAGATTTTAGCATTACTGTTCACAAAACCCGGAGCCCGCAGGGGGTTATATTCCCAGGTTTTTCCGTGGTCTTTACTGACCGAAGTTAAGGCATGTTTCCAAAGCCCAACGGTTTTCCCATCCGGCAAATGATAGTAACTGAACGCCTTAACTTCTTTCTTAAGGGGAATCAAAGGATCATTACGATCCGCTTCCTCCACCCATTGCTGCATCATCAGCGGAGTATTCAATAATTCATTACAGGCTTCCACAAAGCCTTTGTCTTTACTAGCGGAATAGAGCGGATACGTATTTTTGTCAAGCTTCCAGGAAGCATTCGGACGAATGAAGTAAATCGGGCCGTATGTACCGTCGGTATACATTTCCCGCACCACGCGGCCAATGCCCTGTCCGTCGTTAGGATCGTCTTTCGCGTCGAGAGCAATGCCGTAATAGGCCAGCGTTAGTAAGCGTTTGTTCTTTGCCACGAAAAAACCCATTCGCTGGTGCATCACCGCGTACAGATCCTTCGCTACGCCTGGCTGATTTTTCTTGGAAAAACCATCCGGGATTTTGTAGGGCGGGAAAATAACCGCTGGTTTCGACCAGTGGTAGCCATCTTTGGAAGTCAGCAGTAAGGTTTGACCCGGCGGGATGTGCTCACCCACCGGATCACTCAAATATTGAAGGTAAAACGTGTTATTCCAGTACGCCAGCATCGGGGCGTGGTTGTACGTCCAGTTGTTTTCGGGATTATCACGGTTCGCCCGGAAGGTCTGAATGTTATGCACACCAACGGCCGAGTTGAGCTGACCGTGATGGTAATCGACATTCGACAGCGTATTACCCACGTACCGAACCGTGTCCTGGGCCTGAACGCTCATACCACCCATTAATGCCAGTAAAGCCGCAATACCAAGGCTTTTCATTGTTGCAATCCTTTCAAAATTTTTCGATTTACCTTCAGAATCGTTCCGTGTTTGTGCCCTTCGGGTACGCTTACGTTTGCTTTACTGAAGGTTTTGAAGTCTTTCGTCTGAACGGCTTCGTAGGTTTTCGTGCGATACGAATCGAAGTAAATCAGCCAGTTATCTTTTACTTTCACTACCGATGGTCCTTCCGTAAAAGGTTCGGTAAAGGCTTTGGAAACGTCGGTATAAGGTCCCGTAGCCCGTTTGCCAAACGCGACTTTAATATTCCGGTTTGGACGAGTATTATCCTTCAAAACGAGCACGTAATCTTCTTTCTTCCGCTTTACAATCACCGCATCAATCACGCTAAAAGCCGGATCAAGGAAGAGTTGTGTGGGTGAAAAGGTTTTGAAATCATACGTCGTGGTGTAGTACATACGGTGGTTATTATCCTCGTCCTCAACCCCTCTGGTAAAACGATGCGGAATGGTGGAGGCCCAGATAATGACAAACTGGCCCGTTTCATCGTCCATGAATACTTCCGGTGCCCAGACGTTCACCGTGGCCGCTTCATGTTCCATGACGGGTAAAAACCGTTGTTCCGACCAATGAATCAGATCTTTGGAGCTGGCGTAACCGAACCCTTTATCACCCTTCCAGCTACAGGTCCAGACTAAGTGAAACGTCCCATCTTTACCCTGCACCATCGACGGATCCCGCATGACTTTCTGCGTCCCAATTTCAGGCTTTAGTAACACATTGTTCAGGTCGTTCCAGTGATAGCCATCGTTACTGTATAGCATCCGTAAACCTTCATTAGCCGGTTCATGAAAAGAGGTAAACAAATACGTGTCTTTTGCACATGAACTCAGGCATAAAGAAAGAAACACATAGAGAGCTGATTTTCTCATAACTTGTCAATTACCAGTACCCAGTCGTTGCCGTCTTTCGGTTCTCCCGGAGGATTGAATTCCTGCACGCCCTGATTGCTTACCTCACCGATTTCCGTAGATTTTCCATCCCGTGGGCTATACCAGGAAGCCTTGACTTTATCGCCCGGAATTTTACCCATGTTGAGCTTGAAATTACGGCCCGTGTAGGTATACACCAAGGCGTAGTCATTACCCCGACTGGCCGTCAGGTAATTGTATTTTTCTCCCTGATCGGCTACCAGCGACTGATCTGGAACGCGGTCAAAATAAGATTTGGATAGTAACAGATTTTTCAGATGCATCATCTGCCCTGCTCCTTCAACGTTAATGGCTTTATCCCAGGTTAATTTCGGACCATATGAACTACCCGAGGTATCATCCGTACGGTGCATTTGCATGACTTCGTTATCGCCGTAGGTATACCCAAAGGCTCCGGCTAATACCGACCAATACCCATAGCGACGGACATCAGCCGCCGTCCAGCGGGGCTGGGTTACGTCGTGCAAACCGTGCGGAATACCCTCGTAGGAAGGTTCCCCATCAATGACGGGTTTAACGGGTTTCAGGGCATAATCGGCCTGAATGAAACGCCAGTTATCTTCGCCGTAATGGTATTTATCGTTTTTAGAAGTATCCTGAGCATAGTTCCGGTGACCCGATTGTACCATGTTGAAATCCATCCATTTTTCGGCATGAAACCAGTCGGAAGACGTATAGCGACCGCGAGGGTGATACGTAATGAGGTGATTGGGATCCTTTTCGCGAAGCGTCTGACCTATGGCCTCCCAGACTTCCAGCCCGTCGCTGCCTTTGATATCGCCACCGTTTAGCCAGATGATGTTTTTACGATCCTTATACCGATTGGCAAGGAATTCGGCGAAAAGTTTAGCATCCTCTGGTTTGACTTTTCCCGATTTCACGTTCGATCCCCAAATGGGAACCAGGGCCATGTAAATGCCTTTTTCAGCGGCTTTGTCTACGACATAATCCACGTGATTCCAGAAGTCATATTCTTCGGGTTTATCGGGATTGTCCCCGTTTTCTACCCGTGTGGTGGCTACATTTTTATTGACCAGTGCCGAGTCGCCATATACGTTTTTAGCTCCCAGCGTGTGCAACACCATCACCTGAATGACGTTAAAGCCTTTTTTCCGACGGTCTTCCAGATACGTATCGGCCTCTTCACGGGTGAGTTTGGTAAATAATAGCCAACCGGTATCCCCGAGCCAGAAGAAAGGTTCATTATCCGCTTTCGTAGCCAGAAAACGACCGTTTTCGGATACTTTCAGTAAACTCAATTCCTTGGGTTTCTCTTCTTTTTGCTGACAAGCCCAAAATGCCGCCACCATGCTCAGAAAGAGCCCTATTTTTTTAGTCATGGACTAAGGTTTTTAAATCAGTAAATGGTTTAGAGCTTGGTAATTTTCAGTTTTACCAATAAATCATCCTAGAAGAGACGTTAACTAATTGTGTCTCCCTTACACAAGTTTTGGGCCTAAATTGGGCCTCAGGGCCATTTTTCAAACTTAGACCAGGAAAGAGATTCGTACTTTATGATAACTTATCATAGTTCTGTACGATTCTGCCCTGAGAACCCCTGATAGAAACAATCGGAAGGCTGAAAATTTTTGAAAGATTTTTTCTGAAGGTATTCTCCCATCCGCATTTCACCGGGTCAGCATTAGGAGCTCATTAGTGTTAAATCCACTAAACTCATCCTGTAATTTAAGGCAAAAGACCTTCTTCAGGGATGGTAATATTAGTATGTTACCTAGTTAGGTTGCCTTCCCATTCATTCGCATGACCCGGTAAGATCTCTCGCTTCGCTCGACATGACAGGTAATAAAATACTTCTACCTCTGTCATCCAGAGCGAAGCGAAGGACCTTATTTGCGGATGGAGAACGTATTGTTTGGCTGCTTAGTCAGGTTACCCTCCCATTCATTCGCATGACGGGTACTATTCTGCTTACGAAAGGCAACTTCCCGAAAGTTTAGAACTTTCGGGAAGCTTTAACAGCCATGGTTGGTGTCTCCACCACTCACCAGCCCTTTTAATTATATCCCGGATTTTGCGTAATAATAGAATTTTGCTGAAGCACCGTCAAAGGAATGGGAGCGATCAGGCGTTGCTGCGTGGCGGCTTTACCCTTGGCCGTTAACACGGGAATAGCCCGATTCGTCCGTTTGAGATCAAACCAGCGATGGAATTCCAAAGCTAACTCCACCCGTCGTTCGTGTTCCAGAGCCAGCGTTACGGAGTTGTATTTTGAAGGATAACTTGCTGTTCCATAAGCAGGTAATCCCACCCGCGAGCGAACCTGATTCAGATACGTAGGATCGTCTGTCGCTTCGGTTAATAGTAATAAGGCATCGGCGTAACGAAGCACTACAAAATTACTAATTCCCAGCACCTTACCCGTCGTCACCGGTGTAGCTTTATCATTCCATTTTTTGGGAAAACGAACCGCCTGAAATACACCTTTCGTATCCACATATCCCGTATCAATACTGGCCGTCCGGCGGGGGTCTCCCGTTTCATATTCGTTCCATAAATCATTGGTTACCTGATTGATACCACCGCCAATGTAACCCGTATAACTCACCGCCGGAAAGAAAGTCTGATAGTATTCGCTGAAAGGTGTCGTGGGGGAACCGCCAATGAACTGAATCTCGAAAATGGATTCGCTGGTGTTCTTATTCGCGTTCGACCAAAGCGAAGCGTACGACGAAACAAGCGAATATTGCTTGCTGTCCACTACCTCTTTCAGCACGCGGGCAGCGTTCGTTTTATCTCCCTGAGCCAGATAGACCTTACCCAGCAGCGTCTTAGCCGCTCCCTGTGTAGGTTTGCCTTTGGTAGTGGCCGAAGCCAGCGGCAGGTTATCCGCGGCGTATTGTAAATCCGCCAGAATCTGCTTGTATACCTCTGCCTGAGCCGTACGGGCATAGGTATAACTTTCGGCCGCCGTGATGGGCGTTAATACCAGCGGAATATCACCCCAGGTTTGCACCATGTTGAAGTAATACAACCCTCGCAGAAACTGCATCTGAGCCCGAATCGACTTTTTATAATCGTCGTTCAGTGTTGCTGCGTCCAGTTTCTGAATGACGATATTTACGTTGTACAGAGCCGAATAATAGGTTTGCCAGAACGTGTAGTTGATCGTGTTCGAGGAGTTAATGGAATAATCGCGATACGCCCATTTATCCGCCTGAATCCCGGCAACGGCGTTCAGTGTTACGTTATCCGACTGAATTTCTCCGGCGTAGGAAACGGGTCCTTCGGGAGCGTAAACCGTATAGAGCGTAGCCATTGCCGCATTGGCCGCCAGATCGAAATCGGCCGTAGTGCGATAAAAATTTTCGGAGTTGGCATTAGAAATCGGAGCCAGATCCAGAAAGGAGCTCTTACAGCCTGTCATCAGGGTAAGCATACTTGCCGCGATGGCCATGACCCGCAGACCTCGCCCTTTGATTACTCGATTGTTTATAATCTTCTTCATAGAAATACAGGATTAGAAGTCAGCTCTGATACCAAATGTGATAACCCGGGGCAGCGGATACGAGCCATAATCTACCCCAATCATGGAACCGGAAGGGAAGCTGTTATTACCCGTACTACCAATCGTTCCGGTTTCAGTGCTGATGGAATTATAGTTGGTCGGACGGTAGGTTGTGTTTTCAGGGTCAATGTTGCGATACTTGCTGAAGAGGAACACGTTTTCCGCATTCACGTACACGCGAGCCGAGCGGACGGGTGTTTTCTGCAGCAAGCTCGTAGGTAAGGCATACGATACCCGAATGTTTTTTACCCGCAGAAACGAAGCGTCTTCCACCCAGTAACTGGAGAATTTTTCCTGTAAGCCTTTCGGAGAAATGGTCGGTTTGATGTGTTTGCCATCGCCCGGATCACTCTCGGATTTCCAGTAGTTCGTCAGATCTTCGTAGAAATTCCGACCTGCGTTCCAGATTCCCAGGTAACGAATATTCTGGTTTACAATTTCACCGCCGTATGAACCCTGTAACAAGAAGGACAGATCAAAGCCTTTGTAACTGAAGGTATTCGTCATCCCGGCAATGAAATCGGGTTGATAGTTACCAATCGTAGTCTGATCGTCGGTAGTGATTTTGCCATCGCCGTTCACATCACGAATGCGGGGATCGCCCGGCGTGGTGCTGGGATCGTGAGCGTACCCATCAATTTCAGCCTGATTCTTGAACACGCCATCAAACACGTAGCCGTAGAAATTCGAGATCGGCTGACCAATTTCGGTCTTTACGTTCACTACGTATTCCGTGTAGATAATCGGTGCTCCCGAAGGCCCCAGTTTCAGCACTTTATTCCTGTTGAGCGAGAAGTTCAGATCCGTCGTCCAGTTAAAGTTGCCCACTACGTTTTTCGAATTAATCGCCAATTCAAAACCCCGGTTCCGCATTTGTCCGATGTTGGTTAACTGCGAAGAGAAGCCGGTAATATCGGGCACGGGCAGGTTTAGCAACATGTCTTTGGTTACCGTATTGTAATAATCCGCCGTGATATTCAGACGGTTATTAAACAGACCTAAGTCGATACCGATGTCAAACTGATTGTTTTTCTCCCAGCGTAAGTCAGGGTTAGCAATGTTTGTATTTCGCAAACCATTGGCCAGGGCACCGTTCGAAACGTAGTTACTGCTTCCCAATAAACTTACTGCTCCGTAATTCGGGATCTGGTTATTCCCCGTCACCCCATAACTCGCCCGCAGTTTCAGGTTACTGATCGCTTTCACGTCACTCAGGAAAGCCTCATCCGAAACCAGCCAGCCGGCCGAAACCGAAGGGAAGGTTCCCCAGCGACTGTTCCGACCGAAACGGGAACTCGCATCCCGACGCACCGCAGCCGTCAGAAAATATTTGTTTTTGAAGTTATAGTTGGCCCGAGCCAGATACGATAACATCGACCATTCGGAAGCAATCGTACTACCTGCTGAAACCGTACCGGCGTTCAGAGTTTCGACCAGATCGTTCGGG
Organism: uncultured Siphonobacter sp.; assembly: GCA_913774715.1. GTDB lineage: Bacteria > Bacteroidota > Bacteroidia > Cytophagales > Spirosomataceae > Siphonobacter. The sequence goes on along the minus strand of CAJYHS010000001.1, from coordinate 16,892 downwards.
AAGTTATTCGCTCCTACCGTTGCATACTCATCCCGCTGTTTCTGAGCCGTATAACCCACCAGAGCCGTGAACTTGTGATCGCCGAATTGCTTGTCGTAATTCAGCGTATTTTCACTTAACCAGTTGAGCGAATACGTCGAGAAGTTCGTTGCGGCCGCATCTAATACCGATGAATACCCGTATCCCTGTTTGGCTACTCGGTAACTGTCGCCACGGTTATTAAAGAGGTTGGCGTTGATACTCGTGCGGAATTTCAGATCATCCAGAATGTTGAATTCCAGATAAGCCGTTCCGAGCGTGTTGAACGAACGGTTTTTTTTGTGATAAAAACGGGTTAAGGAATACGGATGCCAGAGCACCAGATCGTTGAAAGGCACGAATTTGTTCCAGGTAGAATTCGGATCCAGCGGCCCGAGGTTACCGTTTTCGTTGTATTCCGGGTAAATCGGTGTGCTCTGTAAACCCAGACTAATTACGTCACTTTTCCCCTGCGTTCCTTCGGTACGATCCGTAATTCCCGTAATACCCAGGTTAGCTCCAATCGTCAGTCGTTTGGAAACGGCACTTTTGATGTTCGAGCGAATCGTCAGACGTTTGTAATAGTTGTTATCCAGCACGGCATCCTGATCGAGGTAAGCCGTAGAAAACAGAAACTGCGTTTTGTCTGTGCCACCTGAAACGGAAACCTGAGCGTTCCGCAGCGGAGCTTCGCGGTACATCACATCCTGCCAGTTAGTACCGTTGCCGAACATCTGGCGGTTATTCAGGAAATCATCGGGAATGCGGTACGAAGCTGTCCGGGCCGAGTTAGGGTCGCTGGCTTTTCCTCCATTGGCAACCCAGCCGTTGTTTTTGGCAGCCACGTAGTAATCAATGTATTGCTGGGCATTCATCATTTTGATCTGCTTCGCCACTTTCTGAATACCATATTCGAAGGTTGCACTCACGGTCGTTTTACCCGCCTGACCCTGTTTGGTCGTTACCAGAATGACCCCACTGGATCCCCGCGAACCGTAAATAGCCGCCGAAGAAGCATCTTTCAGCACTTCCACCGATTCAATGTCCTGGGGGTTAATCATGTTCAGGTTGAAGTTTTCCAGCGGCACACCGTCCACTACGAACAGCGGGTTGGTTCCAGCAGTAATGGAGTTTACGCCGCGAATCCGGATGATGGGTGAAAGTCCGGGAGCACCCTGAGCCTGCGTGATATTCACACCCGGCATTTTTCCCGCCAGCGACTGTGTAACGTTACTGAACGAACGGTCTTTATACTGGTCATATCCAATGGAAGTCACGGCTCCGGTAATGGTTCGTTTGCTTTGCGTACCGTACCCAACAACCACGACTTCATCCAGGGCTTTATTATCAGGAGTCAAACTCACGTTCAATTCGGTCTGATTACCCACCGGAAGTTCTTTCGTCTGATAGCCTACATAACTGAAAATCAGCACTGGGTTTTCACCCGTAATCTCCATCTGGAAAGCTCCGGATGTGTTGGTTGTGGTGCCCCGTTGCGTGCCCTTAAGAAGGATACTTACGCCCGGCAATAGTTCGCTTTCGCTGGCTCCGGTCACCTTACCGCTAATCTGTCGGGTTTGGGCTTGAGCCGTAAGCAGCCCCAGCACTCCCACTAGTACCCATAAAACCTGCTTCATAGTAAAGTATTAAGTTAAGAATGAGGTAAAAAATATTTCGAAAACATTCGATTTACTTTCTTTTATTTTCTTTTCAACGAATGTACGAGCAAATATTCTTCAATTCAAAATATCTAATTCAAAAAATTGTATATTTTTTTATAGAAAAATTAATAAAAATAATTAAAAAGAAAAATTTCGTAACCAGACTCGTCGCAAGACTGATTACGAAATTTTTCTTAAACGTTTATTTAGAAAACGGATGGACTTATTTCGCGGCAATTTCGGTGATTCGTAACGCCAGGTAGGGTTTCAGAGGTAAGCGAATTTTCTTTCGTTTGGTATCGAAAACACGATAAGCTTCAGGTTTATCAATAACAAAGGTTTCGTTAATCGGCGTTATCGTCATATCCCAGGTATCAATCAGTTCCACCTGAAATGATTTACCCGCCGCAGGGCCGCTCTTTTTGGGTAAGGTAAATTCCCAGTCCGGCTGAATGGTTTTGCCCAGATAAATCAGGTAATGCGATGAATCCGAAACTGCCGTCTGATGATCTTTCCAGGGGTCTGCTAGCTCATAAGGCTTGGGGGCGGCTTCGACCAGCTTGCGTAAAAAGGCAATCCGAGCGGGACTGGTCCCTTTCAGTGGCCCGCCTTTCGCCCAGAAAATGACCTGATTGGGGTCCATGTAGGTTTCGCCGTGCGTTACGTAGGTTCCAGCGATGAGGCCCTGCCAAAAAGCATGCGTCATTTCTTCACCACTCAATTGCCCCCATCGTTGCGGGACATTCCCTTCATAACACACCTCGTCATATACTACCGGTTTATTGTATACGTCACGCAATAATACGGCTCGCCCCGCTTCTTCTATGGCCGAACCATTCTGAATACTTACGTGGGTAAATTCGGGTTTCCAGTAATCGTAATAAACGCTTCCGTTGTGAATGGAACATAAATGGCGATAAGGATCGTTGGCAACCACGGCTTTGGAATACGTGTCCCATACGTCGCGGGTTTTGGTTTTAATGTAATCAAATTCATTCGCCATGGACCACCAGACGTTGTGAAAAGACGACAGTCGGGCTGCTAGGTATTCGATGTAACGCAGGTCATTGTCGGTGCCCATGCTGTCAAATCCCCAGTGGCCTTTGTCGTAGGGATGAAAAATGATCAGATCGGCTTCGATACCCATAGATGCCAGATCATCCACGCGTTTTTCCAGATGTTCGAAAAAAGCGGGGTTAAATCGCGAGAAATCATTCTTTGTACCTTTCCGCTCATATGGATACAGCAAAGGCTCGGTGGTAACGTGGGCATAAAACTTGGGAAAAACGCACATCCGGATTTTGTTAAAACCGGAACTTTTCAGAGCCGTTAAGGTCTGCTCTTCCAGTGCTTCGGGCTGATGCGTCCAGGCGTAAGCCGTAGTACCGAAAGGATGATAAGGTTTGCCGTCGCTGTATTCGAAGTAATAGGTATCCCGCACTCGCACGGGGCCATGAGTATCGGCGGAAGCGGCTTTACAGGTAAACTGACCCGATTTTTTTTGCAGAGCTTTGATATTACTTTCCGTCACAAACTTCCATTCGCCGGGTTCAGTGGGCATAAAGCGAACTTTATATACGCCGTTTCCATCGTAAAAGCCCTTGACTTTCACCGACTTTTTGCCATTCGTAAAGGTTGCGTTTACCCACACGTCGGTAAAAGGATTACCCGAAGACGGCCCCTGCCAGGACCTTTCAAATCGCTTCCACTGTTCAATCGTGGCAGACTGTGCCCATGCCGACACCGACCCTAGCCAGCAGGCCAGAATGAATAAAAAACGTTTCATTGGTTCAGAAGTAAAGGAACAGATAACGACCGGAACTTTCCGGCTGATTTCTATCATTAGTGGACAAGTAATTCCTGCACGGAAGTACCTACGGCCATTTGCCAGCCTACGTAGTTTCTCATTACCTGAGCAGATTCGATGTCAGGATTAACCATTAATTTACTGGTGTGAAGCCGTTTAAGCTCTTCAATATTCTGAAAAACACCCGCTTTCAGGCCCGCCATATACGCAGCTCCCAAGGCCGATACTTCGGGGAAAGTCAGTAAGGCAACGGGCTTGTCGAGCAAATTGGATAAAAACTGTAAGACAAACTGATTGGAGGTTAATCCCCCATCAACCATTAACTCTTTCAGGGTAATATCCGCGTCCTCTTCCATCGCCAGAATGACATCCTTAATTTGGTAAGGAATAGACTCCAGAGCGGCCCGCACTAAGTGGTTTTTGTTACAGTCGAACGTCAATCCCGAAATAGAAGCCTTACGGTTCATGTCCCAATGAGGGGCACCGAGGCCGCTGAAAGCCGGAACGAGGTAAACGCCGTTGTTATCCGCAACCGAGCGGGCCATCGCTTCGGTTTGTTTGCTGTCTTCCAGCACGCCAAGCTGGTTTTTGAGCCACTCAATCGTCGCCCCACAGGTTACAATCACCCCCTCCAGAGCGTATTCCGTTCGGTCTTCGGTACTCCAGCAGATGGTCGTCATCATGCCTTTATGAGAGCGTTTGAGTTCTTTTCCGATGTTCATCAGAATCGACGAGCCCGTACCCATCGTGGCTTTTGCCAGGCCCGGCTCAAAACAGCCTTCGCCAAAGGCCGCCGCGTGGGAGTCTCCGATTAAGGCCGTGATGGCTATGGGTTGCGGTAATAAGCCACCAAAATTCGTTTCTCCGAAGTATGCCGAGGAGGCTTTGACTTCGGGTAACTGGAGGTTTTCCAGATGAAATTCTTCCAGTAACTCCTGATCCCATTCGAGCGTGGAAAGGTTAAAAAACAGGGTTCGGGATGCGTTGGTATGATCGGTATAATAACTTTTCCCCTGGGTTAACTGGTAGAGTAACCAGGTATCTACCGTACCAAAAAGAGCATTACCCTGTTGCATAGCTGCCTGCACTTCCGGCTGGTTTTCATAAAGCCAGATCAATTTCGTTCCCGAAAAATAAGGATCAATGATGAGCCCGGTTCTGGACTGAATTTTTTCCTGTAACCCATTCTTTATTAAACGGTTACAAATATTAACCGAACGTTTACACTGCCACACAACGGCGTTATATAAGGGTTCGCCCTGCTGATCCCAGACAATAAACGTTTCCCGCTGATTCGATATTCCGCAGGTTTCAATGGCTTCGAGCCGTCCCCCTTTTTGCTGAAAATCCGTCAGACATTTCTGAACCGAAGCCAGTACGTTCGCATAGATTTCCTTCGGGTTTTGCTCAACGCCTCCGCCTTCCGAGTAATAGGTTTTCAGAGCTTCCGTTCCACGGGCAACCGCCTCTCCTTTCTGGTTGAAAAGAATGCTTTTGGTACCACTGGTCCCCTGATCGACGGCCAGAATGTAACGATCCGTATCAGTCATTTTTTGAATTCGATTTATCAATGATTACCGCCAGAAGAATCACAATACCTTTTACCACCTGCTGCCAGAAAGGCGATACATCGAGCAGAACCAGTCCGTTATTAAGCACGCCAATAATCACGGCTCCCTGCACCGTTCCCAGAATACTGCCGCGACCGCCAGAGAGTGAAGTTCCGCCAATAACCACCGCCGCGATGGAGTCTAGCTCGTAGCTAATCCCCGCATTAGGCTGGGCCGAATCGAGCCGGGAGGTCACTAATAACCCTCCTAAGGCCGCCAGTCCACCAGCAATCGTATAAACCAGAATTTTGACGTAATTCACTTTGATACCAGATAATCGGGACGCATTTTCATTCCCGCCAATGGCGTAGATATAGCGGCCTAACCGGGTTTTACTAGTCATTAATACCGCGAAGACTACCACGATAAGGGATACCCAGACGGGTACGGGGATGCCTAGAAACCAGCCCGTTCCGAGGTATAAAAAGGTATCACCCAAACCGCTAATCGGAAAGCCTTTCGTCCATAACATGGTTAGCCCCCGGGCGATGGTTAACATGGATAACGTGGCGACGAAAGGCGGAACGTTGAATTTGGTAATAATCCAGCCGTTAAAACCGCCCAAGGCTGCCCCCACCAGTAATCCAATCAGAACGGCTCCCAGAATGGTGAAACCGATGTATATATTCTGAGCGGGCCATTCAATGCCGTTTTTAAGTAAGCCCGCCGTAATGGCTCCGCAAAGAGCTAAGACCGAACCGACCGAAAGATCAATTCCGGCGGTTAAGACCACCAGCGTCATGCCGACGGAAAGACAGATGTTCACGGAAATTTGCCGCAGCACGTTCCAGCCGTTGGCGACGGTCAGGAATTTGTCGGAAACCAGACTGATCGCTACGCAAAGGATAAACAGGGCGATGAGCGACTGAAATTTTACCCAGTACGATTGACCCAGTTGCACCGGATGCGGCTCAGTTCGCTGATTAACAGAGGCTTCTTTGATCATAGTTCTTAGAGGTGAACAGGCTCTTGATTACCCGTTCCGTTTTGAAATATCATACTACTGAGTAGCTAGACCGACTGCGGAATAGCCGCTTTTAATATTTCATCTTCCGTTACGTCATAGGCCGGAAATTCGGCGGTGAGTTTTCCTTCCGCCAAAACCAGAATGCGATCGGATAAGGCCAGAATCTCAGGAATTTCGGAAGAGACGACTACGATGCCCAACCCTTCGGCGGCAAGTTGTAAAATGAGTTTATAGATTTCGCTTTTGGCGTGAATGTCGATGCCCCGCGTAGGCTCGTCGAGCAACAATAGTTGAGGTTTAGTCGCCAGCCACTTGCCCAATACAATTTTCTGCTGGTTCCCTCCGCTCAGGTTTTTCGCTTTCTGCTGAGCAGAAGAAGTCTTGATATTCAGCTCTTTGATGTAATGCCGAGCCAGAGCCTGTTCGGACTGATCATCGAGCAAGCCGTAACTTTCAAGGGCCTCCAGCGTGGTTAGACTCATGTTGCCCGCAATGTCCATGCCTAAAACCAGCCCGTTTTTCTTGCGATCTTCGGGAACTAGAGCCATGCCTGCCTGAATGGCATCGGAAGGCGTTTTGATTTTGACGGGCTCATTATTCATCGACAAATGTCCCCGGACGTTTCCGTTATGCAAGCCAAAAATGGCCTCCAGCAACTCCGTTCGTCCCGCTCCCATTAAGCCAAAAATGCCCACGACTTCGCCCTTCCCTACTTCAAAGGAAATATCGTGCAGAACCGTTGCTCTGCCATTTAACAGCGAAATACCTTCCACCTGTAATAGCTTCTCAAAACAAGTGTCAGTACCAATCCGACGATTGACCTGCACGTCACGACCCACCATTTTTCGGATGAACAAATCGTTTGTCATGTCCTGCATATCTCCGGAATCGACGGTTCGACCGTCCCTTAATACGACGAATCGATCCGCCATGCGAAATAACTCGGCTAGTTTATGGGAGATATAGGCTACGGCTTTGTTCGCCCGACGCAGGTCTTCAATAACTGAAAACAGCACTTCCACTTCCCGGTCACTAATAGCTGAGGTGGGTTCGTCCATGATAATCACTTCCGAGTCCCAGAGTAGGGCCTTGGCGATTTCGACGATCTGCTGCTGGCCGACTTTCAGTTCGGAAATGAGCGTATCGGGACTGACTTTCAGTTGCAGGCGTTCCAGCAGCTCTCCGGTTCGCTTTTTCATTTTAGCCTGGTCAAGCAAGCCCAAGGAATTGGTTAACTCTCGTCCCAGAAATATATTTTCCGTGATACTCAGATACGGAATCAGGTTCAGTTCCTGGTGAATAATGCATATGCCTGCCTCCTGAGCTTCTTTCGGGTTAGCAAACCGGACGGTCTCTCCTTTCCAGATCAGCTCGCCTTCATAATCCTGATACACGCCCGAGAGCACATTCATCAGCGTGGATTTCCCCGCTCCGTTTTCCCCCACAATGGCCGTTACCTGACCTAGCGGCAAACTCAGATTGACCCCATCCAGGGCCGTTACTCCGGAAAATCGCTTGGTTATGTTTTGGGCTATTAACACGGGAGAATGGGTTTTAAACGATGAAAAACATTACTTCACGACGCGTAAGGCAATCGGCATCACCTCTACCGAATGCATATCCGGAAACTTCTGATTCAGTTCAATGGCTCCGGCAAATTCGACGGTATCCCCTTTTTTCACTTGTTTTCGGAAGGCAGGTAATACCTCCGAGCGAATGATCTTATTCAGCTCCGCCGAGACATTATTCAAATCCATCGTATTCGAAAATTCGCTCAGATTAATCTGACCGGAAGCATCCCGCACGGCATTACCAAAGACGTACTCCGTAGCAATGCGAACGGTATCCGGTCCCACCTGAATGGACACGTTATTTTCGCTAACCTCCTGAACTACACCCTTTCCCTTACTCAGAAAATACTTAATATTTCCCATCCCCAGCGAATGGCCGTATTCCTTAAAGGTTTTCTCTTTTTGTTGCTGAAGTTGCGTGAGTAACTGCTCAGTGTCCGAGGCTTTTCCCAGAGCGGGTCTCAGTTTATTCTGCCAGAATTTGCGGGCAAAATCGGAAGCATCAAAACCTTTGGAAGCCGCTTTCACTTCATCGAGTTTTTTAATATACACGGAGTTATATCCTACTATTCCAAACGCCAGGATGAACAGCGTAAGCTTGATGATTTTCTTTTTCATGGCTTAGTCCTGTTTACCGTAAGCTCCGTAATGGCCTACGTTTTTCTGATTCACCAATTCAACCGCCACGGGCATTTTCTTTGGAAATTCCCGACGGCCTTTAAAGTATTCATCCGCAAACTGGGCGGCCGTATACGCCATGACTTCGGGATACTGCATACCCGTAGCCAGAATCTTCTGATTCTGAATGGATTCAACTACATCCTGTGCTCCGTCAAAGCCAAACACCTTAATCTTATCTGCCTTTCCCGAAGCTACCAAAGCCTGATAGGCTCCCATCGCCATGGCATCATTGCCACAAAAAACCGCGTCAATATCAGGATGAGCCTGTAACATCGATTCCAGTACTTCCATCGCTTTATTCCGATCAAAATCAGCACTTTGCTGGGCTACCATCTTCAGATTCGGGTAATAATCAACGACGCTGTGAAAGCCCTTGGAACGCATCCAGGTGTTGTTATCACCAACGAGTCCGAGAATCTCAACGTACTTACCTTTTTTGTGCATGACATCAACGAAATAGCGGGCAATGGATACGCATCCCGAGTAACTATCCGAGAGAATTTGCGAAGTAGCTCCGTCCGTGGTATTCACTTCCCGGTCCATGCAGAATACGGGAACTTCAGCGGCTCTGGCTTTATTGACATTAACGACCGAGCCATCGGCATCCGTTGGGTTAAAAAGAATGGCATCAAAGCCCGAAGCGATGGCATTTTCGAAGTGATCAGATTCCAGAGCAGTATTATTCTGAGAATCGAAAATTTTGGATTCGTAACCTAATTCCTTAGCCTTTGCCGCCGCCCGATCCGCCAGAAAAACGAACCAGGGGTTATTCAGCGTGGAGACGACAATGGCTATTTTTCGTCCTTCGTCCGTTTTTTGTCTGGTTTTACAGCCAAATAGTGCTATTAAAAAAACAGACAAAAAAAGAAAGCTCTTCAGCTTTGTCCTGTACATCATCAATAGCTTTTTAGAGGTTAAATGAACTTGTTCCAGAGAATCTTTACAGATTCAACAGGGACAAAGTAGCTTCCGAAATACCGCGATCCGTGAGGCCGTAATGACTAAAAATTTCGGCTTGTGAACCGGTTACCGTGTACTCATCAGGAATACCCATAATCTTGAACGGAACCTGTTTCTGGTTTTGCAGTAGGAAAGACGCACAAGCCTCCCCCAGTCCCCCATTCACGCTATGCTCTTCTACCGTAATAATCGGCATACCACTGCCCGCAATCTCATTTAACAGACTTGTATCCAGGGGTTTGATCGTATGCATACTGACAACTGTTACCTTCAGCTGATGTTCTCTTTCCAATTTTTCAGCGGCCTGAAGAGCGGGATATACGGTTTCACCCGTCGCAATAATGGCCAGGTCCTTTCCTTCGCGGATGATTCGGCCTTTTCCAAATTCAAAAGGCGTTGAACTTTCCAGTAAAGGCATCGGCTTTTTGCCAAAACGCAGGTATACGGGCTGTTCCAGCAGAGCGGCCTGACGAATGGCTTCTTCGGTTTCGTAGTTATCCGCCGGAGCGACCACGATGAGGTTATGAATGGCCCGCAAGACCGCAAAATCGTGCAAACTGTGGTGCGTAGATCCCAGAGCTCCGTAACTCACGCCGGCACTGATGCCGATGAGATTCACGGGATTATCCGAATAAGCTACGTCATTCTTGATCTGTTCGAGGGCACGGGCGGTCAGAAAACAGGCCGGAGAAACGGCGAACACTTTCTTGCCCGTCGATGCCAGTCCAGCGGCCACGCCGACCAGATTTTGTTCGGCAATGCCTACTTCCACAATTTGCTGAGGAAATTTCAATCCGAAAGGCACCAGTTTACCCGAACCCCGCGAATCGCTCGTCACCACCACAATGTCTTTATCTGTCGCGGCCAGTTGCTGTAAAGTTTCCGAAAAAACGTCCAGGTTGGCTTTCGTCTCCGTGAGTACCGAAATCGTTTCTAGCATATCTCTGTTTCAGGTTAGTCTCTTGTCATCATCAGGCACTCAACGCTTCCAAAGCCAGTTTCAGCTCTTCCACCGCATTCGAATACTGCTCCTGATCAGGCACCCCGTGATGCCATTTAAGCTGATTTTCCATATAACTCACGCCTTTACCTTTCACCGTATGAGCAATCACCAGGCTAGGTTTACCGGACTGAAAGGGTACCTGATCAAAGGTGTTCTTCAACTGCTCCAGATCGTGCCCGTCCACGTGCCGAACTTCCCAGCCAAAGGCTTCAAATTTCTTATCGAGTGGATCGGTATTCATCACATCTGACGTAGAACCGCTGATTTGCAGGGAGTTTTTATCGATAATGGCACAGAGGTTATCCAGCTTGTAATGGGCTGCTGATAAGGCGGCCTCCCAGTTGGAGCCTTCGGGTAATTCTCCGTCGCCCAGCAGGGTAAAAACGCGATACGCTTTCTCGTCCATTTTAGCCGCCAGAGCTGTGCCTACACTCAGCGAAAGTCCGTGACCCAGCCCCCCCGTGTTCTGCTCCACCCCCGCTACCTTCCGGGTCGGGTGACCGATGTAATGCGACTGATACTGACACAGCGTTTCCAGATCGCTTTCCGGAAAAAATCCCTGATCCGCCAATACCACAAACAGAGCTTCGACGGTATGCCCTTTACTCTGAATGTACCGATCCCGGTCGGGCGACTGAAAGGTATCCGGACTTACCTGTAAGGTATGATTGTATAATACATTCAGAATGTCAATGCAGGATAAACTCCCGCCGGTATGTCCGGCCTTGGCGTTCACAATGTACTTTAATATCTTCTGGCGGTATTCTACCGATTTACGTTTGAGTACTTGAATATCAGTCATCATTCTTCGTAATTAATCGTTTTTTTATCGGTTGAAGTTTGGTTACTCTTCGCCAAAATGCAGCACGTCCCAACCCATGTAGTTACCTAATCCTTCTTTCAGTACAGCAGCCGTTCTTGACGCATTCATCACGACGTGGTGCTCGAATCCGTTCTGACAGATGTACCGCATGAGTTTCTGTAAATCAGGAATTTCGGCGACAGCCCGGTTTCCAAACGTGCGGAGTTCGTCGTCCGTCAACCGGCCTTCACCCACGTAAGCTTTCATGATTCCTTTGCTGTCATCGGTGCTGATCCGACCGTAGGTTAAGGGCATCGCTGGCGTGCGACCATCAAGGGCTCCGTAGGTATTCTGTTCGCCCACGGTAGTACCCAGAATCGGAGCTGTACTAATCTCAATATCAGGCAAAAATGATTTCGCCCAGTTGCCACAGTGGAACAAAACGCATTTGTTATCGTCCTGGGCGTAGTTGTTATTCCAGTCCACCAACGCACTCGGCGAGCCTGATGCCAACTGCAAGGCGTACATACTCAGCGTTCCGGTAACGTCTACTTCACAACCGCTCGGCATCATGTTTTCGCTCATGATACTCATGCTCGTACAAACATTGCAGCCGTAGTTTTGCTGCACCGAAGTCCAGCACTGAATGGCCGTCGCATCCAGCTCATTTGCGGCCACAAAATCGGCTAATACCACGTCCAGTTTCGCCATTTGCACCAGAGCGTCCTCAGGCGTTCGGCCTATTTTGGCGTAAGAAGTAATCTTATCTATCCGCTCCTTTACTGAAGCATCGTGCTTGGTAAGTTTATTAGCATTCCCCAGAATCTCGGAGAGGTCGACCGTTACTACTGAAATTCCATTGCGTTGCAGGATTTTTTCACTGTATCGAACCGTATTAAATCCGCCGGGGCGGGCACCAATGGCTCCAATTCTTACTTTGCGTAATCCTTTGACTACCCGGCAAACACCCACAAAATCAAGCAGATCCTTCTGAAAACTCAGATCGGCGGGACGAACGACATGCTTGGTAGTCAGTGTATATTTAATACCAAACTGATACAGATTATTACAGGCAGAAATTTTGCCGCACCAGGCATCCCGGCGACGGGCTACATCCAGTTTGTCAAGATCATCAGGATAAGCCTGAATCAATACCGGAACATTCAGATTGGCCAGTTTCAGTGTTTCGGCAATGCCGCGTTCGTCTCCGAAATTGGGTAATACCACCAGCACGCCCATGATTTCATCCGCGTGTTTTTTGAATAAATCCGCACACCGCCGGGCTTCCTGAAACGTTTCGACACCACCTAACTTAGTTTCTTCCGTATTTAAAATAATCGGATTGATATTCAACTGCTTAAGAACTTCCAGAACTTCCACTCGGGCATCAGCTACCAGTGAATCAGGGAAAAAATCACGGTTACCGATAATAACTCCTAAGGTATATTTCATGCTACGTTGTTAGTAAAATACGTTCGAGGTAAAACGTTACTAGTAGGTATGGCTACTGAAGACACCAGCCATGACTGTCACTTTTTTCGTTTCGAAAGGACATTATTCTTCTTCCCGAATGCCTTCGCAGGCATTCAGTTTATTAGTAAACAGTAATATTCAGGGACTTAAGCGATAATCAATTCGATCTCATTATCGTGGAAAACCTGCTTGTGTTTTTCTTCGATTCCATCATCGGTAATGATGTAATTGATGAGCGATAAAGCTCCCAAACTGGCGAATGCACTTTTACCCATTTTCGTAGAATCAGCCACCAGATAGGTCGTGTCTGCCGCGTCGATCATGGCTTTTTTTACCACCAGATCACTGATACTAGGATAGGTTAATCCCGATTTCAGCGAAATACCCGCCGTAGCCAGAAACAGTTTCTGCACGTTCAGACCTTTGAAAAAGTCCGCCGCTTTCTGTCCGGTTAAGGATAAGGTAGGTGGTTTGAATTCTCCGCCCGTCATAATGACTTCAATGCCCGGTTCGGCTCCTAACATCAGGGCAATATTCAGAGCATTAGTAATGACAGTCAGGTTCTTAATGCCTTTCAGCTGCTTGGCAATTTCGGTAGTGGTAGAACCTGAATCCAGGATAATGGTGTCGCCACTTTCGATGTATTCCAGACATTTCCGGGCAATCAGTTCCTTTTTATCAATGTGTTCCTGATTACCGAGCGAAAACGTACGAACCTGATTCTCGACATTTTTCAGGAAAGCTCCGCCGTGTTCCCGAATGACCAGTCCGTCTTTTTCCAGTTTCTCCAGATCCTGCCGGATGGTTACTTCGGTTACTTTAAAAAGCTTCGATAGATCAATAACTTTGGCCGAGCCATCCTCTTTCAGTAATTCAAGTATTTTATCTCTTCGTTGATTAGCCAGCATATCGGTTGAAATGTTACAGGTTTTGCCATTCACTGACTAATTCAAAGCTTAATCAGCAGTCGAAAGATACAAACATAAGTTTTCAAAACCTGTATCCCGCTTTCAGGAAGCGTTCCCAACTCAATTATGGCTTAAAGATAAATACAATGGTAACAAAAACAAATCCAAAAAGAAAAATTAAACAAAATATCGAAGATAAACGAAATAATATCTATAAGTCATTTCGATCCTATGTTAGAGTATTTCAGGACAGAATATTAAGTAACCAGACTAATACATTGATTAATACTGAATCCAGATCACTTCGCCAGCCTTGGAAGTGACCATTCCACCCGATACTTTCGTTTGGTTACGAATGGATCCTGATTTAGCCTCAATAATCTGAACGGTAGCCTCTTTGGATTCGGGTAACGAAACGTTTTCACCTGAGCCATTATAGATGATGTACCCTTTCGTCGGGTTGCCCAAAGCATATTGATTCGCTGGGGTTCCGGGTAACTCTATTCGCTTCATCTGACTGGCTGCTTTTAAAAATTCAGGGTTGACGAATGGTATGTTTGGTAAAGAACCACCCGCCATGAACACAGCCCAGCCCATACCCTCAAAACCATCAGCTGCGTAAGTAACGGCCTTGCCTGGATACTTCTGGCGGTACTCACTCACGGCCCGATACACCTGTTCGAAGGAGCTACGCTTGGGTTTCAGCAAACGGGCGTGCTGACGGGGAGCCAGATTTTGTCCGCCCTCGGGTGCATACGCCGAGCCGTCGGCCTGGTAATGCCAGTATTTAATGTCGATGAGGTCCACGGCGTCGGCTCGCTTGGGATCTTTCAGCAGAGCATCCTGCACGTCTTTGGTGGTACTCAAACCAATTAACACCTGCTTACCCGCTTCCTTTTCCCATTCTTTAATGGTATCAATCCAGAACTGTACGAAGGCCAGTGGCCCTGTGTATTCAGCCCCGATGAGCTGAATCACACCTGAGTTACCCGTGAAATTTTCCAGACTTTTACGGATATACGCTCGGTGCAGTTTGCGGCGAACGGGATGCGACACATCATAAAATTGCTCGGCCATGAAAATTCGTTTGTCCCCCGCATAAGGCACGGGCTCGGGGAAGCCAGTCTGGTTGATGTTATTAGCCGGACGCCAGGGAAAATCCGCGTAATGAGCTCCCGCTTCGATGATATTATGCTGAAAATACTGCTCATGGATCAGTAGTAAACCTTTCTGATCGGCCAGATCAGCAAATTGTTTCAGGCGATTCCAGTACCACTGGTTGTACTTCGTCAGATCGTATTTACTCAGACCATCCCAGGCCGTTTGTTGTCCACTGCGGGCAAAGGGTAACTCATAGAAAGGTCCCCAAACGTCGCCATCCATGCGGCGAATCCGCTCGTGATCGTCCCGGCGACGATCGTACCAGAGTCCATAGTTATGATCCAGAGCTACTACATTCTGACTTTTCATGGAATCAGTAACACTCTGTAAATCATCCGTCCAGCCCGTTCCCGTACGGCCCGGAACGAAGCGGGTAATGTGCGGTTTGGCATTAGGTGCCCCATACACCCGAGCATTCCCATTCCACCAGGGAACTTCCTGCCGACGACCGGTTACCAGTTCATTTCCCCGAACCAATATACCTTCCTTTACCTGCATTACCCCGGCTTTAGCGGGAGTTTTCGGCGTGATAATGCCGATTTGATCAATCGTCTGAACCTGATTCTGAGTTGATATAGCACGCTTCTGAGCGGCTGAAGCAATGAAATCGGATAAGGTTTCGGCGGGCTGAAGGGCGGCTTTGGTTAACTCCATCGCCACTTCTGCTTTCGGACTACTCGATGCTTCCGTAGGAACGGCCATAATCTGATTATCAACACCTAAACTCAGCCGATCCTTCCGCTGAGCATAATATAAACTTCGCGGATTAATATGTTCATTGGACTGATCCCAAAGTCCATTACCCTGAAACTGTGCCCAGGTGCCAAAGGCCCAGTTTTGAGCCGTTGCGGGCTGATCGCACTGAACCATGGCCGCGGAACATTGCCAGAACACACTGCTGGCAGCATTATAACCGGCTCCCTGCCCGTCCTGCCCCAGATTACCGAATCGCAAGGCGTTCCCGTCGCTGTTCACAATGTCAAACAAAACGCCTGAAGCCCAGCTGTCTACACCACCGCTGAAACTGTAGGGTACGTGAGCTTCGCACTGCACAAAGGCATTTGGCCCGGCGGCACAAAAACCAACGGCAAAGTCATGGTATCCGTACTCCGAATAGAGTCGCTGAAATAAGGTCTGCTGGCCTTTGGTATAAAAGGTATAGCGACGTTCGCCGCCGATTTCGGAAATGGGCTCCAGCGAACGACAATCTTCCACGGTAATGCGGCGGCCCGTTTCCTGAATGTTCACGGCTGAACCCGCCAGATGCACAAAATCAACTTGTCTGACCCAGGCATCCTCAATGTTTTCGAAGGTAACGCCACCCCAGCGGTGGTCTTCGTCTTTCGGATTTTTCAGATCATAGGTTGATTCAATCCGCAGATTTTCAAGGCCCGACTGACGGATTTTACCCTTCCATTCCAATCGGCTAAGGAGGCCCCCGCCGTAGTTTTCATCCAAAGCGGTAGTTATCGGAGCATCCAATGTTAGTTCGTTACCCTGCACCGCCGTTACTTTCCGATACCAGAACACATCCCGCTGACCGGGTTTCCAGCCCAGAGTCGTTACCCCTCCGCCAAAATGATCGGTGCCCAGGGCTTGAATCCATTCTTTGGTGGAAGGCCGCTGAATGCGTATTTCGTCTCCTACTTTATAGTTCCCTTCTACGTGAATTTTCAGAGCATTGACGGGCACGTAAGCATCCGTAATTTTTGCTGCTTTTTCCAGGTAAATACCACTTTTTCCGGCAATCAGAAGCACATCTTCCCGACTTAAGCCTGCTCCCAGAATGGTGGTGGCCTGAATTCCGCTCCCTCGTAATACAACACCGGAAGCTCTGATTTTCAGGCTTCCCAAAATCTCGAATACGCCTTTTTCCAGTAATACCGCTCCGCGAAAACCGTCTTTATCCAAGGGCAAAGCCGATACATAGTCAATAGCCGACTGAATGCGGAGCGTCGCATCGCCTTTTTTAGCGGGAACCCGAACTTTAATGGGTATGTGCGGAATTGCTTCTGCCGCCGCTTTGTAACCCGCATACGAAAAATCAGGAATGCGATTACCCCGTTCATCCGGCGTGTAGGATAACTGCTGCTTTTCGTTCAGCCACACGGGCGGCTGTTTTTTAACGGGTTTATTACTCTGAGCCCATGCCCCATGGAAGCTCAGCAGACCACACACCACTGAAAAAAATAGGACTGAATTACGCACGGCTTAAAGGAGATTACCTGACGATTGAACCAGTCTCGGCCAAACGTCAGGTAAGTTCGGTA